>NZ_JBFUEH010000005.1:0-560834 GCF_056404295.1 Pedococcus sp. P2_D7
GCCGGGGGCGGGGGGCGTTGCGGTGGCGCGCGCGCCACCTCACCTCACCTCACCTCACCTCGCCACGTCTCAGGTCAGCGCCTGAGCCACTTCGCGGCGGTCTCGGCCTCGATGTCGATGGCCTCCTCGATCGGCGGCGCGGCAGCCTTCTCGATCTTGCCGCCGATGAGCGGCACCTTGGCCTTGAGCTCGGCGTCGAGCGTCTCGACGGTCCCGCCTGCACCGGGCGCGAGCATCAGGGTGCCCTTGAGCACGATGGGTGCGCCGGCGACCGCCATCTCGACCGTGCCGCGCCGGCCGCCACCTCCGGAGGCCGGGCCCCAGTCCTGGGTCTCGGTCACCTTGAGGGTGTCGCCGACCATCGACTTGGCGAAGTCGGGCAGCCCGTCGCTGGGCAGGATGCGCTCGGTGGTGATGACGGTGTGGTCGCCGACGGTCTTGACGTCCGCCGAGTGCTTGACGGCCGCGGTGGCCGCGCACTTCGCCTCCTGGAACTTCACGTCCGACAGGACGGCGAAGACCTCCTCGGGGGTGGCGGCGTACTCGATCGACTTGGCGATCTTCATGCGTCTTCTCCTGTCACCGGGATGCTGCCCACCAGCTGGTGGCGGACGTCGGCTCAGCTGGTGGCGGACGTCGCCTCGCCAGCGTAGCCATCGGGGCTCAGCGCCGCGACGAGGCAGTCCGGAACCGCACCGCTTGGCCCGGCACCAGCTGGGCGGCGAGGTCGGCGGAGCGCTCGGTGAGCACCGCGACGACGGGGTAGCCGCCGGTGACCGGGTGGTCGGCGAGGAACACCACGGGACGCCCGTCGGCAGGGACCTGCACGGCGCCCCTGACCACGCCCTCGCTGGGGAGCTCGCGGTCCTCGAACTGCGGCGACCTCGTCAGGGCGGCACCGTCGAGGCGCACCCCGACGCGGTCACTGGCCGGGTCGACGGACCACGGCGACGAGGTCAGCTCCGCGACGTCGGCCAGCCAGTCGCGGCGGGGGCCGGGCAGCAGCTCGAGCGTCACGGTGCCGGTCGAAGGAGTCGGCACGGGGGCGACGTCGACCGTGGGCTGGCCCACCGCGATGCCGATCGGCAGCAGGTCGCCCGGACGCAGCGGCGCAGGACCGATTGCGGAAAGTGTGTCGTACGAACGCGATCCGAGCACGAGGCCGACCTCGATGCCGCCACGGACGCTGACATAGGTGCGCAGGCCGCTCGTGGGGCGGCCCAGGTCGAGGAGCGCGCCGTCGCCCACGGTGAACGGAGCGGCATGGCCGACCCTCCTGCCGTCGACGGTCGCGGTCGTGGGTGCACCGGTGAGCACCACCGTGACGGCGCCGTGGGCGCGCAGGGC
Source organism: Pedococcus sp. P2_D7 (assembly GCF_056404295.1). Taxonomy (NCBI): domain Bacteria; kingdom Bacillati; phylum Actinomycetota; class Actinomycetes; order Micrococcales; family Intrasporangiaceae; genus Pedococcus; species Pedococcus sp. P2_D7. Next base: position 1,348 of record NZ_JBFUEH010000005.1, read on the forward strand.
CAGGCCGCCGTGGTGGACCTCGATGGCGGCGCGGTCGGTGTCCTGCCCGAGGAGCCGGGCGCCGAGCGCGTGGGCCCCACGGTCCGCGGCCCCCGACGGGCCGACGCCCAGCTCCGAGAGGCCGGGGCGCCCGCGGTCCTGGACGAGGGCCAGCGGCCCGGTCTCGAGCACCTCCAGCCGTGGGTATGCCGCGGGGCCGGCCTTCGTGGCTCGCTCGCCAGTCATGGGGTGCCGTCCGCGTCGACACCGTCCACATCAACACCGTCCGCGTCGACACCGTCCACATCAACACCGTCCGAATCAACACGGTTCGCACCAACACCGTTCGCATCAACACCGTCCGCATCAACAAACTGCACCCACAGCCCCGGCCGGAGCAGGGCAGGTGGCTCGCGGTCGAGGTCCCAGAGGACCTGCTCCGTGCGGCCGATCAGCTGCCAGCCGCCGGGGGAGGAGCGCGGGTAGATGCCGCTGAACTCCCCGGCCAGCCCGACCGACCCTGCAGGCACGCGGGTCCGGGGTGTGGAGCGTCGCGGGACGTCGAGACGAGGGTCCCCGCCCACGAGGTACGCGAAGCCCGGGGCGAACCCGCTGAAGCCCACGCGCCACACCCGGCCGGTGTGCGCCGCGACGACCTCCTCCGGCGACAGGCCGGTCAGCTCCGCGACGCCGGCCAGGTCCGGGCCGTCGTAGTGGACGGTGATCTCGACGTCGGTGGCGTCTGCCCGCTCCGGCGCCCGGGCCGGGGCGCCAGCCGAGCCGGACAGCTCGCGGAGCGCCGTCTCGGCCGCCGACCGGACCGGGCCCAGGGCGGCGGCCGAGTCGACGACCAGCAGGAGCGTGCGGGCACCGGCCACGGCGTCGAGCAGGCCCGGCGGGCGGTCGTCGACCCACAGGCGCCGATGCAGCTCGAGCACGTCCTCGAGGGTGTCGGCCTCGACGAGGACCGCCCGCTCGCCGCTGGGCAACAGCCGACCGGTCACGACGGCCTAGGCGTCGGCCGCGACGAACGGCCGGATGGTGACCCCGGCCGCCTCGAGGCCGGCGCGTACGGCGGTGGCCATCGACACCGCGCCCGGGCTGTCGCCGTGGACGCACAGGGACCGCGCGCCGACCGTGATCGCCGATCCGTCGGACGCCTCGACCTGGCCGGTGACCACCAGGCGCACGGCCCGGGCGGCCACGGAGGTGGGGTCGTGCAGCACGGCGCCCTCCTCGCTGCGGGGGACCAGCCCGCCCTGAGGCGTGTAGGCGCGGTCGGCGAAGGCCTCGGTGACGGTCGGCAGCCCCGCGGCCTGCGCGACGGCCAGCACCACCGAGCCGGGGAGGCCGAGCACGGCCAAGGTCGGGTCGACCCGGCGCACCGCCTCGACCACCGCGGCTGCCTGGGCTTCGTGGTGGACGACCGCGTGGTAGAGCGCGCCGTGCGGCTTCACGTACCGGACCTTCGCGCCGACGGCCGCGCAGATGCCCTGGAGGGCGCCGAGCTGGTAGACCACGTCGGCCAGCAGGTCAGCCGGGTCGAGGTCGATGAACCGGCGGCCGAAACCTGCGAGGTCGCGGTAGCCGACCTGCGCGCCGATGACGACACCGCGCTCGGCGGCCTGCCCGCACACCCGCAACAGGCCTCGGGGGTCGCCGGCGTGGAAGCCACAGGCGACGTTGGCGCTCGTGACGACGTCGAGCATCGCCTCGTCGTCGCCCAGGGTCCACCGCCCGAACGACTCGCCCAGGTCTGCGTTGAGGTCGACGGACGTCACCGCCGCAGCGCTTCCGCGTGCGTGGCCAGCACCTGCTGCGACTCGCGCAGCGTCACGGCCAAGCGGTGCCGGCGCTGGGCCACGAGGGCGCTGACGGCGTCGAGCTCGGCCTGGATGCGGGCGGCGGCCGCGAGCTGGTGGGCGCTGGCCTCGCCGTCGGCGACCCCGGTAACGCCCCAGGCCGTGGCGACCTCGCCGCCGGCACCCACCCGGAGCCCCGCCTGGGTGGCGCGGGCGGCGATCCGACGGCTGTCGGCGACCGCCTCGGACAGGTCGGCGGAGTGGGCTTGCAGAGCCGAGCCGACCCGGTCGACCTCGCGAGCAGCTGCAGCCGTGGCGGCGTCGAGCGCGTCGACGCGCCGTCGGGCCTGCAGGAGCACCGGGCCGGGTCGAGCGAGGTCACCGTCGTCGAAGGGGTCGCGGGCTGCTCGGCCGGAGGTGCGCAGTCGGGTGGCCAGGTGGCGCAGGGTGCCCCCCAGGCGCGAGCAGGAGGCCGGGTCGCCGGCGACGACGGTCACGACCGCACTCGATCGGCGCGGCCCACAGGGTCACTGAGTCCGGGAGGCTCGGCGAGCGAGGCGACGTGCAGCCGACCGGCGAGGTCGGTGGTGGTCGCGTCGATCTCGCGCAGGAGGTCGGCCACCTGGTCGACCCACCCGTCGAGGACGGTCTGGGTCTCCCGGTCACCCACCTCGGGGAACTGCTCGAGGACCTCCGCGGCGCCGTCCCGCGCGCACTCGCGCAGCGGCCCGAGAGCCGCAGCGAGCAAGCGGAGACGGTCGGGGTCGACCCGGGCGGGCGGCATACCTCTCACTGTAGTGAGGTCATGGCAACGGCCCCCGGAGATACCCACATGGGGCACTCCGAGGGCCGTTCGTCACGAACCAGGCCCGATCAGTACCAGTGCTTCCTGCCACCGATGGCGCGACCGGTGCCACCCAGGATGGCCAGGACGAGCCCGACCACGATGAGGATGGCGCCGATGGTCACCAGGATCTTGAGGCTGCTCACGAGCAGGCCGAGAATCAGCAAGATGATGCCGAGGACGATCACGTGGAACTCCTTTTGCTTCGGGGGGTGCAAACACTCCACCTCACCACACATTGCGCAAAAACACACGTTGACCTGCGTAAACGTTCCGCCAATGTGACCTGAGGGGCGGGGTGTGCCGCCTGCGACTCGTGAGCGATAGTCTCGGCTGGGTCGCACAGCGTGGTGCGGCGGCCGTGCACGACCCGCACAGCCCGAAGACCGAGTGAGGATGAAGTCGACAGCCATGTCTGCGTCGCTGGAGCAGTCCCGTCAGCAACTCCTGCACACCGCCGCCGAGCGCGCGGACCACGCCGGTGGTGAGGCGGTCGAAGAGTTCCTGCGCACCTACTACCGCCACGTGGCCACCGAGGACCTCCTGGCCCGAGCGCCCGAGGACCTGCTCGGCGCGGCCATGGCCCAGCGCGACCTCGCCAAGGACCGTCCCGTCGGCACCGCGAAGGTCGAGGTCTTCAACCCCGAGATCGAGGAGCAGGGCTGGGCCAGCGGGCACACCGTCGTCCAGATCGTCACCGACGACATGCCCTTCCTCGTCGACTCGGTGAGTGCCGAGCTCCAGCGCATGGAGCGTGCGGTCTACCTCGTCGTGCACCCGACGATGCGGGTCCGACGCAACGCCGCGGGACAGCTGGAGGAGGTGGTCCTCGACGCCGGCGCCACCACGGGGCAGTCCGCGTCCGACGACGGGTTCGGCCTCGTGCGCGAGTCCTGGATGCACCTGGAGATCGACCGCGACAGCAGCGCCTCCGAGCGCGCCAGCATCGCCGAGGGGCTGCGCGGCATCCTCGGCAACGTGCGTGAGGCCGTCGAGGACTGGCCCAAGATGAAGGCCACCTGCTCGCAGCTGGCGCGCGACCTCGTCGACGCGCCACCGACCGGACTTCCGGAGGAGGAGGTGGAGCAGGCGCGCGGTCTCCTGGAGTGGCTGGCGGACAACCACTTCACGTTCCTCGGCTACCGCGAGTACGCGCTCCACCGCGGGCCGGACGCCGACATGCTCGAAGCCGTCCAGGGCACGGGGCTCGGGCTCCTGCGCTACGACCGCACGGGTGACGGTGTGCTGCTGAGCGAGCAGGCCAAGGCCGTGGCGCGGGCCCGCGAGCTGCTCATCATCACCAAGGCCAACTCGCGGGCGACGGTGCACCGCAACACCTACCTCGACTACGTCAGCGTCAAGCAGTTCGACGACGCGGGTGAGGTGACGGGGGAGAAGCGCTTCCTCGGGCTGTTCACCTCCAGCGCCTACACCGAGTCCGTGACCCGGGTGCCGGTGCTGCGTGACAAGGTCGCCGCGATCTTCCAGCGCACCGGTTTCCTGCCCGACTCGCACTCGGGCAAGGACCTGCTCGAGGTGCTCGAGAACTACCCGCGTGACGAGCTCTTCCAGGCCGAGGAGGAGTCGCTCTACGACAACGCGACGGCGGTGCTCCACCTGCAGGAGCGGCGCAAGACCAAGCTGTTCCTTCGGCGCGACCGGTTCGGCCGGTTCGTGTCGTGCCTCGTCTACATCCCCCGCGACCGCTACAACACGGGCGTCCGGCTCAAGATGGAATCCATTCTCCGGCAAGCTTTTCCGGGTGCCACGGTCGACTTCACGACTCGCGTCTCGGAGTCCGTGCTGGCCCGCCTGCACTTCGTCGTCCGCGTCCCGGCGGGTGAGTCGATCCCCTCGATCGACGAGGCCGTGCTCGAGCGCCAGCTCGTCGACGCGACGCGCACCTGGGACGAGGACCTCGGCGAGGCGGCCCGGGCCGAGCACGGTGAGGAGGCTGCCGCGCGGCTGGTCGGCCTCTACGGACGGGCCTTCCCCGAGGCCTACAAGGAGGACTTCACCTCGCGCATCGGCGTCGCCGACATCCGTCACATGGACGCGCTGGAGAGCGATGACGCCACCGGCCTGAACATGTACCAGGAGCCCGGCGCCCCCGCGAACGAGCGTCGCTTCAAGCTCTACCGCCGCAGCCCGCTGTCCCTGACGCAGGTGCTGCCGATGTTCACCCACATGGGCGTCGAGGTCGTCGACGAGCGGCCCTACGAGATCTCGCGGGGCGACGGCGTCGGCCTCTGGGTCTACGACTTCGGCCTGCGGGTGCGCGACGACAAGGTGTGGACCGGCGACGGCGGCCGGGACCGGCTCCGTGAGTTGTTCCAGGACGCGGTCGGGGCGGTGTGGCGTGGTGAGGCCGAGTCCGACGGGTTCAACGCTCTCGTCCTCGGTGCCGGGCTGACCTGGCGACAGGTCGTCATCCTGCGCACCGTCGCGAAGTACTTGCGCCAGACCGGGTCCACGTTCTCCCAGGACTACGTCGAGTCGGCGCTGGTCTCCAACCTGCGGCTCGCCGCCAAGCTGGTGGCCCTCTTCGAGGCCCGGTTCGACCCGAGTCGGTATGCCGGTGCGGCCGGCCCCGAGCGCGAGGCCGCGCAGGGCGCGTTGTGCGACCAGATCACCAAGGACCTCGACGAGGTCAAGAGCCTCGACCACGACCGGATCATCCGGGCGTTCCTCGGGGTCATCACGGCGACGCTGCGGACGAACTTCTACCAGGCCGACTCCGCGGGGGCCGCCAAGACCTACGTCTCGATCAAGCTCAACCCGAAGAAGGTGCCCGACCTGCCGGCCCCGCGGCCGCAGTTCGAGATCTTCGTCTACTCGCCGCGCGTCGAGGGCGTGCACCTGCGCTTCGGGCCGGTGGCCCGTGGCGGGCTGCGGTGGTCCGACCGGCGGGAGGACTTCCGCACCGAGGTGCTCGGCCTGGTCAAGGCCCAGATGGTCAAGAACGCCGTCATCGTGCCGACCGGCTCCAAGGGTGGGTTCTACGCCAAGCAGCTGCCCGACCCGACGGTCGACCGTGACGCCTGGCTCGCCGAGGGCATCGGCTCCTACAAGGTCTTCATCTCCGGGCTGCTCGACCTCACCGACAACCGCGACGGGTCGCAGATCGTGCCCCCCGCCTCGGTGGTGCGCCACGACCCCGACGACTCCTACCTCGTCGTGGCGGCCGACAAGGGCACGGCGACCTTCTCCGACATCGCCAACGGGGTCGCCCAGTCCTACGGCTTCTGGCTCGACGACGGGTTCGCCTCGGGTGGCTCGGCCGGCTACGACCACAAGGCCATGGGCATCACCGCCCGTGGCGCGTGGGAGTCGGTCAAGCGGCACTTCCGCGAGATGGGTCACGACACCCAGACCCAGGACTTCACGGCGGTCGGCATCGGCGACATGTCCGGCGACGTCTTCGGCAACGGCATGCTGCTGTCCGAGCACATCCGGCTGGTGGCGGCGTTCGACCACCGCCACATCTTCCTCGACCCGAATCCCGTTGCGGCGACGAGCTTCCCTGAGCGCCAGCGGTTGTTCGACCTGCCGCGCTCCTCGTGGGCCGACTACGACACCTCGCTCATCTCGAGCGGCGGTGGAATCTTCGACCGCTCGCTGAAGTCAATCGCCATCACCCCTGAGATGACCGCGGCGCTCGGCTTGCCCAAGAACGCCACGTCGATGACCCCGGCCGAGCTGATGAAGGCGATCCTGCAGGCGCCGGTCGACCTGCTCTGGAACGGTGGCATCGGCACCTACGTGAAGTCGGCCGGCGAGAGCAGCACCGACATCGGCGACCGCGCCAACGACGCGATCCGCGTCGACGGGGGACAGCTGCGCTGCAAGGTGGTCGGAGAGGGTGGCAACCTCGGCCTCAGCCAGCTCGGCCGCATCGAGGCGGCGCTGCACGGCGTGCGGGTCAACACCGACGCCATCGACAACTCCGCGGGCGTCGACACGTCCGACCACGAGGTCAACATCAAGATCCTGCTCACCTCCCTGGTCAAGGCCGGTGACATGACGCTCAAGCAGCGCAACACGCTGCTGGCGTCGATGACCGACGACGTCGCCGCCCAGGTGCTGCGCGACAACTACGAGCAGAACGTCCTGCTGGGCAACGCCCGCGCCCAGGAGCACCCGATGCTCCCCGTCCACCAGCGGCTGATCCACTGGCTGGAGGAGCGCGGCGACCTCGACCGGGCGCTGGAGTTCCTGCCGACCGACACCGAGATCGACCGGCGCTTCGCCGACGGCCTCGGCCTGAAGTCACCGGAGTTCTCGGTGCTGGTGGCTTACGCCAAGCTCGCCCTCAAGGAGGACCTGCTGCCGTCGGAGCTGCCCGACGACCCGTGGTTCCAGGCGACCCTGACCGACTACTTCCCGGCGGCGCTGCGCGAGCAGTTCGCCGGCGAGCTGGCCGAGCACCCGCTGCGTCGCGAGATCATCACCAACTCGGTGGTCAACTCGATGGTCAACCGGGGCGGCATCACGTTCGCCTTCCGGGCGATGGAGGAGACCGGCGCGACCCCGGAGCAGATCGCCCGTGCCTTCGTGGTCTGCCGCGAGATCTTCGACCTGCCGAGCTTCGTCCACGAGGTCGAGGCGCTCGACAACGTCGTGTCCACCGACGTGCAGAGCCAGCTCTACCTCGAGTTCCGGCGGCTGATCGACCGCTCGATGCGCTGGTTCCTCACCTCGCGCCCGTCGCGACTCGACGTCGCCAACGAGGTGAAGCGGTTCGAAGCGGTGGTCCGCGAGTTCGCTCCCCAGATCACCGACCTGCTCAAGGGTGCGGAGCTGAAGCGCCTGCAGCACAACGCCGCCGGGCTGGAGAAGCTCGGTGTGCCCGACGACCTCGCGCTGCGCTCCGCGAGCCTGCTCGACCAGTTCTCACTGCTCGACATCGTCGACATCGCCACCGACACGGGGGAGTCGCCCACCGACGTGGCGCCCCTCTACTTCGTGCTCTCCGAGCGGTTCGGGATCGACGCCATGCTCACGCGGGTCACCAACCTGCCGCGTGACGACCGGTGGGACGCGCTGGCTCGTGGTGCCCTCCGCGATGACCTGTATGCCGTGCTGGAGAGCCTCGTGCGCTCCGTCATCGACGCGTCCACCTCGGGTGCTGCGCCGCTGGCGCGCTACGACGAGTGGGCCAAGGCTAACGCCGAGAGCCTGGCTCGGGCCAAGACGGCGCTCAGCGGGATCGAGCGGCTCGACAAGCCGAACATCGCGGCCCTGTCGGTCGCCCTGCGCACGCTGCGCTCGGTGATCCGCTCGGGCGCCGCGACGTCGTAGCGCGCCCGGCGGCCCGCGCTCACCGGCCCGCGCTCGGTGGTCTGCGGTCTGTGCTCAGCGACCGCCGAGCGCGGCCGCGACGACACTCAGGACCACGACGAACGCGACCGCGGCCAGGCCGATCCACAGGCAGCCCATCCCGGGACGGTGCTGCTTGGTGAAGCCGATGTTGCCGCGCGCGAACTGGTGCACCGGCGAGGCGTACCAGACCTCGACGACCTGCCCGGGCGCCACGGTGGTGTCGATGCCGGCCTGGCCGTAGGTGCGCATCCACTGCGCGTCGACGTCGATGTGGTTGGGCCCGGCGTGGACGGGCAGGTCCTGCACCCCGTAGCGCGACGGCACCGGGTAGCCGTTGATCCGCACCCGCGGGGTGATGGCGTTGGCCGTCATCACCGATCCCTGGATGGTCAGCCGGATCGTGCCCACCACGGGCTGGGCCGGTGTCGTCGGCTGGGGCGGCTCGGTGGGCGGCACGGGCGGCACGGGTGGCTGCGACGGTGGCACGGTCATGGTCGCCGAGGGTAGGCCGAAACTGCTCCGGAGTGGGGCGAAACCGCGCGGATACAGTGGGCGCGTGGCCGACGAGACGACGCATCCCCAGGTCCTGCTCGTGAGCCGCTACCCGGTGAAGTCGATGGGCGGGGAAGCCCTCGCCTCGGTCGAGGTCGGGCCGGCCGGTGTGGTCGGCGACCGCGAGTGGGCGGTCTACGCGACCGACGGCAAGCTGGCCAGCGGCAAGCACTCCCGGCGCTTCCGCAGGATGGACCCGGTGTTCGAGCTGGTCGCGGCGAAGCGCGCCACGGGCACGGTGGTGACCCTGCCGGACGGCTCGGAGGTCGCGCTCGGACGGGACGGCGCGGACTCCATCGTGTCGCGCCACTTCGGTGAGCCGGTCACCGTGCGGAGGGAGGGCGACGTCCAGCACCAGGACGCCGCGACCTTCTCCATCGTCGGGAGCGCGACGCTCGCCGAGCTCGGCCGGCACGAGGGCGACGGGCGCCCGCTCGACCCGCGCCACCTCCGCGTCAACGTCGTGGTCCGCACCGACCAGCCGTATGCCGAGGAGTCGTGGATCGGGCGCGACGTCACCATCGGCACGGTGCGGCTGCGCGTGACCGAGGCGATCGAGCGATGTCGGATGGTCGGGGTCGCCCAGGTCGGGCTACCGGAGCGGCCCAGGATGCTCCAGGCCATCAGCGACCACCACGACCTCCATGCCGGGATCTACGCGACCGTCGAGCAGCCGGGCACCATCGCCGTCGGCGACCTCGTCCGCTTCGCCTGACTGCCGTCTCACCGGGCGCCGCGTCCAGCCGGTGACACCGGGGGCGCGCCCCTGGCCGTTGGTCCGCGAGGATCACGTCATGCGGATCCTCGTCGTGTCGGACCTGCACTACCGGCTGCCCCACTACGACTGGCTCGTGGAGGCGGCCTCCGATGTGGACGTCGTCGCTGTGGTCGGTGACCTCGCCGACGTCGTCAGCCCGGTGCCGCACGCCGTGCAGACCGTCGTCCTGACGAGGTACCTCGCGCTCCTCGCGGCACGCGGCACGGTCCTCGTCGCGTCCGGGAACCACGACCTCGACGGGCCGGGCGCGCACGGCGAACAGGTGGCCGCCTGGCTGCGCCTTCCCCATCCCGAGTCGGTGCACGTCGACGGCATGAGCGTGGACATCGGTGACACCCGCTTCACCGTGTGCCCCTGGTGGGACGGTCCGGTCACCCGCGACGAGGTGGCAGCGCAGCTCGCTGCCGCCGCGGTCGACCGCCCGGCTCGCTGGGTGTGGCTCTACCACGCCCCGCCTGCGGGGACCGCCCTGTGCTTCGACGGCCGCCGGACCTTCCCCGACGAGGAGCTGGCCGCCTGGATCGCGCTGCACGGCCCCGACGTCGTGCTCTGCGGTCACATCCACCAGGCGCCGTGGGCCAAGGGCGGCTCGTGGCACGCGCGCCTCGGCGACACGTGGGTCTTCAACGCGGGCAAGCAGATCGGCAAGGTGCCGGCGCACATCACCCTCGACACCGACGCCGCCACGGCGACGTGGTTCGGCGTCTTCGACTCAGAGCAGCTCAGCCTCGCCTGACGGGTGCTCGGGGCCCCCGTCGTGGCCACCCTCGTCGTCACCACCCTCGTCGTCACCGTGGTGGTCGCCCTCGGGGTCCCGCGCCGAGCCGGTGCGCGGGGCAGGGCCCTGGTGGTGGACCAGCACGTCGAGGATCTGGTCGACGAGCCCGAGGTGCCCGGCCTGGTCGGCGAACTGCCTCTTCACGTCGACGAGGTAGTGCGTCATCCCGTCGAGGCGCGACGCCGTCGTGCGCAGGACGGCGAGCGCGGCTCCCGGTTGCTCCGACAGGAAGTCGAGCGGGTCCTCGACGACGTGCACCACGACGTCCTCGACCGCGCGGACGGTCGCAGTCGCGGGACGGTCCAGCACGGCGGACATCTCCCCGAAGACCGCGCCGGGGGAGTCGATGCGGGCGAACGGCACCCCGTCGTGCTCGATGACGACCGACCCGGACACGAGCACCAACATCCGTCCCGCGGGCGCGCCCTCGGTGATCAGCACCTCGCCGGCGCCGACGGTCTCCGACGGCAGGTCGGCGGCGAAGGGGAGCAGGTCGGTCACCGGGCCAGTGTCGTGCAGGATCGTCGGCGCAGACAGGGGCCGCCCACCCGTCGAACACCGCCCTCCCGACGCGCGATTAGGCTTCCCGCGTGCCCACCCTCAACGAGGTGCTCCAGTCCGCCACCGACCTCGCCCCCGCTGAGGTCGAGTGGCTCCAGCTGCTCGTCGGTGACTGGCAGCTGATCTCGGACCTCTCCTTCGGCGACCTCGTGCTCTGGGTGCCGGGTGGCCTCGAGGGCTGGCTGGCGGTGGCGCACGTGCGACCGACGACCGGCCAGATGGTGTTCTTCGAGGACGTGGTCGGGCGGCGCACCCATCGGGGCCGCCAGTCGCTGCTCGACCAGGCCTACCTCGACCAGCGGATCGTCCGCGAGAAGGACCCGATCTTCCGCGACGACATGCCGGTCCGCGAGGAGGCCATCCCCGTCGTGCGGGAGGGCCGCGCGCTCGCGGTGATCACGCGGCATACCAATCTTGCGGCGATGCGGACGCCGAGCCGGCTGGAGCTGACCTATCAGGCGCTCGCCGACGCGTTGGCGCGGATGATCGCAGCGGGGGAGTTCCCGAACAGCTCCGCCCCCACCGGCCAACGGCGCGGTGCGCCGCGCGTCGGTGACGGCGTGATCCGGCTCGACGTCAACGGGATCGTGTCCTACGCCAGCCCCAACGCTCTCTCTGCCGTGCACCGGCTCGGCCACGTCGGCGACGTCATCGGCGAGCTGTTGGCCAAGGTGGTGGCCGACCTCCTGCGCGACGAGTCGCCGGTCGACGAGTCGCTGGCGCTGGTGGTCACCGGTCGGGCGCCGTGGCGCACCGAGGTCACCTCACGTGGCGCGAGCGTGTCGATGCGCGCCATCCCGATCACCGAGGGTGGCAACCGGGTCGGGGCGCTGCTGCTCCTGCGCGACGTCTCCGAGCTGCGTCGTCGTGAGCTCGAGCTGCTCACCAAGGACGCGACGATCCGCGAGATCCACCACCGCGTGAAGAACAACCTCCAGACGGTCGCGGCGTTGCTGCGGCTGCAGGCCCGGCGGCTCCCCGAGGGCGAGGCGGGCCGGGCGGCGCTGGAGGAGGCGGTGCGGCGCGTCGGAGTGATCGCGCTGGTGCACGAGACGCTGAGCCAGGGTTTCGACGAGACGGTGGACTTCGACGACATCGCGGTGCGTGGCCTGCAGGCGATCACCGAGGTCGCCAAGATCGAGCACCCGATCACCTCCCAGGTGCGGGGGTCGTTCGGCACGTTGCGCGCTGAGGACGCGACGGCGCTCGCGATGGTGCTCTCCGAGCTGGTGCAGAACGCCGTCGAGCACGGACTCGCCGAGACCGGTGGCGGCACCGTCGACGTCGAGGCGCAGCGCTCGGCCGACGACCGCGGCGACGAGCTGCTCACGGTGACGATCACCGACGACGGAGTTGGCCTGCCGGCCGACTTCACGCCGGGTGGCTCGGGGCTCGGCACCCAGATCGTGCAGTCGCTGGTGCAGGACCTGCGGGGCAGGATCGCCTGGGACGCAGCAAAGCCGCGCGGGACGCGGGTGCGTTTCATCGCGCGGCTTCGGCCACTGGGGAGGGACGGCGCCTGAGGGCGGGTCCCGGTCGTCTGGAGTTGTGGTCGTACAGGGGGTCCGCCGACGCGTCGGCGGCGAAGCGGGCTCGGTCAGCCGGCGCGGCGGGCGCGAGCGTTGCGGCGCTTGAGGGCGCGGCGCTCGTCCTCGGACATGCCGCCCCAGACTCCGGCGTCCTGACCGGACTCGATGGCCCACTTCAGGCAGACGTCGACGACGGTGCAGCGCCGGCAGACGGCCTTGGCCTCCTCGATCTGGAGGATGGCCGGGCCGGTGTTCCCAATCGGGAAGAACAGCTCGGGGTCCTCGTCGAGGCAGGCAGCGCGATCGCGCCAATCCATGAAGGGTGCTCCTTGTAGTGCAGGGGGTTCGCATCCGCGCGGTGTGGCCCTGGGGTGCGGACCTCACAGCACGGACGCGTCATTGCGGGGGTGTGCAGGGGGTCGTGCGCCTGAGCAGGTCAGGGCCGAACGGCAAACACTAGCCGACCCATTTCCGCACAGGGTGAAACGCGTGCGCACCTCAGTTTGGAGGGGTGGACGCACTTCTGCCAACGGGTTGCCGCGGCTTTCTGTTCCAGCCTGACGCATCCGGACCTGAATAGACACCCTGAGCACGAGATTTCGACCCGGTGACAGTGAGGTGTTGGTCACATGTCGGACGTGTCGCGTCACGTCCGCCCATTTCCGGCTCACCCGCGGACCGCGGTATGCCGCGTGCGCGCCGTCCGCGCCCGGGCCTAGCCTGAGTGCCGTGACCAGTCCGGCCCCCGCCCCGTCCCGCCCGCGCGACCCGTTCCGTACCGTCGCCGCCGGCATCTGCGCCCTGCAGGCGTTGGCGCTGCTGGGGTTCGTCGGGTTCTACCTGTGGGAGCTGACCCAGGACTCCTCTGACGACGCGACGCGGGTCGTGATGTCGGCCCTGCTGATCCTGGTCTTCGCGGTGGGCATCGCGGCGCTGGCCCGTGGCTGGGTGCGCGGCGACAACTGGCCCAGCACCCCGACCGCCGTCTGGAACGCCCTGCTGCTCCCGGTCGGCTGGAGCCTGGTGCAGAGCGACCGTGCGCTGGTTGGCGCCCTGGTCATCGTCATCGCCCTGGTCGGCATCCTCGCCGCGATCCGCGCCGACACGAGGGACCAGGATTCGGCAGACACCGCTGAGCGGTGAGCGGTGAGCCGGGTCAGGCAGCTTCGTCCGCTGCCGTGATGCGCAGCATCACCCGCTGAGGTGCGCCGCGGCGGATCAGCCGCTCGATCCCCATGACGAGGCGGTACTCGAGCGGGTACTTGGCTCCCATCACCGAGTCGAGCCGGTACATCGCCTCCCGGCCCTCGACGACCTCGGCCACGCCGGCGACCGGCGGCACCGAGGTGTCGGCCTTCCCCCGCCGGCTCGACGGCCGCAGGGCGATGCGCTCGTCGTTGCGCAGGCGCTTGACCTTGCCGCTGCCGCTCGGCGTCGTCACGATCAGCGATTCGCCGTCGCGCCCGATCCACACCGTGGTCTCCACGGCGGCGCCGGACTTGCGGAACGTGGTGAGGGAGACGAACTTCTCGTCACCGAGGGCGGCCAGGTCAGGGGGGAGGGTCACCTCCTGACACTAGTCGAGGCAACCTGGATCGGTAGTGCAGCCCCCGACCGCACCAGGTAGCCACGCCCCGGCGGTGCCAGCCGGTCCACCGGGACCCGCGTGCCGAGCAGGTCAGCCGCCGTCGCGCTGGACGGTCCGAGCAGGATGCCCGTGCGGTGTTTCGCCACGCTGACCGCCAACCCGCGGTACTGCACGGACACGGCGTCGGCCTTCGCTCCGACCACGACGAGTCCCCCGTCGCGGTCGACCGAGGCGGCGATCTCACGCACGGCCGCGTCGAGCGGTGTGTCGAGGAGCTGGTCGGCGTCGTCGACCACCACGACGAGGTCGGGTGCCCGCCGTCTCAGGGCGACCAGCCCCTCGACGCGGCCGGGGTCGTCGCACCACAGGATGCGGGAGTCCCCGCGGAGTACCGCCCAGGGCGCGGAAGGGGTCGCGACCACACAGAGCTGACGACCCTTCGTCGCCAGCCCCGATGCGACAGTCGCGAGGGTCGTGCTGACACCGGACCCGCTCCCGCCGATGACGGCCCACCGACGCGGGTCGCGAGAGGGACTCAGCCCTCGGGGTGCGAGCACGTCGCCGCCGATCCCCACCAGGATGACGTCGTCCGCATCGGTCGGCTGCGGCAGCGAGCGCGTGGACACGCGGGTTGGCAGGGCATCGACACGCCATGGACGTCGTTGCGCGCTGTCGACGGCGCCGTTGACGGACGTCCCGGTCGGCCCGCGCGGCGGTGCGCACCGCGGGGGCACGGCGATCTGGACCTCGGTGCCGTCAAGGAGCAGGCCCCGGCCGGGAGGCTGCTCGGTAGGGACCGATCGCGGCGACAGCCCTGCGAGGAGCAGGTCGGTGGGGTCGTTCATCCGGAGCAGGACCCGGTGGGCCAGGGCCGCGGCGGCCCGCCCGACGAGGAGAGCCCGGTCGCCGGCCAGCGCACCAGTCAGGCCGAGTCCGGCACCCTCGCGCAGCAGGCCCAGCAGCTTCGTGACCACCTGGCCGCCATCGTGGTCGTCGGCCCGCTGCGCGAGCAGGTCCCAGTCGTCGACCAGGAGCACGACCGGAGCGGGGGCGGTCTTCGGGTCCGCCCGGCGCCAGTGCGCCATCGACGGGCGACCGGCGGTGGCGAGCCGCTCGCGCCGATCGGCCAAGTCCTCCGACAACCCGGCTACCAGTCGCGTGAGACGGGGCAGGTCGTCGATCGAAACGTGCGCTCCGCAATGGGGCAGTGACTGGACCGTCGACAGCGAACCGCCGCTGACGGCATACACATGGAGGTCGCTCGGACCGTGCGTGAGGGTCGCCGAGCCGACCACCGCGAGCAGGGCCGTGGTGCGCCCGCTCCCCGGGCCGCCGACGAAACCCCAGTGCCCGGGCTCGTCGAGGGCCACCTCGAGCGGCCGCTGCCGTTGATGGGCAGGTTCGTCGACCAGCCCGATCGGGAGTCGCATGGCGTCCTCGGGCCTCGGAAGTGACTGCGCCTCAATCCGCTCGGGGAGAGGTGCGAGCCATGGACTTGCGGCTCGACGCGCCCCGGTCTGGGCGACCGCGGCTGACACGGCAGCAACCACGGCCGACAGGTCCGTGGAGGTGTCGGTGTGCGGAGTCGTGGACTCCGGCCACGGCGCCGGCGCTGCACCCCACGGCAGTCGCCTCACCCGTATCCGGTCGGGCGGTCCCTGCGTGACCACGGACCTGGCCCCGGCGAACGCCGTCTGGAAGGCAGTGATGGGTCCGTCTGCCACCCGCGCGAGCGCCCGCCCGGGTGCCCCCGGATCCAGGGCCGCGGCGTCCGGGGCGTCGATGACGTCGACCGAGTCGGACCGGTCGCGCAGTCGCAGTCCGATCCGTAGGTTCA
The DNA here is from genome assembly GCF_056404295.1 of Pedococcus sp. P2_D7. Taxonomy (NCBI): domain Bacteria; kingdom Bacillati; phylum Actinomycetota; class Actinomycetes; order Micrococcales; family Intrasporangiaceae; genus Pedococcus; species Pedococcus sp. P2_D7. Next base: position 16,918 of record NZ_JBFUEH010000005.1, read on the forward strand.
TGTTCGTCCTGATGTCCGCCGTGACCACGCCGGCGGGTCGTTGGGTCGCGAGGACCAGGTGGATGCCCAGGGACCGCCCGAGTGCCGCCACGGCCACCATGCCGTCGATGAACTGGGGCAGCTCCTCCGCGAGAGCGCGGAACTCGTCGATGACGACGACCAGCCGGGGCAGGGGAGACGAGACGGAGGCAGATGAGGACTGGTACGAAAGGAAGTCCGCGACCTCGGCATCGGCGAGCAGCTGCTCCCGACGCTTGAGCTCGGCCCGGAGGGAGGTGAGGGCTCGGGCAGCGAGGTGCTCGTCGAGGTCGGTGACCACGGCAGCGACGTGGGGGAGCGGGGAGCACTCGCGGAAGGCGGCGCCGCCCTTGTAGTCGACGAGCACGAGCGACAGGTGCTCCGGGCCGTGCTGCACCACGAGGGAGGCCACGAGGGTGCGCAGGAGCTCGGACTTGCCGGCGCCCGTGGTGCCGGCTACCAGCACGTGCGGGCCGTCGGACGCGAGGTCGACACGGAAGGCGGCTTCTCCGGTGTGACCGATGGGCACCGAGGTGCTCTCCGGACACCGCGACCAGGTGCGCGCGATGGTCGCGGGCATCGACTCGGTGTCGTCGAGTCCGAGCAGCTCGCGGAGCCCGAGCCCGGCCGGAGGCGAACCGGCCGCGGTCGCGGGCGTGGCGTCGCGCAGTGGTGCGAGGCCACGGCTCAGCCGGTCCGCCCACCACGGCCCGACCCGGTCCACCACGAGGCGGGTGGGTGCGGTGCCGGGCACGTGCAGCACGGGTGTGGGGAGGTCGAGGTCGAGGACCGCTCGGCACTCCGAGGGCAGTCGGGGCCGCTCGTCGGCCACGGCCAGGACACAGATCCCCACGGAAGGACCGTGCTCGAGCACGACCGCGAGGTCGGGAAGCGCAGCCTGCGCGGCGGCCCCGTCGAGCACGACCAGGGTCCGTGCTCCCGACCAGGCTTCGGCCAGGCCGTCGCGTTGGGCGACCCGTTGGCGGACCACGGCCGCGAGTGCTGCGACGCCGGCCCGTGCGGCGTCGGCCAGTGCGTCGTGGGGGCGCTCGAAGGCCAGGAGACACTCTGGCCGCGGGTGCCCGTCGGCGGTGCGGACGTGCGGCAGCCGCCCGAGCCAGGACCAGGCAGGGTCTGCGCGCCCAGGCCCCGTGACGAGCACCAGCTCGAGGTCGCGGGGGGAGTGCAGGGTGACGAGCTGGCCCAGCAGGGCTCGCAGCACACCCATCACGGCAGTACGCTCACCACAGATGCCCGTGACCCCCAGCTCGGCGAGGGGCATGGCGCACGGAACCCATTGCAGCAGAGGGGCTTCCGGGGTGTCGGCGCCCATCCCGCTGAGCACTCGCACCGAGGCAGGCTGGTTGCACCACCCGACGCTCGCGGTCAGCGCGTCGGGGTCGGTGCGCCGTCGTTGCCAGACCTGCACCGTCGGGGTCGTGGCGGCCACCAGGGTCTGCGCCGGATCCGGGAAGGCGCGGGACAGCAGGTCGGCCTCAGCGCGGCAGGCGGCCTGCACCCGCTCCTCGGCCTCTCGGTGGCGACGCAGGTAAGCCGCGTGCTCCGCGGCATACCTGCGCTTGGTTGTCAGCCGGTCGCCGATGACGTTGCCCGCCATGAGAACTGGGCTCATGACGGCGAAGGCGAGCATCATCGGACCGAAGAGCAGCGCCATCACGCCCGCGATCGGAAACGGCAGCAGCATGGGTAGCCACGGCACGCGATTGGCGTGGGGTGCGACGGGCGGAGCCGGCAGCGAGATCGACGGAGCAGTGGGTGCCCCAAGGAGACGCGGTCGCCGGTTGACTCCCACCGTGCCGTCATCACGGGCAGCCACGGCAGCCGGCACCCCGCCTCCGGCTCGCAGCGCGACCAGGGTGTCCCCGACCCGGATGGTGGCTCCGATGCGGGCAGGGTGGGGAACGGCAGCGACCGGCGCTCCGTCGAGCTCGGTGCCGTTCGTCGACCCGGTGTCGGCGACCGTGATCGAGTCGGCGTCGACGGTGATCACGGCGTGGACTCGGGAGATCCGGGCGTCATCGATCACGATCGTTGCCTCCGATCCGCGCCCGAGGGTGTGCACGCCGGGGGGCAGCTCGAGCGTGCGCCCGGCGTCCGGGCCGTGCGTGATCGCCGCCGTGACGGGGGTCCGTGGGTCCATGGGAGACGGCAGCTGGAGCGGAGCGGGCCCCGGAGCGAGGGTGACGGCAGCGCCGTCGACCAAGGGTGCCCTGCCCACCTCGGCCGCCGCTTCGACGACGGTGCCCGCCACCGAGAGGGTCGGCTCAGCGGCTCCGTCGGCGTCGGAGAGCGCGCAGACGAGGGCGCTGGCCAGCTGAGCGGCCGTGGCTCCGGGAGCTGCCTCCACCTCCACCTCGGCAGGCGCGGTCGGAGGTTCGCCGCCGGCTGCCGACAACAGCACGGTGAGCTGGAGACGCATTCAGCCGACGCTAGGGAAGCGCGAAGGGCCGATGGCTGCATCGTCCACAGCTGTGGACAACTGAGCTCACCGAACGTTCAGTGTCCCTATCATTCCGCAAACGTAGTCAAACCAAGGTCAACACATGATTCGAGCCAGCGTGAAGGGGGCGGCATGGATGCGCTCGTGACCGTGGAGTCCGAGGTCCGGGAGCTCATCCGCCGCTCCGGGCTCGACCCGGCGCGCGATGTCGGGGAGCTCGATCGCCTGGTCCGTGACGCGGTCGCCGACTACGACGAGCGGTCGCTGCACGGCAGTCTCCCGGCCCTGCCTAGCGTCGACGACGCGGTCAAGTCGGTGAAGGACGCCGTGGCCGGGTTCGGTCCGTTGCAGCAGTACTTCGACGACCCAGACGTCGAGGAGATCTGGATCAACGAGCCGTCGAAGGTGTTCGTGGCTCGTGGCGGAGTCGCCGAGCTCACCACCACCATGCTCACGGCAGACGGGGTGCGCGACCTCGTCGAGCGGATGCTCAAGACCAGTGGTCGCCGGGTCGACCTGTCGAGCCCCTTCGTCGACGCCGTCCTGCCGGACGGTTCGCGGTTGCACGTCGTCATCCCCGACATCACGAGGAAGCACTGGTCGGTCAACGTCCGGAAGTTCGTGGTCCGCGCAGCCCACCTGGACGATCTCGTGGGCCTGGGGAGCCTGACCGCCCACGCGGCCCGATTCCTCGGCGCAGCAGTCGCATCCGGCCTGAACATCCTCGTCGCCGGAGGCACCCAGGCCGGCAAGACCACCCTGCTCAACTGCCTGAGCGCTGCCATCCCACCCCGGGAGCGCGTGGTGACCTGTGAGGAGGTCTTCGAGCTGAAGATCCCCTTGCGTGACGTCGCGTCCATGCAGTGTCGACAGCCCAGCCTCGAGGGGACGGGTGAGATCCCGCTGCGGCGGCTGGTGAAGGAAGCGCTGCGGATGCGCCCGTCGCGGATCATCGTCGGCGAGGTCCGACAAGGAGAGAGCCTTGACCTCCTCATCGCGCTCAACAGTGGGTTGCCCGGCATGTGCACCATCCATGCGAACAGCGCCCGCGAAGCCATCACGAAGATGTGCACGTTGCCACTGCTCGCAGGCGAGAACGTCGGTAGCCGGTTCGTCGTCCCCACGGTGGCAGGGTCGATCGACCTCGTCGTCCACGCGGCCCTCGAGCACGACGGCGTCCGCCGGGTCCGCGAGGTCGTGGCGGTCCCCGGCCGGGTCGAGGGAGACGTGGTCGAGACCGCTGACATCTTCACCCAGCGTGAGGGCGTCCTCCGCCGCGCCGACGGCTTCCCTCCGCACGCCGAGCGCTTTCGGCGGGCCGGCTACGACGTCGCGGCCCTCCTGGCCGCGGAGTGATCGCGATGAGTGGGATCGTCGTGGGCCTGCTGCTGGGGTGCGGACTGTTCTGCCTGTGGTGGGCCTGCTGGGTGCCCGATGCCACGCCCAGGGCCGCCCGGCGGGTCTCGATGGTGGGCCGCGTGCGTGACCAGCTCGCCCAGGCCGGCTACGAGACGCTGGGTCCGCGTGGGCTGGTGGCCGCCTGCCTGGTGGCGTTCGGCCTCGTCGGCCTGCTCGTGTATGCCGCGACCCGAGTTGCGCCCGTTGCGCTCTCCTTCGCGGCCATGGCCGGCTATGCGCCGGTCGCCCTCGTGAGGATCCGTGCCCGCCGCCGTCGGGCCAACCTGCGCGAGCTGTGGCCGGATGCCGTCGACAACATCATCTCGGGGGTGAGAGCAGGGCTGGCGTTGCCAGAGGCGTTGAGCCAGCTCGCGATTCGCGGACCCGAGGAGTTGCGGCCGGCCTTCCGCGTCTTTGCCGAGGACTACCGATCCAGTGGGCGGTTCCACGAGTGCCTCGACCGTCTCAAGGCGAGCCTGAGCGACCCGGTCGGTGACCGGCTGATCGAGTCCCTGCGCATCGCGAGGGAGGTGGGCGGGAGCGACCTCGGCACGCTCCTGCGCACGTTGTCGACCTTCCTGCGCGAGGACAGCCGCACCCGATCCGAGCTGGAGGCGCGTCAGGGCTGGACGGTGAACGCGGCCAGGCTCGCGGTGGCCGCCCCCTGGGTGGTGCTCGGCATGCTGTGCACTCGTCCGGAGTCCATCCAGGCGTACGCGAGCTCGACGGGCACGCTGGTCCTGGTGGTGGGCGCGATCGCCTCCGTCGCGGCATACCGGATCATGCTCTTCGTGGGGCGGCTGCCCGAGGACGAGCGGGTGCTGCGATGAACCCGCCGCTGGCCGGCGCGCTCCTGGGGCTGGCCCTCGGGGTCGGGTTGGTCCTGGTCTGGGTGCGGCTCCCGGCCCACCGCCGCGCCACACTCGACGACCGGCTGCTCCCGTACCTGCGCGATGCCCCTCGGCCCTCGCGGCTCCTGGCCGCGAGGCGGGTGGGCGGTCCCGGCGCCCTCGACGTCCTGGCCCGACCGGTGGTCACGGACCTGGCGCGCCGCGTCGAGTCGGCGCTCGGCGGGTCGTCCTCGGTCGCGAGGCGGTTGCTCCGCGCCGGCAAGGCACCGGATGTAGACCGGTTCCGGGCTGAGCAGGTGGTGTGGGGTGCGGCGGGCATGGGCGTCGGCCTCGCCCTCGGAAGCATGGTCTGGCTCGGCCAGGGTGGCTCGGTGGTCCGCCCACTCCTCATCGTCTTCTGCGGGATGGGGGCCGGGGTGGTGGCACGGGACCAGTGGCTCAGCCACGAGGCCACCGTCCGCGAGCGACGGATGCTCAGCGAGTTCCCCACCATCGCCGAGCTCCTGGCCCTCGCGGTCGGCGCGGGCGAGGGCGCGGTGGGAGCCCTGGAGCGGGTGTGTCGACTGTCCCAGGGTGAGCTGTCCACTGAGCTCAGGCGGTGTCTCGCCGACGCGCGGGCGGGAGCTCCACTGCCGACCGCCCTGCAAGGCCTCGGCGACCGGACCGGGCTGGTGAGCCTCTCGAGGTTCGTGGACGGCATGGTGATCGCGGTCGAGCGCGGCACCCCCCTCGCGGAGGTCCTGCGCGCGCAAGCCCAGGACGTGCGGGAGGACGGACGGCGAGCGGTGATGGAGGCCGGGGGCAAGAAGGAGATCGCGATGATGGTGCCGGTCGTCTTCCTCGTGCTCCCGATCACCGTCCTCTTCGCAGTCTTCCCGGGTTTCGCCTTTCTGCGGTTCCAGATCTGACCCCCGATGACCCCCGATGACCCCCGATGACCCTTGTGCAGCACCCGAGAGGAACACCATGACCCAGCTCCACCGAACCCTGGTGCGGTCCCAGCTCGCGCTGGCCCGAGCCGCCCGTCAGGCCAACGCCCGAGGCGAACGCGGTGACGTCCCCGGGTGGGTGCTGATCACCCTGATGACCGCTGGTCTGGTGGCGGCGCTGTGGGCGGTGGCCGAGGACCAGCTCAAGGCGCTCTTCACCGACGCCCTGGACAGCGTCCGCCGCTGACCGTCGAGATGCATCCTCTGAGACCGCGCGCCGAGGCAGGGTCAGCAGTGGCTGACTTCGTCCTCGTCTCGGCCTTGGTGTCAGTCCTGTTCGTCGCGGTCCTCCAGGTGGGGCTGACCCTCCATGTGCGGAACACCTTGATCTCGTGTGCATCCGAAGGTGCCCGCCTTGGCGCGCGTGCGGGGTCCAGCCCGAAGGAAGGGGCTAGCCGGGCCGGTGAGCTCATCTCGGCATCGCTGTCGTCGCGGTTCGCCGACGACGTGTCCGCCGAGGTGACGGTCGATGGTGGCGTGCAGGTGGTGGCGGTACGGGTCCGGGCGCCGTTGCCCATCTTCGGGCTTCTCGGTCCCGACGACGGATTCGACCTCGTCGGTCGTGCCTTCCTGGAGACGCAGTGAGGGCCGTGATGCGGGGCAGGGTGTCCGGGGCCTGCGGGCCGACCGAGCGCGGCAGTGCCGTGGTCGAGTTCGTCTTCCTCACCGTGCTGGTGCTGGTGCCGTTGTTCTACCTCGTGATGACCGTGTCGAGGGTCCAGGCCGGCTCGTATGCCGCGTCGACCGCGGCGCGTGAAGCCGGGCGCGCGTATGTGACTGCCCATGACGAGGCCTCGGCGGGGGAGCGGGCCCACGCTGCAGCACGGGTGGCGTTCGAGGACCAGGGATTCGGTGCCGACGACCTGCGCCTGGCGATGGCCTGCGACGGGACCCCCTGCCTGCGACCGGAAGGACGGGTGGAGGTGACCACGACGGTCGTGGTCCCGCTGCCGCTCGTCCCGTCGTTCGCCCGCCGGGTGGTGCCGCTCGAGGTGCCGATCACCGCGAGCCACGTCGCGGTGGTCGACCGCTTTCGGGACGAGCCGTGAGGTGGGGAGCCGCCGCTCGACCGTGGCGGACCGGTCCAGCCCTCCGGTGCCGTGCAGCGAGATCCGAGTCCGGCCAGGTGTCCCTGCTCGTCCTGGGGTTCAGCGTCGTCGCGATCCTGCTCATCGTGGGGACGGTGGCGGTGACCTCCATCCAGCTGTCGCGGATGCGTCTCCTCGATGCGGCCGACGGGGCGGCCCTCGATGCCGCCGACTCGCTCGACGTGGGCGCCTACCACCAGGGCCTGGGCGGGGCGGTCGCGCTCAGCGACACCACTGTTCGCCGCACCGCCGTCGACTACCTCGCGCAGAGACCGCGACCCGAGAGCCTGCTGGGCTGGCAGGTGGTTGGCGGCACGGGGAGCCCTGACGGCGAGACCGCCGTGGTGCGGATCTCGGGTGAGGCCAGGGTGCCGCTGGTCGGAGGGCTGCTCGAGTCAGTGGGCGGCTCGGTCACCATCACCGTGGAGTCGCGGGCGCGAGCCGACCTCGGCTAGCCGGGTGCTTTGCGCGCGGGGCCTCAGTCGTGCGAGGCGCCGCCGAGGACGCGCCAGGAGCCACCGCGGAGCAGCTGGATGAGCTCCGCGCGCTCGACCTCTGAGAGGGTCCGGGCGTCGTCGTTCTGGTGGCTGGGGTTGCGCATGCAGGAAGATTAACGGCGCCAGAAGGCGACACGCGTCACCCCGCTGCCGGACACCGAAAGTCCACCAAAAAGCTGAGAGGCGCGGGACGAAAGGCCGACGGACCGTATCGGGACACAACGTCAGATGTCGGGCACTGGCGGCGAAGACCGTTGCGCGATGACGATTTTCGACACCTGCTCGCCGCGCCGCCGTGGTGCCGTGATTGTCGAGGTTTGCGTCGTCGGGGATGGCGGCTCTGTGACAGGTCGTTGACCGTCGCGTCTCGCCACTGGTTACCTGCATAGAGCATCACTGGCTTGCATTCGCTTGGAGTGGCTACGAGGGGACCCGCAGCCAGCTTCGCACCCGGGCGGCACCCGCACGTGCCGTCCTCCTGAGGTTCGCGCCGCCCCCGGGGAGGTGTGCTGTGTCGCTGTGGACCGACCTGCCGGCCGGCGCGCAGAACTCCGGTGCCCTCGACCAGGTGCGGCCCCTCCTGCAGGGCCTGACCGGCACCGACGACGGCCTGCAGACCGACGAGGACGGCACCTGGCACGTCTACACGGCCACCGGCACCTGGCCGACCCCGATCACCCTCGACCCGGGCTCGGGCGGCTTCGGCAACGGCGGCACCACCTCGACGACCCCCATCGAGTTCCCCGACCCGAGCGTCAGCGTGCAGCTCGGGCTCCACCAGACCGGCGGGGTCGGTGACGGCGGCTGGCGGGTCACGCTGACCGTGCCGATCGTGCTGGTGCGGCTGCCGTTCCTGCGCGGCGCCGACCTCGACGGCCAGGGCCAGCTGCGCGCCAACGGCCTCCCCGTCACGTTCACGCTGCCGTCACTGAGGATCCGCGCCAAGCAGCTCGCCGGTCAGTCCGTCGGCGTCGAGCTGCTGTCGGCCGAGACCGGTGGCACCCCGGTCGACCACATCTACGAGTTCATCTCGATGAACCCGCCCTACGCCCTCGTCGGCCCCTCTGACGTCGTCGGTTTCGCCTTCCGCACCGCCGTCCTCGACCTGTCGGGCACGGCTGGCCCCAACGTCCCTGCCGTCCCGGCCGAAGCCCGCTCGATGCCCGCCGACTGGCAGGGTTTCTACCTTCCGGAGGCGCGGCTCTTCGTCGCCCCGACCGGCCTCACTGGCCTTGCGGTCAGCGCGGGCGTGCGCAGCCTCTGGATCGGTCTGGGGGTCCACGCGGGCGTCACCGGCATCTTCGAGGCCGAGGTGGTCAACCGAGGCTCGGCGCCGGTCATCACGGTGAGCTTCCGGACCGCCTCGGGGGAGTGGATCGGCGACCCGGGCACCGGCGCGGCCGAGCTGCCGGAGCACGCGACCCTCTTCGTGGACACGGCCGGTGGCTTGGCGCCCATCACGATCAGCATCAGCGTCGACGGCGTCGTCACGGCGGACGACCGGGTCGAGCTCACCGTCCCGTCGAGCGGCAACCTCAGCATCACCGTCACCGCCACCCCGGGCACGGGCCCCCCGACCACCCGCACCTTCACCGTGGTCCGCCGCAGCGCGCTCGGGGCCACCGGCGCAGGCTCGTCGACCGTCACGGTCACGCCGACGAACAGCCGGCCACACGCCATACGCAGGGTGTCGGAGACTGCCACCCACGTGAAGCTCACGACCGACCCACCGGTGGCCGCGAACTGGACCTGGGCCGGTGGAGGGGCCGGCCCATCGGTGGAGGCGGACGTGCCGGTCGCCGCGGGGGCGCGGGTCGACGTCACGGCCACCCTGCCGCCCACCCAGCCGCAGGCGGTCGACGCCTTCTTCCGGTTCGCGAAGCCGGACCCGTTCAACACCAGCACGGGTGCCCCCAACAACTGCGCCGTCTGTGGCCGCCCGGCCACGCCGGTGCACCTCTTCGCCACCAACTCCGACAACGTCGGCACCGCGCGCGCACCGGCCCAGGGCGCCGCGCCCACTGGGGGCGCCCTCCTCGCCGCGATCACCCCGCAGGTCGTGACCGAGATCGGCGCGGCGACCGCGCTGACCGTCAAGGGATATGCCTCGTGGGAGGGGCCGCAGCACGACTCCTCGAGCGACGCGACCTACAACCGACTGCTCAGCGAGCGCCGCCGTGACGTGCTCGTCGAGCTGTTGCTGCACCAGGGATTCACCAACGTCACGGCGGGTGCGGCCGACGGCTTCACCCAGGCCAAGGCCCAGACGACTTCGGCGGAGGGAACCACCCCGCCACCAGCCGCCGGCAGCGGCGCCTGGTGGCGGGCTCGCGCGACCACTGCCGGCAACGGCCAGGAGACCATCACCGCCCGAGTGGAGAGAGTCGTGCGGCCACCGGCCCGCGAGGTGGACCGTACGCCGCCGACCGGTGGCCGCCCCGACTGCTTCCGCAAGATCGGGGTCCGGGTCGAGCTGCTCCGGAGCACCTTCATCAGGGCAGAGGTCTACGGCGAGTTCGACATCGAGACGGCGGCCGAGACCGCCCTGCGCCAACACTCCCAACCCGCGCTGCGCACCGGCCCCCGCAACCCCTCCGACGGCATCTGCACCTTCCTCGTGCGACTGCGGATCGCCGAGGACCGCGAGTCGTGGCTGGTGAGTGCGGAGTTCCGCGCAGCCGAGGCCGACCTCGACGGGCTCGCCCAGATGGACCTGGCGCACTCCAACCCCAACGCCCTCAACGTGCTCGGGGCGCTGAGCGTCCTCGCGCCGCTCAGCTCCGCTGCGGCCGAGCTGTCACCCGCGGCCGGGGCGCTGGTCTCGATCGGCAGCATCGCCCTCGGCGCGAGCAGCCTGATCAACACCCAGAAGCTGATCCTGCGCGGGGGCGAGCTCGTCGTCAGCCAGGGCATCATCGCCCCCGACGGCTCGGCCACCGTCGACCCGCGTGGCACCTCGGTGAGCGTGCTGCTCGACATCGAGGTCACGTTCACCTTCGACCTCGGTATCGTCAAGGTGAACCCGGCGCACCCAGTCACCACGCGGTACAAGGCGATCGGGGTGCGGTCGTCGTGGAACACCGCGCCCGATCCGGCGCACCCCGGCCACCTCGACTACCTGCCGATCCCGGTCTTCGACCCCAGCAAGGGATACAGCCTCGACATCCCGGCCGGTGCCCTCAGCGCCAGCCCACCGCTTGACGAGCTGCTGCGGGTGCTGGGCTTCCGGGTCAGCCGCGACAACCCCACCTACATGGAGGTCGAGGTCGGCCTCGGGCTCGACCTGGGCATCGTCACCGTCGACACCGTCCGCGTCAGGGCCCGGCTCGACGGGCCGTTCGAGATCACCCTCACCAAGCTGGCCGCCTCGCTGGAGGTGCCGGGCGTCCTGCACGGCAAGGGGTCGCTGGAGTTCACGCCGTTCGGGTTCAAGGGCTACTTCGACCTCACCGTCACGCCGATCAACCTGCGCGCCAGTGCGGTGCTCGCGGTCGAGACCAAGAACGGCGTGACCGGCGTGCTCATCGGGGCCGAGGTCGAGCTGCCCGTGCCGCTCCTGCTCGGCAACTCCGGGCTGGGCATCTACGGATTCCTGGGCGGCGTCGGCATCAACTACGCGCGTGACGAGTCACCTTACGCCTCAAGGCCCGTCCCCTCCCTTGACTGGCTCCAGGCGCAGCTCCAGCGCGGTCACGTCATGCACCCCGACGGGTGGACCCACACGGCTGGCTCGTACGCCTTCGCTGCGGGCATGCTGCTCGGCACCGTCGACGGCGGGTTCGTGGTCCACCTCAAGGGCATCATCCTCATCGAGGTGCCCGGTCCGCGGCTCCTGCTGGTGATGAAGGCCGACGTCCTCAAGCTGCCCCCGGTGCTCAAGGACGCCAGCCAGAGCGCGACCTTCCTCGCCGTCCTCGACATCGACTTCGGCCGGGGCACGATCACGCTCGGCATCGTCGCGGCATACGAGATCCAGAAGCTGCTGAAGATCCGGGTGCCGGTCACCGCGTTCTTCGACACCCGCAACCCCCAGAACTGGCTGGTCGACCTGGGGTCCTACGACGACCGGGTGACCATCGAGGTGCTCGACGTCATCAAGGGCAGTGGCTACCTCATGGTGCACGGCAACGGCATCACCATCCCCGTGCTCCCACCGGTCACCGGCGGCATGGCCATCGCCACCGGCTTCCACATCAGCTGCGTGCTCATGGGCAGCAAGAGCATCGGGCTCTACCTCGAGGTCGCCGGTGGCTTCGACGCGATCCTCGGCTTCGACCCGTTCTTCCTGGCCGGCAAGATCTACGTGCGCGGCGAGCTGCGGCTCTTCATCATCAGCATCGGGGCCAGCGCCGAGCTCGACGTCCTCGTCGGTCGGACGACGCCGAGCAGCCCCGACATCACCTACGTCCACGGCGAGGTCTGTGGCGAGGTCGACTTCTTCTTCTTCTCAGTCAAGGGTTGTGTCTCGCTCACGATCGGCAACCAGCCCTCGGAGACCCTCACCCCTCCGCCCCTCGTCGCCGGCGTCAGCCTGGTGTCGCGCTCGCCGGCTCTCGTCGAGGGCACCGGGGCCGAGCGCGCCATCGACGGCAAGCTCGCCGACGCCCTGCGGACCGGCGCCAGCGGCACACCCCCCTCGGTGCCGCTGGACGCCATCCCCGTCGTGCTCTTCAACGCCGCCCCCAGCGTCGGCGGCCAGGTCATGGGCGGCACCCCACTCGGTAACAGCGGGGCACGGCCGTGGGTCCGCCTCGGCGACCGCTGGTGGACCTACGAGATCACCGCGGTGACTCTCACCGGCGACCTCCAGCCCGCGCCCCCGGCCGGCAAGACCCCGAGCTCGTGGTGGAAGCAGACCTCACCCGCCGACCCGTCGTCCGGCCCCGCGCTCGCCCTCCTCAACTGGCTGCCCACGCCGTTCAGCCGCGCGCTGCCCTACGGCGAGGCCCTCACCACCAGCGTCACCGACCGCTGGGGGACGGTCTGCAACCCGGCCGCTCCGCCCGCGCCGGTGCTCTGGACGTTCGACGGCAAGCCACCCGGGCCGAGCAGCGTCGGCTGGGACCTCGACGGCATCCCGTGGCCAGACCCGCCCGACACCCTGCGCACCCGGCCGGTTCACGGCGAGTGCGACGTCACCGAGGCATGGCGCTCCGGCGACCCGGCCATCGACATCCTCCAGGGGACGACGCCCGCCGTGGTGCTCGGCGACTCGGTCCGCTGCTGCACGCCCCGCCGTGGGCGCGACGTGCCCAACCCCCTCAAGGCGTGGGTCGCCACGGCCGGCTCGGCCTGGTCGACCCGCGCCACGGGGAACGACGACAGCGCGCTGGGCGAAGTCGCACAGGCGCTGGCGAGCGGGGCCAGCCTCGGCGACGTGCAGGCGGTGCGGCTCGCGCAGGGCTGGGACCCGCAGCTCAACCACGCGGCGACCGCGGCCAGCGCGGTCCTCGCCGTCACGCCTGCGGCCGCGTCGACCGGGCTCGGCTGCGAAGGTCGCATCCTCCGCTCGCCGGTGCGCGACTCCGACCAACCGGCACCGATGGGCACCGAGGAGGACATGGATCGCGTCAAGCGCGCCTGGGACCGCCTCAAGTTCACGCCGAGCGACCTGCGCGACACCGTGCGGATACGCCCCGACGGCGGCGCGGGCGACCTCACGATGCTGCTGCTCGTGCCCGAGGAAGTCTTCATGCAGCGGCTCGTCGTGCGGTGGCTCGACGAGAAGGGCAACGTCCTCGACCAGCGTGCCCTCGACTCCGACGACCGCCTCGACGGGGACAACCCGCTGCCCGCCGCGTGGGTCGACGGGGACGGTCCGTGGTTCGACCCGGTATGCCGCGCCGGCCAGGCCGCCGCGCGCGTCGCCTCCCGTGCCACCTGGCCCCACACCCTGCTGTTGGTGCACTCCCGGGATCTCCAAGATGTCGCGACGGTCGAAATCGGCTGGGACGCAACGCGTTTCCCGAAGGACCAACAGCCACCGGCGTTCTACCTCGTCGCCATGACCGGCATCCTCACCAGCGAAGCCACCCGCTGGTCGTGGGACACCTCGGTCGTCACCAGTGAGCAGGAGGCCATCTCCACCGCCCTCACCCAGGACCCCGACGACCACGCGTTGCTCGTCCCGGGCCGCGCCTACACGGTGGCCGTCAACTGGCGGGCTGCCTCGGTCAAGCAGGACGCCGAGCCGACCTCCGCACCGTCGTGGGACGGCGGGCACACCGACAGCTACCGGTTCACCGCCGACGGTGCCGACAAGTCGCCGAAGGACCTGTCGCCGTGGCTGCTCGCGTCCGCGCCCGGCATGGACGACGTCGGTGTCCTGTGTGCCGAGCCGATCCGGATCGCCCTCGCCACGCAGAACGTCGCCGCACTCTTCGACGCCTACGACAAGGAGCTGCGGGTCATCGTCCTGGCTGCGTCGGGCAAGCACCCCGCGCCTCCCGGTGGTGGGGCCCCCGGCACCGGCTTCACCGTGCCGCTGGTGGCCGACGGCATCCACCTCAAGAAGCTCAAGGGCCTGGCCGTCTCGACGCCGTGGGAGGAAGCGGTGCTCGAGGTCCTCGGCGACGGCCAGCGCTGCATCGACATCAGCGGCGAGCGGGTGCGGCACGACGTGCTCGAGCTGCCCTACGACTTCGAACCGCTCACCGACTACCTCATCGACATCCATGCGGTGCCGAAGGGCTCGGCCGCCAGTGCCCGTGGCCTTGTGCACCGGATCGGCTTCACCACCAGTGCTTTCGGCACCGTCGCGCAGCTGGCGAGCCTGCTCCGCGAGGCGCGCTGGCGGCATACCGTCGTGCCGGCCATCGGACCGCTCGCGGCGCTGCCTGACGCGCCCACCGGTGACCAGCTCGACGCGGCCTTCCAGGCCGCCGGCCTCACCACGCCGCAGACGCCCGGGGCGCCGATGGTGCAGGTGCTCTGGTCGACCGACGCCACGCCCACACCCCTGGCACTGGTCGTCGAGTGCAGCGAGACGTTGTGGCGGTCGCGGCTCATGCCCACTCAGGTGCAGGGCCCGATCGACTCCGTCGACCCGACGCACCACTGGTGGGCCGCGCGGATGACCGACTGGCTGTCGCTCAAGCCCAGCACGGGCCCGGCGCCTGCCGGCTCGCTCCCGGCCGCCGGGATCACTCGAATCATCCGCGGGCCCGGCCTGGGACGCGCGGTCGTCCTCCTCGCCCCCGGAGCTCGCGGCACCCGCGCCGCCCTCGACCTCGTCGTCGCCGCCGACGCCCTCGCGGGGAGCGCCGAGTCGCGGGCCGTGGCCGTGGACGTCCCCCTGCAGCGCGCACCCTGGGAGGAGGAGCTCTGATGGCACGCAGGTCAGACTCGTCGCGGTTCCGCGCCAAGGCCGTCCGGCTGCCCTGGGCCACCCTCGCCGCGCGCCAGCGGGAGCTGCTTCGCCAGTTCGACATCGGGGTGGCGGACGCAGGCGCGTTCGGGACGCATGCCCTCACCCACGTCGCGCCGCGCGCTGCCCTCGCACCCGTCTTCGACGACCGCCAGCTCAAGCTGCGCTCGCTCGACATCCACCTCAGCTGGGCGTGTGGCCCGGCGCTCGGGGTGCCGCGCGGGCCGTTCACGGTCTGGACCCGCAGTCCGAAGGACTCACCCAAGCGGGCGCGGGTCTCGGTCTCCGGCGACAGCATCCCGTTCGTCACCTGGGGTCCGGTCGAGGCCGGGTGCGTGCGGGTCACGTGTCGGCCGCTGGACCCCTCGTCGCCCGTGGCGGTCTACCTCTTCCGCACCGGGGAGGACGCCGACTACGCGGTCGCGGCCGGGTCGGTCCAGCCGGTCAACGCCGACCCGCTGAGCATCACCGTCCGGACCTCGGGCGCGACCTACGCCAAGGTCTGGAACGGCACCGACATCAGCGTCGCGATCCAGCCGCTGGCCGACATCGTCGACGACCCGAACTGGAAGCCGCTCGAGGTCGTGGGCCTGCCCGTCGACCAGCCGGCGGCGGGGTTCGAGTACGACACCAGCGACCAGGGGCCGGTCGCGACCCCGATGTCGCCGGTCGACGCCGCGGTGCACCGCCTCCTGCGTGGTGGGCCGCCGATCGGTTGGGGGCCGGTCACCCAGGCCGGCCGGATCGCCCCGCCGTGGGCCGCGCCCGACCCCAAGCTGCTCGTCGCGGAGGTGCGGCGCGACCTGTTCCCCGAGCTGCCGCCGATGTACGACCTGTCGGTGCGCGAGTACCAGCAGTTCGCCGTCACCAGCCCGCGCGCGGTCGACCCGCCGCAGCAGGACGGCAAGATGTCGTCGCTCACCACCCAGGCCGACACCGGACCGTGGCCGATGCTCATGCTCCCGGCGCTGAGCGACCCGTTCCTCAACCTCGCCACCGGGTTCGGGGCGTCGTACACGATGGAGCGCCTCGACGACCTCCAGGTCGCCGTGGGTCACTGCGACTTCCTCGTCACCGGGAAGTACTCGCGACTCGCGCCTCCGGACCGCGGGGGTGCCGAGTTCGCGGCCTACGCCCCGGCACCGGAGCCGCACCTCGTGGTGCCGACGCCGACGGCTCTGCTGTCCGAGCGGGCCGGTCTGGTCGGCCCCATCACCCCCGACGCGCCCTGGCGCGAGTCGATCCGGCTCACCTGGGACCGCGTGCCCAAGAACGCCGCCGCCTCCCCGGTCACCGAGTCGGCCCTGGCGCGGTACGAGCTCGGGACCGCCGGTCCCGCCCAGTCGCTGCTGCCCAAGCGGGACGCCGGGGGAGACCGACCCCTGCTGATCAGCCCTGACGGCTCCGAGGGCAACACCGGGTTCAACCGCGTGGCGCTCGTCGACGGCGGCCAGGAGATCGTGATCGGCAGCGCCGGGCGGCATGTCGGCTATGCAGTCGCGGTGAGCGACGTGCACGGCATCTGGTCGCCGTGGCAGGACGTGCCGTGGGACGGCACCGAGCCGGCGCCCCAGCCCACCCGCCTCATCTCGGTCGCCCTCGACACCCACTACGCCGGGAGCCCCACCTGCCCGGGCACCCTCAAGGCCGAGGTCGCGGTCGAGTGGCTCGAGCGCACCCCCACCCAGGTCGACATCGTCGCGTTGTACTTCCCGATGGCAGCGGCGACCGACGTGCCGCCGGTCGGGATGTCACCCGCCGCTCCGACCCCGTCCGGCTGCTTCCGTCGCGACCTCGGCTTCACCTTCGCCGGGGACACGCCCGTCCCGAGCGGGTGCACCGTGCAACCCCTCAGCCCCGACGGCACCGAGGTGGTCACGCCCGGTCCGGGCCAGGGCGACGGCGGACGCCGGTATGCCGTGGTGGCAGACGTCCCGTCCCTCGACTTCGGGAGCACCGCCCGGTGGGGCGTCCAGGTGTGGGCGCGGCGGCACCTGCTCGTCGGGTCGAGCCCCACCCCGTGGTCGCCGGTGGACCCGAACCCCGCGCGCACCAGCGCCGCGAGCCCCGTGCCGGTCCTCCCGCTCCCGCCGCCGCCGCTTCCCGGCGTGCCGCTCGGGAGCACGGTCGACGCCCAGGGGTGCAGCCACGTGCGGGTGGCGTGGTCGCTGCCCGGCGGAGCCGATGTGCGCACCTGCATCATCTGGGAGGTCAACGAGACGTCCCTGCGCCAGCGGGCCGGACTGGCGGCCCGTCCACCCGACTCGACCCTGCCGGGTCAGCGGCTCGTCGACCTGCGCACCGCGTACGACGCGATGACCCCCACGCAACGCCGGGCGTCGTTCCGCCGGCTCGTCGAGGTCGACGGGGCGGTGCGCTCGCACGACGTCACGCTGCCGAAGGGGTCCAACGACATCCACCTCTTCATCGTCACCACGATGACGAAGACCGGCATCGAGAGCCCCTGGCCGTCGAGCGGCACCCCCCACGAGCACTTCCAGGCGGTCATGGCACCGCGGCTGCGCCGCCCTGCGCCTCCTCTGGCTCGACCGTCCATCGCTGTCGACGGCACCGTCACCATCACCCTGTATGCCGCGAGCGCCATTGCGGTGCAACGCTTCCGGATCTACCGGACCACCTCCGAGGAGGCCGCCCGCGAGGTCTCGACGATGGGCCCGGCCTTCGCCGACGCCGTCGTGACCACGGTGCCGTCGCCGACCGACATCGACCCGGTGCTCGGTCAGCCGATCTACTCCGCGACCTGGACCGGCACCCTGCCGGGACGCTGGGACCAGTGGCTGCTGCGGGCCGTCGCGGTGCCCGTCGACGTCGTCCCGCAGAAGGGTGAGCGCGGGCTCCCCTCGGCTGCCTCAGACGTGGTCGGCCTGCTCGTACCGCCCGGACCTCCCGAGCTCGAACCGCTCGCCGCCGACGTCTGGGGCGGCGACCACCACGGCGTGGTCGTGCGGACCGCCACGACGGCTCCACCCCGCGTGCTGCCGGCTGGGGTCCACCGACTCGACGGCGACGCGGGTGCCCAGCCCATCGCGTCGGTCGAGCTCCAGGCCGTGCCCACGACGCCGCTCACGAGTGCCCCCGCGGCCGCCGCGACCACACCGGTGCTCGAGCAGGGGACCAGGGTGACGGGCCGCTCACCGTTGGCGTTGTGGTTCACCCGACCGGTCGCCGGCGACCCGGTGGCCGTGCGGGTGCGGCTCGTCGACCCCTTCGGGCGAGAGGTGGTCCGCGAGCTGACCGTGCCCGGCTGGGTCCCCCCGCCACCGGACGTGACGGTCTCGATCGTCGACGTCTTCGCGATCGCCGGTCGAGGCGTCCACGTGGGCATCATCACCGACGCGAGCTACCGTCGTCGGCCGCCCTACGTGATGGAGATCGTCGCCCAGCAGCGGCTGCTCGGCCCGCTTCCGCTGCCCATCGCGCCGGTGGCGCCGATCGGTCCGGGCGGACCCGGTCCGATCCTGCCCGGCGGAGTCGAACCCGGACCGATCCCGCCCGGCCCGATCCTGCCCGCGCGGTCGCCCGGGCGAGTCCCCGCCGACGGGGTCCGGCCCGGCGGACCGTTCCTGCCGCGGGAACCTTTCCGGCCGCCGATCGGCCCCGCGCTGAGGCCGCGCACCCTCAGTGGGTCGTTCCCCCTCGACGAGATCCCGTTGGCGTCCGTCGGGTTCCCCCGCACCACCGAGATCGTCGTGGTCCGCAACCGGCTGCGCCGTGGGCTCAACCCGCCGCCGCCCTATGAAGCCTTCATCCCGCTCGCGGGGCCACTGCGGATCAGCGTCTCGATCATCTCGCCGGACGGCCAGCGGGTCACGGCCGTCCACACCGACTGACGCCGAACGTTCGACCCGCGGGCGTCAGGCGGCGAGGGCCAGCTGCCGTTCGAGGTGGCGTTCGAGTGCTGAGGGCCAGGGCGTCGGGTCGCTCGGTGATGACGCGGCCCGGACGGCTGGACCGTGGTCCGTGCTGTCATCAGCGTGGCCACCGTGGTGGAGGCCAGCCCAGTCGGCCGGGGCCGGCGGAGTGGTCGGGCTCTCCGGCGGGTCGTCGGGAAGGCAGCGTTCGGCACTGAGGAGGTCGGCCGGCGTCATGCCCACCGGCAGTCCCGGCAACCACCCACGACGCAAGTCGTGCAGCCGTTCGGGATGCAGGCGGTCGGTCAGGTGGAGGTCCTCGCGGATGCCGTGGGGCCGAGGCTCGGTGACCCAGCTGCGGCCGTCGGGCGCTCGCCAGGTTGCCTTACCATCACGGGCCAGACCCAGGGTCCAGCCGCCGTGGTGCTTGAACCCGTGGTGGGCGCGGCACAGGCAGACCAGGTTGGCCGGGTCGGTTGGCCCGTGCGGAAACGCGATGACATGGTCGAGGTCGGTGTTGCGCGCAGGAGTGTGGCATCCGGGAAAGCGGCACCCGCCATCCCTCGACCTGACTCGACGCCGGACGGAGGCGCTCGGTCGGTAGGTGGTCGGGTCCTGCACGATCGAGCCGTCCGGGTCGAGGCGGGCGAGCCGCAGCGTGACGTCGGGATCGCTCAGGAGTCGTGCGACGACGTCGGGAGCGAGCGCGCCGTGGCGAGGGTCGTCGACGACTCCGGGGATGACCCAGCGGACGCCCTGACCCTGCTCTGCGCCACGACCCTCGTCCGAGCTTGCCGCCTCGTCAGCGGACTGCGACGCGACCAGGGCTGCGGTGGCCGGGAGGGCCGGGACCAGCAGCTCGACCACCGTCGACACGTCGGCGCTCGAGAGCACCAGGTCGGTGAGGGCATCGGCCCGCGCAGCGTCGATCGGGGTGCCGGGGTTGGCCCTGGCGTACTCACCGGCCAGCGCGTCGACGGCCGCAGCCATCCGCTGGCTGGAGTCGGTGGGCAACGTCACCACCCAGCGAGCCATGCCCGGGTTGCCGCGGGCGGGCTGGATGACCACCCGACGTGCATCCCGGGCCCGGTCGGCGGAAGCCTCCTCGCTCGTCGGGTCGAGCTCGCGGGCGACCTTGGTCGCCCTGCTCGTCAGCTCGGACCGCGACAGCTCGCGCACCCGGTCGGACACGACGACGTACTCGCCCGTGACCTGGTCGACCGAGGACTCCAGGACCAACGCTTCGAAAGCCCCGCGCAGCTGGACCGGCAGTGAAAGCCCCGCCTCGACCACGACCTCGGTGCGGCGACGCTCGAGGTCGCCGTCCCAGGCCGCGTCGAACGTCGCGCCGAACTCGCAGGCCAGCCACCGAGCTGCGATGAGCCGTCGCTGCACCGTGCGCGTCGCGCAGTGCAGGGCGGGGGAGAGCGTGGAGGCGACGAGGCCGTGGGTGTCGCACGCGACCGGCCTGACCGGGAGCGCTGGCTCCATCCGACGACGGTGCTGGTCGTCCTCGACGCGGTCGGCCATGGTGTCCATGGCGAGCGACTGGCGCGCCTCGAGGGCGGCCGTGACCCGCTCGCACGCGATGACGTAGGCCTCCGCCTCGACCCGGTCGAGTGCAGCGACGTCGGACTTCGAGAGCGCGAACACCGCGGCAGCCAGGGCGACCGGGTCGGCATCGCGCACCAGGGCCGCCGTGAGGAGGCCGGAGCCGAACGAGGGCGTCGCGGACGGGCGGGCAGGCACCCAGTCTCCACTCCCGGCGACACTCGCCACAGCCATCACCCCGTGGTCGGCTCAATGGGCCCCATAGTCGAACGTATGTTCGAATCCTACCGAAGGGCCATGACAGCGTCAAGCGCAGATACCAACCAATTCGATTGTCCCGACAGGGAATTCGCGCGACGCGCCCAGCACGCTGCGCCGGAGGTGCTTCAGCCTTGGGTCCCGCCGTGAGGGTGAGACCAGTGCTTGAGGAGCTCCACACGGCATACCCGAGTGTGGCCAGCACCACCAGCCCGGGCGGACCCGGGCGCGGTCCGCCGCATTAGAGTGAAGGCAGGTAATCCCCAATGGCGCTGGAGGCCTCCAACCATGTCTGACCGTCCCGTTTCCGTCATCGTCGCGGGTGCCCGCACGCCGATGGGCCGCCTGCTCGGCTCGCTCAAGGACTTCTCGGGCGCAGACCTCGGCGGCTTCGCCATCAAGGGCGCCCTGGAGAAGGCCGGGGTCAGCCCCGACCAGGTCGACTACGTGATCATGGGCCAGGTGCTGCAGGCCGGCGCGGGCCAGATCCCCGCGCGCCAGGCCGCCGCCAAGGCCGGCATCCCGATGACCGTCCCCGCGCTGACCATCAACAAGGTCTGCCTGTCGGGCATCAATGCCATCGCGATGGCCGACCAGCTGATCCGCGCCGGTGAGTTCGACGTCGTGGTCGCCGGCGGTCAGGAGTCGATGACCAACGCTCCCCACCTGCTCGAGAAGTCCCGTGAGGGCTTCAAGTACGGCGACGTCACGATGCGCGACCACATGGCCTTCGACGGCCTCTGGGACGCCTTCACCGACCAGGCCATGGGGCTGCTCACCGAGCAGGCGAACACTGGCGACCAGGAGTTCACCCGGGAGCAGCAGGACGAGTTCAGCGCCCGCAGCCACCA
The DNA here is from genome assembly GCF_056404295.1 of Pedococcus sp. P2_D7. Lineage (NCBI taxonomy): Bacteria > Bacillati > Actinomycetota > Actinomycetes > Micrococcales > Intrasporangiaceae > Pedococcus > Pedococcus sp. P2_D7. The sequence goes on from NZ_JBFUEH010000005.1 coordinate 38,118, forward strand.
GCTCGCCGCGCGCGCCTGGAAGGACGGCCTCTTCGACGACGAGGTCGTCACGGTCTCCATCCCGCAGCGCAAGGGCGACCCGCTCGAGTTCAAGACCGACGAGGGCATCCGGGCCGACACGACCACCGAGACGCTCGGCAAGCTGCGCCCCGCCTTCTCCAAGGACGGCACCATCACGGCCGGCTCGGCGAGCCAGATCAGCGACGGCGCCGCCGCGGTCGTGGTCATGAGCAAGGCGAAGGCCGAGGAGCTCGGGCTCACCTGGATCGCCGAGATCGGCGCCCACGGAGTCGTCGCCGGCCCGGACTCCACGCTCCAGCAGCAACCCGCCCGCGCCATCGCGAAGGCGTGCGAGCGTGAGGGAATCACGCCCGCCGACCTCGACCTCGTGGAGATCAACGAGGCGTTCGCCGCCGTCGGCCTGGCCTCCGCCAAGGAGCTCGGCATCGACGTCGAGAAGGTCAACGTCAACGGTGGCGCGATCGCCCTCGGCCACCCGATCGGCATGTCCGGCGCCCGCATCGCCCTCCACCTCGCGCTCGAGCTGGGGCGACGGGGCGGCGGCATCGGCGCGGCTGCGCTCTGTGGCGGCGGCGGCCAGGGGGATGCGCTGATCGTGCGCGTCCCGCGCGTCTCCTCCGACAGCGCCTGACGTTTGGCTCCCCGCACCGTCGACGTCCCTGCCCTGGTCGAGTCGGCCAGGGCAGGGTCGCCTCGCGCTGTCGCGCGGTTGATCTCTCTTGTCGAGGATGGTCACCCCGCCCTGCGCGAGGTGATGGCAGCGCTCGCGCCCCACTCCGGGCAGGCGCACATCATCGGCGTCACCGGCAGTCCCGGCGTCGGGAAGTCCACGTCGACGAACGCGCTCGTCGGCACCTTTCGTCAGCAGGGCAAGCGAATCGGCATCCTCGCGGTCGACCCGTCGTCGCCCTTCTCGGGTGGCGCACTGCTCGGTGACCGGGTGCGGATGCAGGACCACGCCCTCGACCCCGACGTGTACATCCGCTCGATGGCCAGCCGTGGACACCTCGGCGGCCTGTCGTGGACGACACCGCAGGCCCTGCGGGTGCTCGACGCCGCCGGGTGCGAGGTGATCCTCGTCGAGACGGTGGGCGTGGGTCAGTCGGAGGTCGAGGTCGCCGGCCTGGCCGACACCACGATCGTCCTGCTGGCGCCGGGCATGGGGGACGGCATCCAGGCGGCGAAGGCCGGCATCCTCGAGATCGGCGACGTCTTCGTCGTCAACAAGGCGGATCGCGACGGCGCCGACGCGACCGTGCGCGACATCCGCCACATGATCTCCCTGGGTGACCGCACCGAGCCCGGCCTCTGGCGCCCGCCGGTCATCAAGACCGTGGCGCAGCAGGGCCAGGGGATCGACGAGGTGATGGAGGCGATCGAGAAGCACCGGTCGTGGATGGACGAGTCAGGCGCGCTCCGCGAGCGCAGGATCCGCCGGGCCGGCGACGAGATCGAGTCCATCGCCCTGCAGGCGCTGCGCGCCAAGATGGGTGACCTCCGCCACGGCAACGGGGTCGACGAGCTCGCCGCCGCTGTCGTGGACGGCACGACCGACCCGTATGCCGCGGCCGACCAGGTCGTCGCCGCCCTCGCCTGACCCTCCTCCCGCCGTTGTTCGGTGGATCCGCCGAGCCTGGGCACGGCGGATCTTCCGAACAACGGAGGTCGTGCAGGCGCGGCATCGTGGAGTGTCAAGGATCAGCCGCGGCGAATAGGGTGATCGTCGGACCCCATCGAAAGGACCCCAGTGCAGCCCCAGGTCATCGCCGGACGCTACGAGGTGGTCCGTCCCATCGGCAGTGGTGGGATGGGCACGGTGTGGCTGTGTCTCGACACCGTGCTCGGTCGCGAGGTCGCGGTGAAGCAGATCGGGGCGCTGCCGGGGGAGCCTGCTGCAGCCGCGCGGGCCATGCGGGAGGCGCGGATCGCCGCGTCGCTCAATGACGCCCACGCCGTCGGGGTGTTCGACGTCGTCGACGAGAACGACTCGCACTGGCTGGTGATGGAGTACGTCGAGGGCCAGAGCCTCGCCGAGCTGATCCGTGAGGTCGGCGCGCTGCCCCCCACCCGGGTCGCCGAGATCGGGTCAGCGGTCGCGAGCGCGCTCGCCCGCGCCCACGAGCGGGGCATCGTGCATCGCGACATCAAGCCCGGCAACATCCTCATCGACCTCGCGGGCACCCCCAAGATCAGCGACTTCGGGATCGCCCGGGCCCACACCGACGACCAGCTGACGCAGACCGGGTTCATGACCGGCACGCCCGGCTACCTCTCGCCCGAGCTCGCCCGTGGCGGCGACCCCACCGCGGCGTCCGACGTCTGGGCCCTGGGCGCGACGCTCTACTACGCCGTCGAGGGACAGCCGCCCTACGAGTCCCAGGCCAACCCGCTCGCCACCCTGCAGGCCATCGCCCGGGGCGACGCCCGACCCGTGGAGAAGGCCGGCCCCATGGGTGGCGCCATCGCCGCGATGATGGACCAGGACCCCGAACGCCGCTGGGACATGGCCACCGCCTCCGCACGGCTGGACCGGATCGCCCACGGCGACGCCACCATGGCGCTGCCGGCGGGAACGGCCCTGGGTGGCGCGGGCGCCGCTGCCGCCGCGACCGAGGTGCTCGGCGCGACCGAGGTGCTCGGCACGCCGCTCGAGACCACCCAGCGGCTCGAGACGACTCCGCTGCCCCCTCCGCCGGGGGCTCCGCGGGACCGGGCCCACGGCGAGCGCCGTGACGACGGGCGCTCGCGGTCGGTCGGCTGGATCGTGGCCCTGGTCGTCCTGGCGCTGCTCGCCCTCGGGATCGCCTATGCGCTGACCGACGGCTTCGGCACCAACAAGCCGACCCCCGGCCAGACCACCACGGTCACCTCCACGAAGACGCAGACCCAGACCCCCTCGAAGACGTCGTCGAGCAGCTCGTCGAGCTCGTCGTCGTCCACCACGACGACGACGACCACCACCGCGAACACGGCCCAGGACGACGCGAAGCTGACCCGCTTCGTCGAGTCCTACTACCGCGACGTCACGAAGGCGAACAAGCGCGACGCCACGTTCGCCCAGCTGACTCCCACCATGCAGGCGGACTCCGGTGGGCGAGACGGCTACGAGAGCTTCTGGAGCACCATCGACTCGGTGGACGTCGGAAAGGTCGAGGCCGACTCCGCCAACGACAAGGCGACCGTCGAGCTGACCTTCAAGCCCAAGGACGGGGAGAAGAGCGACGAGACCCACACGCTGACCTTCGTCCGGGACGGCGACTCGTGGCTCATCGACAGCGACAAGCAGCAGTGACGCGAAGGCCATGACCACCGCGGCACGCGTCCGTCCGGCGATCGTCCTCGTGGTCGCGGCCGAGCACATCCCGGTGGTCGACAGCGAGTTCGCACGCTACGCAAGGGATTACGACGTCCTCTGCGCCGACGACGCCGACGGTGGGCGCGAGCTCGTGCGCCAGGCGCTCGCCGACGGGCAACCCGTGGCGCTGCTCGCTGTCGGGTGGACCCTGCCTGGAGTGGAGGTGGGCCTCGACCTGCTCGACGAGCTGCACACCCTGCTGCCGGCTGCCCGACGGATCTGCCTCACCACCCGGGGCGACTACAACCTCTCGCTGGCCAAGCTCCGGGAAGCGTTGGGGCGTGGGCGGATCGACACCTACCTGCTGATTCCCCAGGGGCCTCGCGACGAGGAGTTCCACACCGCCGTCACCGAGTACCTCTCCGACTGGGGCTGGACCGCCTCGACCCCCGAGGTCGAGGGCGTGCAGATCATCGAAGGTGGGTCGCGGGCCGAGGTCGCCCGCATCCGTGACTTCCTCGACCGCATGGGCCTCCCGCACCGGGTCTACTCGCCCGACAGCGAGGTCGCCCGGCGGGTGCTGTCGGAGCTGCCCTCGGTGCAGAGCGGCGCCTCACCCGCGTTCCCCGTCGTGGCGTCCGGGGTCATCGGACGGGTGATCGAGGGTGCGACGGCACGCATGGTGGCGCGCGAGGTCTACGGCTCGCCCCAGACCATGGATGCCGACGACCTGATCGACCTCGTCGTCATCGGCTCCGGACCGGCCGGTCTCGCGGCCGCGGTCTACGGCGCGTCCGAGGGCCTGGACACCGTGGTCATCGAGTCTGACGCCGTCGGGGGACAGGCGGGCACCAGCTCGATGATCCGCAACTACCTCGGCTTCCCTCGGGGGATCTCCGGCATGCGGCTGGCCCAGCGGGCACGCTTCCAGGCGACCCGGTTCGGGGCGCGCATCTACACCGGGGTGGCCGCCGAGGGCATCGTCCCCGCGGCTCAACCGGGCGACCCCCACGTGGTGCGCACGGAGGGTGGTGAGCTGCAGGCGCGAGCCGTGCTGGTCGCCACCGGCGTGACGTACCGGCGCCTCGGCATCGACGCGCTCGAGGAGCTGGTCGGGCTCGGCGTCTACTACGGCGCCGCGACCAGCGCCGCGCGGGAGATGGAGGGGCGCGACGTCTTCGTCGTCGGCGGTGGCAACTCCGCGGGACAGGCGGCGGTCTACCTCGCCCGGTATGCCGCGAGCGTCACCCTCTGCGTGCGGCGTCCCGACCTCGCGGCGACCATGTCCGACTACCTGATCCGGGAGATCGCCTCGACGTCCCGGATCAGGGTCCGGCCCTCCACCCAGGTCGTCGACGGTGGGGGCGACCCGTCGCTCCAGTGGCTCCAGCTGAAGGGGCCGGACGGCTCGGAGCGCGTCGACGCGGGTGGGCTCTTCCTGCTGCTCGGGGCCGACCCCTGCGGCGACTGGCTGCCCGAGGAGGTCGTGCGCGACGAGCGTGGCTTCGTCTACACCGGTCGGGAGGTGCCGATGGAGCACTGGTCCGACGGCCGTCCACCCGCTGCCCTCGAGACCACGGTGCCCGGCATCTTCGCCGCCGGCGACCTGCGGGCCGGCTCGATGAAGCGGGTCGCCTCCGCCAGCGGTGAGGGCGCCGCGACGGTGGCCCTCGTCCACACCTACCTCGCCCCGTGACCGGAAAGGTACTCATGCACGCGTACGTGTCGCTCGAACAGGACGAGGACGGTTACCCGCCGTTCGACAGCGAGGAGATCGACGTCGAGCTGCGGCACGACGGCGCCTGCACGGTCGTGGGCGTGCCCGTCTTCACCAACGGGATCGCGGTCGACGACATCGTGTCGGTCGTCCAGACCGAGGACGACGACCGGTGGTGGGTCACGTCCGTGATGCTGGCGTCCGGGCACGGGACCGTCCGCGTGGTGCCGTTCGCCGACACGACCTTCGAGGAGGTCGCCGCCGAGCTGGGCGCCATCGGTTGCGTGTCCCACGGCACCGAGCACGGGCTGGTCGCCGTCGACGTGCCGGCCGAGGTGGACCCCGACGCGCTCGACCTGGTCCTCGAAGCCGGTCGGTCCTCGGGCCGGTGGGACTACGACATCGGTGTCCCCGTGGCCGCCGGGTAAAACCCGTTGTCGCGGAACGGTCCAGGTCGGACACTCGAGGCATGAAGACGACGACTGACTCACCCGTGACCCAGCGCGACGACGTGGCGCAGGGCGTCGTCGTCCGCCTGCTCGACATCCACGACGACGCGGAGGTCGCGGCGGCCCACCAGGCGACTGACGCCTCCAAGAAGTACCAGCGCCCGTGGGGCAAGACGTGGTCGCTGCGCGAGATGACCGTCATGCTCCGGTCGGAGAGCACGGTAGAGCGGCTCGAGCCGATCGTCGCCCTGGTGGACGGGCGGGTCGCCGGCCTCGTGCTGCTGTGGTTCCCGCTGCTCGACAACACCCAGTTCACCTGGGCCGAGCTCGACATCGACCCCGAGCTGCGCCACCGCGGAGCCGGCAGCGCCCTGATCGAGCGCGCGATCGAGCGGACCCGTGCAGAGGGGCGCCGCACGGTCCTCGTCGAGACGAACGTGCCCGACGACGCCCGGGAGGGTCACCCCTACGCGCGCTTCGCCGAGCGCCACGGCTTCGCCTACGCCAACACCGAGATCCGCCGCATCCTCGACCTGCCGCTCGACCCGGGACGGCTGGCCGAGCTGGCTGCCGGCGCGGCATCGCACCACGAGGGATACCGCATCGAGTTCCACCGTGGCTCGCTGCCGGAGGAGCTGCAGGCGTCCTACTGCGAGTGCTGGAACCAGCTGGCCGTCGACGCCCCGACCGGCGAGGTGGACTTCGAGGAGGAGGCCCTCAGCCCCGCGACCTATCTCGAGGAGCTGGGTCGGCTCGGGGCCCAGGGCCGCACGATGCTGCACACCGTGGCGATCGCTCCGTCGGGCGAGGTCGTGGCCTACAACGACCTGGTGGTGTCGGCCGACGACCCCGACGAGGTCATGCAGTGGGGCACGCTCGTGCGCAAGGACCACCGGGGCCACCGGCTCGGCATGGCGGTCAAGGCGCGCGGACTGCAGGGTCTGGCCGAGGTGGCTCCCGAGGCGAAGCGGGTGCAGACCTGCAACGCCGAGCAGAACGCCCACATGGTCGGCGTCAACGTCGAGCTCGGCTTCCGGCGCGTCGAGGCCCTGCTGGCCTACCAGCGTCACCTCGACGGCTGACGCAGCACGGGGGGCCAGCCCCGTCGCACCGGGGGGTGCGGCGGGGCGCAGGCGCGCGGCATACGGTGGGCTCATGCTCGTTGCCTTCTCCGTCGCCCCGTCCACGCCAGCAGACTCGACCGGTTCGGTGAGTGAGGCGGTCGCCGCCGCCGTCACCGTCGTGCGCGAGTCCGGGCTGCCGCACCACACGTCGTCCATGTTCACCGAGGTCGAGGGGGAGTGGGACGAGGTGATGGCCGTCGTCAAGGGCGCGGTCGACGCCGTGGCCCGGTTCGGTCCGCGCGTCAGCCTCGTGCTCAAGGCCGACATCCGCGACGGGTATGCCGGTGAGCTCACTGCCAAGCTCGACCGCCTCGAGGCGGCCATCGACGCGCAGGAGTAGCCCACCGCAACACCTGCGCCGTCGTGAGCCCGCGACCGTGAATCGTTGCCGGAATGTGGCCCCCTCCCGGACGAATCCGCCTTAGGGTCGACCGGGTACGGGACGGCCCGAGGGGGTTTCTTCCGCCGGACACACGGAGGCACTGACGGCATGTGGGCTGCGATCAGATATCGCCGAGCCCAGGCGGTCGTGCTCGTCCTGCTCGCGGCGCTGGTCGCCACCTGCGCGGTCTTCGCACCCCTCTACCAGCGGGCCCTCGAGCAGTCGCTGCTGCGTTCCAGCATCAGCTCGGCCAGCGTCGCCGACATCGCGCTCGTGGTGCGCGCCGGGCGTGGCACCGCCAACCCGACGTTCGGGCCCTCGGCGCTCAGCGGGAACGTGCCAGGATCGGTGCGCGTCCTCTACGGCGCACCGGTGGGGCAGCTGGCCGACTCGATCACCATCGTGCCGCGGCCAGGGCTGAAGCCGTCGCCCGGTGACCTCGTGGCCCGCGACCAGGTGTGTGAGCACCTGACGATCACGACGGGCACGTGCCCGGCGGCCGCGGGGGAGATCCTCGTGTCGGCCAAGGACCTGGCGGCGTGGAAGTGGCCAGTCGGCACGACCTTCAAGACCCCGGTGCCGAGCATCAGCCAGACCGAGCGACCCACCGCGACCCTCAAGGTCGTCGGAGCCTACGAGGTCGTCCCGGACGAGGCGTACTGGCAGCGCACCCAGCTGGACGGCAAGTCGGGCACGCTCATCACCGCGGGCCTGGAACCGGTGCCCGCCATCGACGACTTCGTCACCACCGAGGCCACCTTCACCCGCGACTGGAGCGTGGCGCAGGCGACCCTGACCTTCCCCCTCGAGCGAGACCTGTTCACGCTCGGCAACCTGCAGCAGATCTCCGACGTGCTCGCGGCGAAGGGCGACAACCGCGCCGCCGGTGGCGGCATCGACGGTGCCCTCGTCGAGACCCAGCTGCCGACGATCATCGACGGCATCAGGGTCGGTCAGCACCAGCTGCGGGTCATCGTCCCGTTGCTCATGGCCCAGCTCGGGTTGCTCGCCGCCGCGATCCTCCTGCTGGTCGCGCAGGCCGCGGTGGAGCAGCGCCGACCCGAGGTGGCGCTGGCCCGGCTCCGCGGTCGCAGCCGGGAGGGGGCCGGCCGCATCGTCATGGGCGAGCTGGCCGCGACCGTGGCGATCGGGTTGCCCATCGGGTTCGGCCTCGCGCTGCTGCTGACGACGCTGGTGCGGTGGTTCCTCCTCCCCGACGGAGTGCCGTTCGAGGTGCCTTGGTACTCCGTGGTCGCGCTGGCTGCCTCGGCTGTCGTGTGCGCCGTGGCGATCTGGCTCGCTGCGCGACCGGTCCAGCGGCTGACGGTGTCGGCGCTGCTGCGCAGGGTGTCGAGAGCGCGCGCGCGGGCCTTCGGGATCGTCGACATCCTGGCCGTGGCGCTGGCGGCGTTCGGCCTGATCGGGCTCGCGACCGGGTCGCTCGAGGGTCCGCTCGCGCTCGTCACCCCCACCCTGGTCGCGCTGGCGGCCGGGCTCGTGGCCTCCCGGCTGGCGGTCCCGATCGCCGGTGCCAGTGGCCGCGCGAACCTGCGTCGCGGGCGGATCGGTCCTGCCCTCACCGCCTTCGGGCTGGAGCGCCGACCGACGCTGCGCAAGGTCGTCACGGTGGTCAGCGTCGCGGTGGCCCTCACCGTCTTCGCCGCGAACGCCCTCGTCGTCGGTGACCGCAACTGGCAGGCCCGCGCAGAGGTCCAGACCGGTGCGCCCGCCGTGATCGACACCGACAGCCGCAACCCGACGAGCCTGCTCGCCACCGTCCGGACCATCGACCCGACCGGCACCCTGGCCAGCCCGGTCGCGATCGTGCGGCAGACCGACCGGAGCTCGACGGCCACCATGGCGGTCGTCACCAAGGACTTCGAGGAGACGTCGTTCGCTCCTCCGGGGGAGCCCTACCGGCTCGGGGCGCTCGCCCCTCCCGACATCGCGCCGGTGCAGCTCTCCGGCACCAGGGTGACCGGCCGGCTCGCCTGGGACCTCACCATCCCCGGTGACGAGTCGACGCCTCGACCCCCCGGACAGTCCGGCGCACCGGTGTCGCCCACGGTCGGCCCCGGCTCCGAGGCGCCGAACGAGCTGCGCGTCTCGGTGACCACCCCGACCGGCCAACGGCTCACCCGGCTCATCGCGCAGGTGCCGTTGCACGGCAAGGGATCCACCGAGCTCAACGGTCTCCTGCTCTGCCCCGACGGCTGCCGGCTCGACGGCCTCGAGTTCCGCAAGACCGACGAGCAGGTCAGCCAGGTGAGCGGGAGGCTGAGCATCACCGGCCTCGGGATCGACGGCAGGTCGCTCGGCATCGCCGCCGCCAACCAGTGGAACCCCTTCGTCGCCCCGCCGACGAGCACCAGCGACAAGCTCGAGCAGGTGGCCGCCGGCGCCGACACCTTGGCGCTCGCGCTGAACAGCACCGGGTTCGCCCTCGAGCTGTCCCACGCAGACGTGCCGGCCGTCCTGCCGGGACTGCTCGCCGGACCGGTCCCGCCGGGCGGCACGGCGCAGGGGTTCGACGCCATCGGCCTCAACGGGACGCCGATGGTCGCCGCCGCGCAGCAGACCGTCGACACCCTCCCGGTGCTGGGCAGCCAGGGCGTCCTCGTGGACTACGAGACGCTGGCGCGCCTCGGTGGCCGCCTGCCCGACGCCGGGACACTGTCCGTGTGGGTCGCCGACCCGGCCAAGGTCGACGCGGTGGCCACCCGCCTGCAGTCGCAGGGCGTGGGGGTGCTCGCCCGGCACAGCACTGCCGCCGCCAAGGACCGCCTCGACGAGTCGGCGTCGGCGTGGGGCCTGCGGCTGGCCGTCTTCACCGGCGGCATGGGCGTGCTCCTCGCCGCCCTCGTCGTCCTGGTGATGACCGTGACCGGCTGGCGCGTGGTGGCCCGCGACCTCGCCGCGCTCCACATGTCCGGCGTCCCACTCAAGGAGCTGCGTCGGTCGCTCGTGCGCGAGCAGGTCGTGCTCGTGCTCGTCGGCACGGTCGTGGGCGTCGTCTGCGGTGCCGTGAGCTCGTGGGTGGCCATGTCGCTGGTCCCGTTGTTCGACAGCGCCGCCGATCCGGTGCCCGCCCTCGAGCTGGCGCCGGACGTCCTGGCCGTCGTCGGCTCGGCCGTCGGGGCCGCCGTGGTGCTCGTCGCCGTCGGCTGGCTGGCCGCGGTCGGGGCGGGCCGACGGATCACCTTGCGCCGGATCAGGGAGTCGCTGTGAGCAGCGACAGCCTCGTGACGCACGGCACGCCTGCGGGCGGGCTGCGGGTGAGCACCCGTGGCCTGGTCCACATCTACCGCGCCGAGGGCCACGACGTGGCCGCCCTGTCCGGAGTCGACCTCACGGTCCACCCCGGCGAGGTGGTCGGCCTGCTCGGCCCGTCGGGTGCCGGGAAGTCGACCCTGCTCACGTTGTTCGGCGGCCTCATGCGACCCAGCGCAGGCCGGGTGCTGGTGGGCGAGCACGAGCTCTCGACGATGACCGAGGCCGACCTCGACCGGTTCCGGGCCGCCGAGGTGGGCCTGGTCCTCCAGGGGGCGGCGCGCAACCTGTTGCCCTACCTCACGGCTCGCCAGAACGTCGAGTTCGCCCAGCGGTCCGCCCGCCGTGCCGGCCGCGAGGTGCCGCCTCCGGGCGAGGTCCTCGAGCTCGTGGGGCTCGACCACGCGGCCACCGCACCCCTCGACTCGCTACCCCCGGGACAGCTCCAGCTCGCCGCGCTCGCGGTCGCCCTGGCCAGCCGGCCCGGGCTCCTCCTCGGCGACGAACCCACCTCGCAGCTGCACCACTCGTCCCGCGACCTCGTGCTCGACACCCTCCACCGGGTCAACCGTGAGTGGGGGACCACCGTCGTCGTCGTCACCCACGACCCCGAGGTGGCCGCGCGACTGCCGCGCACGGTCACGATCCGCGACGGCCGCGTCGGTGGCGAGGGCCGTTCCGGCGAGGCGTATGCCGTGGTGTCAGCCGACGGGTCCCTTCCCCTCCCGCCCGCAGCGGTGGATGCGTTCCCGCCCGGTGCGCTGGTGCGGGTCGCGGAGGTCGACGGCGTGTGGACGCTGATCCCGCAGGGGAGGGGTGAGTCCGGTGAGTGACAGGACGATGCGGGCGGACGGCCCGGAGCTGCTCGAGGACGTCGAGTCGCCGCCGCTGCGCGTGGAGGGGGTGACCGTCCGCTACGGCTCGACGGTCGCGGTCTCCGAGGCGACCTTCGATGCCTACCCGGGCGAGTTCATCGCCGTGACCGGCCACAGCGGCGCCGGCAAGTCGTCGCTGTTGTGGGCCATCGGTGGCGCCGTCGCCTTCGACGGGGTGGTGCGCCTCGGCGACGACGACGTCCGTGACCGCGCCCAGGCGGCCCGTCTCGGGATCGAGGTGATCCCGCAGGGCAGCGCCCTGGCCGTCCTGCTCTCCGCCCACGAGAACGTCTCGCTGCCCCTGCTCGCCCGCGGGGTGCGACCCGATCACGCCCAGCGCCGGGCGAGATCCGCGCTGGAGTCGGTGGGCCTGCACGAGTCGGGCAGCCACCTCGCCGAGGAGCTGAGCGGCGGCCAGCAGCAGCGGGTCGCCGTCGCCCGCGGCCTGGCCCTGCGCGGACACGTGCTGCTCGCCGACGAGCCCACCTCCGAGCTCGACCACGACAACCGCGAGCGCGTGCTCGCCCTCCTGCGGGCCGAGGCGCGCCGCGGTGCCATCGTCATCATGGCGACGCACGACCCCGAGGCGGCCGAGGAGGCCGACGGCGAGATCCGTCTCGATGATGGACAGCTCGAGACGATCCGCACCCCGCAGGGCTAGCCTGCTGCGCGTGCCGAAGCCGATCCGCCTGCCGTTCGACCCCATCACGCGTGCGGCGCAGCTGTGGACCCGCCGGTGGGGGCGCACCTCGCAGCCCCTGGCGATGGCCAGCGCGACGTCGATCATGCGCGTCCAGCAGCTGCTCATCACCGACTACGACGCGATCGTCGGCCGGCACGGCCTCACCTTCGCCCGCTACGAGGCGCTGGTGCTGCTCGCCTTCAGCCGGGACGGCCGGTTGGGGATGAGCAAGATCGGGCAGCGCCTGATGGTGCACCCGACCAGCGCCACGAACATCGTCCAGCGGCTCGACGCCCAGGGCTTCGTCGAGCGGGTCCCGAACCCCGACGACGGGCGCGGCACCCTGGCCATCATCACGCCGGCCGGACGCGACGCGATGGAGGCCGCCACGGCCGACCTGGTGCAGCGCAAGTTCGGTCTGGGCATGCTGTCCGCAGCCGAGCACGAGCAGCTGTTCGAGCTCCTGCGCAAGGTGCGCGTGGGCGCCGCCGACTTCGACGCCTGACCCTGCCACGCGGCATACCTCCCCTTTATCGGGTCTAAGGAGAAAGTTGCGCTTCACCCGACAATCGTTCTCGGGTGAAGCGCAACCTTCCTGCTAAACCCGATAATGCTGGCCCCGGCGTGACATTTACTAGGACGTCCTAGTAAATTGGCGCGCATGGCCGAGAACCCCGCACCCACCACCCCCGCGACGAGCGACGGCGCCGCCCGCTGGCAGGCCCGCTACGACGCGGCCCAGGCCAAGGGGCAGGTGCGGGACGCCGACTTCACCACGCTCTCGCAGATGGAGGTCGAGCCGGTCTACGGGCCGGCCGACGGCTCCGAGGTGCCCGAGCGGATCGGCTGGCCGGGGGAGTACCCGTTCACCCGCGGTCTCTACCCGACCGGATACCGCGGCCGCACCTGGACGATCCGGCAGTTCGCCGGCTTCGGCAACGCCGTGCAGACCAACGAGCGCTACAAGATGATCCTCGAGCGTGGGGGCGGCGGACTGTCGGTCGCCTTCGACATGCCCACCCTGATGGGCCGCGACTCCGACGACCCGATGAGCCTCGGCGAGGTGGGTCACTGCGGGGTGGCCATCGACTCGGCCAAGGACATGGAGGTGCTGTTCGACGAGCTGCCGCTCGAGGACATCACCACGTCGATGACGATCAGCGGCCCTGCGGTCCCGGTCTTCTGCATGTACCTCGTCGCCGCGGAACGCCAGGGTGTCGACCTCGGGGTCCTCAACGGGACGCTGCAGACCGACATCTTCAAGGAGTACATCGCGCAGAAGGAGTGGCTGTTCGCCCCCGAGCCGCACCTGCGCCTGATCGGCGACCTGATGGAGTACTGCGCCGAGAACATCCCTGACTACAAGCCGCTGTCGGTCTCCGGCTACCACATCCGCGAGGCCGGGTCGACGGCCGCGCAGGAGCTCGCGTTCACCCTGGCCGACGGCTTCGGCTATGTCGAGCTCGGGCTGTCGCGGGGCCTCGACATCGAGACGTTCGCGCCCGGCCTGTCGTTCTTCTTCGACAGCCACCTGGACTTCTTCGAGGAGATCGCCAAGTTCCGCGCCGCCCGCCGCATCTGGGCGCGCTGGCTCCGCGACGTCTACGGCGCCAAGACCGACAAGGCCCAGTGGCTGCGGTTCCACACCCAGACCGCCGGAGTCTCCCTCACCGCGCAGCAGCCCTACAACAACGTCGTCCGTACCGCCGTCGAGGCGCTCGCGGCGGTGCTCGGTGGCACGAACTCGTTGCACACCAACGCCCTCGACGAGACGCTGGCGCTCCCCAGCGAGCAGGCGGCCGAGATCGCGCTGCGCACCCAGCAGGTGATCATGGAGGAGACGGGCGTCGTCAACGTCGCCGACCCGCTCGGTGGCAGCTACTACGTCGAGGCCCTGACCGACAAGATCGAGGCCGAGGCCGAGGCGATCTTCGACAAGATCAAGGCCATGGGCGAGCTCGGCAAGCCGCTCAACTCCGAGGGGGGCGTCGACCACGCCGTCGGCCCGATGACCTCCGGCATCCTGCGCGGCATCGAGGACGGGTGGTTCATGTCCGAGATCGCCGAGGCCGCCTTCCAGTACCAGGTGTCGCTGGAGAAGGGTGACAAGAAGGTGGTCGGCGTCAACTGCCACACCGCCTCGGTCACGCACGAGCTGGAGATCCTGCGGGTCAGCCACGAGGTCGAGCGCGAGCAGGTCGCGACCCTCAAGACCCGCAAGACCGACCGCGACGAGGACGCTGTGCGCGCCGCCGTCCAGCACATGGTCGACGTCGCCCGCACCGACGACAACATGGTGCCGGCGATGCTGGATGCGGTCCGCGTCGAGGCGACGTTGGGCGAGATCTGCGACGCGCTGCGCGACGAGTGGGGCGTCTACCGCGAGCCGGCCCGCTTCTAGGAGCAGGGGTATGCCGCGTGGCAGCCAGCTGCAACGCGTCGCCCAGTCACACAAAAGGCGAGTTAGCGCCGGGGGTGGCGGTGCTAACTCGCCTTTTGTATGAGATGGCGCCGGGTCAGTCGTTCTCGCCGCCCTCGCGCTGCTCGCGGCGCAGCCGGGCGTAGGCGACGTCGGCCAGCAGGGCGATGAGCCCGTCGACGAACGCCTCGTCCGGCTCGCCGGTGGCCAGCGCCCGGTGCATCACCGACCCGACGACCACGTCCGCGAGCAGGTCCACGTCGATCATGTCGCGGCGGATCTCGCCCCGGTCGATGGCCCGCTCGACGGAGAGCGCGACCAGGGCGTGCAGGCGCGTCGACAGCGACTCGCGCACGCGCTGGCCGACCCCGTCGGGGTCACGGGCCGACTCGGCCAGCAACGCGGCATACGCACCGCCGGTCGAGGGGTCACGCAGCAGGCGGGCTGCCTCGCCGATGCCCGCGCGCATGTCGGCCTCCAGCGAGCCGTGGTCGGTGATCTCGATCTCGTCGAAGGTGGCCGCGACCGCGTGCACGGCGAGCTCGATCTTGGACGGCCACCGTCGGTAGAGCGTGCTCTTGGCCACACCGGCCTTCGCCGCGACGTGCTCCATGGACATCCGGGCCACGCCCTTGTCCGCGAGCACCTGGCGTGCTGCTGCGGTGATCGCCTGTTCGGTCGCCTCCTCGCGGGGGCGTCCCGGGCGGCGACTTCGGTCGTGCCGTGAGCGTGTGGTCATCACGCGCGATCATGCCACCGAAGCCGGGAAATGCCCGCTGATGCGGGTGGTGAGGGTGGGGTCGGGGATTTGTCGTCGTGGGGGAGACTGAGTCATGGTGGTGTGAATGCCGGCTGCGGGGAACGCCCGTTGGCCGGCCCGCTCACGTAAGGATTTCTACTGTGTCGATGGTCGCCAAACGCGTGCTGTCCGCAGCGCTGACGGTGATCGGACTCGTCCTCGTGTCCGTCGGTGCTTGGTTCACCGTGCACCTCGGTTCGTCCGGCAGCGCCACGCTGCGGACCACCCCTGACCACGGGGCGCTGGTCGTCGTCGAGCCGTCCGTGCTCAACCGGGTCGACGCGCCGGCCACCGTGACGGCGGTCGCCGCACCGGGCACCACGATCTGGATGGGTCGGACCACGCCCACCGACGCCGACGCGATCGTGGGTGGCGCTGACCGCACGTCGGTCACCGGTGCCCACCTCCGGGACTGGAGCCTCAGGGCTTCGCGGGCCGGGGCGGGAAAGGCTCCCGACCTGGCTAGCGCGGACGTCTGGCGCCAGACCGCGACCGGAGAGGGCCGGGTGCACCTCAGCGTCGAGCAGACCGGCGCTCCCGAGTCCATCGTCATCGCCGCGCCGGACGGCAGCCCCGTCGACCTGACCTCCCTGACCGTGACCGTCGAGCGGCGCACGTGGTTCTTCCAGGCGCTGCTCGTGACGCTCGTGGGGCTGCTCGCGGCCGTCAGCGGCGGTGCCTCCCTCTGGCAGACCCGACCGCGGCGCCCGCGCCGGGCCGAGGCACCACCGCAGCCCGACGCGGCCAAGCAGCCCGATGCCGCGAAGCAGCCGGACGCGGCGAAGCAGCCCGAGGCGGCGAAGCAGCCGGACACGGCGAAGCAGCCCGAGGCCCCCACGCAGACCGACGTACCCACCCCGGAGGTGACCGCATGAGCCGCAGCACCACCCAGCTGGCCGTCGTGGCCGCCCTCAGCCTCGCCCTCGCCGGGTGTGGTGTCGGCACCGGACTGGTCGGGGTGCACGACGCACCGGCCCAGGTGACGACCACCGCGCCGATCTCTCCCGACACGGCCGAGACCATCGCCGCCCGAGTCCTCGCGAAGGCCGCCGAGGCCGCGGCGGCCAAGCCCGCCGACGCACAGAAGCTGCGCACCGAGGCGCTCACCGGCAGCGCGCTCGCCGTCGCCAACGCTGCGAGCCGGCTCGAGTCGGGCGCGGCCGCCGCACCAGCTCCGCTCACCCGCACGGAGCCGCCGAAGGTCCTCGCGGTGTCCCGCGGCACGGACTGGCCCCGGCTCATCCTCGTGCAGACCGCGACCGCCGAGGGCGGCGCGGTGCTCAACCTGCTGGTCTCGCCGGACGCCAGGACGCCGTTCCGGCTCAGCGCCGCCGCCCCGATGCAACCGGGTGCGAGCGTTGCCGCCCTCGACTCGCTCAACGCCGGGTCACCGGTGGTGACCACGGGCAGCAACCTCCCCGTGCAGCCCGCCGCCCTGCTGACGGAGTATGCCGCGAGCCTGGCCTACCCCAAGCGCGCCGCGGCGAAGGACGTCGACCCGGCCGACCCCTTCTCCGCGGCCATCCGGGCCCATGCGGGGGAGCAGGCCAAGGCGTTCGGCAAGCTGGCCGCCCTCAAGCAGGTGCACACGGTCGAGCCGGACAGCACCGTCGCCATCGCCCTGCGCGGCGGAGGAGCGCTGGTCTTCGGCCTCCTCGAGCGCACCGACACGATCACCCTGCGCAAGGGAGGGAAGTCGCTCACGCCGAGCACCGGCTTCCAGCGCCTGGTGCGCAAGAAGACGCTCACGAAGAGCGCCACGCTGAGGACCTACGAGACCGTGGTCTTCACCGTGCCCGCCGAGGGCCAGGCCACTGTCGTCGCCGTCGACGAGGTGCTGTTCTCCGCCAAGGGCTCGTGAGGGAGAATCACCGCCATGACTGACCAGCCGTTGACCTCCGGTGGCCTGCGTGGCGCCGTCGACCTGACCGCCCTGCGCAACCAGCCCCCTGCAGGAAGCCCTGCAGGAGCTGCTGCAGGAGGCGCTGCGGGCGGCGCTGGAGCCCAGGCGGGGGACTCGGCTCCCGCCGCCGGGCCGTCAGCGAGCGGTGTCGCCGGTCGCAGCGGTGTCGTCGTCGAGGGCAGCGACACCAACTTCCAGGAGATCGCGAACGCCTCGGTGGGCGTGCCGATGCTGGTCATCCTGTGGGCCGCCCAGATCCCCGAGTCGCGCGACTACCTCGACACGGTGGTGGCGGTGGCCGGGACCTACGAGGGCCGCTTCCAGGTCGTCAGCGTCGACGTCGAGCAGAACCCCACCCTCCTGCGCGCCTTCCAGGTGCAGAGCGTCCCGATGACGATGGGGTTGATCCAGGGCCAGCCGGTGCCGATGTTCGCAGGCATCCAGCCCGAGTCGGCGCTGCGGCCGGTGCTCGACGAGTTCCTCGCGCTGGCCGTGCAGCACGGCGTGGCCGGTCGCGTGGAGGTCGCCGCCGCCGAGCCGGCCGCCGAGGGTGAAGAGGTCGTGGAGCAGCTCCCGCCGCTGCACCAGGAGGCCTACGACGCCATCGAGCGCGGCGACCTCGACGGTGCCGCCGCGGCATACCAGCAGGCGCTCAAGCAGAACCCCGCGGACGCCGACGCCGAGCTCGGCCTGGCTCAGGTGGGCCTCATGCAGCGCACCGACGGTGCCGACCTGCAGCAGGCGCGTGCGGCGGCGGCGGACCACCCCACCGATGTCGCGGCCCAGGGGCTGGTCGCCGACCTCGACGTGCTCGGCGGGCACGTGGAGGACGCCTTCCTGCGGCTCATCGACCTCGTGCGAGCGACCTCCGGTGACGAGCGCGAACAGGCCAGGAACCACCTGCTGCAGCTGTTCGCGGTGGTCGGGTCGCACGACGAGCGGGTGCGCAAGGCGCGGACCGCGCTGATGAGCGCCCTGTTCTGACGGCTTCATCGATCGAGCAGCCCTGAGGGGTCGCGGCCGGACTCCTGAGCCGACAGGATGGGTCGCATGGCGAAGACTCAGGAACACCTCATCGGACTGTTGCTGGGCGCGGAGGGTGACTGGCCGCGCGCGTTCGAGACCCTCGCGGGCAGACTAGGAGTCCTGACCGGACCCGACGGCGCGAGCCACCAGGTCAACACCGAGCGCGTGACCATCGAGCCGTTCAACCTGCGCGACAAACCACGGCACGACCTGGTCATCGACCGGTTGGCGTACTGGTACTACCACCCGCGCGAGTGGCTCAAGAAGGTCGCGCTGATGGACGACGTCTACCTGCTCAACAGCCCGTTCACGTTCCAGTCCATGGAGAAGCACTCCGCGTACTGCGCCCTGCTGCGGCTCGGCATGCACGTCCCCGAGACCGTCCTGGTGCCCTACAAGAACCCGCTCGACAACGTCCGCTGGGCCTACACCGCCGAGCGCTACAACAAGTCCTTCGACCTCGACCAGATCGCCGAGGAGATCGGCTACCCGCTGTTCATGAAGCCGTTCGACGGTGGCGGCTGGCGCGGGGTCTCGCAGGTCAAGAACGTCGACGACCTGCACAGCGCGTACGACGACTCGGGCGAGATGCTCATGCACCTGCAGGCCTCGGTGAAGGACTTCGAGGTCTTCGCGCGAGCGCTGACCATCGGCCCCGAGACGATGGTGATGAAGTTCCAGCCGGACGAGCCCATGCACAACCGGTATGCCGTGGAGCACGGCTTCCTGTCCGAAGGCGTCGGCACCGAGGCGGTCACCATCGCGCAGACGGTGAACGCGTTCTTCCGGTGGGAGTTCAACTCCTGCGAGATGCTCGTCAAGGACGGCGTGGTCTACCCGATCGACTACGCCAACGCCTGCCCCGACGTCGCGGTCACCTCGCTGCACTACTACTTCCCCTGGGCGATGAAGGCGCTGATCAAGTGGTCGGTGTTCTGTGTGGCCACCGGACGCAAGGCGCGCACCCAGGTCGACACCGACCCGTGGTTCAGCGTGGCCGACGATGCCGACCTCGACTACGGCGGCAAGCTGTCGGCCTACCAGGGGCTCGCCGACGCGCACTTCGACACCGACCGCTACCGCGAGTTCTGCGACGCGGCGCTGCCGCACATCGACGAGATGGTGCTGGAGTGGGTCGACTCGGACGACTTCCGCAGCCTGCTCAGCGACACGATCCAGACGACCTACCCGAAGCACGAGTGGGACAAGTTCGAGGGACACTTCGGCGGGCTCACCCGGATGTGGGTCAAGGACGAGCAGTCGCGGCTCGGCGCAGGCAGCTCGGCTGTCGACGAGACCGTCGTCAGCGGCCCCGCACCGGCGGTGACGACCGACTGAGCCCCGACGCACGAACGGGCCCCGCCAGCTGGCGGGGCCCGTTCGGGTCAGGGCGGGTTGTGCGGGAGCGCGGACTCAACAGGCCCGACACTCCTGCTCGATCTGGTGTCGGCGGGCCTCCGGCTGCATCAGCCGGGGGCGACGCAGGCCGCGGAGCTGGTCGAGGGTGGCGAGGTTGGGGCGGGAGCTGCCCGTGCGTGGCAAGGTGCGCGGCCCGGACGTCTGGGTGGTGTTCGTGGGCGTCATGTCCGGTCCAACGGAGCGTGCCTCCGGTTTGTTCCGGAGGATGCCTCCGAATTTCCGGCCACGGGGTCGGTGTCCCCCGAGACCGGTAACCCGCCGGCCAGCGCATTCAAGGCGCTATGCGATGCCCACGCTGAGGGGCAGGTGCGACGACAGGTGCGACGACAGGTGCGACGACAGGTGCGACGACAGGTGCGACGGATCGTGCCACGCCGTGCCGAACCCTCGGTGACGGCCATAGGCGATGCCCCACCCTCAGGGGCAGGTGCGCCGGATCGGGCAACGCCAGGCGGGGCTCCACTTTCGGTGCTCCACTTTCGGTGCTCCACTTTCGGTGCTCCACTTCGGTGCGCCCACTGCGACCTGAGCCAGGGAAGGAGCCACGCGGAGGTCTGCCCCACCCTGAGGGGCACGGCATAGCGTCCGCGAACGGCCCGCAGGCGTCCGCTCCCGCGCCGCCGGGTCGTGCCGCGCGTGGGGTCAAGGGCGCGTGCTGCGGCCTCAGCCGCCGAGGGCGGCGCCCACGACCTCCTTGGCCTCGGCCTGCACCTGCGCGAGGTGCTCGGGGCCCTGGAAGGACTCGGCGTAGATCTTGTACACGTCCTCGGTGCCGGAGGGTCGTGCCGCGAACCAGGCGCTCTCCGTCGTCACCTTGAGGCCGCCGATGGCCGCGCCGTTGCCGGGGGCCTCGGTGAGCTTGGCCTTGATCGGCTCCCCAGCCAAGCTGTCCGCCGCGACGTCGCCGGGGGACAGTGCCGCGAGGTTGGCCTTCTCCTCGCGGGTGGCCGCGGCGTCGATGCGGGCGTAGGCCGGGTCGCCGTGCCGCGTCGTGAGCTCGCGGTAGTGCTGGCTCGGGCTCTGGCCGGTCGCGGCGAGGATCTCGGAGGCCAGCAGCGCCAGGAGGATGCCGTCCTTGTCGGTGGTCCAGGCCCGGCCGTCGCGGCGCAGGAACGAGGCGCCGGCGGACTCCTCGCCGCCGAAGCCGAAGCTGCCGTCGATGAGCCCGGGCACGAACCACTTGAAGCCGACCGGCACCTCGACGAGGCGACCGCCCACGTCGGCCGCGACTCGGTCGATCATCGAGGACGACACCAGCGTCTTGCCGATCGCGGCATCCTTCGGCCAGTCGGGGCGCGCGCCGCCGAAGAGGTACTGGATGGCGACCGCGAGGAAGTGGTTGGGGTTCATCAGGCCGCCGTCGGGGGTGACGATCCCGTGCCGGTCCGAGTCCGCGTCGTTGCCGGTGGCGATGTCGTACTCGTCCTTGCGGGCGATCAGCGACGCCATCGCCGACGGCGACGAGCAGTCCATCCGGATCTTGCCGTCCCAGTCGAGGGTCATGAACCGCCACGTCGGGTCGACCAGCGGGTTGACCACGGTGAGGTCGATCCCGTGGCGGTCGGCGATCTCGCCCCAGTAGTGGACCGCGGCGCCGCCGAGGGGGTCGGCACCGATCCGGACCCCAGCATCCTTGATCCGCTGCAGGTCGACGACGTTCGGCAGGTCGTCGACGTAGGTGCCCAGGAAGTCGTAGGGCTGCGCGTGCGCGCGGGCTCGGCTGAACGGCATACGGCGGACGCCCTCGAGGCCACCGGCGATCAGCTTGTTGGCGCGGGCGGCGATGACCTTCGTGGCGTCGCTGTCGGCGGGCCCACCGTGCGGCGGGTTGTACTTGAAGCCACCGTCGGACGGCGGGTTGTGCGACGGGGTGACGACGATGCCGTCGGCGAGCACCGAACCGGTGGTGCGGCCCTCGTTGGCGCGGATGATGGCGTGGCTGACCGCCGGGGTGGGGGTGTAGCCGTCGCGGTCGTCGACGAGCACGATGACGTCGTTGGCGGTCAGCACCTCCAGCGCCGTGGCCCACGCCGGCTCGGACAGCCCGTGGGTGTCCCGGCCGATGAACAGCGGGCCGTCGTAGCCCTGCGACTTCCGGTAGTCGCAGATCGCCTGCGTGGTTGCGAGGATGTGTGCCTCGTTGAACGCCGTCCTCAGGCTCGAGCCCCGGTGCCCGGAGGTGCCGAACGCGACCTGTTGGTCGAGGTCGTCGGGGTCGGGGGAGAGCGTGTAGTAAGCGGTCACCAGGTGGGCGACGTCGACCAGGTCGGAGGGCTCGGCGAGCTGTCCAGCGCGCGGGTCGCTCATCGGTCAGTGCCTTCCACGAGCTTGTCGCCCTCCACGGGTGCGAGGTAGACGGCGGACAGGGCGGCGACGCGGACCTCGACCGACCAGGGCTGGCCGTTCGCCCCGTGCTCTTGTGCGGTCACCACCACCTCGGCCTGGCTGGGGGTCCCGAACTCGTCGTAGCCGCTGGTGTCGAGGATGACCTTCCAGTCGCCGGGTCGGGGCACCCCGATGCGCAACGGGTCGCGGGCCAGGCCGCCGAAGTTGACCGCCACCGCGACGACCGCACCCTGCCGGTCCTGGGTGCCGAAACGCAGGTAGGAGTAGGTGTTCCAGGCGTTGTCGTCGGCGTTGAGCCACTCGAACCCGGAAGGGTCGGAGTCCAGCGCCCAGAGCGCGGGGTTCTCCCGGTAGACGCGGTTGAGCTCCTTGACCAGGTTGTGCACCCGGTAGTGCGCTGGGTGGTCGAGCAGCCACCAGTCGAGCTGTCGTCCGTCGGCCCACTCGGCCTCCTGGGCGAACTCGCTGCCCATGAAGATCAGCTGCTTGCCGGGGTGGCTCCAGATGTACGCGAGGAAAGCGCGCACCGTCGCGAGCTGGTCGTAGCGGCTGCCGGGGGCCTTGCGCAGCAGCGAACCCTTGCCGTGCACGACCTCGTCGTGGCTGATCGGCAGCAGGTAGTTCTCGCTGTAGGCGTACATCAGCGAGAAGGTCAGCAGGTGGTGGTGGTACTGCCGGTGGATCGGGTCCTCCTTGAGGTACTTCAAGGAGTCGTTCATCCAGCCCATGTTCCACTTCAGCCCGAACCCGAGGCCACCAGAGCTGGTGGGCTTCGTGACGCCCGGCCAGGAGGTGGACTCCTCGGCGATGGTGACGATCCCGGGCACCCGCTTGTATGCCGTGGCGTTGGCCTCCTGGAGCAGGCCCACCGCCTCGAGGTTCTCGCGACCGCCGTGGATGTTGGGCACCCACTCGCCGTCCTTGCGGGCGTAGTCGAGGTAGAGCATCGAGGCGACGCCGTCGACGCGCAGGCCATCGACGTGGAACTCCTCCATCCAGTACACCGCGTTGGCGACGAGGAAGTTGCGCACCTGCATCCGGCCGAAGTCGAAGATGTAGGAGCCCCACTCCGGGTGCCAGCCCTTGCGCGGGTCAGCGTGCTCGTAGAGGGGGAGTCCGTCGAACCGCGCCAGGGCCCAGGGGTCGGTGGCGAAGTGTCCCGGCACCCAGTCGAGGATCACACCGATCCCGGCCTGGTGCAGGCGGTCGACGAGGTAGCGGAAGTCGTCGGGCCGGCCGAACCGCGCGCTCGGGGCGTAGTAGCTCGTGACGTGGTAGCCCCACGACGGCGGATAGGGGTGCTCCATGACGGGCATGAACTCGACGTGCGTGAACCCGAGGTCGGCGACGTAGTTGACCAGGTGCTCGGCGAGGTCGCGGTAGCCGTGACCGCTGCGCCACGAGCCCAGGTGCACCTCGTAGACGCTCATCGGCGCCTTGTGGGCGTCGCTGCCCGCCCGTTGCTCCATCCAGGCGTCGTCGCTCCAGCCGTAGCGGGACTGGACGACCGAAGACGCGCGACCGGGCGGGAGCTCGGTCGCCTGGGCCATCGGGTCGGCCTTCTCGCGGACCTTGCCGTCGGCACCCCGCACGAGGAACTTGTAGAGCGTGCCGTCGCCGACGCCGGGCACGAACAGCTCCCAGACGCCGGACTCGCCGAGGAGTCGCATCGAGTGGCTGCGGGTGTCCCAGCCGTTGAAGTCGCCGGCCACGTGGACGGCCTGGGCCCGGGGGGCCCACACGGCGAACGACGTGCCGACGACCGTGCCCATCGGCCCGGGGTACTCGCGGACGTGGGCGCCGAGGACCGTCCACAGCTCCTCGTGCCGGCCCTCGCCGATGAGGTGCAGGTCGATCGGTCCCAGGGTCGGGGCGAACCGGTAGGGGTCGTCCATCTCGTGCTCGATGCCGTCGGCGTAGGCGACGACCACGCGGTAGTCCTGGGTCTGGGTGGCTCCGACCCGCATGCCGCCCCAGACCCCGTCGGACTCGTGCAGCAGCTCGATCCGCTCGCCGTCCTCGAACCGCACGCCGACCGACGAGGCGAACGGCTTGTAGGTGCGGACCAGCAGCCCTTCCTCCTCGAGGTGGTGCCCGAGCAGGTCGTGCGGCTGCTGGTGGCGGCCGTCGGCGAGCGCGCGGATCGCTTCTTCCGGGGTCGACGGCGTGGGGACCGGCTCGGGGACGCGCTCGACCGGGGGCTCGACCGGTGGTTCGACAGCCCGTCGAGCGGCCGAGCGGCTGGTCGGCGTCTCGGCCGGCGGCCCGGCGGGGACCTCGGCGGTCACGGTGGCATCGTCGGTGGACGCGTCGCCGGCCGTGGGAGCATCGGCTGCGGGCGCAGCGTCGGCGTCGGGAGCATCGGCTGCGGGCGCAGCGTCGGCGTCGGGAGCATCGGCTGCGGGCGCAGCGTCGGTGGATGCGTCGGCCGCGGGCGCGTCGTCGGAGTCGGGGAGACCGAACCACGTGCGGGCCGGCGGGGCCTCGGCCTCGGGCTGATCCGCCGTGTTCGGAGGATCCGCCGGATCAGGACCCGGTGCATCTTCCGAAGACTCGGGGGTGACCGGAGACTCGGTCGCCTCGGTGGTCGCGCCGATCTCGTCGGAGCCGGGCTTCTGCTTCTTCTTGCCGAACCGTGGACTCACGTCAGGTCCTTCCTCGCGTCGTCGAGCAGTCGGACCACGGCAGCCGTGGGGATGGTCAGCCAGGTGGGCCGGTTGCGGGCTTCGTACACGACCTCGTAGAGCGCCTTGTCGAGCTGGAAGGCGATGAGCAGCGCGGCATCCGCGCGCGGGTCGCGGCCACACTCCGCGGCATACCCGTCGAGGAAGGCGCGCTGCGCGCTCTCGGCCCAGTCGCGGGCACTGCCGCCGGGGTGGGACTGCTCCCACGAGCCCGCGGCGTAGTCGAACGAGCGGAGCATGCCGGCGATGTCGCGCACCGCGAGGTCGGGCAGCATGCGTTCGGAGAGCGGGCGCAACGGCTCGCCCTCGAAGTCGAGCAGCACCCAGCCACGGCCGTCCACCTTGAGCACCTGGCCCAGGTGGTAGTCGCCGTGGATCCGTTGCAGGACAGGCCAGCTCGCGTTGACGGCGCGGTCGACGACATCGGCGATGCGGTGTTCGTAGGCGGCCAGGGCTGGCACCTCCGAGGCAGCCGCGACGTAGCGGGCCCGCATGCCGGCCGCGACCGTGGCGATCACCTCGGCCGACACTGCCTCGGTGGGCAGGATCTCCGCCAGGCGCGCGTGCACCTCTGCGGTCGCGGCGCCGAGCTGGCGGGCCGACTCGTCGAAGTCCTCGTGCGAGCCGACGGCCCGCAGGGCGACCCGCCAGGCGTCCTCGGTGCCGGGGAAGAACTCCTGGGCGAAGGCCAGGTGGCCGCGGGAGGGCTCGTCGCCGTCGGTGAGCGCAGGCCAGGCGGCGCTCACGGTGCCGACCATGGTGGGGACCCTGGTCGAGCCGGCCTCGGAGAGTGCGCCCTGCACCGTGACGTCGGGGTTCTCACCCGACTGGAGCATGCGGAAAACCTTGCAGATCAACGGTTTCGGATCACCGTCGGCATCGGTGCAGTCGAACACGATGGAGGTGTTCGACTGCTCACCCGAGAGCACCTTCGACGAGCGAAAGGCCGTCTCGGTCTGCCACGACGGATGCCGTCGAGGCACGACGTCGGGCTCCACGGTGTCGGACTCGCTGCCGGCCTGGGGGACGGCCTGCTCCAGCACGAGGGCGAGGAGCTGCGCGGCGTAGACCGGGTCGTGGGGTCCGTCGTAGACCCACCTCGGCCCGAGGACGCTGTGCTCCATCGTCCCGACGAGAGCCTGCTGACCGCCCTCCAGCGGTGCGCCACGGTAGGTGAGGGGCACCTGGTAGACGACCGGCTCGGGGCCGCCCTCGTCGACGACGACGAGCGTCTCGATGCCCACCTGTCCGGCGGGGTCGTCGAGCCGCCACGACCAGAGCTTGCGCAGCACCGGCAGCCGCCCCTTCGCGGCATACCAGCGCTGGCGCGCCATCCAGGGCCCCACGAGCTCGAGCTTCGTGGGGGAGATCGTGGCGTCGTGGATCTCAGCCATGCGCCGCACCCGGCACGAGGCGGAGCCAGAAGAAGTCGCGCGAGCCGAGGGTCAGGGTGATGGTGCCGTCGTCGGAGATCTTGGGGAAGCCCTGGCCGCCGAAGAGGTCCTCGAGGTGAGCGCCCCTGAACTCGTCGGGCACGCGCACGGTCGTCGCCTGCGGACGGCTCGCGAGGTTGTTGACGCAGAGCACCGCCTCGGAGTTGCTGTTGCCGTCGTGGTCCCACGTGACACGCAGGAACGAGAGCACCGCCTCGTTGTCCGACGGGCAGACCTCGAAGTCGCCGAGCCCGAAGACGGGGTGGCGCTTGCGGATCTCGAGCATCGCCCGCACCCAGTGCAGCAGCGAGGAGCTGCTCGCCATCTGGGCTTCGACGTTGACGTTGTTGTAGTGGTAGACGAGCGATGACACGACCGGCAGGTAGAGCTTGCCGGGGTCGGCCGACGAGAAGCCCGAGTTGCGGTCGGGCGTCCACTGCATCGGGGTGCGCACGGCATCACGGTCGTTGAGCCAGATGTTGTCGCCCATGCCGATCTCGTCGCCGTAGTAGAGGCACGGTGACCCCGGTAGCGAGAGCAGCAGCGCGTGGATCAGCTCGATCTCGGCTCGACTGTTGTCCAGCAACGGTGACAGCCGTCGCCGGATGCCGACGTTGGCGCGCATCCGGGGGTCCGGTGCGTACCAGCCGTACATCGCGGTGCGCTGCTCCGGCGTGACCATCTCGAGGGTGAGCTCGTCGTGGTTGCGCAGGAACGTGCCCCACTGGGTGCCGGCCGGCTTGTCGGGGGTGTCGGCCATGACGTCGACGATCGGCGCGGCCTTCTCCTCGCGCAGCGAGTAGTAGAGCATCGGCATGACCGGGAAGTGGAAGCACATCTGGCACTCCGGCTCCTCCTCGGTGCCGAAGTAGTCCACGACGTCGGCCGGGGGCTGGTTCGCCTCGGCGAGCAGGATCCGGCCGGGGTACTCGGTGTCGACCATCTTGCGGAGCTTGGCCAGGAACTGGTGCGTCTTCGGGTGGTTCTCGCAGTTGTGGCCCTCCTCCTCGTAGAGGTAGGGGACCGCGTCCAGCCGGAACCCGTCGATCCCCATGTCCATCCAGAACCGGACGACGTCGAACATCGCCTCGTGGACGGCCGGGTTCTCGAAGTTGAGGTCGGGCTGGTGGGAGAAGAACCGGTGCCAGAAGAACTGGCGCCGGATCGGGTCGAAGGTCCAGTTCGACACCTCGGTGTCGATGAAGATGATGCGCGCGTCCGAGTAGGGCTCGTCGGTGTCGGACCACACGTAGAAGTCGCCGAACGGGCCCTCGGGGTCGGACCGCGAGGCCTGGAACCACGGGTGCGCGTCGCTGGTGTGGTTCATGACGAAGTCGGTGATGACGCGGATGCCGCGGGCGTGCGCCTGGGACACCAGCTCCTGGAAGTCGGGCAGCGTGCCGAACTCGGGCAGCACGGCGGTGTAGTCGGCGATGTCGTAGCCACCGTCGCGCAGCGGCGAGGCGTAGAAGGGCGGCAGCCACAGGCAGTCGACCCCGAGCCAGGCGAGGTAGTCGAGCCGGGCCATCAGCCCGGTGAAGTCACCGGAGCCCGAGCCCTTGGAGTCACCGAACCCGCGGACGAGCACCTCGTAGAAGACGGCGGTCTTGAACCACTCGGGGTCGTTCTTCAGCCCGGGCTGGGCGAGGTTGAGACCCTGCATCAGAACCTCCGGATAGCGACGATGTGGACGGGCTCGGTCTCGGGCCCGAGTCTGACGTAGACGTGCTCGCCCCAGTGCCACGAGGCCCCGGTGAGGAGGTCCTGCGCGGCGATCCCGTCGTGGTAGTCGAGGCCCAGGGCGGGCATGTCGAGGTGCACGGTGGACTCGCGGGTGCTGTGCGGGTCGAGGTTCGCGACCACCACGAGGGTGTCCTCCGTGCCGTCGGGCAGCACGCGTCGCTTGGAGAACGCCATGATGTTCTCGTCGTCGACGTGGTGGAACGTGATGTTGCGCAGCCAGTGCAGGGAGGGGTGCTCGCGCCGGATCTCGTTGAGGCGAGTGAGGTAGCCGGCCAGCGACTGGCCCTCCTTCACCCCGCCGGGCTCGTAGTCCTCCCAGTGGCGGTTCTTGTACTGGTACTTCTCGTTGTCGATCTGCTCCTCGGCGCCGGGCCGGGCGACGTGCTCGATCAGCTCGTAGCCGGCATAGATGCCGTAGGTCGGGACCAGGGTGGCGGCGAGCGCGGCCCGCAGCTTCCACGCGGCCGGACCACCGAACTGCATGTAGGGCGTGAGGATGTCGTGCGTCGTCGGCCAGAACGACGGCCGCATGTAGGACGCCGCGTCACCGGCGAGCTCGGTGACGTACTCCTCCAGCTCCCACTTCTGGTTGCGCCAGGCGTAGTAGGTGTAGGACTGCTGGAACCCCGTCTTGCCCAAGGTGTGCATCATCGCCGGCTTGGTGAACGCCTCGGCCAGCCAGATCACCTCGGGGTGGTCGCGCGCCACGTCGTCGATCAGCCACTGCCAGAACTCGACCGGCTTGGTGTGGGGGTTGTCGACGCGGAAGATCTTGACCCCGTGGTCGATCCACACCTGGATCACCCGGCGCATCTCGGCGTAGGACCCGGCCGGGTCGTTGTCGAAGTAGAGCGGGTAGATGTCCTGGTACTTCTTCGGCGGGTTCTCCGCGTAGGCGATCGTGCCGTCCGCGCGGTGCTTGAACCACTCGGGGTGGGTCGTCACGTAGGGGTGGTCGGGGGAGGCCTGGAGCGCGATGTCCATCGCCACCTCGAGCCCCTGCTCGGCCGCCTGCGCGACGAAGAAGTCGAAGTCGTCGAACGTCCCCAGGTCGGGGTGGATGGCGTCGTGCCCGCCATCGGGGGAGCCGATCGCGTAGGGGCTGCCCGGGTCGTCGGGACCGGCGTCGAGGGTGTTGTTGGGTCCCTTGCGCTCCGTCGTGCCGATCGGGTGGATCGGGGTCAGGTAGACGACGTCGAAGCCCATCCGGGCGATGGCGGGCAGCCGCTTGGCCGCCGTGCGCAGGGTGCCGGAGGTCCACTTCCCGGTCTCGGGGTCCTGCACGGCACCTTCGGAGCGGGGGAAGATCTCGTACCACGCGCCATACAGGGCCCGCTCGCGCTCCACGAGCAACGGGTATGCCGCGGACGGACTCACGTGGTCGCGCAGCGGGCGGGCGGCCAGCTCGGCGCGCACGGACGGGTCGGTGCCCGCGTGCAGGCGCGCCAGGGGCGGGCGCCGCGTGTCGCGCAGGGCGGTGACCGCGTCGGCCAGGACGGCCTTCTGCTTCTTGCTGCGCTCCACCTCGGCCAGGGCGCGCTCGAGCATGCGGGCGCCCTCCTCGAGCATCAGCTCGGCGTCGACGTCGGCGGTGACCTTGATCGTCGCGTCGTGGTCCCACGTGCCGTAGGGGTCGGACCACCCCTCGACGCGGTAGGACCACCAGCCCACGGTGTCGGGCTCGACCACGGCGGCCCAGGTGTTGAGACCTGGGTTCACGGGGGTCATGGCGGTGACCCGCTCCGACCCGTCGGGCGCCACGAGGACGACGGAGGCGTTGACGGCGTCGTGGCCCTCGCGGAAGACCGTGGCGCCGATGGTGAACTGCTCGCCGACGACCGCCTTGGCGGGCCGGGCGCCGTTGTCGACGACGGGGCTGATCCCCTGGACCGGGATCCGGCCGATGGGGACCTGGGGGTGCGAGGTCTTCGGTGCCTTGGTCACCGCGGGTCTCTGGCCGGTGCTGCCGGCACTGGGTGCGTCAGGAGGGCTGGGCATGGCTGCCGGTGGCTTCGCTGTCACGCGCCCGACGCTACTCGGTCGGCACCCAGCGCACCTCCCCACGTGCAGAGATGGACGCACGGCTGAAATTTCTTGAAAGTTCTGCAAGAACGCGTCATTGACTTTGCTCCGGAGGCCTTAGGATGCCCCACGTGAAGGCGATCCGACGCTTCAGCGTCCGTACTGTCCTGCCCGCGCCCATTGCCGCGCTCGGCGACCTGGCAAGCAACCTGCGGTGGTCCTGGCACCCACCGACGCGCGACCTCTTCCAGCGGATCGACCCGCAGCGCTGGGACAAGGTGCGCAAGGACCCCGTCCGGCTGCTGTCGGCGCTGTCCCCGCAGGAGCTGACCGACCTCGCCGGCGACGCCGAGTTCGTCGGGGCCGTCGCCGCGGCGAAGGCCGACCTCGACACCTACCTGACCGAGCCCCGGTGGTTCCAGGCCTGGGCCGACGAGGTCGAAGGCGGCGCCCCGAAGGCGATCGGCTACTTCAGCCCCGAGTTCGGCATCACCGAGGTGCTGCCGCAGTACTCCGGCGGCCTGGGCATCCTCGCGGGTGACCACCTGAAGACGGCCTCCGACCTCGGCGTCCCGATCGTCGGCGTGGGCCTGTTCTACAAGACCGGCTACTTCAAGCAGAGCCTCAACCGCGACGGCTGGCAGCAGGAGACCTACCCGGTGCTCGACCCGGACGGCCTGCCGCTGAGCCTCCTCCGCGAGGAGGACGGCACCCCCTGCGTCATCACCCTCGACCTGCCCGGTGGCCGGGAGCTGCACGCCCACGTCCTCAAGGCGCAGGTCGGCCGCGTGCCGCTGCTCCTGCTCGACTCTGACGTCCCCGACAACGACGAGGCCGCCCGCAACATCACCAACCGTCTCTACGGCGGCGGTGGCGAGCAGCGCCTGCAGCAGGAGATGCTCCTCGGCATCGGCGGCGTCCGCGCCCTGCGCCTGTGGTCGCGACTGACCGGCGCGCCGACCCCGGACGTCTACCACACCAACGAGGGCCACGCCGGATTCCTCGGCGTCGAGCGGATCCACGAGCTGACCAAGTCGGCCGGGCTGACCTTCGACGAGGCCCTCGAAGCGGTCCGCGCCGCCACGGTCTTCACCACGCACACCCCCGTGCCGGCCGGCATCGACCGGTTCGAGGCAGACCTCATCACCCGTCACTTCGGTGGCGAGCGCGCCGTCGAGGGTGTCCCCGTGGAGCGGCTCCTCGCCCTCGGCGCGGAGGACTACCCGGGTGGCCAGGCGGGCATGTTCAACATGGCCGTCATGGGCCTGCGGCTCGGCCAGCGCGCGAACGGCGTCTCCCAGCTGCACGGTGTCGTCAGCCGCGGGATGTTCGACGGACTGTGGCCGGGCTTCGACGACGACGAGGTCCCGATCTCCAGTGTCACCAACGGTGTCCACGCCGGCACCTGGGTGGATCGCAAGGTCTACGAGGTCGCTGCCAAGCACCTCGGCACCACCGACATCGAGCGCGACAACGCCTGGGACCGGATCGGTGACGTGCCCCGCGACGCGATCTGGGCGACCAAGCGCGAGATGCGCGAGCAGCTCGTCAAGGAGGCCCGCCGCCGCACCCGCTCCTCGTGGAAGAAGCGCGGTGCCAGCCCGGCCGAGCTCGGCTGGGTCGACGACATCCTCGACCCCGACGTGCTGACCATCGGGTTCGCCCGACGGGTGCCGACCTACAAGCGGCTCACGCTCATGCTGCGCGACCCCGACCGGCTCAAGCGCCTCCTGCTCGACGAGAAGCGCCCGATCCAGCTCGTCATCGCCGGCAAGTCCCACCCTGCCGACGAGACCGGCAAGCAGCTCATCCAGCAGATGGTGCGCTTCGCCGACGACCCGGAGATCCGTCACCGCATCGTGTTCCTCCCGAACTACGACATCGCGATGGCGCAGTACCTCTACCCGGGCTGCGACGTCTGGCTGAACAACCCGCTGCGCCCGTTCGAGGCGTGTGGCACCTCCGGCATGAAGGCCGCGCTCAACGGTGGCCTCAACCTGTCGATCCTCGACGGCTGGTGGGACGAGTGGTTCGACGGCGAGAACGGCTGGGCGATCCCGACCGCTGACGGGGTCGAGGACGCCGAGCGTCGCGACGACATCGAGGCCTCGGCGCTCTACGACCTCATCGAGAACTCGGTGGCGCCGCGCTTCTACGACGTCGACGCCGAGGGCCTCCCGCAGAACTGGATCTCGATGATCACGCACACGCTCGCAACGCTGGGCCCGAAGGTCCTGGCCAGCCGGATGGTGCGCGACTACACGACCCAGCTCTACGGGCCCGCTGCCCGCGCCGGCTGGGCGCTCAACGGTGCGACCTTCGAGGGCGCCCGCGACCTGGCCGCCTACAAGGCCAAGGTCAAGGCTGCGTGGCCGAACGTCCGCGTCGACCACGTCGAGTCCTCGGGCGTCGGTGACAGCCCCGAGATCGGCGAGACGTTGCACGTCAACGCCTACGTCTCCCTCGGTGGGCTCGACCCCGACGAGGTCGACGTCCAGGTCGTGCACGGCACCGCTCGTGACTCCGACGAGCTGCGCGACGTGGTCAGTGAGTCGCTCCAGTTCGTGGAGTCCTACGAGGGTGGTCGCCACCACTTCGCCGGAGACCTCGCGCTGGCCCGCACCGGCTCGTTCGGCTACACCGTCCGGGTGCTGCCCAAGCACGCCGGTCTGGCCAGCACCAGCGAGCTGGGTCTGGTCGCCAACGCCTGACCCGAGCACGGCTCGGAGGTATGCCGCGTGCGGACGTCCGCACGCGGCATACCTGTGTCCGGGCCCGGGCTGGCGGCGGCGGGGCGAGCGCACCGGGATTGGCCCATTCGGCGGATTCGGAGGCCACCCGAGGCCCGCCACACTTGCGCGCATGACACGAGGGGGACGGCTGGGCCACCGGCCAGCACTCGACGGGCTGCGCGGAGTCGCCGTCCTGCTCGTCCTGGCCCAGCACGCGGGCCTCCCGCTCTTCCCGCAGGGGGGCACCGTCGGGGTGACGCTGTTCTTCGTCCTGTCGGGGTTCCTCATCACCTCGATCCTCCGTGCGGAGCAGGACGCGACGGGTCGGATCGACTTCCGCGGCTTCTACCTGCGACGCGCCCGACGCCTGCTACCCGCTCTGGCGCTGCTCCTCATCGGCGTCAGTGCCTACCTGCTGGTGTCTCACCAGTCGCTGCTGGACGTCGTGCTCACGGCCGGTTACGCGTCGAACCTCGCGGGCGCCGCCGGGCACAACCTGGGCAACCTCGTGCACACCTGGACCCTCTCCCTCGAGGAGCAGTTCTACCTCCTCTGGCCGCTCCTGCTCCCGGTGGTGGCCAGACGCCGCAGACCTGCTGTCATCCTGGCTGTCGTGGTCGCGCTGGTCGTCGCCTGGCGCGTGGTCCTGTCGTTGAGCGGAGCCCCCGTCGAGCGGATCTACTTCGGGCCGGACACCCGTGCCGACGCCATCGTGATCGGCTGCGCGCTGGCGTTCGCCCTCGCACGGACCTCCGTGCGTTTCCTGAGACCGGCCGCGGTGGGGAGTGCGCTCCTGTTGGCGGGCATGTGTGCCGCGCCACCGCAGTCCAGCCTCGCCTGGCTGTTGCCCCCCATCACCGTGGCATCACTGGTGCTCGTCGCCTTCGCAGCGCAGAGCACGCCGAGACTGCTCACCTGGCGGCCCTTGGTGGCGACCGGGCGGATCAGCTACGGCCTCTACCTGTGGAGCTTCCCGGTGGCCCTGAGTGTCGAGTCGCGGGACCTGCCGCTGTGGGTCAGCGCCACCACGATCACGGTCGTCAGCGTCGCCCTGGCGCTGGCCTCGTGGTTCGTCGTCGAGCGACCCTTCCAGCGCCGGCCCGTGAAGGACGCTACCGACACGAGCGAGCTCGTGGCCCTGGCGGGCGACGCCCTTCCCGCTCGGTGAGACAGGCCCATGGAGTTCAGGGCCGGAGACCATGACGTGACCAACGACGTCCCATGACGAACGCCTGGGGCTGGCATGATCGACGGCGAGCTGAGCGAGCTGAGCATCCGGATGACGTGAGCGAGGGGAGCCGCATGGGTGGCGTGGGCCAGTCGGTCGATGTGACGATCGTCGGCGCCGGACCGACAGGTCTGATGGTGGCGGGGGAGCTGGCGCTGGCCGGCGTGCAGGTCCTCGTCCTCGAACGCCGTCCCACCCCTGACCTGGTGGGCACCCGCGCCCGCGGCTTCCACTCGCGGACGATCGAGGTCTTCGACCAGCGCGGCATCGCCGACCGCTTCCTGTCCGAGGGCCAGACCTTCCAGGCGATGAGCTTCGCTGGGGTCCCGTTGGACGTGGCCGGCCTTCCCTCGCGCCATCCGTACACGCTCGGACTCTCGCAGGGCCACGTCGAGCGCATCCTGCGCGGCTGGGTCGACGAGCTCGGGGTGCCGATCCGCTTCGGCGTGGAGGTCACCGGACTCCGCCAGGACGACAGTGGGGTCGACCTCCTCCTCGCAGACGGCGCCCAGCTGGGGGCCGGCTACGTCGTCGGGGCCGACGGCGGTCGCAGTGTCGTCCGCAAGGCGGTCGGCATCGAGCTCGTCGGTGCCCGGGCCACCCGCAGCCACCTCATCGCCGAGGCGGAGCTCGCTGAGGAGCCGCCCACCGGGATCCGACACGACGACGTGGGGATCCACGGCATCAACCTCGTCGACGGCACCACCTTCGGCATGGTCGTGACCGAGCGTGCGCTGGGCGACGCCACCGAACCCACCCTCGCCGACCTCAGCGCAGCCCTCACCGAGGTCTACGGCACGGACTTCGGGATCCACGACCCCTCGTGGATCTCGCGGTTCACCGATGCCGCGCTCCAGGCCACCGACTACCGGCGTGGGCGGGTGCTGGTCGCCGGCGACGCCGCGCACATCCACCCACCGACCGGCGGCCAGGGCATCGGCCTCGGGGTGCAGGACGCGGTCAACCTCGGCTGGAAGCTGGCCCGGGTCGCCCAGGGCGCAGCACCAGAGACGCTGCTGGACACCTACTTCACCGAGCGCCACCCAGCCACGGCTCGCGTCCTGAGGAACGTCGTGACCCAGGCGCTGTTGCAGCGCGGCGACGCGCGGACCGAGGCCGTCCGCGCGACGTTCGCCGACGTGCTGGGCGCGGACGAGCCCAGGACGCAGGTCGCCGCGCTCCTGGCCGGGCTCGACGTGGTCTACGACCTCGGCGGGGGACACCCCTTGGTGGGACGTCGCATGCCCGACCTCGACCTCGCCACGGCCAACGGCCCGCGCCGGGTCTTCGAGCTGCTCCACGACGCCCGGCCCCTCCTGCTCAACCTCGGCGAGCCGGGCATCCTCGACCCCTTCTCGGTGGACGGGCGCGTCACGCTGGTGGACGCCGAGAGCCCGGGCCCCTGGGTGCTGCCCGTCGTCGGGACGGTCACGGCCCCGACTGCCGTGCTGGTCCGGCCCGACGGCCACGTGGCCTGGGTGGGCGAGGGGACGGCGGCCGGGCTCGACGAGGCGCTCACGACCTGGTTCGGCGC
Organism: Pedococcus sp. P2_D7; assembly: GCF_056404295.1. Lineage (NCBI taxonomy): Bacteria > Bacillati > Actinomycetota > Actinomycetes > Micrococcales > Intrasporangiaceae > Pedococcus > Pedococcus sp. P2_D7. The sequence goes on from NZ_JBFUEH010000005.1 coordinate 73,221, forward strand.
ACCCGCAGGCTGAGCGCGGTCAGGTCGCGTCGCTCGCCCGGTAGACCCGGATGCAGGTGGGTCCGACCTCGACCGGCCCGGGCGGCGTCGAGTCGCCGGGCGGGCCCGGGCGCTCGTCGCTCGAGTCCCACAGCAGCTGGTATGCCGTGAGGCCGGGGACGGCGGGCAGGGTCACCTTCCCGACCTCGGGTGAGCCGTGCAGCACGACCAGCAGGGAGGCGTGGCCGATCCAGGCGCCGTTGAGCAGCATCTGCAGGGTGCGGGTCAACGGGTCCTCCCACCGGCCGTTCTCCATCGTCTCGCCCTCGATGTCGAACCACGCGAGGTCGGTCGAGCCGTCCTCGTGGACCTCGCGACCGGTGAAGAAGGTGCGCTGGCGCAGGACCGGGTGGTCGGCGCGCAGGCGGGTGAGGAACCGGGTCGTGGCGAGGAGGTCCTGCTGCCAGGGTTCAAGGCTCCAGGTGAACCAGGACGTCGGGTTGTCCTGGCAGTAGGGGTTGTTGTTGCCGCCCTGGCTGCGGCCGAACTCGTCGCCCGCGTTGAGCATCGGCACCCCCGTGGCGAGCAGGGTTGACCCGAGGAGGTTGCGCACCGAGCGACGCCGGACCTCCTCGACCTCTGGATCCGCGAGCCCGGTGTCGGGGCCCTCCACGCCGTGGTTCCACGAGCGGTTGTTGTCGGTGCCGTCGCGGTTGCCCTCGCCGTTGGGGCCGTTGTGCTTGGCGTTGTAGCGGGTCAGGTCGCTGGTGGTGAAACCGTCGTGCGCCGCGACGAAGTTCACCGAGGCGACGGGGCCGCGGTCGCGGGACCCGAAGAGGTCCTGCGACCCGGCCATCCGGGTGGCGAGCTCACGCACCCCGTGGCCCTGGTGGTGACCGGCGGTCTGGGCCTTGAGGTCGTCGAGCCAGAAGGTGCGCACCGAGTCGCGGAACCGGTCGTTCCACTCGGCGAACGGGGGAGGGAACTGACCGGTCCGCCAGCCGTGGATGCCGACGTCCCAGGGCTCCGCGATGAGCTTGACCCGGGACAGGACGGGATCGGTGCGCAGGGCGACGAGGAAGGGGTGGTTGGGGTCGTAGTCGTCGTTCTGGCCACGTCCGAGCGCGACGGCGAGGTCGAAGCGGAAGCCGTCGACGTGGCACTCGTTCACCCAGTACCGCAAGGAGTCGAGCACCATCTTGCAGACCATCGCGTGCCGCAGGTCGAGGGTGTTGCCGCAGCCGGTGACGTCGATGTCCTGGCCGCGTTCGTCCAGGCGGTAGTAGGCCCGGTTGTCCAGTCCCCGCCACGACAGCGAGGCGCCGACGCGCCCGGACTGCTCGGCGGTGTGGTTGTAGACGACGTCGAGGAGCACCTCGATGCCCTCGGCGTGGAGCAGCCGCACCATGCCCTTGAACTCGTCGAGGGCCCCCTGCGGGTCGGTCGTGGAGGCGTACATCCCGTGCGGGGCGAAGAAGCCGAGGGTGTTGTAGCCCCAGTGGTTGGTCAGGCCGCGCTGGACCACTTCGGGCTCGGACGTGAACGCCTGCACCGGGAGCAGCTCGACCGCGGTGGCGCCCAGCGCCTTGAGGTGCGCGATGACCGACGGGTGGCACAGGCCGGCATACGTGCCCCGCAGGTGCTCGGGCACCTCGGGGTGCTGCATCGTGAGGCTGCGCACGTGGGCCTCGTAGATCACGGTGTCGGCCAACGGGGTGTGCGGCGGCGCGTCAGCGCCCCAGTCGAAGGCCTCGTCGACCACCACGCACCGGGGGACCGACCCCACGCTGTCGGTGAGGCTGCGCACCAGGTCATCGCCCTTGAGCCGCTCGTCGACCCGGTGGGCGAACACCTCGGGAGTCCAGGACACGTCGCCCTCGATGGCGCGGGCGTAGGGGTCGAGCAGCACCTTCGCCGGGTTGTAGCGCAGGCCCTCGGCCGGGCGCCACGGACCGTCGGCCCGCAGGCCGTACCGCTGGCCCGGGCCAACCCCCGGGAGGAAGCCGAACCAGATGCCGTGGGTGCGCTCGGTGAGGGGCAGCCGACGCTCCGAGCTGCCGTCCGCGTCGTCCGTGTCGTAGAGGCAGACCTCCACCGAATCGGCGTGACCTGCATAGACGGCGAACTCGGCTCCACCCTCGACCAGGGTCATGCCGAGGGTGGGAGGAAGGTCACGCGGGCGCGTGGCGGGCGACATGGCCCTCAGCCTAGGCAGTGGTTACGGTTGGGCACATGACGGATCCGACTTCCCTGCCCAACTTCCCCCCGCCCGCGAACGAACACCCCCTGCGCGGACGGGTCCTGGACGCCCTGATCGACCAGTCACTGGCGCCCAACGTGGACAACGACGGCGACGTCGCCTTCACGGTGCAGGACCAGCAGCTGTTCGTGCGCTGCACCGAGGGCGACTTCCAGATCATGCGCGTCTTCGGCCAGTGGGCGATCAGCGACGCGGTCCCGAGCGACCCGCTGACCCGCCTGGCCACCTGCAACGAGATCACCCTGCAGATGAACGTCGTGAAGGCAGGGCTCGCCAACGACACCCTGGTCGTGACGAGCGAGCACATCGTCGACCAGAACAGCGACGTCCCCGCGCTGGTCAACGTGTCCATCCAGCTCGTCCTCGCGGGCGTGCAGATGTGGCACGAGCGGATCATGGGCGGCGGCGAGGACACCGGTCCCGGCGCGGGCCAGCCGGCACCCGGGGGCGGCCCCGCATGAGCGACAGCTCCTCCACGGGCGTGGTCTCCCTCGAGGTCGAGGGTGGGATCGCCACGATCCGCCTCAACCGCCCCCCGATGAACGCGCTCAACGCCGAGGTCCAGGCCGGCCTGTCGGCGGCGGCGATCGAGGCCGGGCAGCGACGTGACGTCGCCGGGGTCGTCCTCTACGGCGGCGAGAAGGTCTTCGCCGCCGGGGCGGACATCAAGGAGATGGAGCGGATGTCCTACACGGACATGGCCGACTACTCCGGGGTGCTCCAGGACTTCACCCGCACCCTTGCGCGCATCCCCAAGCCGACCGTGGCCGCGATCACCGGCTACGCGTTGGGCGGGGGCTGCGAGGTGGCCCTGGCCTGCGACTTCCGGGTCGCCGCCAAGAACGCCAAGCTCGGCCAGCCCGAGATCTTGCTCGGCATCATCCCCGGCGCCGGCGGCACCCAGCGGCTGGCCCGGCTCGTGGGCCCGGCCAAGGCCAAGGACATCGTGTTCTCCGGACGCTTCGTCTCCGCGGACGAGGCGCTCGCGATCGGGCTCGTCGACGAGGTGGTCGAGGCCGAGGACGTGTATGCCGCCGCGAAGGCGCGCCTCGCGCCGTACGTCGGAGGTCCCGCCTACGCGATCCGCGCCGCCAAGGAAGCCATCGACCGCGGCCTGGAGACCGACCTCGAGACCGGGCTGGAGATCGAACGCATGCTGTTCAGCGGCCTGTTCGCCACGAAGGACCGCGAGATCGGCATGAAGTCGTTCGTCGAGAACGGTCCCGGCAAGGCGAAGTTCGAGGGCGCCTGACCCATGTCGTCCACCCCGACGAGCGCGGCAGCTCCCGTCAGCGCGGCCACGGCCGAGCAGGTCGCCGCCGCGTACGCCGACAACAAGCTGGCCCAGGTGCTCTACCACGACTGGGAGGCGCAGACCTACGACGACAAGTGGTCGATCTCGTTCGATGAGCGCTGCATCGACTACGCCCGTGACCGCTTCCACGCCATCACCGGCACGCCCGACCCGCTGCCCTACGGGATGGCCCTCGAGCTCGGCGCCGGCACCGGCTTCTTCTCGCTCAACCTCAAGCAGGCCGGGATCCTCGACGAGGTCCACGTCACCGACCTGTCGCCCGGGATGGTCGAGGCCGCCAAGGCGAACGCCGAGTCGCTCGGCTTCCGGGTGCAGGGCAGGGTCGCCGATGCCGAGCGAATTCCGTATGACGACAACACTTTTGACGTCGTCGTCGGTCACGCGGTGATCCACCACATCCCCGACGTCGAGGCGGCCTTCCGCGAGGTCCTGCGGGTGCTCAAGCCCGGTGGAAGGTTCGTCATCGCGGGGGAGCCCACCAGGGTGGGCGACTGGTACGCCCGCCAGCTCGGCCGGGTGACCTGGAAGGCGACCAAGGCGGTCACCCAGCTGCCGGCCCTGCGCGACACATGGGCGAAGGACCAGGACGCGCTCGACGAGTCGTCGCGCGCCGCGGCCCTGGAGGCGGTCGTCGACCTGCACACCTTCGACCCCGACGAGCTGGCCCGGATGGCCCTGCGCGCGGGCGCCGTCGGCGTCCGTACCCAGACCGAGGAGCTCACGGCGGCCTTGCTGGGGTGGCCGATGCGCACGTTCGAGGCAGCGGTCAAGCCCGGCGTGCTGGGCTGGGGCTGGGCGATGTTCGCCTACGGCTCGTGGAAGCGGCTCTCGGCCGTCGACCGCGTCCTGGCCAAGGCGGTGCCGGCGCGGCTCTTCTACAACGTCGGCATCACCGGCGTGAAGCCCGGCTGACCGCCGACCGAGACACAGGCGAACACCCGTGACCTCTGCAGCGAATGCGGACATGTCGCCGGCCGACCACGGCGAGCGCGGTCCCTCCGGCCTGCCCCGGCCGCTGGCCTGGGTCCGCTGGGTGGTCTGGGCGATGACCAACCGGGCGTTCACCCGGCACCACCTGCTGAGCTACCTGCGGATGGCGCGAGCGAGCGCGCGCTACCCGTCGCTGCGGTTCGAAGGCCCCTGCTTCATCGGACCGGACGTGCGGTTCGAGGTCCGGGAGGGCTACGGCCGCCTCGTGGTCGGCCCCTACACCCACTTCGGTGCGCACGCCCGCGTCCGGGCCCACGAGGGCACGCTGCGGATCGGTCCCAAGTCGGTCATCGGCATCCGCAACACGATCAACTGCTGGATCGACATCTCGATCGGTCAGGCGTGTCTGTTCGGCGACGACGTCTACGTGTGCGACTTCGACCACGTGACGACATCGCTCGACGTGCCGATCAAGGACCAGGGCATCGTCAAGTCGCCGGTGCGCATCGGCGACGACGTCTGGCTCGGCACCAAGGTCGTCGTCACGCGCGGCACCGACATCGGCGACCAGAGCGTGGTCGCAGCCTCGGCCGTCGCCCGGGGTGACTACCCGCCGCGGTCGGTCGTGGCCGGCATACCGGGAAGGGTCGTCAGGACGCGCGAGTGACCCGCGGACGGACGCCCCGCTCCGGCGCGAGGCGCGCGCCCGCTGCGCTCACCGGAGTGAGAGGACGCCCGTCACGACCCCCGTGCCGGTGCCCGACTCGAAGTCCTGCGCGCCGATGTCGACCCCGTGGCCGCTGAGCTTCTCGTAGCGTCCGGTGCCCCCCATCAGGCTCACCGGCCCGGTGTTGGTGAGCCCCGTCTCGCCGAACACGATGAAGACGTGCTTCTGTGCGTAGAACTGGCCGCTGCCGTCCGCGCAGGTGTAGACCGTGCGGATCAGCAGCGCTGCCTTGGGCATCACCGGGTTGCCGGCGAAGACCGGCACGTCGTCCGACAGGGTGCCGGACGGGCACAGTCCTCCGGTTGCGGTGAAGGTGGGGTCACCCGCGACGGACGCGTCGAAGGTCTCCGTGATGGTGAACGGCGTCGGCTCGACCGCCGAGGCCGCGCTCACCCCGAGCCCGATGGTTCCGAGTGCCATGGCTGCCCCTGCAGCGGCCACGCGGTGGTAAGTCATCATGACCAGGCCTCTCTCGATGGACGTGGTGACCGGCGGGCGCCGACCCCCCTCCATTGCAGGGCATCCGGCGGGCCGTCACATCACGGAAACCACCTATGTCCACGGGTCGGCGGCGCGCGCCCCCACGTGCTCCGGAGGTCACCCGAGGCGGGCGTCCAGCGCGGGAAAGGCGTTGTCCTGCAAGCCTTGTCGTCTGGCCTCGTCGAGCGCCTGGTCACGTCGTCCGTCGTGGATGAGCTGGGCCAGGAGGTGGAAGTCGCGGCGGTGCTCCTCGGCCCGGCGTCGCGCGTAGTCGACCGACTGCCCCCGCGTGACGAGGAACGCCCAGTCGCTCGACAGGGCGTGCCACAACGTCTGCAGCAGCTGGTCGAGGTCGGGTCGCCGGTTCTGGAGCCGGCCAGCCAGGCGCTCGCGACCGAGCACGTCGAGCCAGCGCCGTTGCAGCCACTCGTTCTCGTGCGCGATCTGGCGCACCGCCGGGCCGTCCCACACCGAGTAGTCCTTGCCCGCGCCCCAGGAACCCGGTGCCAGGTCGAGGTCGCCGGCGACGTGACCCTGCGCGAGCGCCTTCTCGACGGTGGTCACCGTGACCCCGGCGCGCCGCAGCGCGCGGATCGCCGTGCCGAGGAACACCGGACCCTCGTGCCACCAGTGCCCGAACAGCTCGGTGTCGTATGCCGCGACGACCAGTCCCGGCTCACCGCGCACCTCGTGGGCGTGCAGCAGCTGGTCGCGGACCGCGTCGACGAAGTGCGCCACGTCGTGGTCCACCTGGCCGCGGGCCTCGTCGGGGTCGTAGGGCCGTTTCCGGCCGACATCCACGTCGGGCTCGGTGATCGCCCAAAGCCTGATGCCGGTGAGCTCCTCGCGGGCATGGAAGTCGCGGTAGACGGGTGAGGCCGGGTACCCGCTGCGCGAGGACCAGATGAGGTTGGTGACCTCCAGGTTGCGGGGCACGGCCACGACGTCGGTCCCGGCCACCCGCCACGCGGCATGGGGGTGTCCGCCTGAGTCGCGCACGGTCTGCTCGTCGACGACGAAGTGGCCGACGCCGGCCTCGGTGAACTGCTGCGCGAGGGCCGGGTGCCAGCCGCACTCGGGCGACCAGATCCCACGCGGTCGTTCGCCGAGTCGCCACGCGCTGTCGGCCAGACCTGTGTGCAGCGCGAGGGCGGCGACCTCCGGTAGGAGCAGCGGGAGGAACGGGTGCGCGCTCGGCCCGCCGAGCAGCTCGACCACGCCCTGGTCGCGCAGCCCGCGCAGGACCGGCGACCCACCCGCGCGCCACCGTGTCTCGAGCAGCCGCGCGGCCCCGGACGCGCCGGCATACTCCCGCTCGGCCGTCGACCGGCGGTGCGGGTCGGGGTCGAAGCCCAGCTCGCGGGCCCGCAGGCCCCACAGTCCGGCCCAGGTCGCGGCGTCGCGGCGCATGCGGGGGTGGTCGAGCTGGGCGGCGAGCACGGGGGTGACGCCGAGGGTCAGGATGTCGCGATGCCCTTCGGCCGCAAGGGAGTCCAGCTCCGCGACGAGAGGCACGTAGGACTCCACCCAGGCCTGGAACAGCCACTCCTCGCCGAGGGGCCAGACCCCGTGCCCGGGCAGCCAGGGCAGGTGGGAGTGCAGGACGAGGCAGAAGGCGCCCGGCACGGGTGGAGTCACAAGCCACCAGTCTGCCGCAGTGGGTGCGGATACTCATGTGTGGCCGCCCCCGGGCGTCCAGACTGTCGCCATGTCGACCCGGCGCCCACCCCGCGCGCTCCTCGCACCCCTCGTCCTCTCCGTGACGGCCGGCGTGCTGATGTCGGGATGCGGTGCGTCGTTCCGACCCGACGGCGACGAGGCGGTCGCGGCCCGGTCAGCTGGTGATGCCGCGGCCGAGCGCCTGCTCGACGAGGTGACCGAAGGTGCGCAGCCGGTCGGGTCCGCGGTGTTCGACCAGTGCACGGAGGGGCAGCACAACTGGAAACGCCACGACGACTACGACCACGAGTGCGACCTCGCGCACTCGCGGGTGGTCCCCGGTGCCGCGACGACCCCGGAGGTCGACGCGTCCCTGCGCGCGATGCATCGGCGTGCCCTCGGCGCGGGCTGCACCCTCCTCTACGGCGGCTCGGGCCTGGAGGGCGTGGCCGACGTGTACTGGCCGTCGCGCCAGAGGATGGCCAACCCTTCTCCCGGCATGCTGCCCTCGGGCCGGTACACCTGTGCCACCGGCGACGGACCACCCGTCGAGCTCGAGGTGGAGCCCTACGCGGCGGGTCGTGACGAGCGCTACGACCTGAGGCCTGACGTCATGCTCACTCCGTACATCGCGACTCGCACCCAGCGCTCCGAGCCCTTTCCCGACTCGACGGAGTCCGCAGTCGCTGAATCCAAGCTCGCGATGCACTACGTCGTCACCGCGAAGGTCGCCTACCTGGTCGTCTGACGGTCAGCCATCGGGTCGCGTGACGAGCCGGGCGAGCTTCTTCGGGGCCATCAGGCAGTAGCTGTCGGCCAGCAGCTCGGCCACCTCGGCCCAGTCGGTGGCGGCGTCGATGACCATGCCGATGACGTGGGGGCTCCAGTCCGGCTTGTAGAACGGCAGCCCCGAGTGGACCAGGGCCTCGAGCTCCGCACCGGTCGAACGGAACGTGACCACGTCGGCGGGACTGCCCAGTCGCGCGGCCAGCCCGAACACCGAGCCGCCGCGCGGGTCGACGTGGGCGAGGTGGGCGAACGTGCGCTGCCGGACCCGCCACCGCACGCCGATCCAGGCGTCCTGCTCGTGGGTCTCGGGCAGCGCGAGGCAGATCGCGGCGACCCGGGCCACCAGGGCCGGGTCGAGGTCGTCGTCGACGTCTCCCACGGCCGCGACCCTAGTCCGGCGCACCGACAGCCCGTGCCCCGATCGACCCCGCGCGGCTGCCCTGCCAAGCCACGGCTCTGCCAAGCCACGGCTCAGCTGCGCCCCTGCTCGCCTGCGGCCCTGCCCTGCTGCGCGAGGGCCTTTGCTGCGGAAACCCGGTTGCCCGATCCGGAGGCCCGTGACACGGTGCGGGCATGTCTTGCACCTTGGTGGCCGTCGACTTCGACGCACGCCGTCCGGCCGAGCTGGCCGGCTTCTGGGGCTCGGTGCTCGACCGGCCGGTGGAGGAGCTCGGCGGGGGTCTGCTCCTGGCGGGGGACGCGACCCAGGTGGGTCTGCGGTTCGTCGCGAGCCCCGCGGAGAAGGTCGGCCCCAACCGGATCCACCTGCACCTCACGAGCACCGACGAGGGGGACATGCAGCGCGTCGTGGCCGAGGCGGTCGGCCTCGGGGCACGCCACCTCGACGTCGGCCAGCTGCCCGAGGAGGGGCACGTGGTCCTGGCGGACCCCGAGGGCAACGAGCTCTGCGTCATCCCGCCGGACAGCTCCTTCCTCGCGGGCTGCGGCTTCCTCGGCGAGCTGGCCTGCGACGGGACGCGCGACGTGGGGGTCTTCTGGAGCGAGGTGCTCGGCTGGCCGCTCGTGTGGGACCAGGACGAGGAGACGGCCATCCAGTCCCCGGAGGGTGGGACGAAGGTCGCCTGGGGAGGTCCCCCGCTCGCCCCCAAGCCCACGAGGAACCGCCAGCGCCTGCTGCTGGCCGCCACCGACGACCACGACGCGGAGGTCGACCGCCTCCTCTCGCTCGGGGCGACTCGGGTGGACGACTGGGACCAGCTCGGCCGGGAGGGCGCTGGCACGACCCTGGCCGACCCCGACGGCAACGAGCTGCGCCTCCTGCCGTGATCGCGGCTCCAGGCGGCAGGCCGCAACCCGGGGCGCCGTTGCGCCTGCCCGCGGGTCCGGGGCTGCGCCACGGCATGGTCATCGACGCCGGTGAGCTGGTCGAGCGCTTCTCCCGCTCCTCCGGGCCCGGGGGACAGGGCGTCAACACGACGGACAGCCGCGTGGAGCTCGACTTCGACCCGTCGACGTCGCGCGCGGTCGCCGAGCTGCCCGAGGCCACCCGCGAGCGGCTCCTGGAGCGGTTGGCGCCGAAGCTCGTGGGTGGGCGGCTGCTCGTCGTGGCGTCTGAGCACCGCTCGCAGCGCCAGAACCGCGTGGTCGCGCGGCAGCGGCTGGTCATGATGCTGCGCGAGGCGGCCGCGCCAGACCCGCCAGCCCGGCGGCCCACCCGGCCGACCAAGGGTTCGCAGCGGCGCCGGGTCGATGCCAAGAAGCGCCGGGGTCAGCTCAAGTCCGGCCGCCGGACCGTCGACGACGGCTGACTCGCCACCCACGGCGACGGGCTACGTCAGCCGCGCCACGGCGAACAGGTCGAGGCTCGAGTCGTCTGCGTCGCCGATCACGAAGTCCCGCGCGGTGACCGACTCGACGGTCGCGCGCAGGTCGACGTCCCACGCCTCGGGGTCGCAGTCCTGCTGGGCCGCGACGACCGAACCGCGCGCCGACTCCCAGCGAGCCAACCGCTCGCCGTGGCCGAGCCCCACCACGGCCACCGTGGCGCCGGGCAGCCAGCGGCGTACCTCGTCGCCCAGCTCGGCCGCGTCGTACTCGCGGCAGTGGTAGAGGTTCGCCGGCTTCTCCCGGCGACCCAGCCCGGGGGAGAAGGTGAGGCGGTTCGGGGTGGAGACCACCACCACCCCGCCGGCGCGCGTCACCCGGGCCAGCTCGCGCACGTAGTCGCCGGGCGTCCAGATGTGCTCGAGCACCTGGAGCGAGACCGCCAGGTCGACGGCGCCGTCGGCCAGGGGGAGCGCCGTCAGCGCACCCCCGAGGTATGCCGCCCGCTCACCTCCGTGGACGCGCGCGGCGTGGGCGGTGGTCGCCGCGTCGTAGTCCACGCCGACGACGCGCACTCCGGGCCAGGCCGTGTCGAGGAGGCCCGCGGCATACCCCTCGCCGCAGCCGGCGTCCAGGACGACGCTCGGGGTCGACGACACCCAGCCGGGCACGGCGGCATACCCGGCCTCATGACGCCGGAACCAGTAGTTCTCGGCGGCCACCCCCGGCACCGTGCGCTCGCCGGTGATCGTCAGCGGTGTGGGCACCGTCACCTCCTCCGGGCGCGCAGAGCGCTTGCCGTGCCGGGCTCGTGGTGAGCGTCACGCACTGGCGGCGTGTGGATTACGGGCAGGGGCTGTAAGGATGGCACCTGACCAAGTCTCGACAAACCACTGTCGATCCCAGCGGCAACCATTGTGAAGAAGGGGACGAGTCGCACATGAACATCGTCGTCTGCGTGAAGTACGTGCCGGACGCACAGTCCGACCGCACGTTCAACGATTCCGACAACACCACCGACCGGGTGGGCGTCGACGGACTGCTGTCCGAGCTCGACGAGTACGCCGTCGAGGAGGCCCTCAAGCTGGTCGAAGCCGGTGAGGGTGAGGTGACCGTGGTCACCGTCGGCCCCGACCAGGCCGCCGATGCGCTCAAGAAGGCGCTGCAGATGGGGGCCGACAAGGCCGTCCACGTGAAGGACGACGCGATCCACGGCTCCGACGCCGTGGCCACCTCGCTGGTCCTCGCCGAGGCGGTCAAGAAGATCGGCAGCCCTGACCTCGTGATCACCGGCATGGCCTCCACCGACGGCACCATGAGCGTCGTCCCGGCCATGCTCGCCGAGCGCCTCGGGCTGCCGCAGGTGACCTTCGCCTCCGAGCTGACCGTCGACGGGTCCACCGTGACGATCCGCCGTGACGGCGACGCCGCATCGGAGACCATCGTCGCCACCCTGCCCGCGCTCGTCTCGGTCACCGACCAGATCAACGAGCCGCGCTACCCCTCGTTCAAGGGGATCATGGCCGCGAAGAAGAAGCCGGTCGAGGAGTGGGCCCTGGCTGACCTCGGCATCGACGCGTCGCAGGTCGGCCTCGACGCCGCCTGGACCAAGGTCGAGTCGTTCACCAAGCGCCCCCCGCGCGAGCAGGGCCAGATCGTCACCGACGACGGCGACGGCGGCACCAAGCTCGCAGAGTTCCTGACCGCGCAGAAGTTCGTCTGAGCCGGCCAGAGACAAGGAAAGGAACACCCCCATGGCTGAAGTACTTGTTCTGGTCGACCACGCGAACGGCACCGTCCGCAAGACCACCTCAGAGCTGTTGACCATCGCCCGTCGCCTCGGCGAGCCCAGCGCCGTCTTCGTCGGCGACGGGTTCGACGCGGCGAAGGAGACCCTCGCCAGGTTCGGCGCGGAGAAGGTCTACCGCGTCGAGAGCGCCGACGTCACCGACTACCTGGTGGCCCCGCAGGCCGAGCTGCTCGCGCAGCTGGTCGAGAAGACCTCCGCCGCCGCGGTGCTCATCCCGAGCAACTCGGCCGGCAAGGAGATCGCGGCCCGGCTGGCGATCAAGACCGACTCCGGCCTGATCACCGACGCCGTCGACGTGCAGGCGGGGGAGGGCGGCAGCGTCACCACGACCCAGTCCGTCTTCGCCGGGTCCTACAGCGTCAAGGCCACCGTCACCAAGGGCACGCCGATCATCACGGTCAAGCCCAACTCGGCGACGCCGGAGGAGGCCGCCGGTGCGGCCGCCGACGAGGCGTTCGAGCCGACCATCTCCGACGCCGCCAAGGGCGCGAAGGTGACCGAGTCCAAGCCCAAGGAGGCCACTGGCCGCCCGGAGCTGACCGAGGCCGCGATCGTGGTCTCCGGTGGTCGTGGCACCGGCGGCGACTTCTCGCCCGTCGAGAGCTTTGCCGACTCCCTCGGTGCCGCCGTCGGTGCGTCCCGCGCCGCCGTCGACGCCGGCTGGTACCCGCACACCTCGCAGGTCGGCCAGACCGGCAAGCAGGTGTCGCCGCAGCTCTACGTCGCCTGTGGCATCTCCGGTGCCATCCAGCACCGCGCGGGCATGCAGACGTCCAAGACGATCATCGCGATCAACAAGGACGAGGAAGCCCCGATCTTCGAGCTCGTCGACTTCGGTGTCGTGGGTGACCTCTTCACGGTCCTCCCGCAGGCCACCGAGGCAGTCAACGCTGCCAAGGGCTGACCTCGCCGGCTGACGCTCGACGTCGGCCACGCGGCATACCGACGAAGCGCCCCGGACCACCCGGTCCGGGGCGCTTCGGCACCCAGCACAGGAACCTCGTTGGTGGACAGGGTGCCACCTGTCCACCAACCAGTTTCGTGCGCTAGCAAAGGTTGCTGGGCGGGGGTGCTGGCGGGGGGCGGGACAGGTGAACGCCCCGGACAGGGGGGTCCGGGGCGTTCGCGCTGCCTGCGTGCGGGGTTGGGTCGCGTGCCGGCTGCGGTGTCGGCGTCTTCGGAGTCCCCCWCACGGGACTCCGAAGACGCCGCGCTGTTGCGCTGGGCTGTCAGCGAACAGCGTTGGCGGCGGCTACGACGTCGACCAGGCCGTGACCCTTGTCGAAGCTCGTCGTGCCGTTGGTGCCCGACTCGTACGGGGCACCGTCCGTGTACTTGTAGGCCGTGGACTCCAGGGCCGCCTCGACCTGCGCCGGGGTGGCGTTCGGGTTGGCCTGGAACAGCTGCGCGACGATGCCCGAGATGTGGGGCGTGGCCATCGAGGTGCCGCTGATGGTGTTGTAGTCGCCGCCGTCCTTGGGATCGAGTCCCGAGGAGCAGATCGGCAGGTAGACGCGGCACGAGCTGGTGATGTCCTCACCCGGCGCCGAGATGTCCGGGTAGGTCGACTGGTCGCCGGCCTTGCCGCGGCTGGAGAAGTCCGACACGGTGCCGTTGCGGGTGCCGGTGTTCTGGTCGAAGAACGAGGCGACCGAGAGGATGCCGGGCGTCGGGTCCTTGCCGGGCGGGTTGGACAGGTCCTCGGACCCGTCGCCACCGTCGTTGCCGTTGGCCCAGACCGACACGACACCTTCCTTGACGAGCTCACGCTGGATCTTGACCGTCGCGGAGTTCGGGTCGAACGCGCCACCGCCGGTGGGGCCGTAGGAGTTCGACGTCACCTTGATCGGCGGGCAGGTGCTGGCCGGGACACCGGCGCCACAGGGAGCGTCGTGGTTCTCGAGCACCCAGTTGAGCGCCGCGTCGGCGCCGATGATGAACAGCACGGCACCGGTGCTGATGCTGACCAGGCTCGCGCCGGGGGCGGCTCCGTGCATCGTGGTGCCGTCGGACAGGGTGACGTCGCGACCGGCGACGATTCCGTTGACGTGCATCCCGTGACCGCCACCGGACAGGAGGTCGGTGTTGAGCGACCCGGCGTCGACCGGGGCACAGGTGCCCTCGGTCAGCGGGTCACACAGCATCTTGAGGTTCTTGACGACGGCGGAGGTGCCGTCGGCGTTCGTGAGGAACGGGTGGGTGGGGTCGACACCCGAGTCGATGACCGCGACGGAAACGCCCTTGCCGTCGAGGGCGGAGCCGTTGGCGCCGGTCAGGGTGCTGCGGGCCTCGGAGCCGCGGGTGGCGGTGTTGGAGGTCGACAGCAGCATCTCGATGGGCTGGTTGCCCTCGACGTAGGTCACGCCGGGCTGCGAACGCACGGCCTGTACCTGGGCGGGCAGACCGGTGGCCACGACGACGCCGACCTTGTCGAACGTGGTCACCCTGCGCAGACCGGCCGCCTGGACGGCCTTGGTGGCGGCGGCGGTGTCCGTGCCGTGCACGAGGACGGTGGTCGGGGTGGCGGCCTTGAGCACACCCAGCTGGGAGGCCAGCCAGGGCTGGACCGGCGCGAGCGCCTTGCCGGAAGACAGCAGACCTGCGGAGGCAGGGGTGGCGAGGGCCATGGCGGCGAGGGCGGCCGTGGCCACAGTCGCGACGACTGCCCGGGTTCTCTTCACGGTGTGCATTGATTTCCCTTCGTGACTGACCAGGGTGACTGACCAGGGTGACTGACCAGGGCGACTGACCAGCAGCGGCGATGGTCGGTATGCCGTGTCAACGAGGGTGTGTGACCGGGGTTACGTGCCGGTAGGTAAAGGATTGGTCAGGTGGACGCCGGGCGGCCGGAGGGACGATTGACGCGTAAACTTTCGCCAGTGACCGCCTACCTCGACCATGCCGCCACCACGCCGATGCTGCCATCGGCCATCGCGGCGATGGCCGACCAGCTGGCCACGACCGGCAACGCGTCGTCGCTGCACACCTCGGGCCGGATGGCCCGTCGCGTCGTGGAGGAGTCGCGCGAGCGGCTGGCGAAGGCCTTGGGTGCCCGCCCGTCGGAGGTCGTCTTCACGTCCGGGGGCACCGAGTCCGACAACCTGGCGGTGGCGGGGACCTTCGAGGCCCGGCGGGAGTCGGACCCGGCCCGCATCCGCATCGTCTGCAGCTCGATCGAGCACCACGCCGTTCTCGACTGCGTCGAGCACCTGGTCACGCACGAGGGCGCGAAGGTGACCTGGGTCGACCCCGACCCGGCCGGCTTCATCACGACCACGGCCGTCCGCGCGGCCATCGAGGAGGACCCCGACTCCGTCGCGCTGGTCACCGTGATGTGGGCGAACAACGAGGTGGGCACGGTGCAGCCGGTGGCCGACCTCGCGGCGCTGGCCCACGAGTACGGCGTGCCGTTCCACACCGACGCCGTCCAGGCGGCCGGGCACCTCCCGGTCGACTTCACCGCGTCCGGGGCCGACCTGATGACCGTCACCGGGCACAAGGTCGGCGGCCCCCTCGGGGTCGGCGCCCTGCTGGTGCGCCGGGACGCGGTCGTCGTGCCGCAGAGCTTCGGCGGGGGACAGGAGCGGCAGATCCGCAGCGGCACCCTCGACGTCCCGGCCATCCGTGCCTTCGCGGTGGCCATGGAGGACTCGGTGCAGTCGGTGCCCACGGAGACCCCTCGGCTGGTGGCCCTGCGCGACCGGCTGGTCCACGAGGCGATGGGCCTGGGCTACGACGTGACGGTCACCGGCGCGTGGGAGGCCGGCGACGGCATCCGCCGCCTGCCGGGCAACGCCCACCTGCTCGTCCCCGGCTGCGAAGGCGACTCGCTGCTCTACCTCCTCGACGCCGCAGGCGTGGAGTGCTCCACGGGTTCGGCCTGCCAGGCCGGCGTGCCGCAGCCGTCGCACGTGTTGCTGGCCATGGGGATTCCCGAGGAGTCCGCCAAGGGCGCCCTGCGCCTGACCTTGGGCCACACCTCGACGGACGCCGATGTCGACGCCGTGCTGGCTGCCCTGCCGGCGGCCATCGACCGGGCGCGCCGGGCCAGCGGGTGGGCCGGCTGATGCGGGTCGTTGCCGCGATGTCGGGAGGGGTCGACTCCGCCGTCGCCGCGGGGCGCATGCTCGATGCCGGGCACGAGGTCGTCGGCGTGCACCTCGCCCTGTCGCAGAGTGCCGCCACGCTGCGCGAGTCCGCGCGCGGCTGCTGCACGATCGAGGACGCGGGCGACGCCCGACGGGTCGCCGACATGCTCGGGATCCCGTTCTACGTCTGGGACATGGCCGCGCGCTTCAAGCGCGACGTCATGGAGGACTTCGTCGCCGAGTACTCCGCAGGACGCACCCCCAACCCGTGCCTGCGCTGCAACGAGAAGATCAAGTTCTCGGCGCTGCTCGACAAGGCCATCGCGCTCGGCTTCGACGCCGTGGCCACCGGCCACTACGCGCAGGTCGTCGAGCGACCCGACGGTGGGCGGGAGCTGCACCGCGCGGTGGACATGGCGAAGGACCAGTCCTACGTGCTCGGCGTCCTCGACGCCGACCAGCTGGCCCGGGCGTTCTTCCCGCTCGGCGACACCGCCAAGCCGGAGATCAGGGCCGAGGCGAAGGAGCGCGGCTTCTACGTCGCGAGCAAGCCCGACTCCCATGACATCTGCTTCATCGCCGACGGTGACACGCGCGGATGGCTCACCGCCCGACTGGGCGAGCAGCCCGGCGAGATCGTCGACGCCGAGTCGGGTGAGGTCGTCGGGGCGCACCAGGGTGCGTACGCCTACACCGTGGGGCAGCGGCGGGGGCTGGGCCTCGACCGGTCCGCTCTCGACGGTGACCCGCGCTACGTCGTGCAGGTCGATGCCGCAACCAACCGCGTGCTGATCGGCACGTCAGACCTGTTGGGGGTCAACGCGATTCGCGGTGACCACGCCCGCTGGTGCGGGCCGCCGCCCGAGGGCGTGGTCGAGGTCGGGGCCCAGGTGCGAGCGCATGGGGAGGAAGTGCCGGCGCAGGCGTGGGCCGATGGTGACGACGTCGAGGTGCGGCTGTCCGGCCGACTTCGCGGGGTCGCGCCGGGACAGTCCGTCGTCCTCTACGAGGGGACGCGCGTGGTGGGTTCGGCGACGATCGCGGCGACCTGGCTGGAGCGCTAGGTATGCCGCTGCGCAGCGAGATCCGGGACGGGTCACCGCTCGCGCGGGTGCGGTCGCTGTGCCTGGCCCTCCCCGGGACCGAGCAGCGGGAGTCGCACGGTGAGCCGTGCTGGTTCGCCGGAGGGAAGAAGACCTTCGTGATGGCCGCGCAGGAGCACCACGACGACCGGACCGCCGTCTGGCTGGCCGCGCCGGACGGGGTGCAGGCAGCCCTGGTTGCCGCCGAGCCCGAGCGCTACTTCCGGCCGCCGTACGTCGGGCACCGCGGCTGGGTGGGGGTCTACCTGGACGTCGACGACATCGACTGGCCGCACGTCGAGGCGCTGGTCGAGGACGGCTGGCGCTGCGTGGCACCGAAGCGGTTGCTCGCGGAGCTCGACGCCACCTGAGATCAGACGCGGGGGCGCCTATCCCACCCGTCGCTCGACGCTGACAGCCTTGAGCCGCTGGGGCTGGAGCATCCGCTCCTGATCGGCCATCACCGAGCGCGCGTTCTCGGCCACCGCCGGGCTCACCCTCGCGAGCTCGGCATACGCCTCCCGCACGCGCTCGAGCTGCTGTCGCGCCACCTCGGCGAGCGGGTCGAACCGCTTGAGCGGGTCCCCGGGGTCCGGCGGCCCGATCCGCTCCCGCGGCACCGGGTGGGTGATGCGGTACCAGAAGTCCATGAACCGGTCCCAGTCCGAGCCCCACCCGCTGGTCCGAGCCCGGACCGAGTAGGCGCTCGTGGCGAAGACCTCGCCGGCCCCGTCAGCCGCGGACGCGCGGGCGACGACGGGAACGTCGATGTCACCGTCCGCCGGGTGGTTGCGCAGGGTCAGGACCCGGGTGGTTGCGTGGAGGGTGGTCTCGAGCGTCACGACCCGTCCGTCCGGCAGCGTCAGGGGGATCGACGAGCTGGGGCCGAAGACCTGCGTCCCGCCGACGAACCAGCTCACGACCACGCTGGACTCCGCGTCGATCGGTGACGTCCCACCGATGCCGACCGTCACCGGGGTGTACGTCGTCACGCGCACGGTCTCGCGCGTCTCCCAGGTGAAGTCGCCGGCCCACTCCCAACCCGGGTGCGGACGGCGTTCGGTCCGGATGACGTCGGTCGTGTCCGCACTGGTCGTGCGGACGGTCAGCGACGGCGCGCTGTGCCGCCGCACCCGCACCCGCACGAAGCCGGGCCGCGTCGCCTGGCCGAACTCCTGGGTCACGCCCACGTGCACCTGCCCGAGGGGTGTGTCGACCGCGACGTCGGTGTCGGGGGTCGGGAAGACGATGCGGCCGGCGTACCAGACGACCGGACCCGGCGTGACGCCCGGCTGGTCGACGATCGTGTGCACGATGACGCCGCACCGGTCCCGTGCACCGGGCTCGTTCGTGTCTGCGAGCCCCTCGTCCCAGCGGGAGTAGGCGTTGTGGTCGAAGGGCTGGCGGTACTCGACGTAGACACGTCCGTGTCCCGCGCCGTCCTCGCCCGTCGGGTGGAACACGACGAGCTCGGGCTTGCCGTCGGTCGCCGTACCGACCGGGTAGAGGGTGGTGGCGACGTCCTGCGACTCGTTGACGTGGACGACGCGCCCCTTGTCCTCGAGCGCTGCCGGCTTCTGGTGGTGGAGCAGGGCCCGGGCGATGTGCGGCGGCGCGGAGCCCCACGACGGATGCGCGGTGGGCACGTCGGCCGCCGGTCGCGTGGTCGTCGGGTCGGCGGCGCCGAAGGTGGCGGAGGACATCAGGTCGTACGGGTCGCCGTACACCGGGAAGTAGTCGGGCTGGTTGTTGTCGATCCAGTCCGCCCCGGTGGTGAAGATGCCGTAGCTGTGGTCCAGGCCCAGGACGTGGCCCAGCTCGTGGCAGAAGAAGGTGAAGTCGGCCGTCGTCGGCAGGAACGCCGAGGAGCCGTAGGCGCCCGCGTCGTACCCGGTGCCGGGAAAGGCGAAGACCACCGTGCCGTCGTACGGGCTGAGGTCGACCCCTGCCCCGGCCGCGGCATTGCGCGCCGCCTCGATCCCCACGTCCCGGCTGCTGGGGGCCATCGGCAGGGTCACGTCGTACGACCCGAAGAAGTCGAGCCTGGCGAACTGGAAGAAGTCCTCGGCGCTCTCCCTGAAGTACCGCGCGATCGAGCTGGGGCTGAACAGCACCAGGTCCATGACCTCGGCCATGTTCGGCTGTGGTGTCGACGAGTCGTTGCGCACGACGATGACGGCAAGGCGACGCTGCTCGGACATGGTCGCTCCTCTCAGGTGGTCCCTGGTGGGAGGAGGAGCGACCCGTCGCCCGTGATACACCGCCGGTCAGGGCACCTTCTTGTCCAGGTCGTCCCCGGCGATGACCGTCGTCATGAACTTGTAGCCGTGGTTGGCCATGAACCGCGGGTCGCCCTCGAGCAGGGCCATGAACTTCTTGTGCTCGTCGTCGTTCTGGCCGACCAGGCACCCGGCGCTGGACTTCCCGATGTTCGAAGGGGACTGGCCGAGACCGGAGTGCTGGTTGATGGCCGTCCCGGGGCCGACGATGAACTCCTTGTCCCCGGGCCGGATCCCGTCCTTGTTCTTGTCACGGAAGATGTGGATCTTGTCGGCCTGGACGAGTGCCTTGTGCTTTCGCGGTGGACTGGCCTCGGCGTGGTGGGTGCCGATGGTCCACGACTTGTACTGGCCGAAGGCGATTCGCGCCGCACCCTTGGGGTCGAGCGGCTTGTTGGTGAAGAACTGGCCGGGCTCGGTGGTGCACAGCGCGTTGAGGGCCATGACCGGCTTGCCGGTCTTGTCGAAGTGGAAGACCGTCCTGCGGTCGTTGAAGACGTTGGGGCTGTCGACGTTGTGCCGGCCGCTCTGGTCGGCCCCTTCGACGTAGACGATGTTGAGGTACCCGGGCAGCCGCGCGACGAAGAATCCCTTGGCCTGCATGTAGCGGACCATCCGGCTGGCGAAGTCGTTCCCGAGCCGCAGCGGCAGGATCGTGTCGGCCTTGTCGGTCAGCAGCCCCTTGGCGACCTGCGGGGTGATGGCGTTCGTGAAGGCGAAGCCGCGCAGCTTGGCGTAGCGCGCCAGGGTGAGCTGGCTGGTCGACCCGAAGTCGCCGTTCGCGGGCGGGTCGAGGCAGCCCAGGAGCCGGAGCCGGGTCTGGACCTCCTTGGCGAGGGTGGCGTTCTGGCCCAGCTGGGTGACCGGGACGGAGGCAGTACCAGCGGCGATGGTGGACAAGGGCATGGCTTCGCTCCCCTGGGCGAAGGGACGGGACGATCGGAGCACCCCGTTCCCGGGCCTGCTCCGGTGGGGCCCTCGGGCCCGGTCACCCTGCGTCGCGCCTGTCCCTCACGAACTGGGACCCACCAAGGCTAACGACCGCGAATCGTGGACACCCCAGTCAAATGACGCAGTTCCCCTGCCGGCCACGGTGGTGTCGGAGGGGCTGGCTACGCTCAGGGCGTGGCTCGCGCAACTGGCATCGGATCCCTTCCCGGCACCGACGTCAGCGAGGCACTCCGGGGCGTGCGCGAGATCCTCGGCGACGGCCACCTGCCCTATCTCCCCGAGCTCCCCGCGCGTGGCCCCGGCGCCGACATGGTCGGCCGCACCGCAGCCCTCCTGGTCGACCTGCACGTCGACCTGCAGCCCGGTGGCTGGCGGTTCGTCGACCGGCCGGGGCGTGACTCGTCGCGCGCTGCCTCGCTCTGGCACCAAGACCTCGACGAGCTCGCCGAGGTGTTCGACGGCTACGTCGGCGACCTCAAGCTCCAGGTCACGGGGCCGTGGACCCTGGCCGCCGGCATCGAGCTCAACCGCGGCGAGAAGTCCCTGGCCGACCGGGGTGCCCTGCGCGACCTCGTCGGGTCGCTGGCCGAGGGGGTCCGCCAGCACGTCGCCGAGGTGCAGCGGCTGGTCCCGGGCGCCACCGTCGTCGTCCAGGTGGATGAGCCGTCGCTGCCCGCGGTCCTCGCGGGTCGGCTGCCGACGATCTCCGGCTACGGCCACCTGCGTGCCGTCGACCCCCAGACCGCCATGACCGGTCTGCGCGACGTCCTCGCGGCGGTGCCCGCGGGCACGGCGACGGTCGTGCACTGCTGCGACCCCGGCATACCGCTGCCTTTGCTGCGCGCCACCGGCGTCGGCGCCGTGGCGCTCGACGTCACCGCGCTCTCACCCGCGCGGTGGGAGTCCATCGCCGCCACGGTCGAGGACGGCGTCGCCCTGTATGCCGGGTGCCTCCCGACCGATGGCACCGGCACCGTGCGCAGTGCGTCCGACCTCGTCGTGCGCGGCTGGAGCGACGCTGGCCTGGCCCCGCGGGGCCTCGACGCCCTGACCGCCACCCCCGCCTGCGGCCTCCCCGGACTCACACCGGAGGGGGCCTGGCGCGTTCAACGCGCAGCGGTCGACGTGGCCGCGGAATGGTCCGAACGAGCCGAGAGTTGACCCGCCCATGAGTGCCAGAGTTGCCGCCAGCCCATCCGACGCCACCGTCGTCCCCGGCGTCGCGTCGTCGACGCGCGTGCCCTGGCAGGCCAAGTACCTCCTGCTCGCCCTGATCTGGGGCTCCAGCTTCCTGCTCATGAAGGTGGGGCTGCGCACGATGGCGCCGCTGCAGATCTCCGGGCTGCGGATCTTCGCCGGCACCGCGACCCTGCTCGCCCTGCTGGCCGTCACCGGTGGTCGGCTGCCCCGGGAGCGTCGCGTCTGGGGCCACCTCGCGGTGTCAGGTGTCTTCCTCACGGCCCTGCCGTTCAGCCTGTTCGCCGCGGGCGAGGTCCGCGTCTCGTCGGCGCTGGCGGGGATCGGCAACGCGACGACGCCCCTTGCTGCCGTCTTCTTCGCCCTCATCTTCCTGCCGAGCGACCGGCTCTCGCCGCGCAAGCTGGCCGCCGTCGTCATCGGCTTCGTCGGGGTGGTGGTCATCATGCAGCCCTGGGAGTCGACCGGGCGGCCCGACCTGCTGGGCTTCGGGATGACCCTCGTCGCCGGCGCGTGCTACGGCCTCGGCTGGACCTACAACCGCCGCTTCCTCGGGGGCGCAGACCTCGGCGGGCTCTCGATGCCGACCGCCCTCCTGCTCGTGGGCTCGGCCCTGATGGTGCCGGTGCTCCTCGTCTGGTGGCTGGTGTCGCGCGACAGCTACGCCGCTCCGTGGTCCGGCCACGTCGACGTCGAGGGCGGGGGAGCGCTGCTGCCCCTGCTGTGCGTGGTGGCCCTGGGTGTCGTCGGCACCGGCCTGGCCTACATGCTGCAGTTCGACGTCGTCCGCGGGGCCGGGGCCACCGTCAGCACGACGGTCACCTACCTCATCCCGGTGGTCTCGGTGCTGCTCGGCGTGGTCGTCCTCGACGAGCACCTGGCCTGGCCGCAGCTGCTGGGCGCCGCGATCGTGCTCGTCTCGGCCGTCACCATCGGCCTGCCGGCCAGGCGACCCAAGGCCGCCTGAGCCACCGCCGGACGGGACCCCGTCCGGCGGTGGTCCGGCGTGTCAAGGCCAGCCGGGTCCGGTCAGGCGGGTCCGGTCAGGCGTCGGCCGGCTTGTGGACCTCGCGGCGCAGGATCTTGCCGGTCGGGCCCTTGGGGAGCTCGTCGACCTGCCACAGGTGGCGGGGGTACTTGTAGGCCGCGATCTTCTCCTTGACGAACGCCTGCACCTCGTCGAGCGTCGCCGTGGCCCCGGGGCGCAGCGCCACCGCGGCGCCGACGTCCTCGCCCAGCAGGTCGTCGGGCACTGCGACCACCGCGGCCTCAAGGACGTCGGGGTGGGTGTACAGCACCTCCTCGACCTCACGCGGGTACACGTTCATCCCGCCGCGCAGGATCATGTCCTTCTTGCGGTCGACGATCGTGTAGTAGCCCTCGTCGTCGACCGTGGCGAGGTCGCCGGTGCGGAACCAGCCGTCGGGGATCGCCTCGGCGGTCGCCTCGGGGTTCTGCCAGTAGCCCTTCATGACGTTGTCGCCGCGGATCGCGATCTCCCCGACGCCGTCGCCCGGCGGGACGTCGTTGCCGTCGAGGTCGACGAGCTTCATCTCGCAGCCGGGGATGGCCACCCCGATCGTGCCGGGCTTGCGCTCCATGGTCGGCATGTTGAACGACGCGACCGGTGAGGTCTCGGAGAGCCCGTAGCCCTCGAGGATCATGCAGCCGAACTTTGCCTCGAACGCCTTCATGACCTCCAGCGGCATGGCCGACCCACCCGAGCAGCAGGTGCGCAGCGACGTCGCGTCGAGGGCGTCGGAGTCGGGGTGGTTGAGGATCGCGGCATACATCGTCGGCACCCCCATGAAGATGGTGACCTTCTCGTTGCCGATGACCTTGATCGCCTCGGCGGGGTCGAACCGGGGGATGAGCGCCAACGCCGCGCCCGCGATGACGGCGGCGTTGAGCCCCACCACCAGCCCGAACACGTGGAACAGCGGCAGGCAGCCCATCACGACGTCGTCGGGCGTGGTGGCCTGGATCTCGACGGCGCTGCGGTGGGCGTTGAGGTGGACGTTGCGGTGGGTGAGCTCGGCGCCCTTGGGGCGGCCGGTGGTGCCCGAGGTGTAGAGCACGATGGCGGTGTCCTCGTCGTCGCGCTCGACGGGCTCGGCGATCGGCTCGCCGCCCTCGAGGGCGCCCTCGACTGGACCCATCGGCCCGCAGGTGATGATCCGGGTGCCCGAGCTCCTGGCCCCCTCGGTCGCCTCCGCCACGAAGTCCGGCCAGACGAACGCGACCTTGGCGCCGGAGTTGGTGAAGAAGAAGTCGATCTCGCCGGACTTCAGCAACGGGTTCATCGGGACGACGATCGCCCCGGCGAGCAGGGAGCCGAAGAAGACCACGGGGAAGGCCGGCACGTTCGGGAGGATGATCGCCACCCGGTCGCCGGGCTCGATGCCCGCCGCCTTGAGCGACCCCGCCACCTGAGCAGCCATGCCGTGGATCTGGGCGTAGCTGAGGTCGTTGCCCATGAACTTGATGGCGGCCTGGTCGGGCCGCTCCTGGGCGGTGGTGACCAGGTTGGTGGCGAGATTGGTCATGACGCAGGCTCCTCGACGCTGGGGGGTCCGGTTCCAGCCATCCTCTCCGGTGGGTGGGCGGTTTGGCTACGGGTTCGGGTATGCCGCGTGCCTGCGTCCCGCGGCGCCGCGACCGGGGAGCGCGGGGTGCGTCGTCTGGGGTGTGCGGCAGGATGGGCACCGTGAGTGAGAACGACTCGACGACCGCATCCGGGACAGCCGCCGGCGACGACTCCCGCCCTGCCCCGAGCCACGCCCCCGAGGCCGCCCGGCACGAGTGGGCCGACCTGGCCGAGAAGGCGACGGCAGCCCAGTTCGCCTACCACGTGAAGGATGCGCCGACGATCAGCGACGGCGACTACGACCGGTTGATCCGGCGGCTCAACGAGCTGGAGGAGGAGTTCCCCGAGCTGCGCACGCCCGAGAGCCCCACCCAGCAGGTGGGCGGCGCGGTGTTCTCGACCGACTTCACCGCGGTGGACCACCTCGAGCGGATGCTGTCCCTCGACAACTGCTTCTCGCCCGAAGAGCTCGCCGCCTGGGCGGCGCGGGTCGCCCGCGACGCCGGCTCGTCCGGCTACCACTACCTGTGCGAGCTCAAGATCGACGGGCTCGCGGTCAACCTCCTCTACGAGAAGGGCCGGCTGGTGCGGGCCCTGACCCGCGGCGACGGCCGGACCGGGGAGGACGTCACCAACAACGTCAAGACGATCGACGGCATCCCGCACCAGCTCGCGGGGTCCGACCACCCGGCGCGCGTCGAGATCCGGGGCGAGGTCTACTTCCCGGTCGAGGCGTTCGGCGACCTCAATGCCAGCCTGGTCGAGGCCGGCAAGGCTCCCTACGCGAACCCCCGCAACACGGCCGCGGGGTCGTTGCGGCAGAAGGATCCCCGCGTCACCGCCAGTCGTGGCCTGCGCATGCTGGTGCACGGCATCGGGCTGCGTGAGGGCTTCGAGCTGACGCGGCAGTCCGAGGCCTACGACCTGTTCCGCGAGTGGGGGCTGCCGATCTCGACCCACTACCGCGTCCTCGACTCGATCGAGGGCGTGCAGAAGTTCATCGACCAGTACGGCGAGGAGCGGCACAGCGTCGAGCACGAGCTCGACGGCATCGTCATCAAGGTCGACGAGATCTCCATCCAGCGCCGGCTGGGCTCGACCTCGCGGGCGCCGCGCTGGGCGATCGCCTTCAAGTACCCGCCGGAGGAGGTCAACACCAAGCTCCTCGACATCCTCGTCAACGTCGGGCGCACCGGCCGCGTGACCCCGTTCGGCGTGATGGAGCCGGTCGTCGTGGCGGGTTCGACGGTCGAGCGGGCGACGCTCCACAACGCCGACGAGGTGCACCGCAAGGGGGTCCTGATCGGCGACACGGTGGTGCTGCGCAAGGCCGGCGACGTCATCCCCGAGATCCTCGGGCCGGTGGTCGACCTGCGCGACGGCAGCGAGCGTGCGTTCGTCATGCCGACCGAGTGCCCCTCGTGCGGCACGCCGTTGGCCCCCGAAAAGGAAGGCGACAAGGACATCCGCTGCCCCAACTCCCGGACCTGCCCGTCGCAGCTGAGGGAGCGGCTGGCCGGGCTGGCCGGGCGTGGGGCGTTCGACATCGAGGCGCTGGGCTGGGAGGGCGCCGGGGCGCTGCTCGACTCGGGGGTTCTGGAGGACGAGAGCGGGCTCTTCGGGCTGGCCGGCGAGGCGGGGCGCGCCCGACTCGCGACGGTGCCGCTGTTCACCCGAGCGGCCAAGAAGACCGACCCGGAGGAGTCGGTGGTCGACGGCAAGGTGTTGTCCGCCAACGGGATCCGCCTCTCCGAGAACCTCGAGCAGGCCAAGCAGCAGCCGCTCTGGCGGGTCCTGGTCGCTCTGTCGATCCGCCACGTCGGGCCCACGGCAGCGCGGGCGCTGGCGCAGCACTTCGCCACCATGGCCGCGCTCCGTGAGGCGGCCAAGGAGCGTCCCGAGGAGCTGGCCGGGGTGGAGGGTGTCGGCGGGGTGATCGCCGACGCCGTGGCCGCGTGGTTCGCGGTCGACTGGCACGACGAGATCGTCACCCAGTGGCAGGCCGACGGGGTGGTGATGGCCGACGAGCGTGACGAGTCCGTGGAGCAGACCCTGGCGGGGATGACGGTGGTCGTCACCGGCTCGCTCGAGGGCTTCTCGCGCGACTCGGCCAAGGAGGCGATCCTGTCGCGGGGCGGCAAGGCGTCGGGCTCGGTGTCGAAGAAGACCGACTACGTCGTGGTCGGTGAGAACGCCGGCACCAAGGAGGACAAGGCGCGTGAGCTGGGGCGCCCGATCCTCGACGAGGAGGGGTTCCGCCGGCTGCTCGAGACCGGTCAGCCGTGAGTGACCCGGAGGCGCAGCCGTGATCGACAAGGACACCTACCTGCGGTTCTGCGACGAGGCCTTCGTGGCGATGCGCGACATCGTTGTCGAGCTGGGCGACGACCTGGCCAACCAGCGACCCGACCTGCCCGGCGCGAACAGCCCGTTCGCGATCCTGACCCACTGCCTCGGCGTCACGGCGCGGTGGGCGTCGACGGTCAACCTCGGCGAGGTGGTGCCGCGCGACCGAGACGCCGAGTTCACCGCGACGGGAGCCGTCGCCACGCTGGCCGCCGACACGGACCACATGCGGGAGTCGTTGCGGCAGTGGGTCGCCCGCACCGACCCGACGGCCCCGCCGGCCAACCCCACCATCC
Organism: Pedococcus sp. P2_D7; assembly: GCF_056404295.1. Taxonomy (NCBI): domain Bacteria; kingdom Bacillati; phylum Actinomycetota; class Actinomycetes; order Micrococcales; family Intrasporangiaceae; genus Pedococcus; species Pedococcus sp. P2_D7. The sequence goes on from NZ_JBFUEH010000005.1 coordinate 99,781, forward strand.
CGCGGCAGGACTGGTATGCCGCGACCTGCGGCGGGGTGCTGTTGCACGTCTACGAGGAGCTGGCCCAGCACCGCGGCCAGCTCGAGCTGACCCGCGACGTCCTGCGCCACCCGGTCGGCTAGGGGCCGGTGTAGCCGCCCCCCATGCTGGCGCCACCGACCCACCGGGTGCCGGCACCGTAGTCCTTCTCCTTGAGGCACTTGGCACAGCGGATGTACCGCTCACCATCGCGGGTGTGAGCCCACTCCCACCGGTGGTGGAGGTTGGTCCGGCAGAGCCAGGGCTTGGTCGGGGTGGTCATGACTGCCTCCAGGGGAGTGACCTGGGTGCCTCGGACCGCCGAGCGCAGCGCCAGCGAATGGGTCAGGATCCCCGCCGCGTGGCGGGTCTGGTGCGGTCCGGGTACGGCCGCGAGCTCGGCGAGGAGCTCCAACCGGTACCGGTCACGCACCGTGCCGGCCGGAAGGGCGTGCGTCGCGAGGCGCACGATGCGGGAGGGCCAGGGCAGCGCGAGCGTCCACCGCGTGTCCGGCGGTCTGCGCGTGGGCATCATGCCGCCCTCCCCAGTCTCAGTTGATGCTGCCGTAGTTGGCGATGACGTTGGAGGCCACCGACCGGTCGTTGCCCAGCCCGGTCCACTTCTCCTTGAGGCACTTGGCGCACCGGATGTACTCCTCCCCGTCGCTGGTCTCGGCGAGCTCCCAGCGGTGCCGCAGGTTGGTGCGGCAGAGGAACGGCTTGGTGGTGCTCACGATGTCCTCCAGGGGTGGCGCGGAGGCCACATCAGTGTCCGCTTGGGGCGGGCCGAAGCGAAGCGGTGGCTCGACGACGCGGCACCCGGGCGAGTGCGGCCCGGGCCGAGTCGGCTCCGGCGGCGCTGAGCCGGTAGTAGCGCCGGGCGGGCCGGCCCTCGACGCGGGGGTCGATGTCCTCCCACTCGGACTCCACCCAGCCGAGGGCCTCGAGCCGGGCGAGGATCGGGTGGATGGTCCCGCTCGGCAGTCCCGCTTCCGAGCTCAGCTCGAGGCCGTAGTGGTCGCTCGACGGATCGGCCAGGAGCGCACCCAGGACCAGCTGGGTCGCCAACGTCATCCGTGGCTCACGAGGTGAAGTCATGGTCGTACTCTACCTAGCCCCTAGGTAGAGTACAAGGTAGTCAAGTACGAGTTAGTCACGAGAGGATGTCGTCCGGTCCGGCCTGTATGCCGCCTTCCCGACCGCTTGCGGCCGGGGACCTCGTCAACACCTGCGACCTGTGAGGGGAGGGGAGTGGGCCGTCCCCTAGCTGCGGTGGCCCGATCCCTTGGTCTCGCGCACGGCGGCGCTCGCCTCGTCGATGATCGCCGCCATGGCGGCGCTCGCGGCCAAGCCGTCGCCCGAACCGATCGCCTGCGCGACATCGCCGTGCAGGCGGATGGCCGCGGGGTTGGGCGTCCGTGGCATCAGGTCGTGGTGGGTGCGCCCGGCGAGCACCTCGGCCACCACGGTGGAGAGGGCCGCCAGCATCTCGTTGCCCGAGGCCTCGAGCATGGTGCGGTGGAAGTCCTTGTCGGCCTCGAGGTAGGCGACCAGGTCGCCCGACTTCGCGTGCACGGTCATCTGCATGACCGCCGCCGCCATCGCCCCGCACTGGTCGGGCGTGGCGCGGTCGGCGGCCAGCTCGGCGGCCACCGGTTCGAAGCCGCGGCGCAGCTCACCGAGGGAGACCAGCTGGTCCTCCCGGTCGGGCCCGTCCAGGCGCCAGCGGATCACCCGGGGGTCGAACACGTTCCACTGCACGGACGGGAGCACCCGCACGCCGAGCCGGCGCCGCGTCTCGACCAGCCCCATCGAGGACAGCACCCGCACGGCCTCGCGGACGACCGACCGGGAGACCCCGAACCGCTCGTCGAGCTGGTCGATCCGGACCACCGAGTCGACGGGCAGGGTCCCCGACACGATCTCCTGGCCCAGCCGGTCGAGGACGCCGGCGTGCAGACCCGGCTCATGACCGGTGGGGGAGGCGTCCACGGAGTCGGTCATGGGTCCAGCGTGCCAGACATGCCGCGAACTCGTGGGTAGGAATTTAAATACTATTTATTTGTCTCAAAGTCTTGATAAAGCCGTTCTGATGGGTCACTCTGGTCGACAGGTCCTCGATGACGAGCCCGAGCCGACACAGGAGTCAGCCCATGCCTGAAGCACCGGAACACCCCGCACCGCCCCTTGTCGTGATGATGGGGGTGTCCGGGTCAGGCAAGACGACCGTCGGCGCGGCCCTCGCCCAGCGGCTGCGCGTCCCCTTCGCGGACGCCGACGACTTCCACCCCGAGGCCAACATCGCCAAGATGTCCGCGGGGATCCCGCTCGACGACGACGACCGCGGGCCCTGGCTCGAGGCCATCGCCGCGTGGCTGCGTGAACACAGTGCGACGGGCGGTGTCGCCAGCTGCTCCGCCCTCAAGCGCGCCTACCGGGACGTGCTCAGCGCGGCGGCTCCCCAGGCCGTCTACCTGCACCTGCACGGCGACCGCGACGTCCTCGCGGCGCGGGTCGCCGGCCGGCCCGGTCACTTCATGCCGGCCGCCCTCATCGACTCGCAGTTCGCGACGCTCGAGGTGCTCCAGCCCGACGAGCTCGGCGCCACCCTCGACGTGGCCCAGCCGGTCGACACGCTCGTCGACGAGTCCCTCGCCATCCTCACCGCCCCCTCCGGCCTCACCTCCCCCTCCGGCCTCACCTCCCCGGCCAGCCACCCCCTCGAAAGGCGTGACCCCGCATGACCAGCGACGTCCTCTCCCTGTTGCACCCCCTCCTGACCGCGGCCGACGCGGCCGAGGTCCCGGACATCCCGGCGGCCCGGCTGATCCCGGCGGCGCTGCTCGGCATCGCCGTGATCGTCGTACTCATCACCCGCTTCAAGCTCCACCCGTTCCTCGGCCTGACCCTCGGCTCGCTGACGGTGGGGGCGGTGGCCGGCGTCGCGATGTCCGACACCATCGACAGCTTCACCAAGGGCTTCGGCTCCACCGCGGCCGGGGTCGGCACCCTGATCGCGCTCGGCGCGATGTTCGGCAAGCTGCTGGCCGACTCCGGTGGCGCCGACGAGATCGTCGACACCATCGTCGGCCGTTCCTCGCCGCGCACCCTCCCGTGGGCGATGGCCGGCGTCGGCGCCCTGATCGGCCTGCCGATGTTCTTCGAGATCGGCCTCGTCCTGCTGATGCCGGTCATCTTCCTGGTGGCCCGACGCTCCCAGCTGTCCATCGTCAAGGTCGGCATCCCCGCCCTGGCCGGTCTGTCCGCCATGCACGGCCTGGTCCCGCCACACCCCGGTCCGCTGGTGGCGATCGACGCGCTCAAGGCCAACCTCGGCATCACCCTCGCCTTCGGCGTGCTCGTCGCCCTGCCCACCATCGCGATCGCCGGTCCGCTCTTCGCCCGGTTCGCCGGTCGCTGGGTCGACGTCCCGGCCCCGGAGTTCTTCGGCACGGGGGAGGACCACGAGGCCCGGGTGCAGCGCCCCACCTTCGCGGTGACGCTGTTCGCCGTCCTGACCCCCGTGGTCCTCATGATGGGCAAGGCGCTCGCCGACATCTTCGCCGAGGAGGGCAACGCGGTCCGCACGGTGCTCGACTTCCTCGGCACGCCGATCATCGCGCTGCTCATCGCCGTCATCGTGGGCATGTTCACCCTCGGCCGCGGCGCCGGCATGGGCACCAAGGAGCTGGCCTCCTCGCTCGAGAAGTCGCTGCCGCCCATCGCCGGCATCCTGCTCATCGTCGCCGCCGGTGGCGGGTTCAAGCAGACGCTGGTCGACACCGGCATCGGGCAGCTCGTCGCCGACTGGGTGCAGGGCAGCGGCGTGAGCATCCTCCTGCTCGCCTGGGTCGTGGCCGTCCTGATCCGCCTCGCCACCGGGTCCGCCACCGTCGCGACGGTCACGGCGTCCGGCATCCTCGCGCCCCTCGCCGCCGGCATGAGCACCTCCGAGGTGTCCCTGCTGGTCCTCGCGATCGGCGCCGGCTCGGTGTTCTTCTCCCACGTCAACGACGCCGGCTTCTGGCTGGTCAAGGAGTACTTCGGCCTCTCGGTCGGCCAGACCATCAAGTCCTGGTCCCTCATGGAGACCCTGCTCTCCGTCTCCGGCCTGGTCTTCGTCCTCATCCTCGGCCTCGTCGTCTGACGCCCAGCAGGTGAGGTGGGTATGCCGCGTGGCCCGGGCCACGCGGCATACCCATGTCCCCGCCCGGCCCACGGAGGTCGGGGGCGTGCGCGAGGTGCCATAGAGTTGGGTCTCGTGGCCGTTGACTTCCAGCAAGAGATCAAGAACCTCCGCAACACCATGGACTCGGTGCGTGAGGTGACCGACCTGGCCTCCGTCCAGGCCCAGATCACCGAGCTCGAGGCCAAGGCGTCGGCCCCCGACCTGTGGGACGACCCGGACGCCGCCCAGCAGGTCACCTCCGCCCTCTCCCGCGCGAACTCCGAGTACGAGCGCGTCACCGGCATGGACCAGCGGATCGACGACCTCGAGACCCTCGTCGAGATGGGCACGGAGGACGGTGGCGACGCCGAGACGATGGTCGAGGCCGAGAAGGAGCTCGTGTCCCTCCAGAAGGCGGTCGGCGAGCTCGAGGTCCGCACCCTGCTGTCGGGGGAGTACGACGAGCGGGCCGCGGTCATCACGATCCGCGCCGGCGCCGGTGGCGTCGACGCCGCCGACTTCGCCGAGATGCTGATGCGGATGTACCTGCGCTGGGCCGAGCGGCACAACTACCCGGCCCAGGTCATGGACACCTCCTACGCGGAGGAGGCCGGGCTCAAGTCCGCCACCTTCGAGATCAACGTGCCCTACGCGTTCGGCAACCTCTCGGTCGAGGCCGGCACGCACCGCCTCGTGCGGATCAGCCCGTTCGACAACCAGGGGCGGCGGCAGACCAGCTTCGCGGCGGTCGAGGTCATCCCGCTGATCGAGCAGACCGACTCGATCGAGATCCCCGAGAACGAGATCAAGGTCGACGTCTTCCGCTCCAGCGGTCCCGGCGGCCAGAGCGTCAACACCACCGACTCCGCGGTCCGGATGACGCACATCCCCACCGGCATCGTCGTCTCCATGCAGAACGAGAAGTCGCAGATCCAGAACCGGGCGGCCGCGCTCCGTGTGCTGCAGTCCCGGCTGCTGCTCCAGCGCCAGGCCGAGGAGGCCGCCGAGCGCAAGGAGATGGCCGGAGACGTCAAGGCGTCGTGGGGCGACCAGATGCGGTCCTACGTCCTCCAGCCCTACCAGATGGTCAAGGACCTGCGCACCGAGTACGAGGTGGGCAACCCCTCGGCCGTCTTCGACGGCGACATCGACGGCTTCATCGAGGCCGGCGTCCGGTGGCGCAAGGAGCAGCAGAAGCTGGACGGCTGACGGGGAGGCGGGCCGGTAGCCGCAACGCCGAGGAGGTGGGGCTGCGCGGCATACCAAGGTTGGCGACCTATCCTCGGGTGGTCGTGCGCTGCTGGCGCACGGATGCCGTTTCCGTCCCGTTCCGCCCGTATCTCCCCGTGAGGCTCACCCAGCGCGCATGATCCGTTTCGAGAACGTCAGCAAGGTCTATCCCCGGTCGACCCGACCGGCGCTGAGCGACATCAACCTCGAGGTCGAGCGCGGTGAGTTCGTCTTCGTGGTGGGCGCCTCCGGTTCGGGCAAGTCCACCCTGCTGCGCCTGGTCCTCAAGGAGGAGGGCGTCACGCAGGGGACCGTCCTGGTCGCGGGTCAGGAGGTCGGGAGCCTCCCGGCCCGCAAGGTGCCGCGCCTGCGCCGCGAGATCGGCACGGTGTTCCAGGACTTCCGCCTGCTGCCCAACAAGAACGTCTACCAGAACGTCGCGTTCGCGCTCCAGGTCCTGGGTCGCTCGGGCCACGCGATCCGCCAGGTCGTCCCCGAGACCCTGGAGATGGTCGGCCTGGAGGGCAAGGAGAAGCGCCTCCCGCACGAGCTCTCCGGTGGCGAGCAGCAGCGCGTCGCCATCGCGCGCGCGTTCGTCAACAAGCCGCCGATCCTGCTGTGCGACGAACCGACCGGCAACCTCGACCCGACCACCAGCCTCGACATCGTGCGGCTGCTCGACCGGATCAACCGCACCGGCACGACGATCGTGATGGCCACCCACGACGACGACATCGTCGACCAGCTGCGCAAGCGCGTCGTCGAGCTGCGCAACGGCCACATCATCCGCGACGAGAACAAGGGCGTCTACGGCAGCGGCAGCTGACCGCCGCCGACCGCCCACCCCGACCTGTCCCTGCACGCACGGCCGGCAGCGCCCCGAACAGAACCCACTGGAGACCCACCCCCATGCGACTGCAGTTCATGCTCAGCGAGATCTGGATCGGCTTGCGCCGCAACCTGTCCATCGCCATCTCGGTGATGCTGGTGACGATGGTGTCGGTCTACCTCATGGGCATCGGCTTCCTCGCCCAGGGACAGGTCGACACCCTCAAGGGCTACTGGTACGACCGCATCCAGGTCTCGATCTTCATGTGCGGCAAGGACTCGCTCGACGTCAACTGTGACGGCAAGGCGGTCACCGACGAGCAGCGCGACGCCCTGCGCTCCCAGCTCGACGAGATGAAGCCGCTGGTCAAGAACGTCTACTACGAGTCCGAGCAGCAGGCCTTCGACCGGTTCAAGCAGCAGTACCGCAACTCGCCGCTGTCGGACTACCTGCAGGTCGGCGACATCCCGCAGAACTTCCGCGTCCAGCTGTCCGACCCCAAGAAGTACGAGGTCGTGGTGAGCGCCTTCGACGGCGCCCCGGGGGTCGGTCGGGTCCAGGACCAGCAGAAGACCCTCGACAAGCTGTTCAAGGTGATGAACGTCGTCACCATCGGTTCGCTGTTCCTCGCCGGGCTGATGGTGCTCTGCTCGATCCTGCTGATGGCCACGACGATCCGCCAGGCCGCGTTCAGCAGACGACGCGAGACCGGGATCATGAAGCTCGTCGGTGCCTCGAACTTCACCATCCGGCTGCCCTTCGTCATGGAGACGGTCCTGGCCGCCCTGACCGGCACCGGTCTGGCCATCGCCGGCCTGTGGGTGACGGCGGACTCGCTGATCCCACGCGTCTCCGCGGTGCTGCAGGACGCCCCGCTCGTCGGTGCCCACGACATCTGGTTCGTGGCGCCGTGGCTGGTCGGTTTCATGCTCGTGGTCTCGGTGCTCACCTCCTGGGCCACGCTGCGCCGCTACCTGCGCGTCTGACCGCTGCCCCGCGCACCCCTAGTTCCACGAAACCTTGCTGGCACAGGAAACTGGTTCGTGGACAGGCTGCAACCTGTCCTCGACCAAGCAACCTTTGCTAGCAAAGGTTGCTTGGGGGATCGGGAGACTGGGCAGATCGGCCATTTCACAGGCGCCAATCCCCGGATACGGGTGTGGTGTGTGTTACCAATGAGGCCTATGAGCGCAATCCCCCCGCCTTCTCGCGCCCACCACCGTGTCGGACGCGGGTCTCGCCGCGTCCGCCTGCTCGCCCTCGGGCTGGCCGTCGCCTGCTCGGTGGGGGTCGCGACCCCGTCGCTGGCCGCCGCGCCGGTCCTCGGGTCCACGGTCGGGACCGCGCCGGGCGCCGGCGACCCGGGCAAGGCGAAGAAGCAGGTCGACAAGGAGATCGAGTCCCTCAAGGACGAGCTCGAGGACACCTCGGCCAGCCTGAGGAACGCCTACATCGCGCTGCGCCGCACGCAGGCCGCGCTGCCGGGGGCCCAGGCCGCCCTCGACCAGGCCACCGCCGCCGTGTCCAGGGCCGACGCCTACAACGACGAGATGGCGGTGCGGCTCGACGTCGCCCGCGCCAACGAGGCCCGCGCGGTCGACGAGCTGGCGGCCACCCGCGCGCAGCTGGCCGCGACCCGCACCCGCGTGGCCCGGTTCGCGGCACAGCTCTACCAGGACCAGGGCATGGGCCAGCTGTCCGTGGCCCTGAGCGCGACCACGCCCGACGACTTCGCCAACCGCATCGCGATGAACGACACCGTGATGGACGTGCAGAACCAGTCGCTCACCCGGCTGGCCACCGCCCGTGCGGCCGCGACCGCCCAGGAAGCGCACATCAAGGCGCTCAAGGTGCAGGTCGAGGCGGCCAAGAAGCAGGCCGAGGCCGCGCTGGCCAAGGCGCAGAAGGCCCGCGCCGCCGCGGCGGCAGCGAAGGCCAGGCTCGACGCCCTCGCCGCCCAGCAGACCGCCCAGTCGAACGCGCTCGAGGCCCAGAAGAAGGCCGAGAAGACCAAGCTCGACGCAGCGCAGAAGGAGCAGGCGCGGCTGCAACGCGTCCTCGTCGCCCGGGCCAAGGCCGCGAAGCTTGCGGCGGCCCGTCGCGCCGCGTGGCTGCGCAAGCACCACAGGCCGGTGCCGCCGCCGGTCTCGTCCTCCGGCGGCTACCTGTCGCGTCCCTCCGAGGGCTGGATCTCCTCCGAGTTCGGCATGCGCTACCACCCGATCCTGCACTACTGGCGCCTGCACGCCGGGCGCGACTTCGCGGCCAACTGCGGCACCCCGATCAGGGCGGCTGCGTCCGGCCACATCATCTCCCGCGGCTGGGGCGGCGGCTACGGCAACCGGATCATGATCGACCACGGCATCGTCCGTGGGGTCGACCTCGTGACCACCTACAACCACATGGAGCGGTACGCCGTGGGTGGCGGCAACGTCTCCCGCGGCGAGATCATCGGCTACGTGGGGACCACGGGCTCGTCGACCGGCTGCCACCTGCACTTCGAGACCTATGAGGACGGCATCCCGAGGGACCCGCGGCGCTGGCTCTGAGGTCTGCAGTCGTCGGCTCCCGGGTCGTCCGGCGCGCCGCGCGGAAACCGACTGGCCGGCATACCCGGTCCTGCAGGTAGCGTTGCCTCGCCGGGTCGGCTGTCGACCCGGACGGCGACCCAGCGATGACCGCTGAGACAACCAAGACGAGGGCGTGGACGGGCAGTGGCCAAGGAACAAGGTCGCAAGGTGGTGGCGAGCAACAAGAAGGCGCGCCACGACTACCTCATCGAGGACACCTTCGAGGCCGGGCTCGTCCTGATGGGCACCGAGGTCAAGTCGCTGCGGATGGGGCGCGCCTCGCTCATCGACGGCTACGCCACGTGGCGCGGCGACGAGCTGTGGCTCGAGGGCGTGCACATCCCCGAGTACGTCAACGGCAACTGGACCAACCACACCCCGCGGCGCCGCCGCAAGCTGCTCCTGCACCGTGCGGAGCTGGCCAAGATCATGAAGAAGTCGACCGAGAGCGGGCACACCATCGTCCCGCTCCAGCTCTACTTCAAGGACGGCCGGGCGAAGGTCGAGATCGCCATCGCCAAGGGCAAGAAGCAGTACGACAAGCGGCACGCGCTGCGCGAGCGCCAGGACACCCGTGACACGCAGCGCGCACTCAGCCAGGCCCGGCGGGCCTCGGGCGAGGGACGCTAGGGCCATGCGCGTGCGCGGGGGCGGACGACGGTATGCCGCGGGGGCCGGGCTCGCGCTGTTGTTCGCCTCCGCAGCGCTCGTCCTCGGCGCCTCGAGTGCCGTCGCCGCCGCGCCGGACGACCTGGCCACCCGGTTCCACGTCGACATCACCGCCAACCAGGACGGCTCGCTCGACGTCGTCGAGAACATCACGTGGCACTTTCCGCAGGGCGAGGACCGGCACGGCATCGAGCGCTTCGTCACGGTGCGGGTCGGCTACCAGGACCGCGCCGACACCTATCGCGAGTACCCGCTGTCCCACGTATCGGCCACTTCGCCCTCGGGGGCGCCGGCCGACGTGTCGGTGACCGACGCCACCGACGGCTCGGCGATGCGCATCCGGGTGGGCCGGGCCGACGAGACGGTGAGCGGCACGCAGACCTACGTGGTGCGCTACCACCTGGACGCCTACGTCAACGGCTTCACCGACCACGCGGAGGTCTACTACAACCTGGTCGACGCCTCCGACGACAACGTCTACGAGGACGTCAGCGCCACCGTAACCGGACCGGGGGCCAGCGACCGGGCCGAGTGCTTCATCGGGGAGTTCGGCTCGACGCAGCGCTGCACTGCCACGCCGGGCGCCAGCGCCCAGTTCAGCGCGCCCAAGGCGGGGGCCGGCCAGGGTGTCTCCATCCTGGCGTCGCTGCCGATCGACGGGTTCGGCTCGCTCGACCCCGTGCTCCACGAGGGGCAGGTGTCGGACGACGGCCAGATCGTCACCTCGACCACGTCCAAGGCACTCGGCGCCCTGGCGGCGGGAGCGGGAGTCACGATCCCGCTGCTGGCTGCCGCTCTGATGGGCGTGCTCGTCTACACCCGTGGCCGCGACGAGCAGTACGCCGGGCTCACGCCCGGGCTCAGCCCGGTCGTGGGTGAGGACGGCCAGGTCGTCCAGGGTCGCAGGGGTCCGATCGCGGTGCGGTTCACCCCGCCGGACGGCGTGCAGCCGGGACTCGTGGGCACGGTCATCGACGAGACCGCCAACACGATCGACGTCTCCGCCACGATCATCGACCTCGCCGCCCGTGGACACCTCACCATCGCCGAGGAGGAGGGTGGCTTCCTCCAGGGGAAGGACTGGCGGCTGACCCGCACCACCCCCACGGCCGAGCAGTCCCGCACCGCGCTGCTGCCCTACGAGGAGGCGCTCCTCGTGGGGCTCTTCGAGAACGGCCCCACGCGCACCCTGTCCAGCCTCAAGAACCACTTCAAGCCGACGCTGGACCGGGTCGAGGAGCTGATGTACGACGAGGTCGTGCGACGGGGCTGGTTCCGCCGCTCGCCCGAGGCGCAGCGGACGACCTGGACGGGGCTCGCCGCCGTCCTGGTCGTCGGCTCGTTCTTCGGTTTCGTCTGGCTGGGCGGCCCGCTGTCCGACCTCGGGGCCGGCGCCGGCCTGCCCATCCCGCCGGCATTCATCCTGCTCGGGGGCCTGGTGGTGGCCGGTGCCATCGTCGGCATCCTCGGGCAGCGGATGGCCGCCCGGACCGCCGAGGGCAGCGCGGTCACGGCCCAGTCCGAGGGCTTCAAGAAGTACCTCGTGACGGCCGAGGCATCCCAGATCAAGTGGGAGGAGGCGCAGGACATCTTCAGCCGCTACCTCCCCTATGCGATCGTCTTCGGCGTGGCCTCGCAGTGGGCCGGCACCTTCCGCCAGGTCGCAGAGTCCGCGGCCGCTGCAGGACACTCGCTCACCCCGCCGCTCTGGTACGTCGGCTCGGGTGCGTTCGACTACGACGGGGTCGCCCGCGACATGGACTCGTTCGCGACGACCGCGGGGGGCACCTTCACGAGCACGCCCGGCAGCTCCGGCGGGTCGGGCTTCTCCGGAGGCGGTGGCTTTTCCGGGGGCGGCGGGGGTGGCAGCTCGGGCGGTTCCTGGTAGCCGCGCCGGCGCCGGCGCTACCGGGACGCCGGCCCCAGGCACAGGTATGCCGGCCCCAGGCACAGGTATGCCGCGTGCGGACGTCCGCACGCGGCATACCTGTGGCTGGGCTCAGTTCTTGAACGCGTCCTTGACCTTCTCGCCGGCCTGCTTGAGGTCGGCCTCGGTCTGGTCGGCCTTGCCCTCGGCCTCGAGGCGCTCGTTGTCGGTCACCTTGCCGGTGGCCTCCTTGGCCTCGCCGGTGGCCTTGTCCTTGGCGTTGTCGAGCTTGTCATTCAGTCCCATGTGGGGCCTCCTCTGTCGGATGCGAACGGATGAGTCGTGCTTCGCGACAGCAGCCGCTTCTTGACCGCCTGCCCTTCGACCGTAACCCGAAAACGACATTTCCGCAGGTCAGGGGTCCGGTGAATCGTGAATCCGGCCCACCCGAGGCTGAGCTGTCCGAGGCTGAGCTGTCCGAGGCTGAGCTACCCGAGAACGAGGATGAGGTCGCCGCCCTCGACCTGCTGCTGCGTGCCGATGGCCAGCCGCTGCACCGACCCGGCGACGGGAGCGGTGATGTTGGCCTCCATCTTCATCGCCTCGATGGTGGCCACCACGGCGCCGGCCTCGACGGTGGCGCCCTCCTCGACCGCAAGGCTGACGACCCCGGCGAACGGTGCCGCGACCTGGCCCTTGGCCGACGGGTCGGCCTTCTCGGCGGCCTTGACGTCCACCGCGATCCGCTCGTCGCGCACCTGCACCGGGCGCAGCTGGCCGCCCATCGTGAACATCACGGTGCGCATGCCGCGGTCGTCGGCGTCCGACACCGACTGGAGGCCGAGCAGCAGGCGCTTGCCGGGCTCGAGGTCGATCTCGTGCTCGAACCCGACCTCGAGCCCGTGCAGGAACTCCCGGGTGCCGAGGACGGCCAGGTCGGAGTAGGCGTCCCGCGACTTCTCGAACTCGGTCGTCGGACCGGGGAAGAGCAGCCGGTTGAGGGTGTGCCGGGGGTCGGCCTGGAGGGCAGCCCGGTCGTCGTCGCCGAGCTCGGTGACGCGCGGCTTGGGGGTGCGCCCCTCGAGGGCCTTGGTGCGGAACGGCTCGGGCCAGCCGCCGGGCGGGTCACCGAGCTCGCCCGAGAGGAAGCCGATCACGGAGTCGGGGATGTCGTACTTCGTCGGGTTGGCCTCGAAGTCGGCCGGGTCGGCCTTGGCTCCGACCAGGGCCAGCGCGAGGTCACCCACGACCTTGCTGCTGGGTGTCACCTTGACGATGTTGCCGAGGATGCGGTTGGCCGCGGCATACATGTCCTCGACCTCCTCGAAGTGGTCGCCGAGACCCAGCGCGATGGCCTGCTGGCGCAGGTTGGAGAGCTGGCCGCCGGGGATCTCGTGTGTGTAGACGCGACCGGTGGGGGAGGGCAGGCCGGACTCGAACGGGAAGTAGAGCTGCCGCACGGCCTCCCAGTAGGGCTCGAGGTCGTTGACCGCCCTGAGGTCCAGCCCCGTGGCGCGGGGGGTGCCGTCGGTGGCCGCGACGAGGCTCGACATGGGTGGCTGGGACGTGGTGCCCGCCATCGCGGCGCTCGCGACGTCGACGGCGTCGACCCCCGCCTCGATGGCGGCCAGCAGGGTGGCCAGCTGGCCACCGGCGGTGTCGTGGGTGTGCAGGTGGACCGGCTGGTCGAACCGCTCGCGCAGGGCCGTGACGAGGGTGCGGGCCGCGGGGGCGCGCAGCAGCCCGGCCATGTCCTTGATGGCGATGACGTGCGCCCCGGCCTCGGCGATCTGCTCGGCCAGGTGGAGGTAGTAGTCGAGGGTGTAGAGCTTCTCGTCGGGGCTGGTGAGGTCGCCGGTGTAGCAGAGCGCGACCTCCGCGACGGCCGTGCCCGTGGCCCGCACCGCCTCGATCGCCGGGCGCATCTGGTCGACGTCGTTGAGGGCGTCGAAGATGCGGAAGATGTCGATGCCGGTGCTGGCCGCCTCGGTGACGAAGGCGTCGGTGACCTCGGTCGGGTAGGGCGTGTAGCCCACCGTGTTGCGTCCGCGCAGGAGCATCTGGAGCGGGAGGTTGGGCATCGCCTCGCGCAGGGCCGCGAGCCGGTCCCAGGGGTCCTCCGCGAGGAACCGCAGCGCGACGTCGTAGGTCGCCCCGCCCCAGGCCTCGACCGACCACAGCTGGGGCGTGAGCCGGGCGACATGCGGGGCCACGTGCATGAGGTCGCGGGTGCGCACCCGGGTGGCCAGCAGCGACTGGTGGGCGTCGCGGAAGGTGGTCTCGGTGACGGCGACCGCCTCCTGCGCCCGCAGCTCCTCCGCGAAGCCCTGTGGGCCGAGGCGGAGCAGCCGGTCGCGCGCGCCGGGGGGCGGGGGAGTCGACCGGTCGATGGCCGGCAGCTTGGCGCGCGGCGAGACCCGCGTGCGGCCCGGACCGTGCGGTTGGTTGACGGTGACGTCGGCGAGGTAGGTGAGCAGCTTGGTCCCGCGGTCGGCCGGGATCCGCGCGGTGCGCAGGTCGGGGCGCTCGTCGATGAACGAGGTCGAGAGCCGGCCGGCCTGGAAGTCGGGCTCCTCGAGCAGGGCCTGGAGGAAGGGGATGTTGGTCGAGACCCCGCGGATCCGGAACTCGGCCAGGGCGCGGCGGGCCCGCCGGACCGCCGTCGGGAAGTCACGGCCGCGGCAGGTGAGCTTGACCAGCATCGAGTCGAAGTGCGCGCCGATCTCGGCCCCCACGAAGACGGTGCCACCGTCGAGCCGGACGCCGGCCCCACCGGCGGAGCGGTAGGTGGTGATGCGACCGGTGTCGGGGCGGAACTCGTTGGCCGGGTCCTCGGTGGTGATGCGGCACTGGAGGGCGGCGCCGCGGATCTGCAGGGTGTCCTGTGAGAGCCCGAGGTCGGCCAGGGTCTCGCCGCTGGCGATCCGCAGCTGGGAGCTCACGAGGTCGACGTCGGTGATCTCCTCGGTCACGGTGTGCTCGACCTGGATGCGCGGGTTCATCTCGATGAAGACGTAGCGGCCGTCGGGGGAGAGCAGGAACTCGACGGTGCCCGCGTTGACGTAGCCGATCTCCTTGGCGAAGGCGACGGCGTGGGCGCACATCCGCTCGCGCAGCTCGGGGTCGAGGTTCGGGGCCGGGGCGATCTCGACGACCTTCTGGTGGCGCCGCTGGACCGAGCAGTCCCGCTCGAACAGGTGGATGACGTTGCCCTCGCCGTCGGCGAGGATCTGCACCTCGATGTGGCGGGGCTTGACCACGGCCTGCTCGAGGAAGACGGTCGGGTCGCCGAAGGCCGACTCGGCCTCACGCATGCAGGCCTCGAGCGCCTCCCGCAGGTCCTCGCGTCGCTCGACCCGCCGCATGCCTCGGCCCCCGCCGCCCGCGACGGCCTTGGCGAAGATCGGGAAGCCGATCTCCTCGGCCGCGGCGACGAGGGTGTCGACGTCGGTGCTGGGCTCGGCGCTCTCCAGCGTGGGGAGCCCCGCCTTCTTGGCCGCCGCAATGGCCCGGGCCTTGTTGCCGGTGAGGTGCAGGACCGAGGCCGGCGGGCCGACGAAGGTGACGCCGGCGTTGGCGCAGGCCTCGGCGAGGTCGGGGTTCTCGGACAGGAAGCCGTAGCCGGGGTAGATCGCGTCGGCCCCGGCCTCGACGGCCGTCCGCACGATCGCCTCGGGGTCGAGGTAGGCGCGGACCGGGTGGCCCTGCTCGCCGATGCGGTAGGCCTCGTCCGCCTTCAGCACGTGCTCGGACTTGCGGTCCTCGTAGGGGAACACGGCGACCGTCTTGGCGCTGAGCTCGGTGGCGGCGCGGAACGCGCGGACCGCGATCTCACCCCGGTTCGCGACGAGGACCTTGCTGAACACTTGACCTCCAGGTGGTCGGCACCCGGGAGGTGGTGGGAGCCGGCGAAGTTCGAGGAGCACGGGGGACGGGCAGGGTGCCCCGATCCTAGTGAGGTCCCGACAAGTGAGACGGCCCGCCCGCGATGCGGACGGGCCGACCCAGGGGTATGCCGCGGGAGTCAGTTCGCGACGGTGAACCGCTCGCCGCGGTGGCGCGGCTGCTCGAGCTCGTCGACCAGGGCCACCGCGTAGTCCTCGGCGCTGATGGAGTCGCCGGCCGGGGAGTCCAGGGCGACGAGGTAGCTGCCGGTGCGCTCGCCGGGCGCGATCACCGGGGCCGGCGACACGAAGGTCCAGTCCAGGTCCTCCGGAGCCGCCCGGAAGAGCTCCAGGGCGGCTGCGCCCGAGGTGGCCTCGGCGGCATACTCCGGCGGGAAGCCGGGGGTGTCGAGCAGGCGGGTGCCCTCGGGGGTGAGCAGCGAGCCGGCGCCACCCACGAAGAGCACCCGGGCCCCGACGGCGTGGTCCACGAGGTTCCGGACGGAGTCGAGCCACGGCTCGTGGCTCTCGCCGGTCCGGCTCGGGCCGGTCGCGGAGAGGACGACGTCGTGGCTCGTCGCGGCTTCCTTGACCGTGGTCTCGTCGGCGAGGTCGCCGGTGGCGGCCGTGACGCCGGACGGCAGCTCGCCGCCGCGGCGGGTGTAGCCGGTGACCGCGTGGCCGCGCGCGACGGCCTCGGCGGCGATCCGGGAGCCGACCATGCCGCTGGCGCCGAACAGGGCGATCTTCAGCTGGGGGGTCTTCGTCATGGTGATGCCTTTCATCGGACTGGGGGTTGCTGGGTCGGCTCGACAGTAACTATTGGTAACTGAGCACTTCAACGTGCTATAAGTACCTCATGGTTACCAAGCGTGCAGTCTTCGAGCGGGGCGACGCCTTCGACCCCGACTGCCCCACGCGGGTGGTGCTCGACCGGATCGGTGACAAGTGGACGGTCCTGGTGATCGGCGCCCTCGTCGACGGTCCGCTGCGGTTCACCGCAGTGCGCCAGCGCGTCGGTGGGGTGGCGCCCAAGGTGCTCACCCAGACCCTGCGCGCGATGGAGCGCGACGGGCTGCTCACCCGGACGGTGTTCGCGCAGGTGCCACCGCGGGTGGACTACGCGCTCACCGATCTGGGGGTCTCGCTGGGTGGACCCATCGCCGTGCTCACGGACTGGGCCGAGGCCCACGTCGGCCAGATCGTGGCCGCCAGGGACGATTTCGAGGCGCAAGGAGCGTAGGTTGGGCGACCGGTCGCGCCTGCAGCCGCCGCCCCCACGCTCCCCGCTCGAGGAGATCCCCCGTGACCGGCATCGCACGACGCCTGGCCCATCGCCCCGCCCGCCGTGCCGCAGCCCTGGCTGCAGTGGCCCTGGCCCTGACAACGCTGACCGGCTGCACCGACGGGGCGGACCGAGCGGGAGGTCCGACCGGGGCCGGGTCCACCACGAGCTCGGCGGCCACGACCTCGACGGCCCTGCCGACCACGAGCACCACGACCACCCGTCCGACCACCACCACCCGGACGGCTCGTCCGTCGGCGTCGCGGACGAAGCCGGCCACGAGCACACCGCGGGCCACCCCGAAGCCCGCTCCGACGCCCACGCCGGAGCCCGCTCCGAAGCCGGCACCCAAGCCGGCACCCAAGCCACCGTCCGGTGGGGGTGTCGCGGGGCAGGTCCTGTCGCTGGTGAACTCCGAGCGGTCGAAGGCGGGCTGCGGTGCGGTCCGGGCGAACTCCGCGCTCCAGAGCGCCGCGCAGCGACACAGCGCCGACATGGCCGCAAAGGACTACTTCTCCCACACCAGCAAGGACGGGCGCACCTTCGCCGACCGCATCCGGGCGGCGGGCTACCGGGGCAGCACGATCGGCGAGAACATCGCCGCGGGGCATACCACCGCGTCTGCCGTGATGAAGTCGTGGATGGCCAGCTCCGGACACCGGGCGAACATCCTCAACTGCTCGTTCACGGCCCTCGGGGTCGGCCATGCCACCGGCGGTTCGTACGGCCACTACTGGACCCAGGACTTCGGGGGCTGACGGCGGTTGCCTGAGCCGCGTGGTTGACCGAGCCGTGGTTGACCGAGCCGCGGTTGACCGAGCCGCGGTTGACCGAGCCGCGGGTGCCCGCTGTACGCCCGCGACCCGGTCGGTTGCTCCGCTCAGAGGTCGAGCGGTCGCAGCACCTCGGAGATGCCGTGGGCGATCTGGGCGTTGCCCTTGTTGAGGTTGGCCCGCACGACCAAGGGGTTGCGGTCGCTGGGGTCGGCGTCCACGAGCGTGACGACGCACCGGCCGACCACGTCGACCTGGACGGTGCCACCGGACGCCGTGGTGAGGGTCGCGCCGTCGGCAGCCAGCGCCTGGCGGTAGGTGACCGTCGCCCCGGGGACGACGTGGTAGAGCAGCACCGCCTCGACGGTGTCGATGCCCAGGGAGGCGACGTCGGCGAAGACCGCTGTCTCCGAGCTGTAGTGCTTGCCGGTGAGGTCGGACGCGAGGTGGCGGAAGGCCCGGTCGGTGGGCAGGAACGCCGTGAGGGCGACCGTCCCGTCGGCCAGGACCCCGACGGCCGAGCCCGGCTTGGCAGTCAGTACTGCCGTGACCGCGTTGTCGACGATGTCGAAGTCGTTCCAGTTGCGGTCGAAGCCGGATCCGTCCCGGGCGAGCAGCGCGGCCAGGCTGCGTGTGCCCGTGGCGGAATGGTCCCACCCGTGTGCCGAGGCGGATGGTGCTCCGGCCAGGGCGGCCGTGCCGGCGAGGCCGAGGGCCGCCACCGCTGTCATGAAGCGTCGAGCGAACATGCTTGTCCTCCAGAAATCCACTGCGGTGTGGTGGTCCCGGACGCACGGTCACCGCTGGCCGCACCTCCGGACCCTGCGCCGGGGATTCGGCACCACCGGGGGCCTGGATTGGACAAACCTTGGACAAGGCTGGCCGGGAAATGCGTGCGGGCCCGTCGGCGTTGGACGGTAGGCTGTGAGAGCAGCACCAACTGAACAGTGGACGTGTGAACACCCCTGCACTCGCAGGAGCACGGGGGTGATCGGTTTCGACATTGGTCGGCATTTCAGGGGAAGCGGGTCGAGGATGCCCGGTTATCTCGTTAACGATCCTGGCAAACCAATAGGTGCCGATTCCAAGCGCACCGACTTCGCCCTCGCCGCCTGAGCGAGCTCCGAAGTCCGTCAGCCTGAGCTAGTTCTCGACTCAGTGTCTGGCGTCAGCTAGAGAACTTGCTGCGCAGTCATGTCGGGGGACTGCGCGGGACTCTTACTCGACTGGGCCTGTCAGTGGACGTGTGCGTGCGAGCACTGGGGCCGAGAAAATCCACAGCGCACTGCACCCGGAGAAGTCCTGGATTCCCGTCAGTGGACGCGGGTTCAATTCCCGCCACCTCCACCACCGCGGTGTTCACCCGTCAGTTCAGCCCCGGAGCCCGGTCGTTCGCGACCGGGCTCTCGTGGTGCCCGGGGCGCGGTCACGCGCGGTCGCCGACCCCGCGGCATACTGGCATCGCCGCAGGCCAGTGGGTATGCCGCCGGGCCGGCTTTGCGAGGATGGGCTCATGCTGCGCGACGACACCCCCGCCGAGGAGCGGATCGGCTCCCGCGACCTGACCGACTGGCGCACCCCGGCGGGTCGTCGCCTCGCGGACTGGGTCGTCGGGCACGCGGTCGACCTCGCACGGTGGAGCGCCGCGCACCTCGTCCTCGTCGTGACGGCCCTGGTCGGGGGAGCCGTCGCGGTCGCACTCACCGCGGTGGCGGCCGAGGTCTACGACGCGGTCACCGAGGCCGACGGCATCGCGGGGCTGGACCAGCCCGTCCTCGACCAGGCCATCGCCTGGCGGTCGCCCGGGCTGGCCCACGCGGTCACGCTGTACACCGACGTCGGTGGCCCGGTGGGGATGCCGATCGTGGCCACCGTGCTGACGCTCCTGATGGTCTGGCGGTGGCGCTCGCGCACCCCGCTGGTGCTCGTGCTGATCGCGGCCGCGGGCTCGCTGGCCATGACGACGACCGGCAAGGCGCTGATCGGGCGGGCCCGTCCGCCCTTGGCACAGGCCGTGCCGCCCTACGAGACCTCACCGAGCTTCCCGAGCGGCCACACCCTCAACGCGACGGTCCTCACCGCGGTCCTCGTCTACCTGCTGCTGCGACGGCTCGACTCGGCGTGGGCGCGCACCACCGCGGTCGCCGTCGGGGCGGTCTTCGTCCTGACGATGGGACTGTCCCGCGTCTTCCTCGGGCACCACTGGCTGACCGACGTGGTGGCGGGTTGGGCGCTCGGGCTCGGGTGGGCGGCTGCGGTGGTCACGGCGCACCGGTTGTTCCTGACGGTGCGCCGCGTGGCGCCGCGGGAGAGCGTCGAGCCGGCGCCGGTCGGCTGAGGTCGGGTCAGGCGAGGTCGGCGACCCAGTGGTCGCCTTCCTCCCGGAATCCCAGCCGGGCGTAGTAGGGGTTGACCATGCCCGGGGGCGTGACGATCTGGCGGATCCCCTTGCCGCGGAACAGTCCGCTGCTCCGATAGACGAACTCGCCGGGGGAGAAGTCGCGGAAGCGCGGCGTCACGTAGTCGAGCTCCACCTGGGCCACGCCGTCCCCGGCGTCGCGGACGACGACGGCGCCGACCGTCTCGTTGCCGCGCTCGACGAGGTACGCGCTGCGGCCCGCGCCCAGGGCCCCGGCGTCGAACTGCGGGAAGTACTTGCGGATGTCGGCACCCTGCACCTTGAGGAAGTGCTGGAGGTACGACTCGTCCGGTCCGACCGCGACGACCTCGTAGACCGACTCGTCGCCCCGCTCACGCAGCAGCTTGGTGATCATCCAGATGTTGATGCCCGCGGTGACGGTGTTCATGGCGACCATCGGCCACACGTGCAGCAACGCGTTGAACACGATGAGCGTGCAGCTCGCCGTCAGGTTGAGGATCCGGAAGCGCAGCACGCGCTGCTGGAGGAGGGAGAAGATGAGCAGGGCGGAGCCTGCCCATCCCAAGGCCTGGATGGACCACGACGTCATGGGTGCAGTCTGCCAGCGCCCCTGCCCGCGTGGTTCACCCGTGCAGCAGGTCGGGCGGCGCGGGCGGCGCGGGCTGCCTGAGCAGCTTGGTCGCGAGGTAGCGACCGTTGGCATCGGACCGGTGCACGGCAGTCGGCACCCTCTCGACCACGTCGACCCCGAGCCCTTCGAGCTGGGCGACCTTGTCGGCGTTGTTGGTCAGCAGCGCCACCCGGGTCACGCCGAGCGCCCTGAGCATCTGGGCGGCGGCGGTGTAGTCGCGCGCGTCCTCCTCGTAACCGAGGGCGAGGTTCGCCTCGAAGGTGTCGAGCCCCTCGTCCTGGAGGACGTAGGCGTCGAGCTTGGCGTAGAGGCCGATGTCGCGTCCCTCCTGCCGGAGGTAGAGCAACAGCCCGCCCTCCTCGGCCAGGCGGTGGAGGGCCTCGTCGAGCTGGGGGCCGCAGTCGCAGCGTCGGCTGCCCAGGACGTCACCGGTGAGGCACTCGCTGTGCACCCGGGTGAGTGGAGGCCGCTCGAGCGTGGACTCGGCCACCGGCCGATGCGCCCAGCCACCCAGCCCGAGGGCGAGGTGCTCGCGACCGTCGTGCAGGCCGGTGAAGGTGAAGGCCCGCGCGGTCGTGTGGAGGCCGTCGGCGAGGGTGAGGGGGATGCTCACCTGCGCACGGATCGTGGCGTCACGAAGACCCATGGCGTCCACCCGTCCGGCGCTGGTCGAAGCGCGGTGAGAGGGCGTAGCGCAGCAGCGCCACGTCGCCGATGTGGCGCACCTCCACGAGGTCTGCCCGACGGCCGGGCGACCAAGGAAACTGGGCGTCGCCGACGAACCGGCGGGCGCGGGAGTCGCCCACGAACAGGGGCGCGACCGCGAGCTGGAGCTCGTCGGCGAGGTCCTCGCTGAGCAGCTGCGTGAGTACCGAACCACCGCCTTCCACCATGAGCCGCCCCACCCCCCGCCGCGCCAGGTCCTCACCGACCCAGCGCAGCGTCACGGGGTCGCCGGCGTCGACGACGGTCGCCGCACCGTCGAGGCGGGCACGGGCGTCGTCCACCGCGCTCGTGTGGCAGTAGACCAGCTTCTCGACCTCGCCAGGGGCGAAGAACTCGGCCCCGGGGTCCAGGTCGGCACCGTTCGTCACGGTGACCTTCACCGGTGACGGCGGGCAGCCCCTGGCGACGCGGTCCGCTCGCCGCTCTGCTGAGCGGACCAGCAGGCGGGGGTTGTCATTGCGGATCGTGGCGGCCCCGACGAGGATCGCGTCGCACCGGGCCCGCTCGGCGTCGACCCGGTCGAAGTCGGCCGCGTTGGAGAGCTCCAGCCGGCCGGGTGTGGCGCTGTCGAGGTATCCGTCCATCGACATGCTGCAGCTGAGCAGGGTGTAGGGACGGTCAGCCACGGGCGACCTCCTCGGCGACGCGACCGACAGCCGGACGTGGCCGCGCTCGCCCGTGGGCCACCACCAGCACGGCCGCACCGGGAAGGCTCGCGACGAGGACGAGCACGCCGTACACGACGGCCGTGGACAGGCCGGCTCCTGCGCCCAGTCCCGCAGCTCCGAAGACCCACGCCGCAACTCCCTCCCGCGGACCCCACCCGGCGATGTTCACCGGGATCCCCATCGCGATGAGCACGACGAACGCCAAGGGCACGAGCCGGGTCGCCGAGGCGGTCGACCCGGCCGTGCGTGCCGCCACGAGGAAGGTGAGCACGTGACCCGCGACGGCCAGCGCCGACGCGAGGGCAACGAGCGGCCCGGTGCGACGGGCGAGCACACCGCGGCGGACTTCGCCCATCCACGCGGACCCGAGCCCGTCCCGGCCGCGCCGCCGACCCGACCGTCCTGCGAGGCCCACGCAGAGGGCGATGACGACGACGGCCGCCCACGCCCAGGCGACGGAGGACCGCACCGGCGAGGGCAGCACCGACAGGGCCACGAGGGCCATGCCGGCCTGCACCACCTGACCGGCGGACCGCTCCATGAGCACGGACCTGAGGCCCCTCGCGGCACTGCCCGTGCGGCGACCGTGGCGCACACCCCGGTGCACGTCGCCGAGGACGCCACCCGGGGTTGCCGTGTTGAGGAACTGCGAGCGGTAGCACGCGGCCACCGCCGTTCGAAGCGGGACCTGCGCACCGAGGGCGGCGGCCACGAGGCTCCACCGCCAGGCACAGCAGAAGGTGGTCAGGGCGGTGAGGACGAGCGCCGCAGCCAGCGCTCGTGCGTCGATGGCGCCGAGCGCGCGCACTGACTGCTCGACCCCCAGCCGCCACACCAGGAAGCCGAGGACGGCCCCGCCGCCGAGCCGTCGCGCCAGTGGGGAGCGGGCCAGTCGGCGGGCCGTGGTCGCCAGCCCGTCCGCGGCGCGCGCCGGGTCGCCGGAGCGTTCGGTCAGCGTCATGGCGCGCCCCTCGAGATCAGGTGGAGTTCGGTGTGGCCCTGCACCCAGACCTACGTATGCCGCGTGGCTGCGGTTCACCGGAGCGCCCCGTCCACGGGGTGAGGCGTCTCGTCCCGGCCGACCGCGCCCTGGGGTGAGCGCCCTCCCGCGACCTCGGACAGCACGTCGGAGACGCGATGTGCAGTGGCCGACCACGGCTCCAGGGTGCTGCTGCGCTCGCGTGCTGCCGTGCGCAACCGGTCCCGCAGGGTCGCGTCGTCGAGCCAGGACCGCAGGGCCGTCCCCAGGCCGTCGCCTCCGGGGTCGACCAGGAGTCCCGGGCGACCGGTGCCCTGGACGGCACCCATTGCCTCTGCGACGCCACCGACCGCGGTCGCCACCACCGGCAGCCCTCGCGCCAGCGCCTCTGACACGACGAGACCGTACGTCTCGATCCGTGACGCCACGACGACGAGGTCGGCGGCGGCATACTCGCGATCGAGCGCCGCGCCGGCCAAGGGGCCGGCGAAGGTGACGCGGTCGGTGAGGCCCGCCTCCCTGCATTTCTCGCGGAGGTGAGCGACGTGGTCGGGGGCGAGGTCGAGGGCGCCGGCGATCACGAGCCGCCACGATCGGTCGCCCAACGACGCGAGGGCCTCGAGCAGCTCGGTGTGGCCCTTGGCCGGCACCACTGCCGCGACGCTGAGCAGCGCGCTGCCCGAGGAGGTGCCCGTCGCGGGGTGGGTCCGGTCGGCTCCCGGTCTCGCCACGTGCAGCCGGTTGCGGTCGAGGTCGTAGGAGGCCAGGAGCCAGTGCGTCGTCCAGCGGCTCGTCGTCAGGACCGCTGCGGCAGCCTGGAGGACCAGCCGTTCGCCCTCGGCCGCCGCAGACTTCGCCTCACCCGGGCTCCGGCCGGCCGCCTCGACCGCGAGGGGGTGTCCGAGCGGGAGGTGCACGAGCACGACGAGCCGCAGCCGCCGTGCCGCTGGCAGGAGGACAGCGGGGTTCCCCGAGGCGACCAGTCCGTCGAGGAGGACCACGGCGCCCAGCGGCAGGGACGCCAGGGTGCGGGTGAGGCCGGCCAGGCTGCTCGCGTCCGGATGGGGCCAGCGCCCCGGGAGCGGGTGCAGGCGCACCGCCCACCCGAGGTCCTGCAGGCCCGCGCAGACGCGGCGGTCGTAGGTGTTGCCGCCGCTCGGACGGGCTGGGTCGTCGACGGAGTCCGGGACGACGACGTGCACCGTCCTCACGGCAGCGCGCTCACAGTCCGCGCTCGTAGCTCGCCCAGGCCACGGGCGACTCGGCCAGGGTCACCGTGATCGCGCTGATCCCGGAGGCCGTGGCACCCAGGTCGCCGGCGTGGACGCGGGCGGCGAGGCGGTCGGCGACCAGCCTGGCCAGGGCCTCGGTGGTCGTGTTGCCGGCGGTCAGGGTGGGGTCCTCGTCGAGGTTGCGGTAGTTGAGGTCGGCCAGGACCGCCCGGAGCTGTTCACCGGCGCGGCCGATGTCCACCACGATGCCGTCGTCGTCCAGGTCGGCGCGGTGGAAGGTCGCGTCGACGACATAGGTGGCGCCGTGCAGCGACTGCGCCGGACCGAAGACCTCGCCGCGGAAGCTGTGGGCGATCATGATGTGGTCCCGCACGGTCACTCTGAACACGGTGCCTACCCCTGGTGGTCGGTGCTGTCGTCGGTGCTGTCGTCGGTGTGGTGGTCGGTGCTGTCGTACGTGATGAGGTGGCAGATCGCCGGAAGGCTCCCGTCCGAGAGACGGGCCATGGCGGCCGGGAGTTCATCGAAGGCCGACCGCCCGGTGACGAGGGCGTCGAAGGCGGGGTCCTTCAACAGGTCCAGGGCGAGCGAGAGCCGGTCCGTGGTGGTGCGGCGGGAGCGCCGGGCCGGGGACACCGCGCCCACCTGGCTGGCCCGGATGGTGAGCCGCCCCGAGTGGAACGACCCGCCGAGCCCGACGCTGACCTCGCGGTCGCCGTACCAGCTGAGCTCGACCACCTGGCCCTCGGTGGCGAGGAGGGCCAGGGACAGCCGAAGACCCTCGGAGGTGGCGCTGGTGTGCACGACGAGGTCGTGAGCGCCGGCCCCGGGCACCGACCCGGCCCCGGGCACCGACCCGGCGTCGGGGGCCAGCGCGAAGTCGACACCGAGGGCAGCCGCCACCCCGGCCCGGGAGGGGTCGATGTCGACGAGCGTCGTGCGGACGCCGGGGATGCCGGACAACAGGCGCGCAACACAGCACCCGACCATGCCTGCCCCGACCACCGCGACCCGGTCACCCACCAGTGGCGCAGCGTCCCACAGGGCGTTGACCGCTGTCTCGACCGTGCCTGCCAGGACGGCCCGTTCGGGAGGCACGCCGTCGGGTACCACCACGACGGCGTCGGCCGGCACGACAAACCTCGTCTGGTGGGGGTGGAGGCAGAAGACCAGCCGGCCACGCAGGTGCGCGGGCCCCTGCTCGACGATGCCGACGGTGAGGTACCCGTACTTCACCGGTCCGGGGAAGTCCCCTTCCTGGAAGGGTGCCCGCATCGTGGCGTACTGGCTCTCGGGGACCCGGCCCTCGAAGACGAGAGTCTCGGTGCCTCGGCTGACGGCGGAGTTGACGGTCCGGACGAGGACCTCGTCCGGACGGGGTGAGGGCACCGTCACGGGCCGGAGCTCGCCCACCCCCGGTGCGGTCAGCCAGTACGCGAGTGCAGACCCGGACACGGCCCCACCCTAGCGATCGGCCGGTATGCCGCCCGGGTGAACTGGCGGGTCGGCTGTGCCGTCCTAGGGTCAGGCTGGAGAGACTGGAGGTGTGGTGGGCAGGAGTGCAGTCCCGGTGGTGCCGATGGCCGCGCAGTCGGCGCTGCTCGGCGTCCTTCTGTTGGCGCTGGCACCCGGACCGACGGGGTCGGCAGGGTTGGCCGCAGCCGCAGGGGTGCTCGTCGCCGTCGCGTGTGCTGGGGTCGGCTGGGTCGTCCTGGTGCGGGCGCTGGCCCGCCGCGGTCGGCGGGGCCTCGGACCCGCCGACCACGTCACGGTCACGCGCGGCACGCTCGCCTGCGTCGTGGCGGCGCTGACCACGAGCTCGGTCCTCGACCGTGCGCTGACCGGCCCGTCCGCCCACCCCGCGCGGACCTCCTTGGTGCTGCTCGCGTCCGTGGCCCTCTCGCTCGACGCCCTCGACGGCTGGGTCGCCCGACGCACCGGGACGGCGTCGGCGCTCGGCGCCAGGCTCGACATGGAGGTCGACGCCTGGCTGATCCTGGTCCTGAGCGTCGCTGCCTCGCTGGTGCTCGGCTGGTGGGTGGTGGCCATCGGCCTCTTCCGCTACCTGCTCGTGGGGGCCACCTGGGCTGCGCCGTGGCTCGGCGGCGAGGTCCCACCGCGCTACTGGCGCAAGGCAGTTGCGGCGATGCAGGGGATCGTGCTCACCCTGGCCACCGCCCGGGTCCTGCCCCGCCCGGCGCTGGTCGGTCTCGCCGTGCTGGCGCTCGTCCTGCTCGCGTGGTCGTTCGGTACCCAGGGCGCAGAGCTGTGGCGGGCGCGGGCGACCCGATCGACCCGTGCAGGTGAGCGCCCCGTGGAGGTGCTGCCAAGCGTCGTCGTGGTGGAGGTCGGTGCCGGGCCGCGGGTCCAGGCCACTCCGTGAGCTCGACCGGCGCCATCGACAAGGCGAGCCGGGGGAGTCGACTCCGCAGCCGCGGCGCGCTGGCGGTCGCGCTGTTGCCCCTCCTCGCCGTGTGGGTGGTGCTCGTGGCACCGGACGACCCGACCGACGAACCGCTCACCTGGCTGCTCCGGCTGCCGGTCGACCCGATCCTCCTCGTGCTGTTGCTCCTCGTGGTCCGGGGGTCGTGGCGCCGTCGGGCGGCGCTGGTCGTCGGGGCCCTGCTCGGTGTCGTGACCCTCGTGAAGCTCCTCGACATCGGCTTCACCACGGCGCTGCGCCGCCCGTTCGACCTCGTGGCCGACTGGACCTACCTGCGGTCCGCGCGCGACCTGCTCGGTGACTCGGTGGGCCGGTCCGGCGCGACGGCGGCGCTCGTCGGGTCCGTGGCCATCGTCATCCTGCTGCTCGCGGTCGTGCCCTGGTCGACCGGCGCCCTGGTGCGCCGGTTCGAGCCACACCTCGACCGGCATCCGCGCGGATGGGCTCGCGCGCTCGTCGTCATGGGCGCGGTGTGGCTGGTGGCGGCCGTGACCCAGGTCCAGGTCGCGCCGGGACTGCCGCTCGCCTCCACCTCGTCCGTGGGGCTCGTCGGCGACCACGTGACCAGGGTGCACGCGGCGCTGCGTGACGGCGCGACCTTCGACCGCGCCGTGGCCACGGATCCGTTCGCGCGGGCGCCCGCGGCGGAACTGCTGACCGGGCTGCGCGGCAAGGACGTGCTCTTCGTCTTCGTCGAGAGCTACGGCGAGGTCGCCGTCACGGGCCGGCCGGCACCGGCTGGGGTCGCACCCGCGCTCGACCGGGCCACGAGCGCGCTCGGAGCGGCCGGCTACTCCACCCGGAGCGCCTGGCTGGACTCGCCCACCTTCGGGGGCACCAGCTGGCTGGCCCACTCCACCCTGCAGTCGGGGGTCTGGGTCGACAGCCAGCGGCGGTACGACCAGCTCATGGCGAGCGACCGGCTCACCCTGAGTGGGGCCTTCGGCCGGGCCGGGTGGCGCACGGTGGTGGATGTCCCGTCGAACCGGGAGGACTGGCCCGAGGCGCGGTCGTTCTACCACTACGACCAGGTCTACGACGCCCGCAACGTCGGGTACGCGGGGCCACGGTTCGGCTACGCCACCATGCCGGACCAGTACACCCTCAAGGCCTTCGCCGACCGTGAGCTGACTGCCCGTCCCCGCGCCCCCGTCATGGCCGAGATCGACCTCGTGACCAGCCATGTCCCGTGGGCACCGCTGCCGCGGCTCGTCGACTGGGACTCCCTCGGCGACGGGTCGGTGTTCGGGCCGATCCGTGACCAGGCCGCCACCAGGGCGCAGGTGTGGCGCGACCCGGCCTCGGTGCGGGCGGCCTACGCCGACTCGGTCTCCTACTCGATCGCCAGCCTCGTGCAGCTCGTGCAACGGGCCCACGACCCGAACCTCGTGCTGGTGCTGCTCGGCGACCACCAGCCCTCGACCGTCGTCTCGGGCCCCCGGGCGAGCCACCGGGTGCCCGTCACCCTCGTCGCCCACGACGCCGCGGTGACCCAGCGCATCACAGGGTGGGGATGGCAGGCAGGCATGCGCCCCACTGCGGCGGCGCCGGTCTGGCGGATGGATGGGTTCCGCGACCGGGTGCTCACCGCCTTCGGCCCGACCCCCGGCACACCGGTCGCTGCACCACGCTGAACCCCGGCGCGGGCTGGCCCGTCATCAAGGGTGGAGGCCGGCACCAGGCTCGGCCGGCAAGGGAGGTCACATGAAGTGGCATGCACTGGGAGCGGTCGCGCTGGTCGTGTCGGCCGCGGTCCACCTCAAGCTCTGGTTCGGTGGGGTGCGGGACCAGTCCGTCGGCCCAGCGTTCCTCGTCAACGTCGTGGCCGGGGTCGTCATCGCGATCCTGCTGCTGACGTGGCAGCACTGGGTGCCCGCCTTCCTCACGCTCGGCTTCGGCCTGTCGACGCTGGGGGCGTTCGTCATCTCGACGACCGTGGGCCTGATGGGCGTGCACTCCCACTGGGAGGGCTTCGCCGTGTACGCAGCAGCCGTCTCCGAGGTGGTGTGCATCGCCGTCGGCGCCAGCCTGCTCGTCGCGGCTCGGGCGCACCGGCCCGTGGTCGGGAGTCGAGCGGCCTAGCCTGCGGTCGTTACGACTGGGTGGCCTTCTGCGACTCGATGTCGGCGCGCACGGCGTCCATGTCGAGCGCCTTGACCTGCGTGATGACGTCCTCGAGCGCGGTCGCGGGGAGGGCGCCGGCCTGCGCGAAGACGAGGATGCCGTCGCGGAAACCCATCAGCATGGGGATCGAGGTGATGTTGGCGGCGGCCGCGAGGGCCTGCTCGGCCTCGGTGTCGACCTTGCCGAACACGACGTCGGCGTGCTGCTCGGACGCGCTCTCGAAGACCGGTCCGAACCGCTTGCACGGCCCACACCACTCGGCCCAGAAGTCCACGAAGACGGTGCCGCCCTCGAGGATCGTCTTCTCGAAGTTCTCCGCCGTCAGCGTCGTGCTAGCCATCTCTACGTCCACTCCCATCGGACCACGACGGTCGCGGTCACCGAGTTCTCGCCCAGCTCGACGGACAGGTCTGCTGCCTTGCCGGCCGCCATCATGGCGAACCGGGGCTGGGCTCCACCACGCTCAACGTCGGACAACCGCTCAACCTTCCCGAGCGTGCGACCGGCCAGCGCGGCATACTGCTGCGCCTTGCCCAGTGCGTCGGTGAACGCCGCCTCCCGCGCCTGCGCGAGCACGGGGGCGGAGTCCGCCAGCTCGAGCCCGAGGTGGTCGATCGTCAGGGCGTTGCCGGCGGCGCCGGCGAAGGCCTCGACGAGGCTCCCGACCAGGGCCGGGTCGCGGACCGTCACCGACAGGCTCTGGTATGCCGTGTAACCGACGACGGTGACCCCCTCGCGGTCGTGGCGGGGGTGGACCCCGGTGCCCGTGGTGCGCAGGTCGGCGTCCGCGACCCCGTGGTCGCGCGCCGCCTGGGCGAGGGACTGGGCGCGGCTCCCCGCGTCGGCCAGGGCTGACGTGACGTCGTCGGCCTCGCACCGCACCCCGACGCGCACCCGGACGACGTCGGGGGCGGCCGACGCGGTCCCGGAACCGGTGACCTCGACGTGGGCAGCGCCACCCCCCGACCCGCTGTGTCCTGTCATGGGACCAGCCTAGGGTGGAGCAGATGAGCACCGAACAGACCAGCACCGGAGCGGTCACCGCCGCCCAGCCGAGCGCGGACGGCACGAGCGCCGACGGCACGACCACCGAGGAGATCCGCCGCTACTGGGACGACTTCGCGGCGGAGTACGACAGCTACCCCGACCACGGCCTGCTCGACTCCGACATCCGGTCGGCGTGGAAGGACCTGCTGCGCACCTGGTTGCCCACGACCCCCTCGCTGGTGGCCGACCTCGCCTGTGGCACGGGCACCATGAGCGCGCTGATGGCCGAGCTGGGTCACCAGGTCCGCGGGGTCGACCTGTCGGCCGAGATGGTGCGCCGGGCGCAGGCGAAGGCCGCGCCGTTCGGTGCCGCGATCGAGGTCGAGCAGGGCGATGCGGGCGACCCGCCCTTCGAGCCAGGGTCCGTCGACGTGGTCTTCGCGCGGCACATCCTCTGGACGCTGCCTGACCCGACCGAGGCGCTGCGTCGCTGGGCCGCCCTGCTGCGCCCGGGTGGCCGGATGGTGCTGGTGGAGGGGCGTTGGGGGCTCGAGGCGGCGGCTGACAAGCCGGCCCTGCCCTGGAGCGCCGGGGTGCCGTCGGAGGAGCTGGCAGCCGTCGTGGCCGAGCTGGTGGGGGAGTGCACCGTCGTGCAGCTGACCGACTCGGTGTTCTGGGGCAAGGACATCGAGCACGAGCGCTACCTGCTGCGCGCCGTGGCGCGGGCGGCGACGCCCTGATGCGCGCGCGGGCGCGACGCGTGACGGTGGCGGGCTGGACGCTCGCCGCACTGGCCGCCCTCATGGTGCCGTGGACGGCATACTTGTTCGTCGTGCTGCCGCGCACCGCGCCCGCCGCGCACTTCGACCTGGCGTGGGGTGGCTTCGACCTGGCCCTCCTGGTGATGCTCGCCCTGACCGGTTGGGCCGCGGTGCGGCGACGGCGGTGGCTCGCAGCGGTGGCGGGGGCCAGTGCCGCGCTGCTCGCCGCCGACGCGTGGTTCGACGTGGTCACCGCGCCCACGCACGGGGAGCGGTGGGTCGCGCTGGCGATGGCGGTGCTGGTCGAGCTCCCGCTGGCCGCCGTGTGCGGCTGGCTGGCCGTGAGCGGGCAGGACCTCGTCGACCGCCGGCTGGCGAGGGCTCGGCCGGGGAGTCCCGTCGTGGACCCGGTTCGGCATACCGCGCGGTAATCGGGAGAATGCCGGACATGACCGCAGCCCCCTCCGTGTCCAACTCCATCACCGTCCGGCTGACGCTCCCGGCCCGCGCCACCGCGGTCTCCGAGCTCACCGGGGTCATCGAGAAGGGGGGCGGCCTGGTCACCGGGCTCGACGTGACCGCGTCGGGTTCCGACCGGCTCCGCGTCGACGTGACCGCCGCGGCTCGCGACACCGATCATGCCGACGAGCTCGTCGCGGCGATGCGCGGCGTGCACGGCGTCGAGATCGGCAAGGTGTCCGACCGCACCTTCCTCGCGCACCTGGGCGGCAAGCTCAAGATCGAGTCGAAGGTGCCGATCCGCAACCGCGACGACCTGTCCCTCATCTACACCCCGGGGGTCGCCCGGGTCTGCATGGCCATCGCGGAGAACCCCGCCGACGCCCGGCGGCTCACCATCAAGCGCAACACGGTGGCCGTGGTGACGGACGGCTCGGCGGTCCTCGGGCTGGGCAACATCGGCCCCCTGGCGGCGCTGCCGGTGATGGAGGGCAAGGCTGCCCTCTTCAAGCGGTTCGCCGACATCGACGCGTTCCCGATCTGCCTCGACACCCAGGACACCGAGGAGATCATCCGCGCCGTCAAGGCGATCAGCCCGGTCTTCGCCGGCATCAACCTCGAGGACATCTCGGCTCCCCGGTGCTTCGAGATCGAGCGGCGGCTGCGTGACGAGCTCGACATCCCCGTCTTCCACGACGACCAGCACGGCACGGCCATCGTCACCCTCGCCGCCCTGCGCAACGCGCTGCGGGTGGTCGGCAAGGAGCTGAGCGAATGCCGCGTGGTCATGTCCGGAGCGGGCGCGGCAGGCACGGCGATCCTCAAGCTGCTGCTCAAGGCCGGCGCCACCGACGTGGTCGTGGCCGACCAGTTCGGCGTGCTGCACCGTGATCGCGACGACATCGCCTCAGGGGAGCACCCGGCACTGGCCTGGTCGGCCGAGCACACCAACCACCGCGGTGTCACCGGCACCCTCAAGGAGGCGATCGCGGGCGCCGACGTGTTCGTCGGGGTCTCGGCCCCGGGCATCCTCACCGGTGACGACATCGCGACCATGAACGAGGGCGCGATCGTCTTCGCCATGGCCAACCCCGAGCCCGAGGTCGACCCGATCGCCGCGGCCCAGTACGCAGCCGTCGTGGCCACGGGTCGCTCCGACTTCGCGAACCAGATCAACAACGTGCTGGTCTTCCCGGGCGTCTTCCGCGGTCTGCTCGACGCGGCCTCGACCTCGATCGACGAGGACGTCATGCTCGCCGCCGCCAAGGCACTCTCGGAGGTCGTCCACCCGGAGGAGCTCAACGCCGCCTACATCATCCCCAGCGTGTTCCACCCCGACGTGTCGAAGGTGGTCGCGGCCGCGGTCAAGGCGGCGGTGCTCGGCACGACGCCGGAGCAGGTCCCCACGCGTCGGATGGCCGAAGAGCCCGAGTTCATTGGCTAGCTCGTCGCCCGGCGACCAGACTGCCACGGGCTCGACCCGCGCCGTGCTCAGTGCCGACCCGGGAGAGGCGACCGTGGTCGTCGGCCCACCGCACCGGACCGCCGCGGTGGTCTTTGCGGTGCTGCTCGTCGCCCACCTCGCCGCGCTCTACTGGCCACGGGTCGACATCCAGGGCCCGGTCACGTGGAGCGACAAGGTCGCCCACGTCCTGCTCTTCCTCGCGCCCACGGTGGCGGGCCTGCTCGCCGGCGTGCGCCCGGCATACCTCGTCGCGCTGCTGGCCCTGCACGCCCCGGTCAGCGAGCTGCTCCAGCACTACCTGCTCCCGCACCGGTCGGGCGATGCCTGGGACGCCGTGGCGGACCTCTCCGGCGTGGTGCTGGGGGTCACGTCCGTCGTGGTCGGGAGGGCGCTGCGGCGCTGATAGACTGCTCGGGCTCAGTTCGGCGGCGCTCGGCAGCGCCATCAGGTGGCACAGGCGCCACAGACGCATTCCCTACTCCGACTGCAGACCACCGGATGACAACTGTTGATCCGGTCCAACGGGCCCTCGCGGCCTGAGGCTCGTCTTCTTCGTTGCCCTCGCCAGGTGGCTCGAGACGTGTCTACCTCGAGTACCTGAAGTGAGTTGAACATCTGTGCCCAAGAACCTGCGATCCGGCGCGCCCAAAAAAGCCCGTTGGACCCCAGACCAGAAGGCTGCCGCGAAGAAGGGCCCCAAGAAGGCCCACCGCGGCCAGTCCTCCGCACCCACCGGTGGCACCGCGTATGCCGCGCGGCCGGCTCGCGACGGTGACCGTCGCCCCGAGCGCTCGGACCGTCCGGCCCGCAGCTACGACCGCAGTGACCGTCCGGCCCGCTCGTTCAGCCGTGACGACCGTGCCCCGCGCAGCTTCGACCGCAGCGACCGTCCGGCCCGCTCGTTCAGCCGTGACGACCGTGCGCCGCGCAGCTTCGACCGCAGCGACCGTCCGGCCCGCTCGTTCAGCCGTGACGACCGTGCGCCGCGCAGCTACGACCGCAGCGACCGCCCCGCCCGCAGCTTCGACCGTGACGACCGTCCGGCTCGCACCTTCAACCGTGACGACCGGCCCCAGCGCCGCGACTCCACCCGTGACGACCGCCCGGCTCGTCGCAATGACCGTGATGCCAGTGACCGTCGTGAGAGCCGTGGTCCCCGTCAGTACAACCGTGAGGACCGCCCTGTGACCAGCTACAACCGTGACGACCGTCCGGCCCGCAGCACCGACCGCCCCGCCCGCAGCTTCGACCGCAGCGAGCGCCCCGCCCGCAGCACCGACCGCAGCGAGCGCCCCGCGCGCAGCTTCGACCGCACGGACCGTCCGGCCCGCAGCTTCGACCGCAGCGACCGTCCGGCCCGCAGCTTCGACCGCAGCGACCGTCCGGCCCGTGGCTTCGACAGCCAGGTCGACCCCGAGGCCGAGCGCATGGAGGCCGACACCTGGGTCAAGGCCACCCGCAAGACCGTCGACGGTCCCGTCACCGTGGACTCCGACAACGGCTTCGCCGGCCTGGGCCTGACCGAGCGCCTCGTCGAGCGGCTCGCCCGTGACGGCATCACCACGCCGTTCCCGATCCAGTCCGCGACCATCCCGGACGCGCTGGCCGGCAAGGACATCCTCGGCCGTGGCCAGACCGGCTCCGGCAAGACGCTGGCCTTCGGGCTGCCGATGCTGTCCCGTCTCGCCGACGGCGAGCGGGCCCGTCCGCGCCGTCCCCGTGCCCTCGTGCTGGTCCCGACCCGCGAGCTCGCCATGCAGGTGTCCGACGCGCTCGAGCCCCTCGTGCACGTCCTCGGCCTGAAGCACAAGCTCGTCGCCGGTGGCCTGTCCTACACGACGCAGATCAGCGCGCTGAACCGTGGCGTCGACCTGCTCATCGCCACGCCGGGTCGCCTCAAGGACCTCATCGAGCGGGACGCCGTGCAGCTGCGCGACATCCAGATCGCCGTCCTCGACGAGGCCGACCACATGGCTGACATGGGCTTCATGCCCGAGGTCACCGCGATCCTCGACCAGATGCCTGCCGGTGGCCAGCGGATGCTGTTCTCGGCCACCCTGGACAAGGGCGTCGACAAGCTCGTCGAGGGCTACCTCACCGACCCCAAGACGCACTCCACCGACGACGCCAAGGCCTCGGTCACCACGATGGAGCACCACGTGCTGCTCATCGACCCGATGCACAAGAAGACGATCACCGCCGAGGTCGCCAACCGGGCGGGCCGCACCGTCGTCTTCGTGCGGACCAAGCTCGGCGCCGACCGCGTGGCCCTCCAGCTGCGCGAGCAGGGCGTCTTCGCTGCCGCGCTGCACGGTGGCTTGAACCAGGGCGCGCGCAACCGTGTCCTCGGGGCCTTCCGGGACGGCAGCCTGCCGGTCCTGGTGGCCACCGACGTCGCCGCCCGCGGCATCCACGTCGACGACGTCTCGGTCGTCCTCCAGGTCGACCCGCCGGCCGACCACAAGGACTACCTGCACCGCTCGGGCCGCACGGCCCGCGCCGGCGACAAGGGCACGGTCGTGACCCTGGCGCTCCCGCACCAGCGGCGCACCATGGAGCGGATGGCCCGCGAGGCCGGCATCGACGCGATGCCGACCAAGGCCGTCCCCGGCGACGACCGCCTCGCGGCGACCGGCGCCGTCACCCCCAGCGGCATCCCGGTCCCCGAGGACCAGGTCCGTCGGGTGCTCGAGGGCCCGAAGCGCAGCGGCGGTCGCCCGTCCGGTGGTCCCCGTGGCGGTGGCCCCCGTGGTCCGCGCCAGGGTGGCAACCGCTCCTACCGTGACGACCGTTCCGGCGGCTCGCGGGGCGAGCGCGGCAGCTACTCGCGCGCTGCCCGCGGCTGATCGGTCTCCCGAACGCGCAGCACCTGAACGACGCACCACCCGAACGACGCATCATCTGAACGGCCAGAGCCCCGGTCCCCGCGACCGGGGCTCTGGCGTCGGCAGGCAGAATGGACCCGTGGAGATGACGGACCTGTCGGGCAGCCTGCTCGTCGCGACCCCCCAGATCGAGGAGGGCGTGTTCTGCCGCAGTGTCGTCCTGATCCTCCACCACGACGACGAGGGCGCCCAGGGTGTCGTGCTCAACCGTCCGATGGATGCCCGCGTCGATGCGGTGCTGCCGGACTGGCAGGCCCACGCGACCGCACCGTCGGTGCTCTTCGAGGGGGGCCCGGTCGGTCTCGACAGTGCCCTCGGTCTGGTCACGGTCCCGGGCGACGTCGAGCCGCTCGGGGTGAAGCGGCTGTTCAGGGGGCTCGGTCTCGTCGACCTCGACACCCCACCCGCGATCGTGGTCCCCGAGGTGGCCGGCCTGCGGATCTTCGCCGGGTATGCCGGGTGGTCGTCGGGGCAGCTCGAGGACGAGGTGCGTGCGGGGAGCTGGTACGTCGTGGAGTCCGAGGGGCGCGACGCGTTCGACGCCGACCCGGAGCAGCTGTGGGCCCGGGTGCTGCGGCGCCAGCGCGACCACCTCGCCTTCGTGGCGACCTTCCCGACCGACCCCGAGATGAACTGAGCGCCTGGAAACGGCGCCGGGCACGCGGCATACAATCGCTGGATGAGCGAGCCCCAGATCCCCCTGGACGACCCGCTGGCCCCCGAGGCCCAGCCCTCCCAGCCCTCCACGACGACCGCCGTGCTCGAGCGCGAGCAGGTCGAGGAGCAGCTGCAGGAGCCGGGCGACCACGAGCGGTTCTCGCACTACGTGCGCAAGGAGAAGATCCTCGAGAGCGCCCTGTCCGGAGACCCGGTCGTCGCGCTCTGCGGCAAGGTGTGGGTGCCCGGACGCGACCCGAAGAAGTTCCCGGTCTGCCCCACGTGCAAGGAGATCTACGAAGGTCTGCGGGCGCCGCAGGACGGCGGCGAGTGACCTGAGTCGGCAGGTGGGGGTCACCGACGTCCGCCGCGGCACAGGGGTTCCCACCCACCGAAAGCCTGAACGAGTCTTTACCTGCGCCTGCCTCCCCTGACCCGGGGACAGGGCATCGGGCTCCTAGCGTGCGAGGTCGAGCCACCCACCGAACCCGGAGGGAGGCACCTCGAAAGGACGCCCATGAAGCTTCGCTCTCGAATCGCACTCTCCTCCCTCATGCTGGGAGCCGTCGCCCTCGGACTCGGCCAGGGCAGCGCCGTCGCCCAGCCGATGGCCGGGGAGGCCACGGTGGCTGCGGACTGCGCTATCCACACCGACGCCGTCAACACCGCGCGCTCCGCCAAGGGTGGCAACCGCGTCGACCCGCACGAGTTCAGCCAGGCCCAGGTCGACCGCATGGAGGCCGCCTACCGCAGCGCCGCTGCCGCCAAGGGCCTGGCGCCCACCGCCAGCGGCAAGCTGGGCCACACCAGCACCAGGAAGCCGGGGCCGACCACGCCCGCCTTCGCCGCGACCACGGTCAGCGTCTACTGGCACGTGATCACCAATGGCACGAGCGGCAAGCTCACGACGACGCAGATCCAGAGCCAGCTGAACGTCCTCAACAACGCCTATGCCTCGTCGAGCTTCTCGTTCACCCTCGCCGGCACGGAGACCACGACGAACAGCGACTGGTACAGCATCGCCTTCCCCGCCAGCGGCCAGGAGCCGAGTGACGCCAAGGCGATGAAGACGGCCCTCCACAAGGGCACCAAGGCCGCGCTGAACATCTACTCGACGACGTTCTCCGACGGCACGCTGGGCTACGCGCAGTTCCCGTCCACGAACAACACCACCCTCGACGGTGTGGTGCTCGACTACCGCAGCATCCCCGGCGGCAGCCTCGCGCCGTACAACCAGGGCGACACGGCGACCCACGAGGTCGGCCACTGGGTCGGGCTCTACCACACGTTCCAGGGTGGCTGCTCGGGCGGCGACTCCGTGAGCGACACCCCGGCCGAGGCCTCCCCGGCGTTCGGGTGCCCCACCGGTCGTGACACCTGCGCGGCCACCGGCCTGGACCCGATCAAGAACTTCATGGACTACACGGACGACGCGTGCATGAACACCTTCACGCCTGGTCAGACCACCCGCATGCAGAACCAGTGGCTGACCTACCGCGGCTGACCTCCCGCGGCTGACCTCCCGCGGCTGACCTCCCGCGGCTGAGCAGCCCACCCGTGCCCTGGACGTGACCCCCACGGCCTAGCACACCACCGAGGCCCCGGCGGAGACGCCGGGGCCTCGGCATGTCGTTTTGCGACAACGGATAACGTGGCCGGTCCCATGAGTACCGCAGCCGCTTCGCACCTGTCACCAGCCTTCCCGGAGCGGGCGGCGTGGGGTACGGCCGACAAGCTGCGCGCCTGGCAGCAGGCTGCGCTCACGGCATACCTGCGCGCTGACCCACGGGACTTCCTCGCGGTCGCGACCCCAGGCGCCGGCAAGACGACCTATGCCCTGCGCCTGGCCACCGAGCTGCTCGGCCGCGGCACCATCTCGGCCGTGACGATCGTCGCGCCCACCGAGCACCTCAAGACCCAGTGGGCCGAGGCGGCCGCGCGGGTCGGCATCCACATCGACCCGCGGTTCTCCAACTCCTCGGCCCGGCACTCCAGCGAGTACGACGGCGTGGCGCTGACCTACGCGCAGGTGGCGAGCAAGCCCGCGCTGCACCGCACGCGCACCGAGGCGACGCCGACCCTGGTGATCCTCGACGAGATCCACCACGGCGGCGACGCCCTGTCGTGGGGCGACGCGATCCGTGAGGCGTTCGAGCCCGCCACCCGCCGGCTCGCGCTCACCGGCACCCCGTTCCGCTCCGATACCTCACCCATCCCGTTCGTCACCTACGCGGAGGATGCCGACGGCATCCGCCGCTCGTCGGCCGACTACACCTACGGGTATGCCGAGGCGTTGCGTGACGGGGTCGTCCGACCGGTGCTCTTCCTCGCCTACGGAGGCGCCATGAGGTGGCGCACCAAGGCCGGCGACGAGATCTCGGCCCGCCTCGGGGAGATGCTGACCAAGGACTCCATGGCGCAGGCCTGGCGGACCGCGCTGGACCCCAAGGGCGAGTGGGTCCCGTCGGTGCTCGCCGCGGCGGACAAGCGCCTGACCGAGGTCCGTCGGGGCGTGCCCGATGCCGGGGGCCTCGTGATCGCCTCCAACCAGACGGCGGCCCGCGCCTACGCCAAGATCCTCGAGTCCATCACCGGGGAGAGCCCCACGCTGGTGCTCTCCGACGATGCCGGCTCGTCGGCCCGGATCGAGCAGTACGCCTCGAGCGAGTCGCGGTGGATGGTCGCGGTGCGGATGGTCTCCGAGGGGGTCGACGTGCCCCGGCTCTGCGTCGGCGTCTACGCCACCTCGACCTCGACGCCGCTGTTCTTCGCCCAGGCGGTGGGGCGCTTCGTGCGCGCGCGCCGTCGCGGCGAGACCGCCTCGGTCTTCCTGCCGTCGGTGCCGGTCATCCTCGAGCACGCGGCCCGGCTCGAGGACGAGCGCGACCACGCCCTCGACCGGGTGGCCAAGGACGACAGTGCTGCCTCGATGTGGGCCGAGGAGGACGCCCTCGTCGACGCCGCCAACCGCACGGCGCGCACCCCGGACGTCGACCAGATGGCCTTCGAGGCGCTGGAGTCCGACGCCGAGTTCGACCACGTGCTGTTCGACGCGAAGCAGTTCGGGCTCAACGCGGTCACCGGGTCGGAGGAGGAGCAGGAGTACCTCGGTCTGCCGGGGCTGCTCGAGCCGGACCAGATGGCGGTGCTGCTCCAGGAGCGGCAGACCGCCCAGAGCACCCGCCGCCCGCGCAAGGTGGAGGCGCCGGTGTCGGCGCACCGGGCGCTCGCGGCCCAGCGCCAGGAGCTCAACAAGCTGGTCGCGGCCTACGCCCGCAAGAAGGGCACCCCGCACGGGGTGGTCCACCACGAGCTGCGCCGGGCCTGTGGTGGCCCTGCTCTCGACGAGGCCACCTCGGAGCAGGTCGTCGCACGGGTCGAGAAGATCCGGGCCTGGTTCGTCGGCCGCCGCTGACCGGTCCCGGCTTCGACGCGACGTCCAGGAGCGGGTGTTCTGCGGGACGTCGGCGGGAACAGGTGACATGCTGCGGTCATGGACGAGCTGGCTGACACCATCTGGAACCGCGCTGCACTGGAGGCCGGCGGCTCGACCCCTGGCGAGGGGGACAAGGCGCTCGCCGCTGCGCTGCGACTGCACAGCTCGGCGATGGCGGACGGTGTCCTCGACGCGGTCCAGAGCATGACCGACGAGGAGCTGGATGCCGCTGAGGCCGGCTACCGCTGGCTGCACGTGCCGGCTGCCTCCGAGGCCATCGCCGCGGTGCGGCGCGCGATCGCCGAGGGCGCCCTCGACGACCCCGACCGGGCGAGCGCGCTCGACCTGTCGTCGGATGACCACTACGACGCGGCCATCGAGGACGACGCCGCCCTCGACAACGCGTTCCGCGCGCGGTTGAGCACCGACCCCGACGCGTTCGCGGCGGTCTAGGCAGGGTCGCCGTCTGGCCGGGTCTCGCGCACGGGACTAGCGTGACGGCAACGGCGCCGCCCGGCCGCCGAGGACGGAGCAGGCCATGGCCAACCACGTGTACTCCATCTCCGAGGTCGTCGGCACCTCGCCCGACGGCATCGAGGCGGCCGTCGGCAACGCCGTCACCCAGGCTGCCAAGACGGTGCGCAACCTCGACTGGTTCGAGGTACAGAGCGTCCGTGGACAGATCGCCGACGGAGCAGTCGCGCACTGGCAGGTGACCGTCAAGCTCGGCTTCCGCCTCGACGACTGAGCAGTTCGGCTTCCGCCTCGACGACTGAGCAGTCAGGCCCGAGCCGTCGAGGCGGCGCGGACCAGGGGGAGGGTGCGCAGCGGGATGCGGGTGGCCAGCGAGATCGCCGTGTTCGCGCGGATCACGTGCTCGTCGTCGACCACCGCGTCGATGACCCGCTGGAGGTCGGCGTTGTCGCGCGCGACGATGTGGATGAACAGGTCACCCGAGCCGGTGATGGTGTGCGCCTCCAGCACCTCGGGGATGCCGGAGAGGTGGTCGACGACGGGGGTGTGGCCGCGCCCCTGGCGGATCTCCAGGGTGCAGAACGCCGACACGGGGTAGCCCATCGCCGCGGCGTCGATCTGCGGCGCCCACGACCGGATCACCCCGTGCTGCACCAGCCGGTCGAGCCGGGCCTGCACCGTGCCGCGGGCCACGCCGAGCTGGCGCGAGGCGCCGAGCACCCCGATCTGCGGCTGCTCGCTGAACAGGGTGATCAGCCGGCCATCGAGCTCGTCTAGGTTCATGGGCACATTGTCCACTGTTGGGCCGGGTATGACCAACAGTCTGCGCAGAGTGTGCAGCCCATCAGGCCACGGTTGCACACCACGGCCCGGGCCCGGCACCCTGCACGCATGACCACTCACGCCACGGACACCGCCCTGGACCTGACGCCGCAGGAGCGCGAGGCCAACCTCGACCTCGAGCAGCTCAAGCAGCTCGTCGGCCTCGTCGAGTACGACGAGAGCAAGGACCCGTTCCCGGTCACCGGCTGGGACTCGATCGTCTTCGTCGTCGGCAACGCGAGCCAGACCGCGCACTACTACCAGTCCGCGTGGGGCATGGAGCTCGTCGCCTACAGCGGCCCCGAGAACGGCCAGCGCGACCACAAGTCGTTCGTCCTGAAGTCGGGCTCGATCCGCTTCGTCATCAACGGCGCGGTCAGCCCCGACAGCCCGCTCATCGCCCACCACGCCAAGCACGGCGACGGCGTCGTCGACATCTCGCTCGAGGTGCCCGACGTCGACAAGTGTGTGGCCCAGGCCAAGCGCGCCGGCGCCCGCGTGGTCCGTGAGGCCGAGGACGTCACCGACGAGCACGGCACGGTGCGGATCGCCTCGATCGCGACCTACGGAGAGACGGTCCACACCCTCGTCGACCGCTCGCGCTACGACGGCCCCTACCTGCCGGGCTACGTCGCGAGGACGTCCACCTGGGTCAAGCGAGAGGGTGCCCCCAAGCGCCTCTTCCAGGCCCTCGACCACATCGTCGGCAACGTCGAGCTCGGCAAGATGGACGAGTGGGTGACCTTCTACAACAAGGTCATGGGCTTTGTGAACATGGCCGAGTTCGTCGGCGACGACATCGCCACCGACTACTCCGCGCTGATGTCCAAGGTCGTCGCGAACGGCAACCACCGGGTCAAGTTCCCGCTCAACGAGCCTGCTATCGCCAAGCGCAAGAGCCAGATCGACGAGTACCTCGAGTTCTACAACGGCCCGGGCGCCCAGCACCTCGCGCTGGCCACCAACGACATCCTGCGCACCGTCGACGAGCTGCGCGCCAACGGCGTGGAGTTCCTCGACACCCCCGACTCCTACTACGAGGACGACGAGCTGCGCGCCCGCATCGGCGAGGTGCGGGCCCCGATCGAGGAGCTGCAGAAGCGCAAGATCCTGGTCGACCGTGACGAGGACGGCTACCTCCTGCAGATCTTCACCAAGCCCCTCGGCGACCGCCCGACGGTGTTCTTCGAGATCATCGAGCGGCACGGCTCCCTCGGCTTCGGCAAGGGCAACTTCAAGGCGCTGTTCGAGGCCATCGAGCGTGAGCAGGACGCCCGCGGCAACCTCTGAGCCTGAGGCCTGCGGCGCGACGCCGCACCGCACGACAGGGCGGGTATGCCGGGTGGTCACCACCCGGCATACCCGCCCTCGTCGTGGTGGTGGCAAGGCCGCGGACCGGTCGTGGGAGAAACCCTCCTCAGCGCGTGAGAGGCTTGCGGCATGAGCACGCCCACGACTCCCGGCTGGTACGACGACCCCGAGGACGACACCCAGCTGCGGTACTTCGACGGCGTGGTCTGGAGCAAGCACACGACGCCCCGCTCGACGAGGCCCGCCTCAGGGGCGGCGCAGCCCGGCCAGCAGCAGTTCCCGGGTCAGGGCCACCCGCCGCAGTACCCGGGCCAGGGTGGGCCCCAGGCGCAGCCGGGAGCGCAGGTGGGTCAGGTGCAGGGGCAGCCGCCCGCGGCCGGTGGCTGGCAGGCCCCACCCCCGCCCCAGCCCGGTCAGCAGCACCCGCAGTTCCCCGGCGCGCAGCAGGGTGGCTGGAACGCCCCGACCTACGGCGGCGCGCAGCGCGTGGCGACCACGCCCGACGGCCAGCCGCTGGCGAGCTACTGGCAGCGCGTCGGCGCGTTCATCATCGACGGCATCATCCAGTTCGTGCTGATGCTGGTGCTCGGTGGCTGGTTCCTGTTCAAGGGCTTCGAGCCCGTGTGGGACGAGCTGACCACGGCGATGGACTCCGGGGACCCGGGCGCCTTCGACCGGATCACGGCCGACAACGTCAACTTCGGCTACATCCTCGCGTTCGGCCTCATCGCCGCCGTCGTCACCTTCGCGTATGCCGTGTTCTTCCTCAGCCGCACCGGCGCCACGCCCGGCAAGGCGGCGGTCGGCATCAGCGTGCGGCTGCGCGACCGGCCCGGCGTCCTGTCCGTCGCGGATGCGGCCAAGCGCACCTCACTCCAGGCCGGGCTCAGCCTGCTGGGCAACATCCCGTTGGTCGGCAACCTGTTCTCGCTCGCGGCCCTGGTCGACCTCCTGTGGCCGGCCTGGGACGAGCGCAAGCAGGCCCTGCACGACAAGCTCGCCCGGACCAACGTCGTGGTGGGCAAACAGCCCCGACGCTGACTCATGCAAAAGGCGAGTTAGCGCCGCAACCACGCGGCGCTAACTCGCCTTTTGCATGGGGTGGCGACGCCGTGGGGGCCCGGCGCGGACCCGTGCCGCGGGTCAGCGCGCGGGAAGGATCGTGCCGCTGACCTCGGCCAGCTCCAGGCGGGCACCGTCGGTGCCGGTCGCCCACGCCCGCAGCACGACCGTGTCGCCGTCCTCGAGGAAGGTGCGCTCGCTGTCGTCCGCGAGCTGCACCGGCTCGGTGCCGTTCCAGGAGAGCTCGAGGAAGCTGCCGCGGGTGTCCTTCGCGGCGCCGGAGATGGTGCCCGAGCCGAAGAGGTCGCCGCTGCGGATCGACGCGCCGTTGACCGACAGGTGCGCCAGCATCTGGGCCGGCGACCAGTACAGGTCGCGGGACTCGGGTCGGGCGACGACGGTGCCGTTCCACTCCACCTCGAGGTGCAGGTCGAGCCCGAACACCGCGTCGGCTCCCCCACGCAGGTAGGGGAGCGGCTCGGGGTCCTGGCCGGGCAGCGGCACCCGGGCCGACGTCAGGGCGGCCATCGGCGTGACCCAGGCGCTGATCGACGTGCCGAAGGACTTGCCGAGGAACGGCCCCAGTGGCACGTACTCCCACGCCTGGAGGTCGCGGGCGCTCCAGTCGTTGAGCAGGACGACTCCGAAGAGGTGCTGCTCGGCGGCGAGGCCGACGTCGACCGGCTCGCCGAGGACGGTGCCGCCGCCCACGACGAAGCCCAGCTCGGCCTCGATGTCGAGCTTGCGGCTCGGTCCGAAGGTCGGCGCCGGGTCGCTCGGTGCCTTGCGCTGCCCCTGGGGCCGCACGAGGTCGGTCCCCGACACGACGACCGTCCCGGAGCGACCGTGGTAGCCGATCGGCAGGTGCTTCCAGTTGGGGGTGAGCGGCTCGGAGTCGGGGCGGAAGATGCGCCCGACGTTGGTGGCGTGGTGCTCGCTCGCGTAGAAGTCGACGTAGTCGGCCACCTCGATCGGCAGGTGCAGGATGACGTCGGCGAGCGGCACCAGGTGGGGTCGCACCCCCTCCTCGTGGACGTCGTCGGTGAGGATCTCGACCAGCCACGCGCGCGCGACCGCCCAGGCCCGGTGGCCCAGGTCGAGGAACGCGTTGAGGCTGGGCCGTTCCCACGCCGCGGTGAGGTCGGGGCCCTCGCCGACGCCGTAGGCGTCCCGGCCGATCCGCGCGACCTCGCTGGCGTCGAGCACCCAGTCGCCGATCCGCACCCCGACCCGTGGTGCCGTCTTCGCGGTCGAGAAGACGCCGTAGGGCAGGTGCGCGACACCGAACGGGTGGTCGGCAGGCAGGTCGAGCCAGGTCTGGGCGGGCGCCGTGGTGGCGACAGGCGTCGAGGGGGAGGACACGTCAGGCTCCTTGGATGAGGCCGAGGGTGGTCAGCTCGCCGAGCGGGTCGGTGACCTCGCAGCAGCCGTATGCCGTGAAGAAGGCCCGCACGATGGCCGCGTCGGCGGCACTCATGCGGGTGATCTGGGGGACGAGGGCGGCCGGGTCGCGCTCGGCCAGGAGGGGCACCAGCTCGCCGACCTCCTCGCCGTTGAGCGCCCAGCGGACCGCCGCCAGGACGTTGAGCAGGCCGTGCTGCTCCTGGCCGTCGTGGGTGCCGCGGACGACGTGGTGCAGTCCGCCGGTCAGCTTGAAGCCGAGGTCGTGGTCGATGGCGTTGCGGACGAACGTCGCGAGCTCTGTCTCGTCGGGCCACGCCCAGGTGTCAGTCGCGCCGGTGCGGAACTTTGCTTGCAGGACAACGGAATCGGAGGCATCGGCGGCGATGTCGGCGACGGCCGCCTCCTGCTGGGCGCCGCGCGGCACCTCGAGGGTGCGGGGGAGCCCGGCGAAGTCCGTGGCCCGCCAGTCGGGTGTCCAGCCGAGCTCCACCCCCGTGACCTCGACGCCGGGGGTCTGTCGCAGGAGCGCCACCGCGTCGGCCACGTCGGTGGCCGGCGTGCCGGGCCGCCCGATGACCCCGACCCGCAGCGGTTCCCCGTCG
Organism: Pedococcus sp. P2_D7; assembly: GCF_056404295.1. Classification (NCBI taxonomy): domain Bacteria; kingdom Bacillati; phylum Actinomycetota; class Actinomycetes; order Micrococcales; family Intrasporangiaceae; genus Pedococcus; species Pedococcus sp. P2_D7. The sequence goes on from NZ_JBFUEH010000005.1 coordinate 144,582, forward strand.
AGCAGCCCGGCGAGGTCGGGGGCAGCCGAGGCGGGGACGAGGAGCGGACCCACGCACGCGGCATACCGGCTCGCGCGGTGGACGCGGTGGAGCCGCACGGCATCCGCGAGTGGTGCGTTGCCCGGCGGGAAGACGGCGGCGTCGTCGACGAGGCCGGCGAACAGGGCCGGCTCGGCCGGGCGGTCGGCCGCGGCCTCCGACAGCGATGTCATGGCCGTGAGGCTACCCGCGACTCCGGCCGGCGCTCCCGGCAGCCCGAGGTGTCGGGGTGGCGGCCAGTCGTGCCATGCTCGGCCCAACCGGACGAGAGAGTGAGCGATGGCGTTCTACCAGCACCAGGGCAACATCCCGCCGAAGCGGCACACCCAGCACCGCCGGCCAGCCGGCCGGGGCAAGCAGGGTGAGCTCTACTACGAGGAGCTGATGGGGGAGGAGGGCTTCTCCTCCGACTCCTCGCTGCTCTACCACCGCAACATCCCCTCGACCGTTGCCGGCGCACGCGAGTGGACGATCGGCGACCTGTCGACGACGCCCAACCACCCGCTGATGCCCAGGCACCTCAAGCTGCACGACCTCTTCGAGGCCAAGGACGTCAAGAACACCGACGTCGTGACCGGACGTCGCCTCGTCCTCGGCAACGGCGACGTGCGCATCTCGTATGCCGTGGCCGGGGCTCCCAGCCCGTGGTACCGCAACGGGATCGGCGACGAGTGCGTCTACGTGGAGCGCGGAAAGGCGCGGGTCGAGACCGTGTTCGGGGCCTTCGACGTGGCCGAGGGCGACTACCTGGTCATCCCGCGGGCGACGACGCACCGCTGGATCCCGAAGCGCTCGACCACGGAGCCGCTGCGGGCCTACTGCATCGAGGCCAACTCCCACATCGCGCCGCCCAAGCGCTACCTGTCCAAGTACGGCCAGCTGCTCGAGCACGCGCCCTACTGCGAGCGCGACCTGCGCGCGCCGGCCGGTCCGCTGCTGGCCGAGGACGTCGGTGCGAAGGCGGGCGACGAGACCGAGGTCTACATCAAGCACCGTGGCAACGGCCAATCGAGTAGTGGCGGGATCGTCGGGACGGTGCACACCCTGCCCTTCCACCCGCTCGACGTCGTGGGCTGGGACGGGTGCCTCTACCCCTACGCGTTCAACGTCCGGGACTACGAGCCGATCACGGGGCGGGTGCACCAGCCCCCGCCGGTGCACCAGGTCTTCGAGGGCTGGAACTTCGTCATCTGCAACTTCGTGCCGCGCAAGGTCGACTACCACCCGCTGTCGATCCCGGTGCCCTACTACCACTCGAACGTCGACAGTGACGAGATCATGTTCTACGTCGACGGCGACTACGAGGCGCGCAAGGGCTCGGGCATCGGCAAGGGCTCGATCTCCGTGCACCCGGGAGGTCATGCCCACGGGCCGCAGCCCGGTGCGTCCGAGGCGTCGATCGGCGTCGAGTACTTCGACGAGCTGGCCGTCATGGTCGATACCTTCCGTCCGCTCGAGCTCGGCGAGGGTGGCCGCGCCGTCGACGACGGGAAGTACGCCTGGTCGTGGAGCCGCGGGCGCACCAAGGACGGGTCCGACTACAGCATCGGCTGACCGCCAGACTTTGCCACTTCGACATGGTCTGTCATGTCGTGCCCGGGTTAGGCTGAAAGACCCGCCCCGTCGACGACGACGAGGCACGCGCACCCGGGACACCGCCCCCGCTCCCGGCCACTTGTCGTTGGAGGCAATCGTGACGTCTGCCCGCACTGCCGTTCAGGACCTCGTCCAGCACGAGAAGAGCCGTCGCGAGATGCTCGCGCTCGCGGTGGTCGGAGGCGCAGGAGCGGCCTTCTTCGCCAGTGCCCCGAGGGCCGACGCGGTGCCTGAGGCAGGCCGACCGACGACGAAGACGCCCACGTTCCGGCTGACCGTGATGGGCACCACCGACACCCACGGCAACGCCCTGAACTGGGACTACTTCAAGGACGTCGAGTACGACGACTCGACACACAACGACATCGGGCTGGCCAAGATCGCCACGCTGGTCAGCGCCGTCCGGGCCGAGCGTGGCGCCCAGAACACCCTCCTGCTCGACGCGGGTGACACGATCCAGGGCACCCCGTTGGCCTACTACTACGCCAAGGTCGACCCGATCACGGGCGGTTCGAAGCACCCGATGGCCAAGGCGATGAACGCGATCGGCTACGACGCTGCGGCCCTGGGCAACCACGAGTTCAACTACGGGCTCGACACGCTGCGGACCTTCGAGTCGCAGTGCGACTTCCCCTTGCTCAGCGCCAACTCGGTCGACTGGACCAGCGGCGCCCCGATCTTCAAGCCCTTTGTGATCCGCACCTTCAAGGTCAGGGGGAGCAAGCCGGTCAAGGTCGGCATCCTCGGTCTGGTCACCCCCGGCGTCGCCATCTGGGACAAGGCCAACGTCGAGGGGCTCGTGAAGTTCCCGGGGATCGTCGAGCAGGCCACCGTGATGGTCCCGCGCCTGAAGCAGGCTGGGTGCGACCTGGTGATCGTCTCGTGCCACTCCGGGTCCAAGCCCGGCTCGTCGTACGGCGACGCCCTGCCGGTGCCGGAGAACGCCTCCCGCCAGCTGGCGGAAGAGGTCGCAGGCGTCGACGCGGTGCTCGTGGGACATGCCCACGAGGAGGTCGTCGAGCTGCTCGTGCCCAGCAAGGTCACGTCCGGCAAGAAGGTCCTCCTGACCGAGCCGCTCAAGTGGGGGATGCGGCTGTCCGTCATGGACTTCGTCCTCGAGTTCACCAAGGGCCGTTGGCACCTGACCAGCTCGGGGGCGACGCTGCTCAACGCGAACACCGTCCCGGAGGACCCGGAGGTCGCCGAGCTCGTCGGTGAGGACCACGCGGTGGTGCGCACCTACGTCAACTCCGTCATCGGCACCTGCACCCTGGCCATGTCGGCGGCGACCGCGCGGTTCGAGGACACGGCGGCGATCGACTTCATCAACCACGTGCAGGCCGACGCCGTGAAGGCAGCCCTGGCCGGCACCCCCGACGAGTCGCTGCCGGTCCTGTCGATCGCCGCGCCCTTCAACCGGGACGCCGCGATCCCGGCGGGCAACGTCACCGTCCGCGACGTCGCGGGCTTGTACATCTACGACAACACGCTCCTCGGCATCCGATTCACTGGCGCGCAGGTCAAGGCCTACCTCGAGTACTCCGCGGCCTACTTCAAGACCGTCACCGGCACCGGACCGTTCACGCCGGACTCGGTCACGAACGCGCTGCGACCGCCGGTGGACGGCACCCCGATCCCCGACTACAACTACGACATCATGGGTGGCCTCGACGCCTCGCTGGCCTACGACATCGACATCGCCCAGCCGGCGGGACAGCGGATCACGAACCTCACCTATGCCGGCCAGCCCGTCGACCCGTCGGCCGGGTTCGTCATCGCCATCAACAACTACCGCCAGTCCGGTGGTGGCGGCTTCCCGGGCGTCACCACGGCGCCGGTCCTCTACAACGCGCAGGTCGAGATCCGGCAGCTGCTCATCGACTGGACCACCGAGCAGGGCGTGATCGACCCGACCACCTTCACGACCTACGACTGGAAGCTCGTCTCGAACGGCCAGCCGGTCGTCGTCGAGGGAGCCGCCGAGGGCGGCCGCCACTAGGTCAGGACGAGGTCAGGTCGAGGGTCACGTCAGGTCACGTCATGGGTCACGTGGTGGTCAGCCGGTACCCGCGCTTGACCACGGTCTTGACCATGCCCTTGTGCCCCACGGCTTCGCGCAGGCGGGCGATGGCCACCTCCGCCGCGTGCGGGTCGGTCGAGTCCCCGGGGAGGACGGACAGCACCTGGGCGCGAGTGACCACCTCACCGCCTGCCTCGGCCAACACCCGCAGCACCTCGAGGCCACTGGGTGACACCGGGAGCACGTGGTCGTCGAGCAGGGCCACGGTGCGCCTGACCTGGAGTCGGCCGGCGGTCGTCTGGACCGCGGAGGTCTGGGCCTGCTCGTAGTGGTTGACGAGCCCGCGGACCAAGGCCCCGAGCCGTCCGCGGTCGGGGATGATCGGCTGGATTCCTCTCTCCTGCAACGGCTTTGCGGTGACAGGACCGACGGCGGCCACGACCATGGTGCCGCTGCGGATGCGCGCCACGACTTCGTCCCCGACCCCTTGGGCGTCCATCTCGGCGAGCCAGGCCGCAGCCCCGGGCGCCGAGGTGAAGACGGCGGCGTCGATCTCGCCGTCGGCAGCAGCGATGACGGACAGCTTGAGGGCGACCGGGTCCGGTGGCGGGCCCCAGCGGTAGACGACCAGGCTGCGGACCTGCGCCCCCGCGGCGGCGAGCTCGGTGTCGAGCCCGTCGGCCCCGGCGCCGTGGTGCTGCACCGCGATCACCTGGTCGGTGACGCCCTCGGCGAGCAACAGGTCGAGGATCTCGGCGCTGGTCTCCGACTCGGCCACCCAGTCCGCCTGGAGCCCTGCGGCCTGGATCGCCCCGTGCGCCTTGGGGCCCCGCGCGATGATCCGGGCCCCGGAGAGCACCTGCACCAGCTGGTCGGCCAGTCCGGCGGCGTCGGCGGCCTCCACCCACCCCCGGAACCCGATGCCCGTCGTGATGACCACGATGTCGGGCGGGGCGTCGAGGAGCTCTCGGGTGTGGGCCAGCAACTCGTCGTCGTGCTCGTGCGGCACGATGCTCATGGCCGGGGCGTGACGCACGGTGGCACCGCGCCGGGTCAGCGCCGACGCCAGCTCTCCGGAGCGGCGGTCGGCGGTCACCAGCACGACGCAGCCGGTCATGACCTGGCCCAGACGGGTGTTCACGGTGGCGCTGCCAGGAAGCCCTCGGCAGCAACAGCACCCACGACGACGACCGCGGGGGCCCGCACCTGCCGCGCGGCGCAGGTCGCGGCGATGGTCGACAAGGTGCCCCGGGTCACGCGCTGAGAGTCGAGGCTGGCGTCCTCGATGACGGCCACGGGGACCTGCTCCGAGGCCCCGGCGGTCAGCAGGCGGGCGACGTGGTCGGCGAGCAGGCTGATCCCCATCAGGACCACGAGGGTCGCCTCGCCTCGCACCACGGCACCGACTGCGGTGTCGTCGAGCCGGCCGTGACCGTGCGCGACGTGCACGGCGGCGACGGTGCCGCGGTGGGTGACGGGGATGCCGGCAGCCAGCGGAGCCGACAGGGCCGAGCTCACTCCGGGCACGACCTCGACCGGTATGCCGTGGGCCGCCAGGGCGAGCGCCTCCTCGCCGCCGCGACCGAAGAGGAAGGGATCGCCGCCCTTGAGGCGCACCACGAGCCGACCCCGCTGGGCGTGGTCCACCAGGATGCGGTTGATCTCGTCCTGGGTCACGGCGTGGAGGCCGGGGGTCTTGCCGACGTCGATGACCTCGACGTCGCGCGGCAGGTCCGCCAGGACGCTGGTCGGTCCCAGCCGGTCGGTCACCACCACGTCGGCCTGGGACAGCACCCGGCGGGCCCGCAGGGTCATCAGGTCGGCGGCCCCGGGGCCGCCGCCGACGAGCACGACCCGTCCCTGGGCGCCAGGACGTCGACGCCGGGCGCGCAGGTCGACCTCGCCGGACTGCAGGGTCCACTCGAGCTGGTCGCGCACGGCCCTGGCCCGGCGCGGGTCGGCGTCGCCGGTCGACACCACCCCGAGGAGCAGACCGGCGTGCTCGGTGGTCGCAGGGGTGCGGGCCGTCCCGAGCTCGGCATCGCTGGCGCACACGCTCCAGACCCGGGCGGCGGTCGCCCACTGCGAGACCCGGGCATTCACGCCCGGGTCGTCGGTGGCGGCGTGGACCAGCCACGCGTCGGCGAGGTCGCCCTCCACGACCTCGCGGGCGACCCACGCGACCGTGCCGTCGGCGACCGCGTCGACCAGGTCCTCACACAGCTGTGGGGCGACGACCGTGACAACGGCTCCGTCGTGGGCCAGGGCGTTGGCGCGGCGGGCGGCCACAGGTCCACCGCCGGCCACGACGACGCGCCGACCGGTGACGTCCAGGCCGACCAGGGTCGTCATCCCGCACCGCCGGGGGGACCGGAGCCGGGCACGGCGACGCGCACGACGCCGTCGAGGACGGTCACGGCATAGGACGCCAAGGGCTTCGGCTCCTTGCCCACCGCGTCGAGGCACTCACCGGTGCGCAGGTCGAACACCTGCTTGTACATCGGCGACGCGACGGTCGGCACCTCGCCCCGGCTCCCGACGATCCCTCGCGACATCACGTTCGCGGCGCTGTAGGGGTCGAGCTGCTGCACGGCATACACCTGGTCGTCGTGGGTGCGGAAGAGCGCGACTTGCACGCCGTCGAGGAAGGCGGCGGCGCCGCGCTCCGGGGACAGGTCGGCCAGCACGCACACCTCGTGCCACGTCACGGTGGAGTCGTTCGCGGCGACCGCCCCCGAGCCGACCTCGACACTGGTGCCGAGGTCGGCGCCGACCTCCACGCTCATCGCCGCACCTCCAGCGTCGTCCCGGCGATCAAGACGCTCGAGTCGGCGCGCTCGGACTCCGTGGCCGGGCGCGGCTGTCCGCGCTCGCTGACGTAGGCCAAGGTGTCGTCGGGCTGGTCGGGTGCGTTGACGAACGACCCGAAGCGCCGCAACGTCTCGGGGTCGTCCAGGGCAGCGGCCCACTCGTCCTCATAGGCGTCGACGTGCCCGGCCATCGCGACGTCGAGGTCGGCGCCGATCCCGAGCGAGTCCTCGAGGACGACCGCCCGGATGGCGTCGAGGCCACCCTCGTGGTCCTCCACCCAGGCCGCCGTCCGCTGCAGGCGGTCGGCGGTGCGGACGTAGTACATGAGGAAGCGGTCGATCGTGCGCACCAAGGTCTCGGTGTCGAGGTCCTCGGCAAGGAGCTGGGCGTGGCGCGGGGTGAAGCCACCGTTGCCGCCCACGTAGAGGTTCCAGCCGTGGTCGGTGGCGATCACCCCGACGTCCTTGCCACGCGCCTCGGCGCACTCGCGGGCGCAGCCCGACACCCCGAGCTTGAGCTTGTGCGGCGAGCGGAGCCCTCGGTAGCGCAGCTCGAGCGCGATGGCCAGACCCACCGAGTCCTGCACGCCGTAGCGGCACCACGTCGAGCCGACGCACGACTTCACGGTGCGCAGCGACTTCCCATAGGCGTGACCCGACTCGAAGCCCGCATCGACGAGCCGCTTCCAGATCCTGGGCAGCTGCTCGATCCGTGCCCCGAACAGGTCGATCCGCTGGCCGCCGGTGATCTTCGTGTAGAGCCCGAAGTCCTGGGCGACCTCGCCGATGGCGATCAGGCCCTCGGGGGTGACCTCACCGCCCGGGATGCGTGGGACGACGGAGTACGAACCGTCCTTCTGGAGGTTGGCCATCACGTGGTCGTTGGTGTCCTGCAAGGACGCGCGCTCGCCCTCGAGGATGTGACCGGTGCCGAGCGAGGCGAGGATCGAACCGATGACCGGCTTGCAGATGTCGCAGCCGCGGCCGGTGCCGTGCCGGGCGATGATCTCGCTGAAGGTCGTCAGCCCCTGCACCCGCACGACGTCGAAGAGCTGCGCGCGGGAGAGCTCGAAGTGCTCGCACAGCGCACTGCTCACCGCGATGCCGGACTTCTCCAGCTCGGTGGTGACCAGCCGCTTCACGAGGGGGAGGCAGGAGCCGCAGCTCGTGCCGGCTCGCGTGCACGCCTTCACCCCGGCGAGGTCGGTGCAGCCCGCGTCGGTCACCGAGCAGCGGATGGCACCGGCGGTGACGTTGTTGCAGGAGCACACGGCCGCATCGTCCGGGAGGTCGCCGGCGGGTGCCGGCGCCGACCCTTCGGGGAGCAGGTATGCCGCTGGGTCGCCACCCAGCGCGCGGCCCACCATGGGGCGCAGCGCGGCGTACGCGCTGGCGTCGCCGACGAGGATGCCGCCCCGAAGGGTGCGGGCGTCGTCGGACATCACGAGCTTCTTGTAGACCCCGGCGACGGGGTCGGAGATGACCACCTCGAGCCCACCGGGCTCGGCCGCGAAGGCGTCGCCGAACGACGCGACGTCGACCCCGAGCAGCTTCAGCTTGGTGGACAGGTCGGCCCCCGGGAAGGTGCCCGCTCCGCCCAGGAGCCGGTCGGCCACGACCTCGGCCATGGTGTAGCCGGGGGCGACCAGGCCGAGGGTGCGGCCACCGATGCACGCGACCTCGCCCACGGCCCAGACCGCCGGGTCGCTCGTGGCGCAGGCGTCGTCGACGACCACGCCACCGCGCTCGCCGACCTCGAGACCGGACTCGCGGGCCAGCTCGTCGCGGGGACGCACGCCGACGGCGAAGACGACCACGTCGACATCGAGCGGCGCCCCGTCGGCGAACTCCATGCGGGAGACCCGTCCGAGTCGCCCCACGATCTTGGCGGTGGCGGTGCCAGTGCGGACGCTGACGCCCAGGGCCTCGATGAGCCGGCGCAGTGCCTCGCCGCCGCCCTCGTCGACCTGGAGTGGCATCAGCCGGGGAGCGAACTCGACGACGGTCGTGTGCACGTCGAGGGCCGTGAGTGCACCGGCCGCCTCCAACCCGAGCAGGCCGCCTCCGACCACTGCTCCGCGCAGCGGGCGGTCCACCTCGGTGCGGAGGCTCTCCACGTAGGAGCGCAGCCCGGCGACGTCGTCGATGGTGCGGTAGACGAACGCGCCGCGCAGGTCCTTGCCCGGGACCGGGGGCACGGCGGCATACGAACCGGTCGCCAGCACGAGGGAGTCGTAGGGGAGGACGCGGCCGTCGGTGGTGCTGACGGTGTGGGCGTCGCGGTCGACCGACGTGGCGGCCACGCCGCGCCGCAGCGTCACCAGCGGGTCGTCCCAGAGCTCCTGGCCACCCAGCGCCAGGTCGTCGGGGTCGCGACCGGTGAAGTACGACGTCAGGGCGACGCGGTCATACGGAGCGCGCGGCTCCTCGCAGAGCAGCGTCACCGCCCACTGGCCCGCCACGTCCCGCGAGCGCAGGGCATCGACCAGCCGGCGCGCGACCATCCCGCCGCCGACGACGACGAGCTGGCGCGGAGCCGTGGGCTGGACCATGGCGGCCACGTTAGGAGCCCGCCGTTTCGGTGCTGTGGATCATGTGTTTCCCCTTCGTTACGTCGTTCTCGCCGGTGTCGGCGCGCTCGGGTGAGGACGCGGGTGTGAGCCAGTCGAGGAGGGCGCACACGTCGTCGCGGCACCCACCGCAGCCGGTCGTGGCGCGGGTGGCGGTGGCGACCTCCGCGACGCTGGTCGCGCCGTCCCGGACGCACGCCTCGATGCCGGCCTTGGTCACGCCGTTGCACCGGCAGACCGCGGCGTCGTCGGCCAGGTCGGCGGGGGAGGTGGGCCCGCCCCCCTGGTGCGGTGCGAGGGCCGGCAGCAGCAGGTATGCCGGGTCGGCGGGCACGGGCGTGCGCCGGGTGTACGTCGTGACCAGGTCGGCGGCGACGGCGCCGGCGCCCACACACGTGGCGCCGACCAGCCGACCCCCGGAGACGACGACCTCGACGTGCCGACCGACGTCCGGGTCGCTGAGGCGCAGGGTGCGCTGGGCCGGGTCGTCCGCGCGAGCCGAACCGCACACGCCCATGGTCACGACGTCGAGGCCGTGGGCCTTGAGCCGGACCACGTCGCTGCCGGACGTCGACGACCGGCGAGCCAGGTCGGTGCTGACGGTGAGGGTGGAAGTGGCCTTGCTGGAGGCGCTGGAGGCGCTGGAGGCGCTGGAGGCGCGGCAGAGGTGGGCGGCAAGGCGTCGTGACTGCTCCCACCCCTGGGCCACCAGCCCGGTGCCGCCCTCAGGGGGCTGGGCGCAGTCACCGATCGCGAAGACCCGGTGGTCGTCGGGGGAGCGGAGGTCGTCGTCCACCACGACCCCGCGGTCCACCCCGAGCCCGGCGCTCGCGGCCAGCGCCGTGCTCGGCACGGTGCCGGTCGCCAGCACCAGGAGGTTGGTCGGCACGAGCTCGCCGTCGTCGAGGCGCAGTCCCGTCAGGCGCCCACCGTCGACGACGGCGCTGGTGGCCCCGACGCCGACGCGCTGGTCGATGCCCAGGCGCGCCATCGCGAGCTCCACCACCCGCCCTGCCTCGGCGTCGAGCTGGCGTTCCATGAGCGTGCTCGCGGGGTGCACCACGGTGACGACGACGCCACGCCGGGCCAGACCGCAGGCCGCCTCCATCCCGAGCACGCCCCCGCCGAGCACCACGGCCCGGGTCGCGTTGAGGGTGGCGGCCACGACCTCACGCGCGTCGTCGATGGTGCGCAGCGCGTGGACGCCGGCAGCCAGGTCGTCGGTGCGCAGGGGGTCGGCACTGTGCTGGTGTTCGTCACCGTGCAGTGGGTCGGCACTGCGCAGGCCCGGCAGCGGGGGCACCCGGGCCGCCGACCCGGTGGCCAGCACGAGGCGGTCGTAGCGCAGTCGGACGCCGTCCGCGGTCACGACGACGCGGTCCTCCCGGTCGAGGTGCGCGGCGGGCGCCCCGCGCAGCACGGTCAGCCGGGGACTGGTGGGGGTGGGGAGGGTGAGCGCGGCGAGGTCGTGCTTGCCTGCCACGACCTCGCTCAGCAGCACCCGGTTGTAGGGCTCGCACGCCTCGGCCCCGACGACGGTGATGTCGTAGCGGCCGCTGGTGTCGGCGGCCAGCAGGTCCTCGACGAACCGGGAGCCCACCATGCCGTTGCCGATGACGACGAGGCGGGTCATGCCGACACCCCTGCCGTCGGTCGCGGCGAAGCTGCGGGCCGCACCCGCGCGGAGGTGACCTCCACGGCGCAGACCTTGAACTCGGGCATGCCCGAGACGGGGTCGGTCGCGTCGCTGGTGAGCCGGTTGACGCTGCCGGTGCCGGCCCAGTGGAAGGGCACGAACACCGTGTCGGGGCGGATCGAGTCGGTCACCCTGGCCGGGACGGCGAGCGACCCCCGTGCCGTGGTCAGTCGCACCCGCTCGCCGTCCCCGATCCCGATCCGCGCGGCCAGCAGGGGATGGACCTCGGCGAAGGCGCCGGACACGGCGCCGGCCAGGGCCGGGACCCTCCGGGTCTGGGCACCGGACTGGTAGTGCTGCAGGACCCGGCCGGTCACGAGGTAGAGGGGAGCGTCGGGGCGCAGGTCGTCGGCCGGCCCGAGGTGGTCGACCGCGACCATCAGGGCCCGCCCGTCCTGAGTCGAGAACGACTCGGCGAACAGTCGTGGGGTGCCCGGGTGGTCGGGCTCCCCGTCGGCGGTGGCGGGGCAGGGCCAGTGCAGGGCCTGGTCGCCGTCGAGCCGCGCGTGGCTGAGGCCGCTGTAGTCGGCGCGGCCCCCGCGGCTGGCCCGGGCGAGCTCGTCGAAGACCAGGGTCGGCTCGGTGTCCCAGGTGCCCGCCGACTCGAGGCGGGCCGCCAGCTGCGCCCAGACCCAGAGCTCGCTGCGGACGCCGCTGGGTGGGTCGACCGCCTTGCGTCGCCGGATGACACGACCTTCGAGGGAGGTCATGGTGCCCTCCTCCTCGGCCCACTGGGTGACGGGGAGGACCACGTCGGCCAGCAACGCCGTCTCGGAGGGGACGAAGTCGCAGACCACGAGCAGGTCGAGGGCCGCGAGGCGGTCCGCCACGCGGTGGACGTTCGGGGCGCTGACCAGGAGGTTGGAGCCGTGCACCAGCAGCGCGCGCGGACCGTCGGCCGTCCCGAGCGAGGCCAGCAGCTCGACGGCGGGCATTCCCTTGCCGGGCAACGACTCCGGCGACACGCCCCAGACCTTCGCCACGTGGGCGCGCGCCGCGGGGTCGTCGATCATGCGGTAGCCGGGCAGCTGGTCGGACTTCTGCCCGTGCTCGCGGCCACCCTGGCCGTTGCCCTGGCCGGTGACGGCGCCGTACCCGCTGCCCACCCGGCCCGGTAGCCCGAGCAGCAGCGACAGCGTGATGGCCGCCGAGACCGTGGCGGTGCCCTGGCGGGACTGCTCGACCCCCCGGCCGGTGAGCACGAAGGCGCCGGCGCCGCCCCGGGACGGGCTGGCGGCCGCGAGCAGTCGGGCCGCGTCGCGCAGGACGTCGGCGGGCACGGCGCACACCTGTTCGGCGCGTTCCGGCCACCACAGCGCCGAGCGCCGCCGGACGTCCTCGAGCCCGTTCGTGCGTCGCTCCACGTAGTCGGTGTCCACGAGGCCCTCGGTGAGCAGCACGTGCTGCAGTGCGAGGAGGACCACGAGGTCGGTGCCGGGCACCGGCTGGAGGTGCAGCCCCTGCTCGTCCGCCGCGAGGTCGGCGGTGGCGCTGCGGCGCGGGTCGACGACGACGAGCCCTCCTCGAGCGCGCACCTCGGCGAGGTGGGCCACCGACGGAGGCATGGTCTCGGCGAGGTTGCTCCCCAGCAGGAGGATGGCGTCGGCCCCGCCCAGGTCGGTCAGCGGGAACGGCAGGCCCCGGTCCACCCCGAGCGACCGGTTGGCGGCGGCTGCGGCACTGCTCATGCAGAACCGCCCGTTGTAGTCGATGTTTGCGGTGCCGAGGGCCACCCGGGCGAACTTGCCCAGCTGGTAAGCCTTTTCGTTGGTGAGGCCGCCCCCACCGAACACCGCGACGGCGTCCGGGCCGGACTGCTGCCGGATGACGAGCAGCCGATCTGCCACGAGGTCGAGGGCGTCCTCCCAGCTCGACGGCGCCAGCTCGCCGTCGTGCCCCCGGACGAGCGGGGTGGTGAGTCGGTCGTGAGTCGTGAGCAACTCTCCGCTCGTCCAGCCCTTCTGGCACAGACCTCCTCGGTTCGTGGGGAAGGCCCGGCCCTCGACGGTGACGCCGTTGGCACCGTCGAGTCCGGGGGTGGCCGTCAGGGTCTGGGCGCACTGCAGGGCGCAGTACGGGCAGTGGGTGGCGACACCCGGGCTCCCAGCAGCGCTGTCGCTGGGAGTCGGGCTGCCGGTGGCGCGGGGAATGGGGGTCAACAGGATTCCCGGCTCAGATCGACTCGGCGGCGAGGGCGGAGCCGCGCCGCGCGTACACGGCATACGTCGTTGCCGCCATGAGGGCGTAGGCGACCACGAACACCCACAGCGCAGGCACGAGCGAGCCGTAGGTCTCCTTGGCCATCGCGAAGCCACGGGGGATGAAGAAGCCTCCGTAGGCGCCGACTGCGCCGGCGATGCCGATGCACCCGGCGGCCGTCTTGCGGGCGAGGGGGAGGCGGTCGGCGCTGACACCGGCGCGGAAGACCGCAGGGATCATCCGGTAGGTCGCGCCGTTGCCGATACCGGCACCCACGAACAGGACGAGGAACGACCCGAAGAACACGACGAAGCTGTGCGACTTCAGACCCTCGATGGCACCGATCGCACCGACCATGAGGAGGGTGAACGAGGCGATCGTGACGCGGGCACCACCGAGCCGGTCGGCCACGATGCCACCGAGCGGTCGGGTCAGCGCCCCGATCAGCGCGCCCAGGAAGGCGATCGTCGTGGGCGTCTCGGGGAACTGGGTCTTGAGCAGGGTCGGGAAGGCCCCCGAGTAGCCGATGAACGACCCGAAGGTGCCGATGTAGAGGAACGAGATGATCCAGGTGTGCCGGTTGCGGGTGGCAGCCGCGAAGCTGCGGTAGTCCGCCTTGGCGCCCGTGAGGTTGTCCATGCCCCGCCAGGCCAGGACGGCCGCGAGGATGGCCAGCGGGATGAACATCAGCCCGGCCCGCTCGAGGTGCGTCCCGGCGCCGATGACGATGACAGCGGGCACGACCAGCTGCACGAGGCCGGTGCCGAGGTTGCCGCCGGCGGCGTTGAGCCCCAGGGCCTTGCCCTTCTCGGCCTCCGGGAAGAAGAAGGAGATGTTGGTCATCGAGGAGGCGAAGTTGCCGCCGCCGAAGCCGGCCAGCGCGGCGCAGGTGAGCAGCAGCCCGAACGACGACGACGGGTCGCTCACGACCCATGCGAGGGCCGACGCCGGCAGGAGCAGCAGGAGGGCCGAGATGATGGTCCAGTTGCGGCCACCGAAGCGCGGTACCGCGAAGGTGTAGGGGATCCGCACCGTCGCGCCCACCAGGCTCGGCACGGCGATCAGCCAGAACTGCTGGTCGAGGGTCAGGCTGAAGCCCGCGCCGGGGAGCAGCGGCACGACGACGCTCCACAGGGCCCAGACGCAGAAGCCGAGGAACTCGGCGAACACCGACAGGGTCAGGTTCCGACGGGCGATCGCGCGGCCGCCGCCGCGCCAGAAGGTGGGGTCCTCGGGATCCCAGTGGTCGATCCAGCGGCCGCTGCGGTGCGTGGGGGCGGCCGTGGTGGTGGACGACGGGGGCGGCGTGGTCGTGGTCGGCGACGTCGCGGTCGTGGGGTCGGGGCTCAGGTTCGTGGTCACGCAGTCAGCGTGGCAAGACCGTGTTTCCCGTCCCGACGACTGCCGTAAAGGCTCCGTAACCATTGCCGCACAAGGGGTCCCGAGTGGTTGTGAGAACTGCGACCCCTCCCCGACTTCTGGCCACGCAGGCGGCACGCGGGGCCCGGACCCGGGGTCCGAAGGCGCACGGCTGGCCAGAAGTGGGGAGATCGACGGGGCGGGTGCCCGCTGACTAGGCGCTGACACGGGCGGCGACGGCCCGGTCGGCGCGGTGGAGCTGGTCAGCCCGGAGGTCAGTCAGGTCGACGTGGACGACGTCCGCGACCACCTCCACCGGGACGGTGCGCAGACGCTGTTGCGGGAGGTCGACCGCATTCAGGCAGGCGCCGGTCCGCAGGTCGAACACGAGGTGGTACATCGGCGACACGACGACCGGCGTGCGGCCGACCCGTGACATCCGGCCACCGGCGACGCCGCACCCGGTGTAGGGGTTGTGGTCGTGGACCGCCCAGACCCGGTCGCCGGCGCGGAACAGTGCAAGGGCCACGCCCGCGACCGTGATGGCCGCTCCGTGCCGGGTCGGCACGTGCTTGAGGCCGCAGAGCGCCACCAGGTGGGGCGCCATCCGCGCCGACGCCACCCGCGCCGACGCCACCCGCGCGGACGCCGTCCGCGGTCCGGCGGCAGCATCGGGGTCCTGGTCCACGCCGCCACGCTAGGGACCGCCTGTTTCGCGATGAGGGTGCCCGTGTGTCGTCCCGGTAAACCTTCAGTCAGGGGGCGCGTGAGCCGTCAGGCCCGGTGGCCGCCTGAGCCGTCAGGCCGGTGCGCCGGTTGTCTCCACCCCGGCGGCGGCGAGCTCGGCCAGGGCTGCCCTCGTGGTCTCGGCGGCGACGCCCGCGGTGAGGTCGAGCAGCACGGTCGTCTCGAAGCCCTCGTCCGCGGAGTCGAGAGCCGTGGCGCGGACACAGTGGTCGGTGGCGATCCCCACGACGTCGACCTGCTCGATGGCCCGGTCGCGCAGCCAGTCGGCGAGGGCGACCTTGCGGTCGGCCTCGACGGTGAAACCCTCGAAACCGCTGTAGGCGGCGCTGTGGTGACCCTTGCGGAAGATCGCCTCGACGTGCTCGAATGCGGGCCCGGCAGCGGGGTGGAAGAGCGCGCCGTCACTGCCGACCCGGCAGTGTGCCGGCCAGCTGTCCACGAAGTCGGGGTCGGTCGAGAAGTGCGCGCCCGGATCCTCGTGCCAGTCGGCCGTGGCGACGATCGCGGCGTAGTCGTCGAGGTGGGCGACCACGTGCTCGCTGACTCGTCGCGCCACCTCCGCTCCTCCCGCGACGGCGAGCGAGCCGCCCTCACAGAAGTCGTTCTGCACGTCGACGATGACCAGCGCGCGGCTCATGCCGCGACGCTACTGCCCACCGCGGGCCGACGCGTGGTCAGTCCTCGTAGACCGTGGGGATGGCGGGCTCGCCGCGCTGCAGCCGCAGGGCAGCCCGGGGGAGCTCGGCCAGGGACGCGGCGTGGCGCTCTCGGGCGTCCTCGAGGGTCGACGTCGAGACGGTGCGTCCGGACGTCATCAAGGGGACGAGCAGCTCGCGGTCGTCGCCGTCGTCGACCGGCGGTTCGCCGATGCCGAGCACCTCGGCGTCGGCGATGCCCCTGGCGTTGCGCCTCCTCAGCGCGTACTTGCGCCCGGCGACCGACGCCTTGTCCTTGCTCTTCTTGGCGACCCCGACCATGACGCCGTCGTCGTCGCTCCGGGCCACCAGCTTGTAGACCATGCCGGCGGTCGGGGCGCCAGAGCCGGTGACCAGGGACGTGCCCACGCCGTAGCGGTCCACCGGGCCCGCGGCCAGCGCGGCGATGGCGTACTCGTCGAGGTCGCTGGTCACCACGATCTGGGTCTGCGTGGCGCCGAGCCGGTCGAGCTGCTCGCGCACCTCGCGGGCCTGCGCCAGCAGGTCACCCGAGTCGAGCCGCACGCCACCGAGCTCGGGCCCGGCCAGCTCGACGGCGAGGGCCACCGCGGTCGCCACGTCGTAGGTGTCCACGAGCAGCGTGGTGCCCTTGCCGAGCGCCGCGATCTGGGCCGTGAAGGCCCCCCGCTCGTCGTCGTGCAGGAGTGTGAAGGCGTGCGCGGCGGTGCCCGCCGTCGGCACCCCGAACCGGCGTCCTGCCTCCAGGTTGGAGGTGGTGGCGAACCCGGCGAGGTATGCCGCGCGGGCGGCGGCCACCGCCGCCTCCTCGTGCGTGCGGCGCGACCCCATCTCGATGCAGGGCCGGTCGCCCGCCGCCGACGTCATCCGCGACGCCGCTGAGGCGATCGCGCTGTCGTGGTTGAGGATGCTGAGGACGAGCGTCTCCAGGACCACCCCGTGGGCGAAGTCGGACTCGACCACGAGCACCGGTGAGCCGGGGAAGTAGCTCTCGCCCTCGGCATACCCCCAGACGTCGCCGTCGAAGCGGTAGTCGGCGAGGAAGGCCAGGGTGGGCTCGTCCACGACCTCGCGCAGGTGCTCGAGCTCATCGTCCGCGAAGCGGAAGCGCTCGATCGCGTCGAGCAGCCGACCGGTGCCGGCCACCACGCCGTAGCGACGACCGTCGGGCAACCGGCGGGCGAACACCTCGAAGACGCAGCGGCGCGAGGCCGCCCCGCTGCGCAGGGCGGCTTCGAGCATCGTGAGCTCGTAGTGGTCGGTCAACAGGGCGGTGCTGGGTGAACGCGGGGTCACGGTCGCAGCCTAAGGTGGACCCGTGCCCCATGCTGTCCCCTCCATGACGTCAACTGCGGTGATGTCCATCGCGCCCGTGCAGCAGGAGAGTGTCTCCACCGACGAGCTGGCGGAGGTGGATGTCCCGTGGATCACGTTGGTGTGGAACGACCCGGTCAACCTGATGTCCTACGTGACGTTCGTCTTCCAGACCTACTTCGGCTACTCCAAGGCCAAGGCCGAGCGGCTGATGATGGACGTCCACGTGAAGGGCCGCGCCGTCGTGTCGACCGGCGCCCGCGAACGCATGGAGACCGACACCGAGGCACTCCAGGGCTACGGCCTGTGGGCCACCTTCCAGAAGGACAGCTGACGTGGCCCGCGGGTTCAAACGCCGCGACGGGCGGTTCGTCGCCAAGCTCGACGCCGTCGAGCGTGGGCTGGTGGTCGGGCTGATGGAACAGGTGCTCGAGCTGGTCGAGCCCGAGCCGGAGCCCGACCTCGGGACCGAACCGACCGACCCGACCGACCCGACCGACGAGGACGAGTTCGACCGGATCGTGGCCGGGCTGGGCAGCATCGGGATGGGCATCTCGCTGTCCGCGGCCGACCAGGTGCCCGAGCTCTCCGGCTCCGTCCCGCAGCCGCGCGACCCCGCCCTCGAGCGCATCTTCCCCACGGCGAACCGCGAGGACGAGCAGGTGGCCGCGGAGTTCCGCCGCCTCACCGAGGACGGGCTCCGGGCGCGCAAGGCGGCCAACCTGACGACGGCGATCACGGCCCTGGCCGCCATCGACGACCAGAAGATCTCCCTCGAGCAGCCGCAGGCCCTCGCCCTGCTCATCGCCCTGACCGACGTGCGCCTCGTGCTGGGGGAGCGGCTCGGGCTCAAGCACGACGACGACATGGAGCTGCTGGAGGAGCAGGTGTCCGGCCTCGAGGACGACGACCCCGCGGTCTACGCCCTGGCCGTCTACGACTTCCTCACCTGGCTCCAGGAGACGCTGGCGCACGCGCTGGCGCCCTGACCTCCCGGTGACCACTCATGCAAAAGGCGAGTTAGCGCCGCCAGCCGCGGCGCTAACTCGCCTTTTGCATGAGAGAGCGACCGTGTGACACACGAGACGCCGGAAGGATGAGGACGAGACCGGGGTCGGCACCTAGCCTTGACCCCGTGGCGGACGCACCCATCGGGATCTTCGACTCGGGCTATGGCGGGCTGACCGTTGCCCGGGCCGTCCTCGACCAGCTGCCCCACGAGTCGATCGCCTACTTCGGCGACACGGCCCGTGCGCCCTACGGACCACGGCCGATCGCCGAGTCCCGGGAGTTCGCGCTCGAGTGCCTCGACCGCCTGGTCGACCACGGCGTGAAGGCCCTCGTCATCGCGTGCAACACCGCGAGCGCGGCCGTCCTCCACGACGCCCGCGAGCGCTACGAGGTGCCGGTGGTTGAGGTCATCCGGCCTGCGGTCCGTCGCGCTGCCCGCGCCACCCGCAACCACCGGGTCGGCGTCATCTCCACGCGGGGCACACACCAGTCCGGCGCCTATGTCGACGCCTTCGCCGCCGCCCCACACCTCGAGGTCACCAGCGTGCCCTGCCCGCGGTTCGTCGAGTTCGTCGAGTCCGGCGTCACCAGTGGCCCGGAGGTCATCGACGTCGCGAGGGACTACCTGGCGCCGCTCGTCGACCGCGACGTCGACACCCTGGTGCTCGGCTGCACGCACTACCCGCTGCTGACGGGCGCGATCTCCTACGTGATGGGCGACGGCGTCACGCTGGTCTCCTCCGCCGACGAGACCGCCAAGGACGTCTACCGGGTGCTCGCGGACCGCGACCTGCTTCGGCCGGGCCACCTGCCCGCACCCGAGCACGGGTTCACCACCACCGGCGATGCCGAGGAGTTCCGGGCTCTGGCCCGCCGGTTCCTCGGGCCGGAGGTCGGCGACGTCTACGGCAACTCCGTGGTGCGGACGGTCGTGGTGGCTCGATGAGGCTCACCGTGGTCGGCTGCTCCGGCTCCTTCGCCGGGCCCGCGTCCCCCGCCTCCTCCTACCTCATCCAGGCTGACCACCAGGGGCGCTCCTGGTCGATCGTCCTCGACCTCGGCAACGGCGCCCTCGGCCCGCTCCAGCGCTACGTCGACCTCGCCGACCTCGACGCCGTCTTCATCAGCCACCTGCACCCCGACCACTGCGTCGACGTCTGCGGCCTCTACGTCACGCGCAAGTACCGCCCGAGCGGCCCGGTCGAGGGCCAGCTCCCGGTGCATGCGCCCTCCGGCGCCGACGAGCGCTTCGCGCTGATGTACCACGGCCTCGAGCACGGGGGCATGACCAACGAGTTCGCCGTGCACGAGCTGGCCGACACCCAGGTGAGTCGCGTCGGTCCGTTCACCATCACGGCATACCGGGTGAACCACCCGGTCGAGGCCTACGGCTTCCGCGTCGAAGCCGACGGCGCGGTGATCGCCTACACGGGCGACACCGACACCTGCGAGGCCCTGACCCCGCTCCTGGCCGGCTCCGACCTCGCGCTGACCGACAGCGCGTTCGTCGAGGGGCGCGACGACACCCAGGGCATCCACCTGTCGGGTGGACGCGCCGCCGCCGCAGCGGTCGCGGCCGGGGGTGTCCGTCGCCTCGTCCTCACCCACATCCCGCCGTGGAACGACCCCGAGGTATGCCGCGCGGAGGCCGCCGCGATCTGGTCCGGTCCGTTGGACGTGGCCTTCCAGGGCGCGACCTACGAGGTGGGCGGCAGCTCGTGAGCGGGGACCCGACTGGCCCCTCCGTGCCCGTCGACCGGGACGCCGGCCTGCGGATGTACGACGACTTCCTCGCCGCCCACCCCGAGGTCCCACGCCGCGACGACACCGAGGTGATCTGCTTCGGCAGCACGCCCGAGGTCGCCGACGAGATCCTTGGCCTCATCGTCGGGGGTGCCAAGCGGGCCACCGCCACCCTCGTCGCGGGATACCTCGCGTCGGGCGACCCGTTCCCACCGCTGGGGGCCTACTGGGTCTGTTGCGACGGAGCCGGGGTGCCCCGTGCCGTGCTGCGCACCACGGAGCTGCGGCTCGGCCCGTTCCACAGCGTCGACACCCGGTTCGCGTGGGACGAGGGGGAGTACGACCGCACCCTGCAGACCTGGCTCGACGGTCACCGCGCGGCCTACGAGCGCCAGTGTGCCGGGCTCGGCATCGCGTTCTCCGAGGACCTGGAGGTCTGCTTCGAGCGGTTCACCCTCGTCTGGCCCCCGGACCTCGCCGACTGACCGGCTCCCCGCGCACTTCCGGCCACGCGTGCCGCGTGCGGGCCGCCTCAGGGGCAGTCGGTGCGGCATGGGCGGCCAGAAGTGGAGAAGGGCGGGGTGGCAGGTGATCGCCTAGGCTCGCAGCATGGCCAGAGCGGCAGCCGTCCCCATCGCGTCCGGTGTCTGGCGCATCCCCCTCCTCGGGGACTTCGTCAACGGCTTCATCCTCCGTGACGCCGACGGCCAGGTGACGCTGGTCGACATGGGCATCAAGCAGTCCGGGCCCAAGGTGATGGCCGCCCTCGCGTCGATCGGCTCCGGCCCGTCGGACGTCACGCGGCTGCTCCTGACGCACGCCCACCCCGACCACGCCGGCGGGGCGGCGCACGTGGCCCAGCAGACCGGGCGCGACTTCGGCATCCACGAGGACGACGCCCCGTACGCCGAGGCCGGGCACACGGCCGAGCGTGACCAGTCGTTCCTCGTGGCCAGGATCATGACCAGGCTGATGGGCACCAACGGGTTCCCGCCGGTCACCGTGGGGGAGCGGCTGACCGACGGCCAGGTGCTCGACGTCGCCGGTGGTCTCGAGGTCGTGCACACTCCCGGGCACTCACCCGGCCACGCGGCATACCTGCACCGCGAGTCGGGGGTGCTCATCACCGGTGACTCGATCTTCAACGTCCGCGGACTGCGCTGGCCGATCAAGTCGTTCTGCTCCAACTTCGCCCTGACCCAGAAGACCGCCCACCGGCTCGCCGAGCTGGACTACTCGACGGCGGCCTTCACCCACGGCCCGCACCTGGCCGACCAGCCGCGCGAGCACATCCGCCGGTTCCTCGCCACCCACCCGCTGGTCGACTGAGCGGTCTCCACCCGGGTCAGAGCCGAGCGCGGAGCCAGTCCAGGTCGGCCTGCTGCCCCTCGAGCCCGCCACGGGTCTCGATGACGACGGGGGCCCCGGCTGCCCGCACCGCGCCCACCAGCTCGTCGGGGTCGATGAGTCCCTCGCCGAGGTTGGTGTGCCGGTCGGCTCCGGAGTCGAACTCGTCGCGGCTGTCGTTGCAGTGGACCAGGTCGATCCGACCCGTGATGGCCCGGAGGTCGTCGACCGCGGTGGCCAGGGGGATGCCGCCGGCGTGGGCGTGGCAGGTGTCGAGGCAGAAGCCGACGTTGTCGGACCCCTCGGCAGTGCCGATCGCGTCCCAGACCCGGGCGATGCGCTCGAGCGTGCGCGCCATGGCGTTGTCGCCGCCTGCGGTGTTTTCCAGCAGGAGCGGGATCTTGAGGTCGGTGGCCTCGATCGCCTTGCGCCAGTTGTCGATGCCCTTGTCGACGTCAGCGGCCTGCTCGACGTGGCCGCCGTGGACGATGAGCCCCTTGGCCCCGATGAGCGCACCCGCGTCGATGAACTGCTGGAGCAGCTTGCGGCTGGGGATGCGGATGCGGTTGTTCGTCGAGGCGACGTTGATGAGGTAGGGGGCGTGGATGTAGAGGTCGACGTCGGCGGCCTCCGCAGCAGCCCGTAACGCCTCCGGCCCACCCTCGTAGGCGTACTCAGGACCCTTGTAGCCCTGCGGGTTGCCGAGGAAGAACTGGCTCAACCCGGCGCCGCGCTCCTGGGCAGCGGTGACGGGGTCGGCCGAGTCGACGTGGGCGCCGAGACGAGTGGTGTCAGCCATGGCTCCCACCCTAGGCCGGGCCACCGACGCCCGGCACGCCCCCGTTAGCCTTGCCGCATGACTCGCCACGACGGACGCACCCCTGACCAGACCCGCGAGGTGCGCATCACGCGCAACTGGCTCGACCACGCCGAGGGCAGCGTGCTCGTGGAGTTCGGCCGCACCCGGGTGCTGGTGGCGGCGTCGTTCACCGAGGGCGTGCCGCGCTGGCTCAAGGGCAAGGGCACCGGCTGGGTGACCTCGGAGTACGAGATGCTCCCGCGGTCGACCAACACCCGCTCCGACCGCGAGTCCCGCAAGGGCAAGGTCGGCGGGCGCACCCACGAGATCAGCCGGCTCATCGGTCGCAGCCTCCGCGCCATCATCGACACCAAGGCCCTGGGCGAGAACACCATCGTGCTCGACTGCGACGTCCTCCAGGCCGACGGCGGCACCCGCACCGCCTCGATCACCGGCGCCTACGTCGCCCTGGTCGACGCCATCGAGGACGCTCGCGCCAAGGGCCTGATCCGCAAGGACGCCCAGCCCCTGACCGGCTCGATCGCGGCGGTCTCCGTGGGCATCGTCAACGGGGAGGCCGTCATCGACCTCGACTACCCCGAGGACTCCACGGCCGAGACCGACATGAACGTCGTCATGACCGGCGACGGGCGGTTCGTCGAGGTGCAGGGCACCGCCGAGGGTGCGCCCTTCGACCGCGAGATGCTCAACCTCCTGCTCGACAAGGCCACCGTCGGGTGCGCCGACCTCACCCTCAAGCAGCAGGAGGCGCTCGCCACGACCCCGCGCGAGCGCGTCCTTTGATGTCAGCGCAGCCTGTGTGCCGGGTCGTCCTTGCCACCCGCAACGACCACAAGGTCGGCGAGCTGCGGGCGATCCTCGCCGACGTGTGCGAGGAGCTCGGCCTGGAGATCGTCGGGGCGTCCGAGTTCGACGGTGCGCCCGACGTCGTCGAGGACGAGGTGACCTTCGAGGGCAACGCCCGCCTCAAGGCCGTGGCGCTCGCCGCCCACACCGGCCTGCCGTCGCTCGCCGACGACTCCGGCCTCGCGGTCGACGTGCTCGGTGGTGCGCCGGGCATCTTCTCGGCGCGCTGGTCGGGGCGGCACGGCGACGACCGGGCGAACCTCGACCTGCTGCTGGCCCAGGTCGCCGACGTCAAGGACGAGCACCGCGCCGCGGCCTTCGTCTGCGCTGCGGTGCTCGCCCTGCCCGACGGCACGGTCCGCGCGACGGAGGGCCGGATGGCGGGGTCGCTGGCGCGCGAGGCCAAGGGCGCCAACGGTTTCGGCTACGACCCGGTCCTGGTCGTGGAGGGCGACACCCGCCACGCGGCAGAGCTGAGCCCCGAGGAGAAGAACGCCATCTCGCACCGCGGCAAGGCCTTCCGCGCCATGGTCCCGCACCTGCGCGAGCTCCTCGGCTGAGCCCCACACGTCAGGCATTGGTGCCAGAGGGGGGACTCGAACCCCCACGCCTAAGGCACGGCATCCTAAGTGCCGCGTGTCTACCAGTTCCACCACTCCGGCGAGCGCGGCAATTCTACGCAGACGCCGTGGGCGCGCTGGCCCCCTGCGGTGGCCACGCGCCTGAGCGTCAGCCGGTCGAGCTCCCGAGACCGGCTTCCGCGAGCGTCTGCCGAAGGAGGGCTCGCGCGGACCAGTGCATCCGATGGGCCGCCTCCTCGCGGGTGAGCCCAGCGATGTCGGTGAACCAGACCAGCGACTCGATGCCGACGGCGCTGCGGACGGACAGTGCCAGTGAATGGATCTCAGCGTCGGAGAGGCGCGGACGCAGGGGGGCGAGGGCCTCCTCGAACCACGTGATGGCGCGCCCCTGACGGAGCGGCAGTGACTCGCGCGAGATGTCCGGGTCCAGCGAGAGCCGCAGCATGGTTCGCTGTTGGTGCTCGGTGTCCACGACGATCCTGATGAAGGCGTCGACCGCGCCCAGGAGTCGGGTCTCCGGGTCGTCGCCGGCGTCCTCAGGGACGAGGGTCTTCGCGCTGATCTCGGGATGCGCAGCGACCAGCAGAGCCTTCTGAGTGGGGAAGTACCGGTAGGCGGTCGTGCGCGAGACCGATGCCGCCTCAGCGGCCGACTCGACGGTTGGCGCGGTTCCACCTTGCGCGACGAGATCACGCGCGGCGGCGACCAGCGCGTCGCGGGTTCGCACCTTCTGGCGGGATCGACCGGTGAGCTCATAGGGCGTTGACACGAGTTTCACGGTACCCTAATCTCATCATGGGACATGAGTCCCACGAAGAAGGTGGGTCTCTTCATGGCGACGCTGGCAACGACACTGCGAGCGGACGGAGCGGGTGAGCGTCGCTGGTTCTGCGGCGGGGGAGTGCACACCTGGCTGGCCACCGAGGACGAGACCGGTGGCGCGTACCTCCTCTTCGAGGACCTCCTGGACGCGGGCAAGGTGACCCCGCTGCACCAGCACCCTGAGGCGGACGAGACCTTCTACATGCTCGACGGCGAGGTGCGCCTTCACGTCGCCGGTCACGAGCAGACCCTTGCGGCGGGCGGCATCGCGATCATCCCGCGCGGCATACCGCACGCCTTCATGGTGACGACGCCAACGGCGCGGATGCTCTGCCTCCAGACTCCCGGCACAGGGGAAGCCTTCTACCGGCAGGCAAGCGACCCGGCCGGGCTCGCGGAGCCGCCGCCTCCTGACTTTGAGCGCGTCGCCTCAGCGGCCGCGGCCACTGGCGCGATCGTCATCCTGGGACCCCCGCCGTTCTGACCGCGCCCGAAGCCGACCTGTCGGCAGGGCACGTCACGGCTCTGTTGGTCCAGTCCGGGTACGTGCTGGGGAGCGACCCACGCTGGGTGGGGACGACGGAGCAGGGCGAGGCGCCTACGATCGGCGAGTGAGCGACCACGAAGGCAGCGACCTCGAAGGGCAGGACGAGCTGGAGTACCCCGGTGCCCTTGACGTCGCGTCGTGGCGGCGTGAGGTGCATGCCCTGTATGCCGCGGTGCGGGCCGAGCCGGACCCGGCCACCTCCCACGCGCTCTGGGTCGAGCGACGGTCCGAGCTCTTCCTCGACCACCCTGCCTCGCCCCGGCGCGAGGGCCAGCAGCTGCGGCACGCGGCGTACGACGCGGCCTACCGGTTCGTCGTCGAGGTGCAGGCGGTGGGGGAGGACGACGCAGACGCCCAGCAGCCATGGGAGTTCCGGTCCGCGACCGACGGGGTGGTCCCGTTCACCGGCGCCGGTCGGGTCACCCTCGACGGACTCGGCACGCTCGACGTGTGGTGGCTCAACTCCTACGGCGGCGGCATCTTCCTGCCGGTGCGCGACGGCTCGGCGGGCACCGAGACCTACGGTGCCGGTCGCTACCTGCTCGACACGGTCAAGGGCACCGACCTGGGTCGCGACGACGACGGCCGGTGGGTGGTCGACCTCAACTTCGCGTACAACCCGTCGTGCGTCTACGACTACCGCTGGGTCTGCCCCCTGGCGCCTGCGGCCAACCGGATCGAGCCCAGCACTCCGGTCGGCGAGCTCCTTCCGGAGGGCTACTAGGCCACCGTGTTCACGCTCATCGGCGCTGACGGAAAGCCTTGCGAGAGTGAGGTGCCCGGGACGCTGGGTGGCAACCGCCGGGGCAAGCTCTACGGACGCCTCGACTGCCCGTCCGCGCTGCGCGCCATCCGCCAGGGCGGCTACGTCCAGCACCGGGTCTTCTTCGCGGACGCGGCGACCGCCGTCGCCGCGGGCTACCGCCCCTGCGGCACCTGCCTGCGGACCGAGTACGCCGCGTGGAAGGCCCAGGCCGTCGCCGACGCACCGGCGAGCCGCTGACGCACCGGCGAGCCGCTGAGGCACCGGCGAGCAGCCAGGACGACGAGGTCTCCCGGGGGTTCTAGAGTCGACGTGTGAACCACCTGCTGCGCGAGGTGCTCCCGGCCCTGGGCCTCGACGAGGGGTATGCGGCGGCGCACCTCCAGCTCGCGCCCGGCGGCGCCCTTCCTTCCGAACTCCCGGTGAACACCCTCGCCTGCGGAGCGGTCGCTGCCGCCGGGCTGGCCGGCGCCGCGCTGCGGGGTGCGCAGCGGGTGCGGGTCGACCCTCGTCAGGTGTCGGTGTCCTTCCGGAACGACCAGGTGCAGACCATCGACGGCGCGCGCGAGCCCGGATTCGCAGCGCTGTCAGGCTTTTTCGAGGCGAGCGATGGCTGGGTCCGCACGCACGCCAACTATCCCCACCACCGGGTGCGACTGCTGCGGGCCCTCGGGCTGCCCGACGGCGCCACCCGCCACGACGCCAGCTCGGCGATCGCCGACCGGCCGGCGCAGGCTCTCGAGGACGTCGTCACCGCCGACCACGGCATCGCCGTCCGGGTCCGGACGATCACCGAGTGGATGGCGTCCGAACAGGCCCACGCGATCGCGCGCCACGACGTCCTGGCGGTGCGTTCGGTCGCCACGACGGACCCGATGCCCACGCCGGTCCGGCCTCGCGTCCTCGACCTCACGCGCGTCCTCGCCGGCCCCGTGGCGACGAGGGCGCTGGCCCAGCTGGGGTGCGACGTGCTGCGGGTCGACAGCCCCCACCTCCCCGAGCTGGACGTGCTGCACCTCGACACGGACTCCGGCAAGCGCTCGACCCTCGTGGACCTGCAGGACGAGCATGCCCGCCACCGCCTCCACGACCTGCTGGCGGCGGCCGACGTCCTGGTCACCGGCTACCGGCCCGGGGCGCTGGCAGCCTTCGGCCTCGACCCCGAGCACCTCGCCGAGCAGCACCCCCACCTCGTCTGCGCCAGCCTGAGTGCGTGGACGCCGAGCGGGCCGTGGGGCGGGCGCCGCGGCTTCGACAGCATCGTGCAGGCGGCCACCGGCATCGCCGTGCTCGAGTCCCGCGACGGACGGACGCCGGGCGCGCTCCCCGCCCAGGCGCTCGACCACGCGACCGGCTACCTCCTCGCGGCGGGCGTGCTGTCAGCGCTGCGCCGCCGCGCCGAGGAGGGCGGCACCTGGCGGGTGGAGGCGCACCTGGCGCGCACCGCCCACTGGCTGCTGCAGACCGACGCCCTCGACGGGGGAGTCGAGCCAGTCGACGACCTGGGCCCGTGGACGGTCGGGTTCGACACGGCATACGGGCACGTCGTGCAGGCTCGTCCGGCGTTCACGCTCGACGACGCCCCGCGGGAGTTCGCGTGGGTGGGGCGCCGCTACGGCGCCGACGAGGCCGCGTGGGAGCCCGGACCCCGCTAGGGGGTGGGGATGGTCCGCGGGTCGAACCCGAACGGCAGCTCGAGCCGGTGCGCCGACATCAGGGCGTCGTCGGTCAGCACCTCCCGCGTCGCGCCGTCCGCGACCACGACCCCGTCGGACAGGACCACCGAGCGGGGGCAGAGCTCGTAGGCGTAGGGGAGGTCGTGGGTGACCATGAGGACGGTCACGTCCAGGGACCGGATGATGTCGGCCAGCTCCCGTCGCGACGCGGGGTCGAGGTTCGACGAGGGCTCGTCGAGCACCAGGATCTCGGGCTCCATCGCGAGCACGGTGGCCACCGCGACCCGTCGACGCTGACCGAACGACAGGTGGTGCGGTGGTCGGTCGATGAAGTCGAGCATCCCGACCTGTTCAAGGGCGGCGACCACCCGGGCCTCGAGCGCCGCGCCACGGAGGCCGAGGTTGGCCGGCCCGAACTCCACGTCGGCCCGCACGGACGGCATGAAGAGCTGGTCGTCAGGATCCTGGAAGACCACGCCCACCCGCCGGCGCACCTCCATGAGGTTGGGCTCGGTCACCGGCAGGCCGGACACCGAGACCGACCCGGCACCGGCCGTGAGGATGCCGTTGAGGTGGAGCACCAGGGTGGTCTTGCCCGCGCCGTTGGGTCCGAGGAGGGCGACACGTTCCCCTTGGTGCACATGGAGATTCACGCCGAACAGCGCTTGGTGTCCGTCGGGATAGGCGTAGGCCAGCCCGCGCACGTCGAGCACCGGCGTGGTCACCGGGTCGCCACCACGAGCAGGGTCGCCAGGGCCGCGGCGGGGAGTATGCCGGCCACGCGCCACTGCGCGGGTGTCGCCGTCACCGGGTGGGTCACCGGCAACGACCCGGTGTAGCCGCGGGAGAGCATGGCCAGGTGGACCCGCTCGCCACGCTCGTAGGAGCGGATGAACAGGGCGCCGGCAGTGGACGCGAGCACCGGCCACGCGCGCACCGACCGGGCTTGGAAGCCACGCGACTCGCGGGCGACCTTCATCCGTGACACCTCGCCGGTCACGACCTCGAGGTAGCGGACCATGAAGCCCATGATCTGCACGAGCTGGCCGGGCAGCCGGAGCCGCTCCAGACCGGCGACCACGTGGCGCGGCTCGGTGGTGGTCGCCAGCACCAGCGACGCCATCACCCCCAGCGTGCCCTTGGCCAGCAGGGCGAAGGCGCCGATCAGCCCGTGCTCGGACAGCCGCAGCGGACCCACGGTGAGGCGGGGGCCAGTGGCGACGAACGGCATCAGCAGCGCGAACAGCACGAAGGGCACCTCGACCACCATCCGCTTGGCGAAGTAGCCGAACGGCACCCGGGACGCACGCTGGGCGACGAGCACGAGGAGGAGGTAGACGGCATACGCGGCGAAGGCGGTGCGCGGGGTGAGGACGACGGTCAGGACGAAACCCACCAGGGCGAGGATCTTGAGGTGCGCCGGCAGGTGGTGGACGGGGGAGTGCCCGTGGAAATGAAGGTGGTGGCCGTGTCCCGCGCCCATGTCAGTCGCCGTCCCGCTCGGGGTGGCCGCCGACCGTGTCGACGCCGGCCTCCGCGTGCCCGGTGCCGTCGTCGCGTCGACGCACGGCCAGGAAGAGCCCGCCGGCGATCACGAAGACGAGCGCGCCACCGACGATGCCGGCCACGCCGCCGGACACCCGGGCGTTGTCGATGCCACGCGTCGCGTAGCCCGCGAACGGGGAGTCGTCGCTGGCGTGGGGCGCGGCCGAGCCGGCGAAACCCTTGTCCTTGGCGACGAACTCGAGCCCGTCGGGGTGGCTGGAGGCGTAGTAGGAGACCACCCCCGCGAGGAAGAGGCACACCAGGATGCCGACCGCCATGAGGCGTCGGGTCGAGACGCGAGGTCGGGGAGCGGTCACGCGGGCACCCCTTCGCGGATGGTCAGGGTGCGGTGCTGGAGGTTCGGCCGGGCTCCGTGGACGAGGTCGGGTCGCACGGCGACGATGCTCAGGACGGCCAGGGCGCTGATGATCGCCTCGCCGATGCCGATGATGGCGTGCACCCCGACCATGGCCGTGGCGACGGTCGCGAACGGCACGTCCACCGTGCCGCCCACGT
This sequence comes from Pedococcus sp. P2_D7, assembly GCF_056404295.1. Lineage (NCBI taxonomy): Bacteria > Bacillati > Actinomycetota > Actinomycetes > Micrococcales > Intrasporangiaceae > Pedococcus > Pedococcus sp. P2_D7. Next base: position 173,823 of record NZ_JBFUEH010000005.1, read on the forward strand.
CGAAGAGGACGGAGAACGCCAAGGCGGCCGTGGGCACGGAGACCAGCGCTGCGACGGCTGCGGCGGGCACCACCCACAGGGGGCGCTGGGGCAGCACCCGGCGCAGGGCGATGAACACCAGCCAGCCGGTCCACACCCCGACCAGCCCCATCAGGGTGATGTTGGTGCCGAGCGCGGTGATCCCGCCGTCAGCCATCAGGGTCGCCTGGACCAGCAGGACCACGGTGATCGACAGGGTCGCCGTGCACGGTCCGACCAGGACCGCAGCGAGGGCGCCCCCGAGCAGGTGGCCCGACGTGCCTGCGGCGATCGGGAAGTTGAGCAGCTGCGTGCAGAAGATGAACAGCGCGACCAGTCCGGCGAGCGGTGCGGTGCGGTCGTCGAGCTCGCGACGGGCTCCACGCAGGGCCAGCGCCACCCCACCGGCGGCCACGACTGCGGTGCCGATCGACGTCGGTGCGTCGAGGAATCCGTCGGGGACGTGCACGGGTCGCTCCTTCGGGTGGATGGTGCCGCCTGGTCGAGGCTGCCGCCTGGTTGACGGTGCCCTGTCCCTGAGGTGTTCGTAGCCGGGCTGGGATAGGTTGGGAACCGCTGGTGACAGCCACGTTATTGCAACTGACTCGCAATAACATCATCGTGCAACAACACCGTCCGGACGACGAGGAGCAGACAGCAGTGGCCGAGCGACTGACCACAGGTGACATCGCCCCCGACTTCACCCTGCCCGACGACCAGGGCGGCGAGGTCTCGCTGTCCGACCTGCGTGGCCGCAAGGTGATCGTCTACTTCTACCCGGCTGCAATGACGCCGGGGTGCACCACGCAGGCGTGCGACTTCAGCGACAACATCAACACGCTGCGCGGTGAGGGCTACGAGGTGCTGGGGATCTCCCCCGACAAGCCAGAGAAGCTCGCGAAGTTCCGGGAGAAGGACGGCCTGACCATCCGGCTGCTCTCCGACGCCGACAAGGCGGTCATGAACGCCTACGGCGCGTTCGGCGAGAAGAAGCTCTACGGCAAGACCGTCGAGGGCGTCCTGCGCAGCACGGTCGTGGTCGACGAGGACGGCAAGGTCTCCAACGCCTGGTACAACGTCAAGGCCACCGGCCACGTCGCCAAGCTGCGCCGCGACCTGGGGCTGGCCTGACGACCGGCTCAGCCCCGTCTCCCCGCCTGACCCAGACTCCGCCCCACCCACCGAGGAGCGCCGCATGAGCGACAACCAGAACGGCAAGGCCTCGTCCGAGGCGAGCCGGTCGGTCGACCAGATCGAGGCCGACATCGCCGCCGCGCGCGAGCGGCTCGCTGGCACGGTCGACGAGCTGCACACCCGCACCGCGCCGCACGAGATCGCCCGACGTCAGGTGGAGTCGGCCAAGGCGAAGTTCACCGAGGCCACCCGCACCGAGTCCGGTGACCTGCGCACCGAGCGCATCGCCGCGCTGGCCGCGGCAGCGGTCGCCCTCATCGGCCTGAGCGCGATCCGCCGCCGACGCGGCTGAGCCACCAAGGCCCCGACACTGCTGGACCACGACGCACGGAGGTATGCCGCGGGGCCGGGCCGCGCGGCATACCTCGGTCGCCGGGGTGACCGCTCAGGCGACGACGGGCAGGCCCGCCTCGCGCCAGGCACGGAACCCGCCCACGATATCCGTGCTGCGGTGGATCCCCAAGCGCAGTAAGGCATCCGCAGCCAGCGACGAGGTGAACCCCTCCTGGCACAGCACGAGGATGCGCGCGTCGAAGGATGCCACGTCGAGTCGCGCGTCGTGCCGCGGGTCGAACCGCCACTCGAGCACGTTCCGCTCGACGACGAGGACGCCGAGGTGGGGAGCCACCTCGCCCTCGACGAGGCGCTGGGCGGCCGGACGGATGTCGACCAGGATGGCCCGTCCGTAGAGCACCTCCTGGTAGGCGGCGCGCACACTCACCCGGTCCAGCCGGCTGCGGGCGTCACCCAGCTGGTCGTCGATGCCGGCGTAGGTGGGCGCGTCCCAGCCGCGTCCGGCCGGCGGCGCGCTGGTCGCGGTCGGGTCGCTGAACAGCCGGGTCTCCCAGTGGACGGAGGGCGCGACCGTGGTGGTCGGTGCGACGGTGGCGGTCACCACTGCTCTCCTGCCCGCTCGATCGCGGTCTGCTTGAGCCGCCCGTCGAGCAGGGCGTAGCGGGTCATCCCGCGCAGCGAGGGGGAGTAGACGTGGACGGACAGGGCCGGCCGGTCGCCGAGGTTGGCGACGTTGTGGACGTGGTGCGGGCCGAAGGTGCGGCCCTCGCCCTCCCAGAGGTAGCGGTCGTGGGCGGTGCCCCCGGACCAGGACTGCTCGGCGAGCTCGCCCTTGACGGTGAGGAAGGCGCCCTCCGACTGGAGGTGGTCGTGCCACCCGGTGCTCGCGCCCACGGGCCAGCTGATCAGCCAGATCTCGAGGTGGTCGGTCGCGTCGAGGCGCTGCCAGCTGCGCTCGGTGGCCTCGGGGTCGACCAGGCGGTCGAGGTCGGGGTCGGTGGCGAAGAGCCGTGCGGTGCGCAGCAGCTGGCTACGGGTGAAGCGGTTGACGCCGGGGGTCCCGGCGGTGGTGATGGCGGTCATGGAACTGCTCCTGTTCAGTGGACTGGGTGTCGGAATGTGCGGCGTGGCAACACATTCGGGGACACACATAGCCCTGGGTCAGGTGCAGGTCGAGGTGGATGCGGTGGTATGCCGCGTGGCTGGCGAGGGTGCTGCTCATGACTTGGTCTCCGATGGGGTGGGGCGCTCACTCAGATGGAGCGCCGGGCTGGTGCGGGCTGGGACTCAGGCGCAGCAGCAACACCGCATGACGCCGCAGCACATGGAGTCCATGCGCATGGCGGTCACCGCGGTGGTCGAAGACATGTCACCAGTGGAGCACGAGTGGCCGGGGCTCGTCCACGACGTCGGGGGGATGTCTCGCAGACCGGACGAGACGGGGGCGGAACCGGGACGGACGAACAGCTCAGTCGTCTTCGGGGGTGGGGAAGCGCGACTCCTGGCGGATCGAGGCGAAGGTCCGCTGCCCGATGACGAGCTGGCCGGCCACGTAGCCGAGGCCGCACAGGAGACCCGCGCCCACGACGACGGCCGAGGCGGCGCCGGTCGCATCGGCCACCAGGGACCCGAGGGTCCCCGCGACGATCGCGTTGACCACGGTCAGGAAGACGCTCGTGCTGCCCGCGACATGGCTCAGTGTCGATCGGGGCCAGCCCATGAGATAGGTCTGCATCAGGCCCTTCTGGTCGTCGTGGGGAGAGGTGACGAAGTAGGGCGCGAGACCTGGGTCGAGGTCGAGGTAGGCCGCGCGGAGGCGGTTCATGCCGAGGACCGTCGAGGCGTCGTCCATGCTGGCGTTGACGACCCGGATCTGGGTCAGGGTGCCCATGACGAGCACCGCTGCGGCCAGGCCGATGGCCATCACCTGGAAGGCCGTGGTGAACCCGGACGCCTGGGCGAACAGGGCGAGCACGACGAGCGACGCCGAGGCCACGGTGAGGTGGATGGTGATCCGGCTCATCACCTCCGACCAGGTCATGCTGCGCGTGGCGAGCAGGCTCCAGTGCTCAGTGGCGAGGATCTGCGCACGGACCCCATCGGGGACTCCCTGCGGTGGGGGTGCTTCCGATGGCGACACGGTCATGCTGGGCCTCCTGCCGACGACTCGTCTGGCCAGTGTGCTCCGCCCGGTGCCCGCTCGTCAGCCAGTCGTGACCGACGGTCAGAGGAAGATGTTCCAGCCCTTGCCGATGACGCCGCGGTAGCTGAACCCGGCCCGGTTGTTGCCGCGGTAGAGCCGTAGGTCGCCCTTGGCGTCGACGGTGAGGAGGTCGGGACCGCCACCGTCGAAGTCGGTGATGAACGCCGCCCGCACCGAGCCCCAGCCGCTGCCGATCCGCTTGCCGGCTGCGGCGAACCCGCCCTTGCCGTTGCCCGCGTAGAGCCAGAGCGTGCCGTCGGACTTGATCGCCATCAGGTCGTTGCGCCCGTCGCCGGTCTGGTCGCCCGCGCCGAACACCTGCGTGAACGCCTGCCAGCCGCCGCCGATCCGGACGCCCGGGTAGAAGCCGCCCGTCTGCCACCGGTGCGGGTAGTAGTAGAGGTCGCCGCCGTCGGTGATGCCCATGACGTCCGGGTAGCCATCGGTGCCGAAGTCGCCGGCCGTGAACACCTTGGCGTACTTGTCCCAGCCGGAGCCCATCGGCGCCCCGGGCGAGAGCGTCCCGTTTCGCGTCGAGGCGTAGCGTAGGAGGGTGCCGTCGTAGCTGACCGCCCACACGTCGGGGAACAGACCGCCCTCTTGGGGACCCTGTCGCGGGAAGACCAGTCGGTTGACCTGCCAGCCGGCACCGATGACCTTGCCGGTGGAGGCGAAACCGCCGCGCCCGTTGCCGCGGTAGAAGAGCAGCTTGCCGTCGTGGTTGACGGCCAGGATGTCGCTCTTGCTGTCACCGTCGAAGTCCCCGGGCGAGAGGATGCGCAGCCCGAAGGCGCGCGGCATACCCAAGACCGATCTCCCTGCACCCGTGCCGACGGCGTTCTTCGCGCGGACCGTGAAGGTGTAGCGAGTCTTGTTGGTCAACCCGGTGATGGTCGCCGACCGGGCCGTGCCGCTCGTCGTGACCACCTTGCCCGAGGGGCTGACGGTCACGGTCCAGCCGGTGATCGGAGCGCCGTTGTCACCGGCGTCGTCCCACTGGACCCTGGCCGAGGCCGGGCCCGGGGTCACAGCAGCCCACGTCGTAGCGGTCGGAGCCTTCGCGAGGCGGATCTCGCGGAGCGAGAAGTCGAAGCTGTGGGTGGTCGAGCCGCCGGGGAGGTCGAGGAGGCCGCCATGGTGATAGGTCGCCGAGCGCCCCTTCGCGTCCGTGATGCGGAGGGAGGCGAGCTCGTAGTCCGCGATGCTCTTCATCGGGGCCGGGTTGGCTGGTCCGGTGAGCGTCCCCGACAACGGCGCGCCGGTGTTGGTCAGGGTGAAGGCGTCGCCGGACGACGAGGCGAAGGTGGCCGTGATGCTGTTGAGCGGGCCGCTGGCGTCGGTCGTGGTGTACGGCAGGGAGACCGTTCCCCCGAAGGTGGCCAGCGGCGTCGGGAGACCCAGGCCGGTCAGGACCGGGGGTTCGAAGTCGGCCGGGGAGCCCGAGACGGTGAAGGACAGGGCGGTCAGGTCGACGCTGTGGGTGCCCCAGAACCCATCGCGGAGCGTCCTACCGTCGGAGTAGAAGCTCGAGGTGTTGCCGAACTGGTCGACCACGGCCACCGACGTCACCGCATACAGGCCGTTGGCCCAGGTGTCAGGCACGGTGGTGGTGACGACCCCCGACGTCGGCAGGTCGGCGTCGACCGGCTTGGCAGCCTGGACGGAGGTCGAGAAGTTGGCGGTCTTGTTCTGGTAGTACACGGTCACGGCGCGCAGGAGGTGCTGCTCGGTCATCCCGTAGCCGACGGCCACCTGATCGCCCACCGTGAGCGTCGAGTCGGTGATGGAGGCGGAGGTCAACAGGGCTGACGTCTGGTCGGGGACCGAGCCGGTCAGGGTGAGGTCCCCGGCGGAGAGGGTCAACGGATGGGTCGCCGGGCCGGTGGCGCCCGCGGAGTAGCTGACTGAGCCGTTGCGGAAGGCGATGGAAGTGTTGCCCGCGGGGTCCTTGAGCCGCACGAGGGTGAGGGAGTAGATCCCGTTCGCGGAGCCGTCCGGCAGGCTGACGTGGACGGTGCCTGAGGTCGGCACCGCACCGGTCGCGTGGGCCGTGTAGGCGACTGTGCCGCGTTGGAACTGGAACTCGACCGACGAGAGGGTCCCCGCCGCCTCCGTCGCCGCGTAGGTCACCGTGACATCCTGTCCGGGCGCGACGGCGCGGGGCGCGACCGAGAAGGAGGTCAGCACGGGAGCGTCGGTGTCGGCGGCCTGGGCTGCCGGCGCAGCGACAGCGAGCACGCCGACGAGGACGCCGAACGCGGTGGCTCCACCCAGGACATGGCGCCAGGACGGCAGAAAGCTCACGGTTGGTCCCCCCAAGAGATGGTCGTGTGGCGGCACGAGTGTACGGCCCGATGCCGTCCCTGAGGGCTACTTCACGCACCGACTGGCCAGGTGACCGGCGGGGCGGAGTGATTGAGGAGGACGGATCCGGGTAAGGGCGTGCTGGTGACGTCCGCTGGCGCGCCCGGTGAAGGAGGTTCCGATGACGGCCGATGAGATGGCCATGCTCGACTTCGAGCGGGAGTGGTGGCGCCACGCCGGCACCAAGGAGGCAGAGGTCCAGCAGCGCTGGGGCCTGAGCGCCGCCGAGTACGGCGGCCGACTGATTGGGATCGCCCTGCGTCCCGAGGCGATGGAGTACGACCCGCTCACCGTGCGGCGGATCCGCAGGAGGCTCGTGCCCCAGCGCCGCACGGAGCTCGTCGAACACTGACCGGGCGCTTCGGCCTCGCGCCTTAGTTGCCTCGGTCGGCCCGGTCGGCTCGGTCGGCTCGGTCGGCCCGGTCGAGTTGGTCGAGTTGGGCGGCCCCCGCCGGCTCTTCGCGTGCCGTGGCACCCCCGAGCTTCCGGGGCCAGGCGCTGAACCGACCAAGAAGGGCGAGCAGTGCGGGCACCATGACGCCCCGCACGACCAGTGCGTCGATGAGGACGCCCAGGCCCATGACGAACGCGAGCTCGCGGAACTGCCGCAGCGGGACGATGGCGAGCATGGCGAAGCTCGCCGCGAGGGTGACCCCTGCTGCGGTGATCGCTCCAGAGGTCTCGGGCACTCGCTCGGCGATGGCCTCCCGCATCGTGGTGTGCTTCGCCCGGGTCCAGATGTGGCCGACGCCGTAGATGTTGTAGTCGGACCCGAGCGAGAGGAGCAGCACCGACGCGGCGAAGGGCACGTAGAAGGCGACCCCGTCATGGCCTAGCCGGTCCTGGAAGACGAGCGTGAGGCAGCCGAGCGATGCGGCGAGGGCCAGCACGCTGCAGCCGAGCAGCAGCACCGGCGCCACGATCGCACGCAGGAACACCATCAGGAGGACGAGGTTCACGAGCAGCACCGCGACCGCGATGCGGCGCAGGTCGGCGTTGGTGGCGGCGACGAGCTCGCTGGCCACTGCGGTGTCGCCGGCGAAGCCATAGGGGACCTCGTCCAGCCCGGCCCGCTGCAGCAGGTCGGGCATGGCTGCAGTCACCCGGTTGAGGTCACGGATCGCGGTGGGCCCCAACGGATCGTGGTCGAGGACCACGATCAGGCGAGCCGCGTCGCCGCTCTTGGTCACCAGCGCCCCACGCACCACCTCGTCGGGCAGTGCGTCAGGGCTCAGCACGCCGGCGACCCCCTCCTGCTCTGACAGCTCGTGGCCGAGGCGGGTGAGCTTGTCCCGGTCGCCGCCGACGTTGCTCCCCTGGAGCAGCAGCTCGGTCGGCGCGACGATGCCCGGTGCGAACCCGGATGCGGCCGCTTGAGCCGCCCGATTCGGCGCACTGTCGGAGGGGAGGGACGCCGCGAAGGAGACGCCCAGGTGCAGCCGCCCCGCGTCCGTGGCCAGGGTCGCGAGCCCGACCACGCACGCTCCACCGAGGACCAGCGCCACCACCCGCACCGTCAGCACCCGGGCGGCGGCCCGCGCGACGGGCTGGTTCCGCTCCCGCTGGGGCCGGGTGGGCCAGAACAGCGCGCGACCGAAGATCGCCATCAGTGCGGGCAGCAAGGTCAGCGAGACGACCATGGAGGACAGCACGGACAGCGACAGCACCGGTCCGAACGCGCGGAAGAAGCCCGACTCGGCGACCACCATCGCGGCGCTGCCTGCCGCCACCGCGATCCCGGCGACCAGCACGATCCGACCGGTCTGCGCGGACGAGGCCCTGGCCGCCGCCACCTTGTCCAACCCGCTCTCGAGACCGGCGCGCATGCTGGACAGGTAGAAGATCGCGTAGTCCGTCACGATGCCGAGCACCAGCGCCAGCACCAAGGGTTTGAGCTCGTCGGGCGCACCGCCCTCCACGAACCCCCCGGCGTAGTTGGTGACCCGGACGGCCAGGAAGTACGACGCTGCCGCCGTCACCAGAGCCACGAGCGGGGCGACGATCGACCGGAACTTGAGGGCCACGATCCCGATGACTGCCACCAGCGTGACGCCCTCGAGCAGCAGCAGGTGGTCGTAGAGGATCGTGGACTGAGCGAGCTGCGCGGGGACCGTCCCCGTGACCCCGACGAAGTGGTCATCCGGCTGGTTCACCTTCTCCCGAGCGAACCTGTCCGCGGCACCGACCTCGTCGCCGAACGTGGTGCCCGGCTTGGTGAAGACGTAGCTCACGGCAGTGGTGTCCCGCTCCGACGACGAGGGGAAGACGCCCTGGGTGTTGCCGATCGGCACGACCGCCACGATCGGGCCGACGTCCCCTCCGGTGTGCTTGGCCACGGCCACGGCGCGCTCCACGGCCCGCTGCTGCGCTGCCTGCGACAGGCCGTTGGCGTCGCGTTGCACGAGCATGGTGCGCGACAGGACGGGAAAGCCGAACGCCTTGGCCGAGGTGGTCTCCGTGGCGATGGCCTTGCTGTTGGGCGGCGCGAAGCCGCCGAGGTCGGCGCTGGTGCTGGAGGCTGGGAGCCACACTGCCGCCGCGACCAGGATGCCGCCCACCCGACCACGATGGACCAGCGGAACGTGACCATGAGCCACGCGAACAGCCTGGCGAGACCGCCGGCCTCGGACTTGCGCCACGACCTCATTGACCAGCCTCTCGTGTGATGGAGAAGGAATACCCCACTTCCCGGTCCGGCACACCTTGGCTGCAGACAGGGGCGGGTCTTGTAGGGGGAGAGGCCGCGAGTGCGACGGCCTGGGTCAGCTGCAGGTCAGGGTTGCGATCGGGCCGCGAGGCGGGCCCCGTCCCTGAAGAAGGCGCCGATCTCCGCGACGTCGCCGAGCTCGTCGACGAGCCGCGCGGCGCCGAAGGGTGCGTTCCAGAAGTCCCCGGTCAGCGGGTGGTGCGGGCCGACGTAGGCATAGGGCCGGTCGAGGTAGCCGTCGCCGGGGGAGACTCCGAAGTTGACCCGGTCCACCGTGATGGCGAGGTCGAAGTGCTCCGGCCAGAGCGTCCGCTCCGCGTCAGGCCTGAACTCGCGCAGGGCGTCCTCGCCGAGCCGGAACGCCGTCTCGACCACCCGGACCGACTCGGGGTCCAGACGCACCGTCTCCGACGGTGGGACGTGCGGCCCGTACCGGGAAGAGCTCGGCCTCGGTGACGTGCCCATGGCCGTGGTCGGAGTCAGCGCCGGCGGCCACCTCGCCACCCTGCACGCTCTCCGCACGGAGACTGCGCCGCCCGTCACCTCAGCCGCGCTCTGGTACCCCGTCACAGACCTGCTGGCCATGCCCGACGACCGGCCGCGGTGGGGGGCGATGCCGACTGTGGGCCGGGCTCGCGGGAGGCGGTGCTCCTCGGCAGACCGGCGGCCGACCTCCCCGATCTGGCCCGGGAGGCGAGCCCGGTCAACCACGCCCACTCCGGTGCGCCGCCGTTCCTGCTGGTGCACGGTGACGCGGACCTGGCCGTACCGCATCGGCAGAGCGCCCGCCTGGCCGAGGCTCTGCTGGCTGCCGGGGTGGCGGCCGAGGTGGTCACCGTGCCCGGGGGAGGGGCCCATGTTCCCGACGCTGCCGACGCCAGAGGTCGAGGCCCTGGTGGACCGGACGACTGACTTCCTGCTGGCTCACGCGGGCTGACCCCAGGACCCCCTGCCGAGGCCTGGGTCACCGGGCCGCCTCGAGCTGCCGCTCCAGTGCCTCGAGGGTCTGGTAGCAGGCGAGGACGTCGGCGATCGAGGAGTTGGGCTGCCGGCCCTCGCGGATGGCCGCCACGAACTCGCGGTCCTGCAGCTCGATGCCGTCCATCGACACGGCCACCCGGGTCACGTCGATCGGCTCGTCCTTGCCCGTGCTGAGGTCGTCGTACCGCGCCAGGTAGGTACCGGTGTCGCCGATGTAGCGGAAGAACGTGCCCAACGGGCCGTCGTTGTTGAACGACAGGGACAGGGTGCAGATCGCGCCACTCTCGGCCCGCAGCTGGATGGACAGGTCCATGGCGATGCCGAGCTCGGGGTGGATCGGGCCCTGGATCGCGTTGGCCTGCACGATGGGTGAGCCGGTCTGGTAGGCGAACAGGTCCACCGTGTGGGCGGCATGGTGCCACAGGAGGTGGTCGGTCCACGACCGGGGCTGGCCGAGGGCGTTGAGGTTCTGACGGCGCAGGAAGTAGGTCTGCACATCCATCTGCTGGATGGTGAAGCTGCCCTCCACGACTCGTTGGTGCACCCACTGGTGGCTGGGGTTGAACCGGCGGGTGTGGCCGACCATCGCGACCAGCCCCGTCTCCCGCTGGAGCTCAGCGCACGCCAGCGCCCCCGCCAACGAGTCGGCGAGGGGGATCTCCACCTGGACGTGCTTGCCGGCCCGCAGCACGGCTTGGGTCTGGTCGGCGTGCATCGGGGTCGGGGTGGCCAGGATGACCGCGTCGACGTCGTCCATCGCGAGGATCTCGTCGAGGGTGGCCACGGCCCGGCTTACGCCGTGCTCGGCCGCGAAGGCCAGCCCCGACTCCAGCGAGCTGCTGACCACCGCGGCCACCTCCACGTCGGGGATGCGCTTCAACCCGTTGACGTGCTTGGCGCCGAAGGCGCCGCCCCCGGCGAGGGCCACTCGGATCGGCTGGTTGGTCATCTCGCTCCTGTTTGTGGGGTAGCCGGACCGCTGGCTGGGTCCTGGGCCGCGTGGTTGGCGAGGACGAGGTGTCCGACCGCGGTGTTGGATGCCGGCACGTGGTAGAAGCGGTGCAGCACCTCGGTGGTGCCGGCCCCGGGGCCACCATCGTCGGCGATGTCGGCCATCGCGCCGCGCGCGATCAGCCACATGACCAGCTCGATGCCCTCGGAGCCGGCTTCCTCGACGTAGTTGAGGTGGCCCACCTCTGCCTGCCCGGCGGGGTCCGAGATGAGCTGGTCGAGGAAGGCGTTGTCCCACTCCCGGTTGATCAGGCCGGCCCGCGGCCCCTGCAGCTGGTGGCTCATGCCGCCGGTGCCCCAGACCTGGACGCGAAGCGGCTGGTCATACGACTCGACCGCCCGGCGCAGGGCCCGACCGAGCGCGTAGCAGCGGGCACCGTGGGGGACGGGGTACTGCACGACGTTGACGGCCAGGGGGATGACCTTGCACGGCCACGGGTCGTCGGGACTGCGCTCGCCGAACATCAGCGACAACGGCACGGTCAGGCCGTGGTCGACGGCCATCTCGTTGACGAGGGTGAGGTCGAAGTCGTCGAGGATGAGTGACTGGGCGAGGTGGGCCGCGAAGTCGGGGTCGCCCTCCACCGGGGGCACCGGGCGCGGTCCATACCCCTCGTCTGCCACCGGGAAGTGGGGTCCGGTCCCGATGACGAAGGTCGGGATGAGGTGCAGGTCGAAGGCCGTCGCGTGGTCGTTGTAGACGAGGATGACGACGTCGGGGGTGTTCTCGGCCATCCACTGACGCGACCACTCGTACCCGTCGAACACCGCCTTCCAGTACGGCTCTTCGGTCTTGCCGAGGTCCATCGCCGCACCGATCGCCGGCACGTGCGAGGTGTAGACACTGGCCGTGATCGTCGGGTGCGCCTCGACCGCTGCGGGCTGCGCGGCATAGCCCTTCTCGACGATCCGGGCGGCGAGCGCGTCGCGGATCCGGTTGCCCTCGATCGAGCGACCCCCGGCGAGCATCATGTCGCGGTACTCGGCCTCGGTCATGCCCGTCATGGACCCGGCCATCTGCTGGAAGGACAGCCCGAACGTCGCACCGATCTTGGACAGGAAGTAGATGTTGCCGCCCAGCCGGATGCACTCGTTGAGGTCGAGGTCGAGCACGGCCTGCTTCTGCTCGGGCGACAGCTCCCACTCGTCGAGGTAGGCACTCTGGTCGGCGATGAAGCGGCTGCGGTTCTCCGGCGACATCAGCGACATGCAGAACTGGTTCAGGTGGTAGCCCCTGGCCGACTGGTCGGCATCGAAGATCGTCGTGCCGGGCACGTCGAGGTACGGCTTGTCCATCGTCATGGGGTTGATCCTTCCTCAGGCCAGTAGAGGCGCATCGGGTTGTCGACCAGCAGAGCTTGCTGCAGCTCGGGTGTGGGCGCGATGTGAGGTATGCCGTCGACGAGGAGGCCGTCATCAGGCATGTGGTCGGTGAGGTTCGGGTGCGGCCAGTCGGTGCCCCACAGCACCCGGTCGGGGAACTCCTCGACGACGCGGCGGGCGAACGGCACGACGTCTCGGTATGCCGCGTGCTCGCCGTCGAGGGCCGGTGGCCCGGTGCGCGACAGGCGTTCGGGGCAGGTCACCTTGCACCACACGTCGGGCTTGGTCCGCATGAGGTCGAGGAAGCCGGTGAAGCCAGGTCCGTCCGGCGACGCGGACACGTCGGGCCGGCCCATGTGGTCGACGACGAGGGGCAGGGGGATCGCGGTGAAGAAGTCGCGCAGCTCGGGCAGGTCCGGAGCCTCGAAGTAGATGACGACGTGCCAGCCGAAGGGGGTGATCCGGGCGACGACGTCTTGCAGGTCCGCAGGGGAGGGTGTGTCGACGAGCCGCTTGACGAAGTTGAACCGCACGCCGCGGACGCCGGCCTCGTGCAGGTCGGCCAGCTCGACCTCGGAGATGCCGGGACGAACCGTCGCCACCCCGCGAGCCCTGCCGTCGGAGGCCTGCAAGGCGTCGACCATGGCGCGGTTGTCGGCGCCGTGGCAGGTCGCCTGGACGATGACGTTGCGGCCGAGGCCGAGGTGGTCGCGCAGCGCGAAGAGCTGGTCCTTGGAGGCGTCGCAGGGGGTGTACTTGCGTTCCGGCGCGAAGGGGAACTCCGCGCCAGGGCCGAAGACGTGGCAGTGTGCGTCGACTGCGCCGTCGGGGAGCACGAAGCCGGGCTTCGTCGGGCCGGCGTACCAGTCCAGCCAGCCGGGCGTCTTGGTGATGGTCTCGGTCATCCGTCAGTCCTCGTAGCGCAGGCCGAGACGGGCGAGCGGCTCACGCATGTCGTAGAGGTCGAGTCCCAGTGTGCCGCTGCGGAACTTGGCCCGCTTGCCCTCCTCGTTCGCCTCCCGCTTGGCCGCCTCCGCTGCCACGGCGGGCGCGCTCGCGGCGGGCACGACGACCACCCCGTCGACGTCGGCCACGATGACGTCACCGGGGTGGACGAGGGCATTCGCGCACACGACCGGGATGTTGACGGAGCCCAGGGTCGCCTTGATCGTCCCCTTGGCGTTGATGGCCCGGCTGAAGACGGGAAAGTCCATCTTCTCCAGGTCGGCAACGTCCCGCACACCACCGTCGATGACCAGACCGGCACAGCCCCGGCTGCGGAGGGAGGTGGCCAGCAGCTCGCCGAAGAACCCGTCCTCACTCTCCGTCGTGCACCCCGCCACGAGGACGTCGCCCTCCCGGACCTGCTCGGCGGCGACGTGGAGCATCCAGTTGTCGCCCGGCTGGAGCAGGACCGTCACGGCCGGCCCGCAGAGCTTCGCGCCTTGGTAGACGGGCCGGATGTAGGGCCGCATCAGGCCGACCCGGCCCATGGCCTCGTGGACGGTGGCCACGCCGTAGGCCGAGAGGGCCCGGACAGCGTCAGCGTCAGCCCGCTCGACCCTGGTGTGCACGACACCCAGCTCTGTCCCGCTCACGGCGTCTCCTCCTCAGTGCTCATGTCAGCGTCCCTGCTCGCGCAGCCGCGCGTCGAGGCGGGGGTAGACCCGACGCGCGTTCGCGGCATACACGTCCTGGCGCTGGTCATCGGTCAGGTGCGGTGTGGCGTCGACGTAGCGCTTGGTGTCGTCGAAGTACGCACCGGTGCGCGGGTCGACGTCACGGACGGCTCCGATCATCTCGCTGGCGAAGAGGATGGCGCTGCTGGGGATCACGTTCGTCAGCAGGTCGACCCCCGGCTGGTGGTAGACGCAGGTGTCGAAGAAGACGTTGGCGAGCAACGCTTCCGGGTCCGGCCGCTTGAGTGCCATCGCGAGTCCTCGGAACCGGCCCCAGTGGTAGGGGACTGCCCCGCCGCCGTGCGGGATGACCAGGCGCAGCGTGGGGAAGTCGGCAAAGAGGTCGCCCTGGAGGAGCTGCATGAACGCCGTCGTGTCGGCGTTGAGGTAGTGCGCCCCCGTCGTGTGGAAGGCGTCGTTGCAGGAGGTGCTGACGTGCACCATGGCCGGCACGTCGAGCTCGACCAACGCCTCGTAGACCGGGTACCAGGACCGGTCGGTGAGGGGCGGGCTGTCCCAGTGGCCACCCGACGGATCGGGGTTGAGGTTGACCGTGACGGCGCCGAGCTCCTCGACCGCACGCCGCAGCTCGGGCACCGAGGTGGCGGGATCGACCCCCGGCGACTGCGGCAGCATGGCTCCCATGACGAAGCGGTCCGGGTAGAGGGTGCTGACCCGGTGGCAGAGGTCGTTGCAGATCCGGGCCCAGGTCGAGGAGACGTCGAAGTCGCCGATGTGGTGGGCCATGAAGCTGGCGCGCGGCGAGAAGATCGTCACGTCGATGCCACGCTCGTCCATCAGCCGCAGCTGGTTGGCCTCGATGCTCGCCCGGATCTCGTCGTCGGTGATCTGCAGTGCCGCCGGGTCGGGCGCGCTGGCCGGGTCGCCGATCGCGGCGACCTGGGCGTTGCGCCAGGCCTCGAGCGGCGCCGGCGCCGTCGTGTAGTGCCCGTGGCAGTCGATGATCACCGGTCCAGCCTCGCATCCGTGGACCGGTCGTCGAGCGGGCCTTCCGCCTGACGGAAGGGCTCTGTGGAGGACTGTGGTGGCCGCCTAGCGTGGACACCGTGGTTGCGCTGCGAGGGGTTTCGTCGATGGCAACGCGTGGCGTGCTGACTGCGCTGACAGCCGAGGACGACCTCGGACTGGGTCACCTCACTGTGGAGTCGGGAGGCGGCATCGAGGTGGCGCAGCGACTCAGGGCGGGTGAGGTGGCCGACGTCGTGGTGCTGGCGGGTGACGCGATCGAGGCGCTGGCCCACGACGGCGTCGTCGACGGTCAGACGGCCCGGCCCTTGTTCGTGTCCGATGTCGTGGTCGGGGTCCCCGCGGGCGCTCCTGTACCGGACATCAGCAGCATCGAGGCCCTGACTGCTGCCCTGCTCGCCTCGCGACGAATCGGCCACTCCACTGGGCCGAGTGGCTCGGCCCTGCTTGCCCTCGTCGGGGCTTGGGGCCTCGGCGAAGACCTCGCGGACAGGTGGGTGCAGGCACCTCCGGGTATGCCGGTCGCCCGGCTGCTCGCCGACGGCGCAGCGGATCTCGGCTTCCAGCAGCGCAGCGAGCTCGCCGCCGCCCCGGGCGTGACCGTCATCGGCCCGATGCCACCCGGTGCAGAGATCGTCACGATCTTCACGGGCGCGGTCGCGACGTCTTCGGACCACCCGGCTGAGGCACTGGCTGCCCTGACCCTGCTCGCTCACGCAGCGGCTCACGACGTGATCAGGCGTCACGCCCTCGCGCCTGCCGGTGATCCCGTCGACTGACGTCGAGCGTCACGCGTCACTGCCGTTACGAGTCGTTGGGCCACCCCGCGTACTGCTCGGCGAGGTAGGTCCGGCCGGCGCGCGTGGAGACGACGTTGTCCAGCTCGCCCAGCTGTCGGCGCAGGTCGAACGCGCTCGCGCCGGGCGCGGTGTGCAACATCTGGGTCATCCAGTAGGAGAAGTTCTGCGCCCGCCAGACCCGGCTGAGGGCTCGCGGCTCGTAGCCGTCGAGGGCGTCGAGCCCTGCCGAGCCGAGGGCGCGCGGGAGCACCTCGGCGAGGACTTTGACGTCGTGGAGAGCCAGGTTGAGACCACGGGCGCCGGTCGGTGGAACGGTGTGCGCCGCGTCCCCGGCCAGCACCATGGAACCCCACCGCATTGGTTGCTGCACAAAGGATCTGAAGCGCAGCACGGTCTTCTCGATGACCGGCCCCTCGACGAGGGAGAAGCCGTCGTCGCCGGCCACGCGCAGCTGCAGCGTCTCCCAGATCCGGTCGTCGCTCCACGCCGCGGTGTCCTCGTCGGGGTCGCACTGGAAGTACATGCGCTGCACGGCGTCGGTGCGTTGGCTGATCAGCGCGAAGCCGTGCTCTGAGTGGGCATACACGAGCTCCGGGGCGCTCTTCGGCGCGGCAGCCAGGATGCCGAACCAGGCGAACGGGTACTCCCGGAAGTACTGGGTGCGGCGTGCTTCGGGGATGAGCGACCGACACATCGAGCGTGAGCCGTCTGCACCGACGACGACCTTGGCGCGCACCTCGTGGCGCACGCCGTCGGCACTCGTGAACCGCAACGTCGGTCGATCTCCCTCGACCCCGCTCACCTCGGGATCGGTCACGCCGAAGTGGACCGTCCCCCCGTCGCGGTCCCGCGCGTTGGCCAGGTCGATGAAGACATCGGTCTGCGGATACAGCCACACGGACCCGCCGACGAGGTCGCGGAAGTCGATGCGGTGTCCCCGACCGGCGAAGCGCAGCTCGGTCCCGCCGTGCTCGTGCCCGTCCCGCAGGATGCGGTCCGAGACGCCCGTGTCGACGAGGTCCCGAGCGGCGCCGGCCTCGAGGATGCCGGCGCGGTGAGTGGCTTCGATCTCCGACCGCGTGCGCAGGTCGATGTTCACGCAGTCGATGCCCGACCTGCCCAGCCGGTGCGCGAGCATCAGCCCCGCCGGACCCGCGCCGACGATGGCGACGGGCACGTCGACGACGATGTCGACGGGGGATGCTGGGGCAGGTGCCACCCGGGTCTCCTCGGGGCGGTGGTGTGGTGGGGTTCAGCATCGCCGGTATTCCAAGGCCTCCACAGCCACCTTCCGCCAGGTGGAAGGACTATCGAGGCGCGGTGTCCGCCACGTCGACGCCCGACGTGGGGCCCGCCCGTCGGCCCAGCTCGACCGAGATGGCAGCAGCCGCGGCGACCACGGGCTGCCGCAGGTGGCGCACCGCAGCCGCGGTCTTGCCCAGCACGACGATGCCGATGGCGGCATGGACCGGACCTGCCGCGCCGATCCGCACCGGGGCGGCGAGTCCCACGGTGTGGTCGGACAGCTGGCGGTCGTTGACGGCATACCCGTGTCGTCGGACGGAGGCGAGCATGGCGCGGAGCCGTCGTTGGTCCGTGACCGTGAACTCGGTGTGCCGCGGCAACGGCTGGGACAGGACGGCGTCCCGGATGTCCGTCGGGGCGAAGGCGAGCAGCACCATGCCCACGCCGGTCGACGGCAACGGGAATCGGGTGCCCACCATCGTCTTCAGCTCGACGGACCGGTGGCCCGCGATGCGCTCGACGAAGGTGAGCTCAGTGCCCTCCCGCACGGCGAGCTGGATGTTCTCGTGGGTCACCTCGTAGAGGTCCTGGAGATAAGGGAGAGCCACCTCCCGCAGGATCTGGCCGCGAGGGCAGAGCGAGCCCACTTCCCAGAGGCGCAGGCCGATGTGCCACCGCCCTTCGTCATCGCGCTCCAGAGCTCCCCAGTCTCCGAGCTCGGCGACGATCCGGTGTGCGGTGCTGAGCGGAAGCCCGGTGCGCCGGGCGATCTGGGAGAGGGTCTGGTGGTCATGGTCGCGCCCGAAGGTGGACAGGACCGCCAAGGCCTTGCCGGCCGCACTCACGCCTTCACTCGCCATGGCCCGATCCTGTCACTCTCGTCGGCCGCCGAGTCGAGGTTCCGCCGGACGAAGCGATGGGGTGGAGGGTCTCAGGTGAGGTAGGGATCGGCCCAGGCGCTGATGATCCGGGCCGCACGCTTGGCCTGGTCCCGACCCGTCAGGAGGTGGTCGGCGCCCTCGAGCGAGACGAAGTTGCGGGGGTGCCGTGCGGCCCGGAAGATCTCGCTGGCGTTCGCGATGCCGACCGTGTTGTCGGTGGGGGAGTGCATGACCATCAGGGCGCGCCGAAGCGTGCGGATCTGCTCGCGCAGGTCAGCCGCGCGCACGTCCTCGATGAAGTGCCGACGCAGGACCAGCGCCTTGCCACCAATGAGGAATGGGGCCTCGCCCTCGGCGATGATGCGCTCCACGAGGGCGTCGTAGTTGTGCTCCACGTGTCCTGGTTGGTACGGCGCGCAGATGCTCGCCACGGCTCGCACCGAGTCGAGCTCGTGAGCGGCCGCGATGACGGCTGCTCCGCCGAAGGAATGGCCCACCAGGAGCCGCACGGTCCGACCGGAGTCGTTCATGAAGCGGACCGCCTGAGCTGTGTCGGCGACCTTGTGCGAGAAGGAGCCGTCGCCCCAGTCGCCGTCGGAGTCACCCAGTCCCAGGTTGTCGAACCGCAGCATCCCCACGCCTTCGTAGGCCAGCTGCTTGCAGATCCGACTGGCCGCGGGGCTGTTCTTGCCGAGGGTGAAGCCGTGCGAGAACACCCCCCAGCCCCGGACGGCGCCTTCGGGGTGGTCGATCACCCCGGCCAGCCGCGGCCCGCTGGTGCTCGGAAACCACACAGGTTCGGCCATGGCGCCCATCCTCCCAAAGCTGGAGGGATCTCGGCTCGTCGATCTCAGGAGCCGGCACGACGAGGAACCCGATGCTTCGCCGACAGTGCGCCATCAGGGATTCGAGCCCCGAACCCGCTGGTTATCCAGATGGGGTTCGCGTCGTTGGCCATCCGATAGCGACGCGTGGTCGTTTGGTCGGCGGGTCCTCTGGTGTCAGAAGGCCACGCGCAACAGTCGTTGTGCGCGCTCGAGCTCGGACCCCAGCAGGTCGAGCAGTGCGACGTCAGCTGGTCTTCCGCCGGTTTCGACCTGACGGGCCAGGTCGGCGACCCTGACGGCACCGATGTTCGCTGCGGATCCTTTGAGTTCGTGGGCGGCGCTTCGCAGGCCGTTCGTGTCGGTCGTGTCGAGGGCCCGGCGCATCGTCGCAAGCAGGCCCGGGGAAGCGGTGGTGAAGGCATCGACCAGCGCGGGGAGGAGCCCGGGCCCGGCCGTTGCGCCGAGCGCGCGGAGGGCCGCGAGGCGCTCCGGGTCCAAGGCCGACGTGTCACTGTCGAGCGAGGCGGCCGGCTCCGGGTCGGGTTGGATTGCCTGGCCAGGGGCGGGCCGCGCCCAGCGGCTGAGAACGTCCTCCAGCGTGCTCAGGTCGACGGGTTTGGGAATGTAGGCGTCCATCCCGGCCGCCAGGCAACGTTCGTGATCCGCGGCCATCACTCCGGCCGTCATGGCGATGATCGGCACCCGTTCACCACCGGCCTCCCGCCGCCGGATTTCCTGGGTCGCGGCGTACCCGTCCATCACGGGCATGTGGCAGTCCATCAACACGGCTGCGTAGTGGGTGGCCGCGACGGCGTCGAGGGCCTGCGCACCGTCCTCCGCGATGTCGACGTCGTAACCCAGATGCGAGACCAGCCCCTCGGCGACCAGTTGGTTCACGGTGTTGTCCTCGACCACGAGTACCCGTCCCAAGACAGTCTCCGCGCGCGGGGCGTCGGTCTGCTCCGCCCGTCGAGACGCCTTGACCGGCGCATCTCCCACCAGTCTGAGGAGCCGGTCGAAGAGCTCGCCGCTGCGCACAGGCTTGCGCAACGCGTCCCGGACCCCGGCGCGGCGCAGCGCGGTTCGGTCGACCTCGATCGTCGACGACAGCATGAACAGCGCGGTGCCGCTCAACGTCTCGTCGGCGCAGATGAGGCCGGCCAGCTCGAGGCCGTCGACGGACGGCATGCACATGTCGAGCACCGCGATCGCATAGGGATCGCCAGCAGCGAGAGCGGCCCGCATCAGGCCGACGACGGCGTGCGGATGCTCCACCACGTCGGGTCGCGTTCCCCAGTCCTTGAGCTGCGCCTCCAGGACCAGCCGGTTGGTGGCATTGTCGTCGACGACCAAGACGCGCAGTCCCCGTAGCTGGTCGCGGCCAGGCACCGAGGGCGGATCGGTCGCCGACACGGGGAGCGGCACTTCGAACCAGAACGTGCTGCCGACGCCTTCCTCACTGTCTACTCCGATGGTGCCGCCCATCGCCTCGGTCAAGCTGCGCGAGATGGCCAACCCGAGACCGCTGCCGCCGTACCTGCGCGTGGTGGAGGCGTCGGCCTGGGTGAACGAGTCGAACATGGCGTGCTGGGCGTCGTCTGGAATGCCGATGCCCGTGTCCGCCACCTGAAACCGCACCAGGCCCGGGTTCGTCTCGCTCATCCGGGCCGTGATCACGACCTCACCCTTGTCGGTGAACTTGACGGCGTTCGCGGCCAGGTTCAGCAGGATCTGACGCAGTCGGCCCTCGTCACCGACCAGCCGCGACGGGACCTCAGGGGCGCAGTAGGCGATGAGCTCCAGCTCCTGGCGCGAGGATATCGGCGCCACCAGGGTCGCGACGGACTCGACCAGCGCTCGGGGGTCGAGGTCGACGAGCTCGAAGTCGACCATGCCCGCTTCGAGTCTGGAGAAGTCGAGAATGTCGTTGATGACCCGAAGGAGGGTCTGCCCGGCATTCTGGAGGCTGTGGACGTACTGGGCCTGGGTTTGGTCCAGGCCCGTGTGCAGGAGTAGCTCGGTGAGTCCGATGACCCCGTTCATGGGAGTGCGGATCTCGTGGCTCATCGTCGCCAGGAACTCCGATTTCAGGCGCGAGGCCTCCATGGCCTCCTTGCGCGCCACCTCGAGCTCGACGGTGCGGCTTTGTACTCGCTGTTCGAGCTCCGAGCGGTTGGCGCTGAGCTCCTCGGCGAGCATGTTGATTCCGAAGACCACAGCGTCGAGGTCGTCGTCCGCCGCGCTGCGTGCCCCACGGGCGTCCAGGTCGCCAGCGGCGAGGCGGGTGAGGAGCTCGATGATGTTGTCGATGCCCGTCTGACGCGCCCCGGTCATGCCTGCACTTGCAGCCACGCGACTGCGTCGGCCTCGGAGGTGAACATCTTCACCGGGATCGCGCCTCGCTTCAGGCCCATGAAGAAGTTGGCCAGCATTCGCGTCGACGCGGAGGCGGCGATGAGCGCGACGGCCCGGTAGTTGGGATTGCGGTCCATGAAGAACTCCCGGGCGGGCCGGTCGATCGAGGCGACCTGACGGAGGTCGACCAGCGAGAGCACCTTGCCCCGTCCTAGTGCCTTGATCTCGGCATCCACAGCGCGAGCCTCCTCAATGCCGCACACCGCACCCGGGAGCCAGTCGGTTCGTGCGACAGCGCTTTCCTCGTCCCACGTGACGGCGTAGCACTTGTCCTCGGCATCCATCCCCACACCTCCGCAACCGCACCTCACGACTTACGGCCAATGTAGTCCAGTACCTCCCGTAAAGGGCAGAACGGCATCGGCCCAGGCAATTGGCCCCCCAGTGGTGATGTCCGACATTTCGGTGTACTGCCTCACGTTCGCGACAGGCGGCCGATCGGTGGGCGGCCTCCGCTCCCGCGACTGCTCGCCGACAGCCGAGATGGACCCTCCGATGGCGGGCCCTGAGGCCATCGCCTCGAGGCAACCGTAGTTGCCGCAAGGACAGGAACCAGCGAGCTCGAGGCGATCGGCTTCCTGCAGATCTCCCTCGCAGCCAACGAAAAGCGCGCCCGTGGTCGCGACCTACGGCGCGACCGACTCGTCGGCACCGATCGTCGTGCTGCTTCACGGACGGGGATCGAGCGAGCGAGAGATCCTGAAGTGGCAAAGGTGAGAGGGGCCGATCGCTGCCCATGCGAACCCGTGAATGCCTTCTGACCTGCAAAGATGCCGGTTTGGGGACCTCCGAGGTGCTCGTCAGTTCGTCGCGTTTCTCGTCCAAAGCCGGAGGGTTTGTCGGACGCTCGGCCTCGATTGCGATCTCCGGCGGGCGAGCCACCTTGTGCAACTGGTGCACTCCATTCTTACCGACGAACGGCCAAGGATGCGTGAGCCGTTTCCACGGCAACCAGGTCAACCGAGAGGGCTGCGGTGAGGGATGCCGCGCGTTGGATGGACTCCAACAGGTAGTTAGCAGCGTCGGGGGCAACAGGGAGGTAGCCGCCGCGGGCGCGAGACTGCAGGTGCTCGGCCGACTGGTCCAGGCATCGAGCCGGCGCGAACAGGAGTTCGCTGTTGAGGCAGGCCCGTGTTGCGTCGTGACTCTGCTCGACGAAGGTCGCCAAGTCGCGCATACCTCGCTCGAGCGACGGAATTGACTGGTCAGTCCCGAGCCCGAGCGCGTGCTGCTTCGCCGGTTCGGCCGGCACGGCGACGACCTTGCGCAGGGTGTCGAATAGCTCGAACGACGCGGCGCCGAAGGCGCGGCCTTGCGGTTGAAGGGTCGTGACACGTTTCCAGGTGGCCTCTGCCTCCTTGAGGGCATCCGCCGCACCCCGCAGGTCGCTGGTCATCGCCACAAGCGCCTCCGCTGGCGTCGAGGGCGACAAGGTGTGCAGTCGGTGAGTGCTGGCCATCATGAGCGTGCCGACGCTGGCGATGTTGGCCATCACCTGTGTGGCGGGGATGGTCCTCTGCAGCTCCTGGCGCGCGGCCGCGGCCCAGCGGTGCAGGCTGCTGTCCAGCTGTTCGCTCAAACCCGACCCAAGCGTCGGGACTCGCGCGGCGAGGGCATCCAGGCCTGCGATCGACCGCGCTGTGCCACCCAGTGCGTCGATGGACCGATCCGCATACTGGGCGACGGCGAGGGGTCGGTCGCCGTTCTCGATCGGTCCGTGCCGGAGCGTGTAGCGGCCGGCGACTGCCAACCAGGTCATGACGCGAGCGGCGGCATCACGTACAGCGTCGTCGCTCAGCCCGTCGACGGTGCCGGGGTGGCGGCGTTCATGGTTGACCATGTCCGCGAGGACCCCCAGCGTGGTGGACAGACGCGCGAGCGGGTGCGGGTCGGCCGGGTCGGTAGGGGTGATGTCGGTTCGGGCGTCCAGGTCGGCCGCGTCGATCCGGGGCTGGCCGCCGACCACATGGGTGGGCACCTCGCCTTCCCGGATGCGCCTGATCAGGTCTTTGCGGCTGAAGGTGAGGAAACGTGTCGCCTCTGTGACCGAGAAGTCTGCGTCCAAAGGGGGGCGCAACGGGGTGGGGTATGCGTGGATCACTTGGAGCAGGGTGGCGCGGCGATGGGTGGACGAGCCAGCGTCGTCGCGTCCAGGACCGATGAGCTCGCGCATCAGCCGGTAGGCAGTGGTGTCGAAGGACTCCCACAGTTTGGTCTCGACGGGCAGCCGAAAACGGCTCAGCTCGCGGGCGAGCTGGTCAGCGCGGTCGATGAGGTCCTGCCCGGTGGTGGTGCTCATGCGGCCGCCATCTCCCTGGCCGCGCGCGCCAGCTCGGTGAGGTGCCAGCACCACAGTGCGACGTCGGTGGGGCCCCGGCCGGGCGGCACTTGGTCGAGGGCTCGACTGGCCAACTCGAGGTGGGTGAGTACGTCGGCGTGGTCGGCGACCTGAGGGATGAGCCCGGGCCGAGTGCCGAGGCCAGCAGCGGCTAGGTCGAGCTGGCCTGCGTAGGCATGCCACGGCGAGAACGGGTCGGCGTCACCCCGGCGGCCTGCCTCGGTGGCTGCCATGCGCAGGTGGGCCGCGGCGAGCTCGATGAGGTCGTCTGGTGTCTGGTGGGGGTGCACGGGTCTCCTTGAGGGTCAGCGGTATGCCGCACGGCCGGGTTCCAGCTCGAGGCGGCGGCCGGCCGTTGGCGTGTCGAATCGCAGGCTGCGCGGGGCGTCGACGTCGCACCGTTGTGCGGCGGCGACCGCGACGGCCTGCCGAAGGGTCTGCGTGAAGGTGCCCTTCGGATTCCACCCCTGACGGGTCATCTCGCCGTCGGCCTGCGCGGCCAGGGCTCGGGCGTCCCTGCCCGGCAATGCCATGAGGACGGGCAGGAGGTCGCGGATGCTGTCGCGCACCGGATCATTTGCGGTAGCCAGCGCGGCCCGCACGAGCTCACGGCCGGGTTGTCCTGGTCGCGGGTCACCTGAGGTGGCCGCGGGGTCGAAGGCTGCCAACCCGGTCGGGCCGTGCTGGGCAAGCCAGTCTGCTGGGTCCCATCCGTCCGGCAGGCGGGTGAGCATCGCCGGTCGCCGTTCCCCGCGGCATACGGCATCGATCCACCGCTCGCTGCCCTCGGCGCCCGCGATGTCCCCGTCGAGGGCAACCACAACCTTCGCCGCGCCACTGCTCGTGACCCGGCGCGCCTGCGCAGGGGACACGCTGACCCCGTTGGCGGTGCACGGCCAGAACTCGGCGAGCCGCCCGCGATTGGCGGCCGCTGCGGCGACCGCGAGCGCGTCAAGGGCCCCCTCAACGACCACGGCCGTAGCTCCGGAGCTGGCGGCCGTTGGGGAGTAGAGGGCGGTGGACTTGTCGAAGGTGGCGGTGCGGGTGGGATTGCGGTACTTGGGAGTTCGCGATTCGGTCAAGGTGGTGCGGCCCAGCAACCCAGCGATCTGGCCGGAGGGGGAGCGGACCGGGACGATGAGTCGACCGCGGAAGGTATCGGTGAGTCGGCCGCTCTTGCTGCGCCGAGACAGATCCATCGCGAGCAGCTCGTCCGCACTTACGCCGCGGCCCAGCAGGTGCCTAGTCATGCCGGCCCAGGGCTGCCCGCTGTGACCCACCAAGGGTTTGCCAGCCTGGGTTTCCAAATGGCTGACGTCGATGCCGCGGTGGTGACGCAGGTAGCTGACGGCGAACGCGTGCGGAACCGTTGCGCAGCAGTACTCCCACGCGAGGGCGTTGATGGCGTAGCCGCGTTCGGCGCTGACCATCGGCCACCGATCGGGTCCGGCAGGTGCACGTGCGGCTGGCCTGGAAGGAGCAACGGCGTTGGTGGCAGCGTCGAGGCGGTGCACGGCTTCACGGAAGCCGAGATTCTCCAAGCGGGCAACGAAGTCGATGACGTCACCGGAGGCGCCGCACCCGAAGCAGTGGAACCGATCCGGGACGCCGCCGACCGACAGTGATGGGGTCGAGTCGTCGTGGAAGGGGCAGCAGCCGACGAACCCGTGCCCCCGCGGGGTCAACTCGATGCCGGCGGCGGCGACGACCTCGTGGATCGGATGGGCGATGCGGACCGCCGATATGTCTACTTGGCTCGCGCTGGACGGTGTCATGGCTCGATCACCCGCACTGCTGTTATGGGGTCGAAGGGTCGCGCGCGCTGCGACAGGGTGTGGGCGCGGGCGATCTCGGCGAAGGCGGCGACGTCCATGTGGACGTCGATGTCCAGCGCCTGCTTGAAGGCCGCTTCCACCGACTGCCGCGGCACGTCTGTCCCCAAGACCTTGTACTCCGCCCACAGAGGGTCGTAGGCGTAGAGCAGTCCGGTGTTGGCGTCGAGCGGTGCTCGCCAAGAGATTCGCTGGTCGCTGCGGTTGCCCCACCGCATCCCGTAGTCGCGGTCGACTCCTGGGACGTGGCCGTACTGCGCCGAAAACGCCTGCGGCCCAATCCACTCAGGCGATGTCGGATCCTTGGAAGGTGCTCTGTCGAGGGCTCTGGCGAGCAGGAGGTCGACCCTGTGCTCGCCATCTGCGAGGGCGCCGGTGAGCCGGTCGCCGACCTCGAAGGCAATGTGGTCAACACCCCTGGCGACGCTGAGCCCGAGTGCGTGCGCGTATGCGTTGCGCTGTCCGAGCCGGTACCAGTAGTCCGCGGGGTCGTCCAGGTCGACGTTGACCTGGGCGTTGCGGGACAACGCGACCAGCTTCTCGTGCAACTGATCGGTATGCCGTTCGGCTGGCTGAGCGACCATGGCGGCCTTCCCCGCGCGAGCCCTTCCCGCGCTTCCGAAAGGTCAACCGCCGCAAGGGGGCATCATCTGCTGGGACGTGTGATGACGCCTCCTTGCCACTGGACACCGAGTTGCGCGATGAGCGCGACCACTAACCGGGCAGGAACGTCACTCCCTGCGTCATTGCGCCCACATAGACGCGCGGTCGAATCGCCAACATCGACGCAGCCTGGTTGTCGCTATTGTCGACGTCGCGGTACCGCATCAGGTCCCAATCGCCATTAGTCGGCCCGACTGGCCACAAGGGCTCGATCCTCGTTACTAGGCTGAGTCCCATCCCCAAAGCGTCTTCTCAGATCCGGAGTACCACCATCGTGTCTGTCCTGTCCAGCTTCGTGTGGAGTGTCGCCGACACTCTCCGCGGCCCGTATGCCGAGGCCGAGTACGGCTCCGTCATCCTGCCCTTCACCGTGCTGCGCCGACTGGAGTGCGTGATGGCCCCGCACCGGGAACCGATGGCCGAGATCGTCGCGCAGTATCCGGGCGAGCAGCAGCGACGCACCCATCTGAAGATCAAGACCCGCACGGAGGACAATGCCGGTTTGTCCTTCTGGACCTCCAGTGACTACACGCTCAGGAGGGCGTTGCAGGATCCGGACAACTTGGCCGCGAATCTCATCGACTACGTGGGCGGGTTCTCTGCGAACCTGGACGTGTTCAAGTCGTTCGACTTCGAGAATGTGATCCGCACGCTCGACGCACGTGACCGCCTTGCCCAGGTGACCCGACATTTCGAGGGCATCAACCTGTCCCCCTACGAGGTCTCGAACGCAGACATGGGGGACCTGTTCGAGAACCTCATCTACCGCTTCGCGGAGTCCGCCAACGACGGGGCCGGGCAGTTCTACACGCCTCGCGACGTCGTCCGGCTCCTCGTCGACCTCGTCTACGCCGACGACACGGAAGCACTGCGTGACCGCGGCACAGTCCGTGCCATCTACGACCCCACGGTCGGAACCGGCGGAATGCTGACCGTCGCCGACGAGCACCTCCACAGTCTCAACCCCGATGCCTCCACCGCGCTTTTCGGGCAGGAAATCAACCCGCGCACCTACGCCATCTGCAAGGCCGACCTGCTGATTAAGGGCCAAGACCCGTCCAACGTCCGCCAGGGCGACACGCTCGTCGTAGACCGGTTCGCTGACCGGCGGTTCGATTACGTGCTATCCAACCCGCCGTTCGGGACCGACTGGAAAGCCGTCGAGGCCGAGGTCAAGAATGAGCACGCGCGCGGAGGCCAGGGCCGGTTCGCCCCGGGGCTCCCCGCAGTTGGTGACGCGGCCATGCTGTTCTTGCTCCACGTCGCCTCCAAGATGCGCGACGTCGACGACACCGGACGTGGTGGCAAGTCCGGCATCGTCCTCAACGGCTCACCGCTCTTCAACGGCGGCGCCGGATCCGGGCCATCCGACATCCGGGGCCACATGCTCGAGAACGATTTGGTCGAGGCCATCGTCGCCCTGCCGAACGACATGTTCTACAACACCGGCATCGCCACCTACCTCTGGATTCTCTCCAACGCCAAGCCCGCCGACCGTAAGGGCAGGGTCCAGCTGATTGACGCGACCGGGCTCGGTTCGAAGCTGCACAAGTCGATCGGCGACAAGCGCGTTGAGATTGCTGACAAGGACCGCGACGCGATCGTGCGCGCGTTCGCCGGCGCCGATAGCGAGGATGACTGGACCACAGTGCCCGTGCAGGTGTTCGCCAACCGCGACTTCGCCTACTGGACCGTCACAGTCGAGCGGCCACTCCAACTCCGTTTCGAATGCACCCCCGAATCCATCGCCGAGGTGGAAACGCACAAGACGCTCGGCAAGATCAGGGGCCTGGTTGACGCTCTGGAGGCGTTCGGCGATGAGCCGTACCTCAACCGGGAGAAGTTCAACCGCGAGATCGCCGCCCACCTGCGCGACCACGGAGTCAACCTGACCACCGCCCAGCGCAAGATCCTGTGGCAGACCATCGGCGTCCACGACGAGGCCGCCGACATCTGTCTGCATACTGGCGGCGCCCAAAAGGGCGAGCCCGAGCCCGACCCAGCCCTGCGCGACACCGAGAACGTCCCGTTCGGCTGGGGCGGACACCCCAAGACCCACGAGGCCCTGTCGCGAACCGTGCAGTCGTACTTCGACATCGAGGTCAAGCCCCACCTCCACAACGCCTGGATCGACTGGTCCAAGACAAAGACCGGGTACGAGATCCCCTTCAATCGGCACTTCTATACGTATGAGCCTCCCAGGCCGCTCGAGGAGATCGACGCGGACCTGAACCGGGTCGTCGGTGAGATCCTTCAGATGCTGCAAGAGGTCGAGGCATGACGATCACCATCGCGCGACCGGACTGGAGACGCATGCCTGTTCGTCGACTTGCCGTGTGTCGCGACGATCTGCGTGAGCCCGTGAATGCGACCGAGCGAGCACAGATGAAGGGATCAGTCCCGTACTGGGGGGCGAATGCGATCCAGGACTACGTGAATCGCGCCAAGGTGAGCGCGCCCGTCGTTCTCCTAGGCGAAGACGGGGCACCATTCCTGGATCGCGACAAACCGGTCGCCTTCTATGTCGACGAGCCGATCTGGCCTAACAACCACATCCACGTTTTGTTTCCGAATCTCGACGTCAACGGCCGTTGGCTCGCTTACGCTCTAAACGCCGTTGATTACTCGACAGTGATCTCGGGAGCAACGCGCGACAAGTTGACCCAGGGAGCGATGCTGTCGATCCCGTTGCTTGTTCCCGCGACCGATGAGCAGCGTGCCATTGCCGACTACCTCGACCACGAGACCGCTCAGATCGACGCGCTTGTGGCTACGCAGCAGGAGTTGATCCGCCACCTGGAGGAGCGACGACTCGCGGTTGTCACGCGGACAGCCCTGACTGGTCTTCGGAGCGAGGAAAGCGGCAGCCACGACATCACCCGATGGGGCAGCTCGCTCGCTCTCGAGCCGTGGCTCTTGAGGGCACCCCGCCGCTGGGGTATGGAGCGCTTCAAGACTGTGTGCTTCCCACGGGAGGAACGCAATGTCGAGGGCACCGAGTTGATGCTCTCGTTGACCGTCAAGGGACACCTGATCGACCGGTCAACGATGGCGGTCCAGCAGAACGCCTCGGACGCGTCTATACCGCGCTACTTCGTGGCCCGCCCGGGCGATCTCGTCGTCAACCCGATGTGGCTGATCGGCGGTGCGATCGGCGTCTCAGACAAGCGAGGGGTCGTGAGCCCCGACTATCGCGTCTTCGAGATCGTGGATGTCCTAGATCCGTGGTATTTGCACGCTGTGCTTCGCTCCGCGCCGTACTTCGACCAATACAAGCTGTACACACGGTCCAACACCACGTTCGACCGCCGGATCAAGCAGAACGATCTCGATAACCTGGCCCTGCCGATTCCGCCGATCCAAGAACAGCGCGCCATGGTCGAGCACATCCGGGAGCAGACGACCCGGATCGACGCCCTGATCGCCAAGACTGAGGAGCACATCGCGCTGGCTAAGGAGCGGCGTTCGGCTCTGATCGCGGCGGCGGTGGCGGGGCAGATCGATGTTCGAACCGAACGGAAGGCGAGCTGACGACGATGGGGGCACCTGACGGCACTCGTGAGGAGGCATTCGAGACCGAGATCGCCGAGTACCTGGACGCGCACGGCTGGGAGTACAGCGAGACCGACGAGGGCTACGACACCGAACGGGCCTTGTGGCCCGAGGACGTGCACTGGTGGTTGAGCGAGACGCAGCCGGACCAGTACGGCAAGGTGGTTCGGGTCGGTACCGCTGCGGAGGCGGCGGATCGCGACGCGCTGCTGGACTCGCTCGTGACCCGGCTGGATACGCCGATGGGCTCGGGCGGTGGCACGCTGAACGTGCTGCGGCGGCGGTTCGCCCATACCAGGGGGGCAACCGCGCACCTCAGGATGTGCCAGTTCAAGCCTGCCACTACCTTGAACAGAGAAGTCACCGAGCACTATCAGAAGGTTCGCCTAAGGGTAGTGCGCCAAGTGCACTTTTCCCCGAAGCGGGGCGATGCCCGGTCGATCGACCTGGTGTTCTTCGTCAACGGCCTGCCGGTGGCGACCTGTGAGCTGAAGTCGTTCTTCAAGCAGGAGTGGCACGCTGCGGTCAGCCAGTACCGCAGCGACCGGCACCCGGCGGGACAGCCGCTGCTCGGGTTCGGCACCCGCGCCTTGGTCCACTTTGCCGTCGACGACGACCAGGTCCACATGACTACCAAGCTGGCGGGCGACGCGACCTACTTCCTTCCCTTCAACCGAGGACACGAGGACACCGGCGCGGCCGGCAACCCGCCCAACCCGGAGGGGGCCGCCACGTCGTACCTGTGGGAGCACGTCCTGCAGCGGGACAACTGGCTGGCCATCCTCGGCTCCCAGATGTTCTTGAAGACCGAGACCGACGAAGATCCCACCACCGGTACGATTAGGCGGTCCACGACGCTCATGTTTCCGCGCTACCACCAGTGGCGCGCCGTGAAGAAGCTCGTGTCCGCCGTCAGCGACGAAGGTCCCGGTCGCAGGTTCCTGATCGAGCACTCCGCCGGGTCGGGGAAAACGAACACTATCGCTTGGACCGCGCATCGGCTCGCCCGGCTCCACGACAAGGCCAACAACAAGGTGTTCGACAAGATCCTGATCGTGTCCGACCGGAGGGTCCTGGACGCGCAGCTACAACAGGCGGTCGAGCAGGTTGACGACACCGTTGGCACTGTCGCCGTCATCGACTCCGCCGCCGTTCGCCGCTCCGGCGGCTCCAAGTCGAGAGCCCTCGTGGATGCGCTGACTGGGTCAGCGCTCATCGTTGTCGTTACAATCCAGACGTTCCCGTACGTCAAGGGGCTTCTCGAGACCACTTTGGGCGACAAGAACTTCGCGGTGATCGTGGACGAGGCGCACACCTCGCAGTCCGGAAAGACGGCCGCCGACCTGAAGAAGGTCCTCACCGAGGGCGGCCAGGTCACGACCGACGAGGAGATCGACGCCCAGGACGTCGTCAACGAGCTGGTGGAGGCGGAACTGGCAGAGCGGGAGACGCGGATCGCCGCCGAGACTGCGGCGCGAGCGGGCGCAGCGAACTTGTCGTTGCTTGCGTTTACGGCCACGCCTAAGGTCAAGACGAAGATGCTTTTCGGTCGTCCCGACGACGAGGGGAGGCCGGTCTCGTTCGACGTCTATTCGATGAGGCAGGCGATCGAGGAGGGTTTTATCCTCGACGTGTTGCGCGGGTACCAGACCTACAGGACCGCGTTCGAGATCGAACAGCGCGGCGAGCAGGGCGTCGTCACCGCCCTCACCGACGGCACGGTGACGAACGATGGAGCAGATGAACTCGTAGACCCGAAGGTCGCGACCCGGAAACTCATGCGGTTTGCGAACCTACACCCCTCGAACGTGGGCCAGAAGGTCGAGATCATCGTCGAGCACTTCCACGCGAACGTTGCCCACCTCCTCGAGGGGCACGCCAAGGCCATGGTTGTGACCGACTCGAGGCAGGCCGCGGTCCGGTACAAGGTCGAGACAGACAAGTACCTGAAGCAGAAGCAATACGGGTACCAGACGATCGTGGCGTTCTCCGGCAATATCAGCGACGAGGACTACGGCCTGGTAGGCGCAACCGAGGCCTCGATGAACCCGGGTCTCGGCTCCGACCTGGCAAGGGAGTTCCGCCGGCCCGAGTACCGGCTGATGCTCGTCGCCGACAAGTTCCAGACCGGCTTCGACCAGCCGCTGCTGTGCGCCATGTACGTGGACAAGAGACTCCCGGACGTGCACGCGGTCCAGACCCTCTCCCGCCTGAACCGCGTCTACCGAACACCGTCGGGAGAGACAAAAGACCGCACATTCGTGCTCGACTTCGTCAACGACCCCGCCGACATTCGGGAGGCGTTCCTTACCTACTACCTCGAAGCACATGTGGAGACTGCCACCGACCCGAACCTGGTTCACCGGCTTGCGACCAAGCTGGCCCAAGCGAGGATCTACACACGCGCGGACGTGGAACGCTACGCGGAGGCCTGGTGGGCCCCCACGCAGTCTCATGCTGCGCTGGCTGCGGCAGTGACACCGGCTCGCGACGAGTTCGCGCACAGATGGGCGGAGGCCACCGACCGGCAGGACCGGCAGACCCTCGACGAGTTGCGGACGTTCCGTAAGGACTGCGGCTCATATGTGCGCCTGTACGACTTCATGTCACAGGTTGTCGACTACGGCACCAGTGATCTGGAAAAGCTGGCGGAGTTCTTGCGTCAGCTGACGCGACTGCTCGCGGTCGACGGGCCAGGGGCGGACGTGGACGTGTCCGGTCTGGTGCTGCGCCGGGTCCGGCAGATCGACCAGGGAAAGGCAGACATCGGCCTGTCCGGTGACCAGCCCACTCCGTCGTTGAGGGGCATCACGGGGATCGGATCAGGTGTGTCGCATAAGGACCCACAGCAAGCACTGCTGTCGGAGGTGGTCGCGCGGATCAACGAACTTTTTGGGTCCGAGTTCGGCGACCCGCAGATCGAGGGATTCGTGATCGCTGCCGCCGGCATGGCTGAGGAGGACTCCCGCATCGCCGATCAGATCGACCACAACGCCGTCGACCAGTTCCTGGCATCCCCCGACCTCCGCGAGACCCTAACTGACGCCGCCGTTCTAAACGAAGGTGCGTTCGGCAAGCTCACCAGTGCACTCACGGGCGAGAACGAACGTGCCGACGACCTCATAGGACTGATCGGCGCATACCTCTACCAGGCCCGCCGGCTCCGGATGAGCGACGAGACGCCAATTGGAGTTCCACCTATCGAGGAGCCGGAGCGCCCTTGGAGCGGACTCGTGAAGACCGTCAGTCTGACGCCTGGCCTTGGCGTGACTGGTGGGTATTACGAGTTCGACAGCGAGGAGTACGTTCAAATTGAGGTTACCGACGGCGGCTCCACAGTTATGTGGTCGACAACAGCCTCGGCACTCGAATTCGTAGATGGGAGCGCCGCTCGGTTCGGCGAACACACTGACGAGTGTGCGGGCTATGTGGTCGCTAGAGACGGTCGGGATCACGTTGTGGCGACCGAGACCGTCGCCGACTTGGCACATGATCTAGCGGACCCGGTCGCCGTCGCGCTGGGATTCATCGACTCTGTCGTCTCTTGGCGTGAGCCGCTGGTCAAGTTGAGGAATGGACAAGTGCCATACAGCGAGATTTCCGTCAGCTTCGAGTCACTAGGTCTCGAGACCTTGATCGGCCTAATCGCGGCTACAGCGACTGAGTCAGTGCGAGCTCACCTCAACGAGAACCGTGGCGGACTGGCCGCCGCACTAACTGCAAGCATCATCTGATTGGGGTCCAATGTCGTTCCAGAACATTCAGATCACGATGAACAGTGTCCCTCCGCAGAACACCGGTACCGTCAAGGCCGAGACGCGGATCACGAGCGGCGAAGTGGACGCAACGATCGTAATCGGCGCAACCGCGCTCCACCAGATTCGTGTCGCCAATCGATGGCAGGGCCAGAGGCTCTTCTTCACCCTGACCTCGGAGCTTGATGGAGCCGAGGTGAAGTACGACCGCGGTGGGGGACAAATCTGGACATCCGAGGAGTTCCCTGTCGACCCGCCGCGCACGGGGCTGTTGGTGCGGGCAGCGAGGGCCCAAAGGGCTCGCGCTCTAGAACACCCGGGGTCCTGTGCGGCAGGCAATGGCCATACCGCCGACGTCCGGGTGTCGAT
The DNA here is from genome assembly GCF_056404295.1 of Pedococcus sp. P2_D7. Lineage (NCBI taxonomy): Bacteria > Bacillati > Actinomycetota > Actinomycetes > Micrococcales > Intrasporangiaceae > Pedococcus > Pedococcus sp. P2_D7. The sequence goes on from NZ_JBFUEH010000005.1 coordinate 207,261, forward strand.
TCGTGGCGCGAACCCCGAAGAAAACGTGCCCAAAGGTGGCGCAACCAGCTATCAATTCACCTGTCATGCTTGATCTGCTCATGCCGTACGTAATCACATTGCTGACACAGGTCGCCGGCATCGTGGGGCAACAGTTGGCGAAGCCGATGCGGCGTGTGGCGACACAGGATGCGGCGGCAGCGAGAGCAGACTTCGACTACCGACTCGATGTGGCACAGACCTTTCCCACCATGATGACGCTTGGTCTGACGGCCGCTGCGTTCGCCGGCCACCTAGGCCCGAACATGACTCTTCTGACCGTGGCCGCTTCCATCTTGTGTCCGGGCATACTCGTGGTCCTGCTGATGGCCCACGAGCCGCAGGCGTACGCCTCCCGAAGCGTGCTCTGGGGGCTCGTTAGCCCGGTGAGTCTCGGCGTCTTTGTGGTCATTCTGGTTCTCGGTTCTGCCGCCTTCGTCTTTGGTGGGCCACCTCGGTGACTCGACGCCCGACGCAGTGAGTGCACCGCGTGCCGCCGCGTCCGTCCGGCAGCGCCACGAGCAACGCTCTGCCGTGGCCGTCCGAGCCTAAAGTTGGATTCATCCGTGCATACCGTGGATCGTGCGGTCCAGCACCGGCGCCATTCCGACTCGACTCGGAACGACCTGGTTGCGGTCTCCCTAACCCTCTTCAACCGCTGACTGCGTCTCCGGCCCGAACCGGGATCCGGGCTATCGAGACCCGGAAGCCGAGACTTCGGAGTTGGCGTGTGTTCTGCATGAGGTTCAGTTTGCTGAAGAACGGCAACCAGTCCGTACCCTGCCCCTTCGATGCCGTTACAACGGCATATGTGACTCCGTACACGCGCGTCCGGTCAACCTCGTCCGCAGCACCAGGAACTAACTGCAGCCACTCCTCCTGCTCCACCTCCGCCACCATCGACCTGATCTCGTCACGGATCTCATCTCGAAAGTGCCCGTCAGTCAGAAACGCCGTCCCCGACACGCTGCCTTGGGCGAAAAGATGGCTGAGTGTGGCTGATCGCGACTTGCGCTTTACATGGACGAACTCTCCATCCCGTGTGAACACGTCGCAGACCTCAATTCCACTTGCAGCGCCACCCGGTCGTTTGATCCGCGCATCCAAGTTGAGTGCCGCCTGACCGACTGAGGCGGCCAGGCGCTCGTTGTACGCCTTCTCAACTTCACCGATTTCGGCGACAGGGAACGTTAGAGGGGATGCCGGGATAGTTGCCAAGAAGTGATCCACCTGCTCAACAAGTGTGTCGCTTACGGCGAACCATCGACCCTCGATCAAGACGTACTGTTGGTCGGAGACGCGCTGCTCCGACACCAGGCAGCGATAGAGACTCCACCGGTCGTCGAAGCTGTCGTTGCGCGAAAAGCGGACCGACACGCGCCGAGACCGCAGAACGTCGCTGGTCAGATCTGACCGCCCTTCGCCTAGTTCTGCCAGATAGGCATCGAGGTCTAGGTCGTCATACTCGTGCGCACGCGTCCCAGCAATCTTGAAAACGTCTATGTCTTCCCAGTCAATCGACTCCGGAAGGGCAAGGTGTGTTGCGCTCGTTGTGCCCTCGCGCAGCTCAGTCAACATGGCTTCATCCAGTGCTTCGATGAGATCCGACCTCCGCACCTGGGCGAGCTGATCGATCCACTCGAAGTTCTCCTTGTACGCGCTGTCGCCAAAGGCATCAAGCAAGCGCTGGCACAGGGCGCCTAGGTCCGTTACAGCCGTCTCGACATTGAGCACCAGTGCATCCGAGCCCGAGAGGCGTTTGGCCAGGGCGGCATCCTTCGGCTCGCCTGTGACACCCCTGAGGATGTCCGTGGACACGTCTACTCCGAATGTAGGCAGTTCTGCGCTCCGGCTAACTTGAGTCGTAGTAGTCACGACAAGATCCTCAAATGTCTTCGTGTCAAGACTCCTGAGCTGGGAAGCGTCGATGCAGTTCAGGGCAACGCGGAGACCAAACTGGTACTCAATCCGCGACAGGTCCAAAAGGGCTCGCCCGTAGCCGAACGTGAGGGCGAAGACCCGATCACGAACCCTGAGCAGTAGGAGACCCGACGCGGAAAGGCTCCGTGTTCCAGCTATGTCCCCAAGGAGGACCGGTTGTAGGTACGGAACCCACCCCGGGGTCTTGGGGGTGCTGACGGCGTGATGAAATCGTCCGTCGAGTCCCGAATCGGGCGAAAGATCAATGACCGTAGCGGATTTCCCCTGCGCGAGACATTCGTCGAAATCGCTGGTCGACTCGTTCAACAGGTAGATCGTCAGTCTGCGTGTGGCCATGCCTCCCCCAAGTCATCCGCGCTACCCCCGGACACGTGAATCCAAGGCTGCCACTCCGGGGGAGTCTTTGCCCACCTTTTGGGCCCTTGGGATGGAATCAGGCGAAACTGAGCCTTGCCCGGGAGACGCCTGCTTCGCTGCGGCGTTCCGGGAAGGAGGCGGTCCTCGGGTCTGGCTGACACGACCCGGTCTGCGTAACTGCTGCCCTAGGGATTGCGCCCTTCCTCCGCGTTGGGCGCCCTCTCGCGACCACGAGGGCCCTCGTCAATCGTCAGCAGTCGACCCTTCCTCCGAGTCCTTGTCTGCAGCAGACACGGTCGTCGAGATCGGCTCAAGCCATTCCTTGTCGGGGCGAGCAATGAGGCGGGCGTTGTTGTATGCCATGTCGAGAGTGAGCACTGTGGCAGCTCGGTAGACAGATCCAACCCTGTCGACGCTCAACGCAAGGTCAGCTCGGTTGACGTCTTGCAGGCAAAGGGGGAGAAGGAGTTGCAACTTTCCTGGGTCCGCATCGCCGCGCGTTGGCCAGTAGTACTGCGGGATGGCGGCTTTGTAGTTCTGTTCGACTCGAAACTCGGCATGCTTTACCGCCTGACGTACGGCCTCGACGCGACGCTGTTCGTCTCGCTGCAAATCGTCGGGAAAGCGATCCACGTTGTCGTTCACAATGTGCTCGTACTGGATTCGGAGGTCGAGCCTGGGGTCGTAAAGAAGATCAGCCGGCTCGTCGAAGTAGGAGGCTCGCTCTGGGAGCCGCTGGAAGCGGAGGAGCCGGTGATCGCTTTCGCGGTAGAACCCATGGAGAAACCATGGCTGGCGGTAGGCGTGGTTGGTCTGCTCGACGAAATAGCCGTAGATGCCCTCGAAGTGGGGGGTGAGCAGACCCGTGTTGAAAGCAGCATGCCGAGAGCCGTCATCGTCAGCTAACTCCATGACCCTGTTCTGGAAGTGCGCACGTCGGAACGTGTATACGACGTAGTTTCGCAGGATCGGCAACGGCCGCTCGCTTGTAGTCCGGCGGTACTCCCATTCGTCAGGCTGGGCCATGCCGGCAAGGGCTGCCAGCGAGGCTTGAGTCCATGAAGCAAAGTCGTGAAAGAACATGCCCCCCCTAATGCAAGGTCGTTGCCACATGCTGCCAGATGTGCCGCCGATCCGAGGGAATTGGCCCACGTCACCTCGTTGAGGTTGGGCTGCGTCTCTCCGCCGTCAACGCCGCTGCGAGACTGGCCCATTAAGTGTGGTCGAGCGCACTAGCCCAGATCTATCGGAGAGATGGCTCCTGGACCGCCGACTCACTCCCAGGCTTGAACGGGAGTTGGCCGGTGCTCGTGAACTGTGCATCGGGTCAAGGCTCCCAAGCTCAATAGTCGAGCCTCAATTTCGCGGAAGGCGTGGAACCACTCGACGGCTGCGGTGGGTGAGGCGGTCTCGGCGAAGCAGGCGCGTTCGTGGTCCCGCAGTGCGGACAACGCCTCGACCGTCCCGTTGTGCTGCTCCCAGCAGGGCGGGATCACACGAGGCTCGATCGCGAATCGGCGCACCAGGGCGGTGACCCACTCGCGCAGCTGCCCCATAGCGCGTTCCCGCTCTGGCGCCGTCAGCGACGGCAGGTGCATTGGTCCGTCAAGCTGCCCGAATGCGTCCCCGAGGGGGCCTGCGTCAAAGCTGAGGGGCTCGTGGGCCGTCATGACGTGGACAACCCCGAAGTGCGAGCCAGGGTGTGCTCTAGGTGCGATTGTCGAAGTAGGGCGATGATCTGGAGGCTTGCCTGCTCCCGTCCGACCTTTCGCCACCATGTCGACTTCTCCAGGACCTCGTGCAGTCGACGGTGATGCCGGGCACACAACGGCACGAGGTCGCGGTCGTCCTCGTCGCCGATGCGCATGTAGGTCAGGTGGTGCAGATGTCCGTTGCGCAGGCTCCATTCGCGGTTGCACACCAGGCAGGCAGGTGGCGTGCCCGCCCGGGTGAGCCACGCGGCATACCAGGCCTTGCGGCGTTGACGCCAGGCGTGGGAGGCGAGGTAGGCGTCGTAGACGGCCCGCCGGCGGATGACGGTGCCCCGGTCACGGCGCCGTAGCGTGCGCACGGTGGATCGCCTCCTCGAGCTCGAGGCGCTGAGCCTGCAGGGCTTTGGAGTCCCGGCGTTCGATCCATGGCCGCAGGGTCAGGACGATCGGGCGGGCTGAGCGCAGCAGCAGGACCGCCGTCCCGAACGGCAGCGTGCGCAGCCGGCCGGGCTCGAGTATCGGGACCTGGTGGGTGCTGGTGGATGTGCTGCGCCGACCGTCCGGTCCGGTGCTGATGGAGGTCTGCCGGTCGGGGCGTTGGCCGATGAGCTTGGACAGGTCCTCTAGGTCGCGGGCGTTGGACCCGCCGCCGAGGATGGCCTTGACGATGGCGGCGTCCCAGATCGCGTTGGCGGCGTGTTCGCCCCACACCGCGCGCGCCTGGGAGAGTGACTGAAGGGCGACGATGGTGGAGATGCCGGTGCCGCCGCCTTCAGACATCAGCGATGGCAGCGATGGCAGTGGGTAGTTGGCGGCCTCGTCGAGGATCAGCGCGAGCGGTGGGTCGAGCCGTGAGCCGGCGGAGCCGGCGGCGAGTCGGCGGGCGGCTTCGGCAACGTCTTCGACGAATGCGCCGACGATCCCCGCGGTGGCGGCCGTGCCGGTGGAGGTGCCAAGCAGGTAAACGGTGCCCTGCTGCCGGAGGAACCGTTCGGGGTCGAAGTGTTCGTGGGGTGCGGGGGAGAGGGCATCGAGGACCCGAGGGTCGGCCATCGCCGAGAACGCGATGGTGACCATCGACCAGACGGAATCACGTTGGCGTGGATCGGAATTCGTGATCGACTCGAGCGCTTCGTGCCATCCCGTGGCCGCGTGCGGGTGGGTGGCCAGGGTCATGGCTGCTTCGCGGGCGTGAACGGCCGAGAGGGACCAGCGGTACAGGTCAGTCGGCGAACACCCAGCCAGCGCGGCGGCATGCAGCAAACACCGGACCGCCTGCTCAGCAGATGCTTGCCAGAAGTTCGAGTCGGTGGTGCCTGCGGCGGTGCCGGAGGTCAGCGCCTTGGCCCGGACCATGGCGATGTGCGGGTCCTCGCACCCACGGATGGGCGACCAGCGGGTGGCCGACGGTATGCCGCGCGCGAGCCCCTGCGGGTCGAATACCGCCACCGGTCCCTTACGGTGACGAGCTCGAAGGGTGGCGGTGAGGTTGTCGGGCCGGGTGCTTGTGGTGATCACCGCGCCCGGCGAGTCCAGGATCATCGGGATGACCAAGTGAAGTCCCTTGCCCGAGCGGGGCGGACCGAGCAGGACTACCGAGTCTTCGATCGAGGCGTAACAGATCCGACTACCTGCGCGGCCGAGTTCGTGGCCCAGATCGTTGACCGATGGGCTGACGAGTCCAGGGCGCAGGACCTCTGCCCTTCTGCTCAGTCGCCGGGCACCGGCCGATCGGGCAATCTCGCCCGGCCTGGCGGTCCCCTGCATGCCCGACCCCACCGCCTCTGGACCTGCCTTCGTGTTGTGTCGGAGCAGGAGGGCGCCTGCCGCGGTCATGGCGAGGACCAGTGCCGTCATTGCCCAATACAGCCAACTCGGGCCGACCGGCGAGTCCCACCCCTGAGCCGGGTCTGACGGCTGGGTGAGCGCGAGGAAGGGTGGCGCCACCCGTGGCCTCAGCCAGCCCTGTCCGGACAGTGCCGTGCTCGATGCGGCGCCAGCCCACAGAGTGCCCCACAGCAACCCACCGGACAGCACCGCAGCGGCCACCGCGTTGTCAGATACACCAGCTCGACCTTGCGACACCTTCGCTCCTCCGGAAGATCCGATGACTGGTCAACGGCCGCAAGGGGGCAGAGTTGGACGACGCAACGAGGGTCGGGGAGAGGCGATTTCGCGGCGGCTTGATGCTCCTCCCCCGAGAAGTGCAGGACCGCTGACACTGCGCCATATTGAAATCGAAGGGGGCACCTCTGTTCGCGAGGGTGGATGGGCAAGCACGTCGCACGAGAGCAAAGTGTCAGGCATGAGCCTTGCTTCCAGGCCATCGGTCAGAACCGCACCTTTGCAAGCGTGGTCATGCGGACATCGGTGTTGAAGGCGGCAAGCTCGTTCGTGGTTGCAGCGTGCCTCACGACGAACGAGCGCTGGCCGACTCGCCAGAGTCCTTCTCCCTGTTGAAGATCGGGGAGCTGTTGCCGCTCTGCGCTGGTGAGCCCGAGTTCCCGGGCGGTGCGCGATGCCTCGGAGACCTCCTGCTGGTAGACGATCTTGGTGGAGCAGTCGCCAAGGAGCCCGCGTGCCAGGGCGCGTGCTTCGGAGTCTGCGTCGCCGACCGCGTCGAGGTCGGAGAGCCGATGCACGATGAGCAGGTTCGCGATACCGAGCCCGCGCGAGAGCTTCCACTGGGACTGCATTCGTGCGAGTAGTGCGGGCTGGCGCATGAGGCGCCAGGCTTCGTCGTAGATCACCCAGCGTTGCCCGCCCTCTGCGTCGGTCAGGGCGGCCTCCATCCACGCGGAGGTGCAGGTCATCACCATGGCGATCAGCTGGTCGGAACCCTGAATCTGCGAGAGGTCCAACGAGATCATCGGCAGCGCGGGGTCGAAGGTAACGGTCGAGGGACCGTCGAACAATCCGGCGAGGTCGCCCTTCACCAGGCGGCGCAGGGCGTGGGCGAGGTCGCGTCCGTCCCTGGTCAGCTCTTCCTTGGTTGCGCCGGGGACTGCGTCGGTGGGGGAGTGCAGAGCATCGACGACCCGGGGCAACGTCGGCACCTCGGCCCCGGCGATCGCGTCGTGGAGGGCGGCGTCCAGTGCTGTGTGCTCGACGGATGCGAGAGGTCGGGCTAGCGCTGACTCGGCGAGGGACCCCAGGAGCACTCGACGTCTGCTCTGGACCAGCTGGGCCCATTGGTCGTTCGCCAGGTTGTTCGGGCGCGGCCCAGGGTCCAGCGGGTTGAGTCGATTTGGCGTGCCGCCTCCGAGCTGGATCGCAGCTCCGCCCACGGCGCGCGCCACGACGGACCATTCACCCTTGGGGTCGCCGGGGACGTACACGCGTCGGCCGAACGCGATGGACCGAGTGGCAATTGACTTCGCGAGGCAGGACTTGCCCTTCCCAACGACGCCCGCGAGCAGGCAGTTGGGGTTGGTCAGGACTCCTTGGCGGTAGAGCTCCCACGGGTCGAAGCAGAATCCGCCACCGGACCACGCGTCCTGACCGACATACACACCTTCGTTGCCCAGACCGGCCTCGGCGAGGAAGGGGTAGGCACCGGCCAGAACGTCTGATGTGGCACGGTGCGTTGGAAGCCGCAGGCGTCGAACGGCCCGGAGCGCTTCGGCCCCCCGCTCGCCGGAGGGTGGAGGAACGGCCGTCGACGGCGAAAGCCGGCGGACCGGCGCGGTCGAGGAGCGTTGGTGTCTCTTCAGCCCTAGTCCCATGGCGCGCTCAGCTGACCTTGCGTGCCAGAGGCAGCGCAGCAGCGGCATACGCGCGCGCTTGTTGGCCGAACAGGCGTCGAGTCTCGCATCCGCTCTGGATGGCGGCCCGCTCCATTTCTGCGACAGCGGCCTCGAGCTCGTCCCGTGATGGCGCGGTGACCGCGACGAGACCGGAGAAGCGAAGGTCGGCGTGGCCGTTGAGCAGGGCGCGTTCGCGGTCGATGACGTCGCACCACTCGGCTTCGTCGGACAGGTTGGCGAGGGCGCCGATACGTGCCTTCTGGGTCGCGTCGGTGGCGTACTCGACCTTGGAGCGACGGATGTCTCTCATCGCAACGGCGGTGGCGACTGGGGTCGCGGTGATCGAGAGGGTCTTGCGGACGCCCGGGCGGAAGACCAGGGCGTGGAGGAACGATGGCGTTGCGTCGACTCGCGGCCACTCGTTGACCCACAGAACGGCGGACTGCCCGGTGTCGTGTCGCAGGTGATCCCAGTGTTCGTCCACGGCCATAGGCCCGGCCGCCGCTAGCGATCGTGGCCCGCCGTTCGTGGAGGCGTCGTGGGCAGGGTCGTAGGCGGTGCGCAGCGTGGCGGAGAGTTCGGGTTCGTCGAGCCAGCAAGCGAGGTGGAGCTCAGCGGCGCGCAGACCGGCCTCGAGCGAGCTCATCTCCTGACGCAGCGCAGCCGCAGCTCCGGCGAGTCCCCGTCCGCGGCGTCGGATGCTGCTGCGGGCGGCTCTCATGTCGAGGGACAGGGCAATGAGGGTGCGATGGGTGCTGGCGGACGGGGCGCAGGTGCGCATGAGCTCCTCGTACTCCCTAACTGCCCATTGGCTGGTGTCCTTGTGTCCATGCGTCGCCCACCAGCCAGTGATGCCCTTGCCCGAGTCGGGCAGGGAGATCTCGAGGATCTGGATGCGGGCGATGGTGCCGGAGTTGGCCAGGGTGGCGAGGGCGCGCCCCCAGCCGTGCACGCGACGGGTCTGCTCCTCCGCGGATAGCAGGACGTAGGCCGGGTGGCGGATGAGTGCGACTGCCGTCAGGGTGCCAGCGTGTGGGTCGTGGACCATCGCCGTGCCGGTGTCCTCGTCGATGTGGAAGCGGAGCGCGGCGAGGTCGCCGGGAAGGGCCATGGCGCCGGCCGGTCTTGGCGTGGATGGCCGTGCCCGATGTTTGGTCTGGCCAAATGAGCGACGCCATAGATAGTGGCCGGCAGTGGGCAGCGTTTCGATCGTGGGACGCCCGTGCCAAGGTGCAAACGCGAGGACCAAGAAGGTGAGCCACAACGGCGCGGACGCCGCGACGCCGAGCATGCCGGTGGTGAAGAGCATGGGGATGGCGGTAGCGGCCGCTCCGGCAACGCAGAGCACTCGAGGCGTGGAGAAGCCGAGCAGCAGACCACGCTGGGGGAGTCGACCGAATCGGACGGTGGCGGCGGCCGGGGCGACGGGTGCGGTGTCATTCATGGCTTGCTCCTGGGGACCTGATCTGCGACTGCTCAGGGGGCGGGTTGACCGTCTTGGCCGGCGCGGATTGGGCCACCTGGGCGCGGCCGACATCGAACTTCGGGGGAGCCTGCGGTGCGCCGCTGGTGCTGACCAGCGAGGAACTCTGTCGCGGACCGCCCACTTGAGCCGCCGGCGTTTGGCCAACCATGCCCGGGCGACCGCGGGCCATGCTCCCGAGCGAGCTGGCGGTCCAGGCCATCGAGGACACCTTTTGCGGAGCGGCGATGACAGCCTGTCCGCCAGCGGTCACCTGTCCGACGCTGGCGTGGGCGGCGTGGATGGTGTCGCCGGCGAAAGAGAACATCCGCATCGCCATCCACGGCGCGAAGCCGCCCATCATGAGGATCAGCGACCCGGCGGCGAGTTGGGTTGCGCCCTGGCCTACGCCGCTGCCGTCCTGCCCACTGCCGTTGAACACCGCGAGCCCGATGCTGAGGATGATGACCAGCAGCAGCTTGGACACGACCATCGCGCAGACGAACTCGATCCAGCGCCGCACCCACGCTCGGGTGATGTCCGCAGTGGCGCCCGCGAACGCGAGTGGGGCGAGGACGGCGGCGATGATCAGCACCATCTTGCGGACCATCATCGCGACCCAAACCATGACCACGGCGATGAGGATCACCAGTGATAGGAGCAGCGTTGCGGCGGGAGCCTGGACGTTACCCAGTTGTGCGAACGCGAACTTCTCCCCGAGGCCTTCGACGTTGGTGCCCAGCGCGTGTTGTACATAGCCGGCGCTCAGCGCGTCGACCACCCCGAGCAGTGTGCGGGTGGCCGCGATGGCGAGGGCGGAACCGACAAAGCTGACGGCCAGTCCCGACACGGCGCGGGCGAGACCGCCCGGCTCGCGACGCAGCACCGAAGTGACGACCTGGATGACGAACAGGCCGAGGCACAGTACGGCAGCGATTGCCGCGCTGGTGCCGATCTCGCGGAGCAGCTTGGGGTCCTGCAAGTCGAGGGTGGTCGCGTCGTTTATCTGCTGCCACAGCCAGGTCGTGGCGTTCATCGCGACCTCGCTGAAAGAGTTGGCGACGCGGGTGAACGCGCTGTCGACGGCGTTGTTCGCCTGACCTTGGATGTATTGGCCGGCTTGGCAGAGCGGGTCGAGCTTCTGCAGGCCGTCACACCTCATGACGACCCCAAGGGGATTGCGGTGTAGGTGACGGCGCCAACGAAACCCCAGGCGTCGCGGGTCGGAGGACCTTCGAACTCGAGGCCAAGCTCGACGCTGTTCACGTCGCGGCGCGTGCGTCCGTCGATCTCAGTCGTCAGGGTCACTTCGGCACTGACGATGCGCGCGGTGATGCCCGGGTCGGTGATTCGTCCGGCTTCGACTGCGTTGGTCCACGCCATTGGTTCGCTGACGCGCTGCACCCGGACCGTGGTCCGGCCGGACTGCTGGGAAAGCCTTGCCCACTCCTCCGCTGTCGGAATCGGAGCCGCGCTGTCGGTCACGTCGGTCACCGAGAACACCGCCCACCGATCCCGTAGCTCGGGCGGGACGAGTCCCACCACAAGTGGCTCCTCTGTGCGGGCTGACTCGCTCTGTACCCACGACAGCCAGGCCTGCCGCGACTTGCCGTAGTTCTGGGTCAGCAGCCGTCGAGTGAACTCAGCCGCGTAAAGGTCCGGCTGCTGCGTCGCATCGCCATCGATTCTCGGGAGCGGGGAGCCAGTGGCCGTCGCGGGTAACGCGCGAAGCCTTGCGATATCCGCATCGAGCTCGCCGTTTCGTATGCCGGGTTGCTCCGCCGCCGTGCTGGGTTCACCAGTGTGAGTAGCTGTGGGCGGGGATGGAGATTGGGTGACTTCCCTGTGCTGGGTGGCACCCTCGCGTTCGTCGCCCATCACGAAGGAGACCCCAATGACAGTGCTCGCGACTAGCACGGTGAGGATGGCGACCGTCGCGCCGACGACGCGGAACCGCGTTCGAGAACGTGGATACCTGGACATCAGTGGATCGCCGCTCCAGCGTTGTTGAAGAAGTTGACCAAGGTGTTGGCAGCGCCGATGAGCAGGGCGGCCGCGCCGGCGACAAGTACGCCGTTCTTGCCACGCCCGGCGATGTGGGGGTTGGAGGAGTTCGAGCCGATCGCCCACGTGATTGCTGCGATTGCCACCCCGGCAACGGCGGCCACCAGTCCGAAGGTGAGCAGCGCGCCAACCATGTGGCTCAGCGCAGTGATGCCTGGAAGCCCGTCGCCGTTGGGCTGAACATCGATTGATGGAACAACCATGACCTTGCCTCTCTCTGGTGGTGGCGGGCCGATCCCGCGCGTGATTGGTCTACGGATGGTGACGGGGCAGCATTCGTCGCTCACGCGATGTGCCTCAGGGCAGAGATGCCCCTGGAGGTGAACGCGGACAGGGGCGTCACCTTGACGACGTCACCGGTCTTGGGGGCCTGGACGACGAGGCCATCGCCGATGTACATACCCATGTGCGCGGGCGAAGCGAGGGAGCCTCCGCTGCCAGGAGTGAGCACGAGGTCGCCCGGACGCAAGCGGGCGATCGTGGTGGGCGCGCCGTCCCTCATCTGATCCCACGTGGTTCGCCCGAGCCGGTGACTGGCGACTCCCCACGCGGACATGGTCAGTCCAGAACAGTCGAACCGGTCGGGTCCGGTCCCTCCCCATAGGTACGGCTTTCCGCGCTGGGCAAGCGCGTAGCTGACCGCGATCCTCGCAGCAGGCGAGACACCTAATGGGAGCTCGTAGTCAGCTGGGAGTCCATGACCCGGTCCACCCGAGGCCAGGATGTTGTTCACGTTGTCAATGCCTGCACAGGAATCTGTGGACGACGGCTCTTCGATGGCCTCAAGGACCTGATCGGCGAGGGACAGCTGCGCGAGGTAGTTTCCGCCGTACACCGTCGAGCCGTGGTTGGCCGTTGCCGGCCGACCGTCGAAGGCGGAGCGTTGCACCTGCTGAGCGGCGACCCAAGGCGGCAGTGAGGACCACCCGTCCACGGCGAACAGCGCGTCGAGAAATGCATTCGTCGAGGTCACCGGGTCCATGCGAGCAGCGGCGCTGCCCCAGCTAGCGCGCTGCTGGAACAGACCCACGGAGTCGTGGTCGGACCCGAGGCCCTGGTTGGGCACCAGGTTCGCGTCCACCACGCTCGGATTGCCCAAAACCCGCAGGCCCGACTCTGTGAGGGCCACCGCGATGGCAACGAGAGCAGCGCGTTGGCCGCCCCGATCCGAGGCGGTGGCCGCGATCGTGCGCGCGTTCTGGGCTTGGACCGGACTCAAGCCCTCGATGGGACCGGACGTTGTGCAGACCGGCATACGACTCGCGTCGGTGCCAGACAGGCGCACGAGCAGCACCACGGCGCCAACCAGGCCGAGCAATAGCGCGACGGTGGCGGCGGTCAGCTTGGCAATCGGCACGTCAGGTCAACCGAGAGGAAGGGGCAACATCCGCAGGGCTCGCGACTGTCGGTGTTTCGGGGCACAGTGGTAGGTCACTATCTGGGAGGACAAATGAGGGGCAAGGGGCGCACCGCCGAATCGGTGGAGAACCGAGTCCTCAACGCCCACGAGGAGGCTCGCCGGCTGGCCATGGAACTCGCCGGGCTCGAGCCCGGTGTGTCTGTGGACCCTGTGGGTATGCGGGTCGTTCTCGAGCTCGACGAGACCGCGTGGCGACGGCTGGACAGCCTCTGGTTCAGGGTCATGGTGGATGGTGCATGGAGCGTTGCATCGCCGGGTCTGGCTCTGCTGACCAGTAGACGCCTGCTGGTGCGGCTGTACAGCGGTGAGGTGTTCTCACTGTGGTGGGGATCCCTTGTGGGCTTCGACCCCGATCTCGAACTAGGGCATGTCGTCTTCGACTATGGGGACGGCTCACCGCGCGCCGTGACCGGACCGGGCGCAGCCTCGGTGGCTGTCGCTGGCGTCGCCAGCCTGTATGGCGTCAAAGCGCTCACGACGCACCCGGCACTTGCTGCGTTGCGGCGGACGGCTCGGAACGCTGGGTGACGAGGTGGACCTGTCGGTGGACGTACTCGCGTTGCGCTGCGCTCAGGGTTGACCCTGCGGCATACAGCCTGATGAGACCGGGCCACCCGCTGGCGGAGCCGGCCATGAGCCGGTGCACAACGCGCAGTTCGGCCGCGGTGTAGCCGAGCTGCGCGAGCATCCCGCGGGTGCATGCGCGGGAGTTCCCACCCGCGCCGCATGGCGAGATCGTCGCCAGTGGGTCTTCGGCGCCGCGCTGGCGGGCGATCTCCAGTCGGGAGACATAGACATCGAAGGATGCGGTCAGCTTGAGCTCCTCTAGTTCGGGCGCGCTCAGCCCGGCTTCGTTGGCCACCCACACCTCGAAGGATCCGTCGGAGGTCATGCCGCATCCACCTCGTCGGCGGATCCACGCTTGAGCAAGCAGCCCTGCGGCACGTCGGTGATGCCGCAAAGCGAGTCCGCTTGCGCCGCGCGTGCCGAGCCGCCGCTACTCCTGGTGGCTACGCCACGAAGCATGACGAACAGGTGGAGCGGCGAGTAGGAGCGAGCGTCCGCCTCGTGTGCGGTCAGCCACGTCATCGCCGTGATCAGTTCTTCAGTCGCGTGCTCCTGTGTCACGAGGAACGGCCTCTTGGATCCGAACGGCTGGATCATCCTTGGGGTCGTGGTGCAGATCTCTTCCTGAACGGTCATCCACAGCACGTCACGTGCGGGTGACTCTTCACCAAGGCTCGGGCAGGCGTGCAAAGCCTTGTGGATCACCCGTCCGGCCTTCTCCTGGTTGTCGACCAGGGCGTCGGCCTGGCCTTCGAACGGATGGTTTCGGAACGAACCGTGCTCCGGTCGGTTGGAGAACGACTGTCCCGCAACGGGATTCGACTGTGTGGTCAGCGCTTTCATGATTGCCCCCTCGGCTCCAAAGTTGTGCTCTTACGATGCTTACTCTCACCGGGGGGATAGCGCGACAAAAGGTACACAGCTGGGGATAACGTCAATGTCCCCCATGTCCCTGTGTGTTACCTTCGCAAATGACTCCATCCGCAAGGATGTGCCACAGCAGGAAGGGTGGTTGATGGCGTCACAGGAGTGGTGGCAACGGCTCAGACGAGACCGTGAGACCCGGGGGTTTTCGCAAGCGCAGGCCGTCCGGGAGTTCATCGCGCACGCCGACCACCATGTTCCGGACGACTTCGAATCGGTCCTGACTGCGTGGAAGCGCTGGGAGCGCGGCGCCATCAAGGGCGTGCCGGCCAAAGAGAACCAGCAGGCCATCGCGGCGATGTTCGGCACCGCGGTCGACGCGTACTTTGGGCCGTCTGGACCCGTCGCTGCGCCCCCACATCTCAGTGACGACGAGACCCTCGAACTGGTGCAACGGCTGCGTGCCTCCAGCGTGGACCCGGCCACCCTGGAGTTGGCGCAGGTCATGACGGATCGGCTGTGCACTGACTACGCCTCTCGGCCCGGAGAGGAGGTGTTGGACGAGGCGCAACGCTGGCTCGCGGAGATCGCCGCATTGAAGGACAAGCCCATGCGCTATCAACAGCTCGGCGAGATCTACGCACTCGCGGGCTGGCTTTCGCTGCTGGTGGCGTGTCTGCACTATGACCAGGGCGACGAGCGGAGTGCCGAGAAGGCTCGAGCTGGTGCCATCATGCTCGCCAAAGAAATTGGCCACCGCGAGATCCTCGGATGGGCGCAGGAGATCCGTGCGTGGATGGCCCTGACCCGCGGCGACTACTACGGCGTCCTGGAGGCCGCCAAGGTCGGGCTGCGCGAGACCCGCGAGCACTCGGTGGCGGTACAGCTCGAGGCTCAGTCTGCCAAGGCGTGGGCCCGTCTTGGCAGGCGCCGAGAGGTCGAGCTCGCGCTCGACCGTGGGCGAGACCTGTTGGACCGGATGGACTACCCAACCAACCCGCGCAACCACTTCCAGGTGGACCCAGCGAAGTTCGACTTCTACGCCATGGACTGCTATCGCGCCGTCGGCGACGATGCACTCGCGATGGCGATGGCCGATGCGGTGACCGCGACGAGTACTTCACCTGGCGGTGAAGTCATCTCGCCGATGCGACTCTCAGAGGCAGAACTCACCAGGGCCACGGTGCTCGCGCGGAATGGTGAGGTCGATCAGGCGACGTCAGCCGCGGAGGCTGGGCTCGCCGGTGACCGTCGGTCGCTGCCGTCGCTGCTCATGGTTGGCAGCGAGGTCGCGGATGAGCTGGTGCGTCTGCATCCGCACAGCGAGAGCGCCGTCGACTTCGGTCGCCATATCTACCTGCTCGGACATCCGGTCAAGGACTCCGGGCCCCACTGAGGCGCGCCTCCTAGTCGGTTCGCTTCACCCTCTGCTTCAGTTCGCGCTCATCCGCCTCGAGGAGTTGCGCGGCTCGGCTCAAGCCGGAGATCGACACCAGCATGGCCTGAGCCTCAGCGAGTTCGCCATCCACGGCGTCGAGGCGCTCCTGGGCGCTGTGCTTCCTGCGCTCGACTGCCATCACCGCTCGGAGCGCCCCTGACTCGGCACGCTGCGCGTCCAACAGCCGGCGGCGCGCCCCCTCGTCATTCTGGAACCTACTCATCCCAGCCCTTCCTCCTTATGTCCATACGTGGACAACCGCTGGAAGGGGGCACCATGCGACTCGGACCAGTAGCGATCTGTGCAAACCGGCCGGAGACTTGCGGAGGGCGCTGGCGGTCAGGCTGGTGGAAAGCGGCATGCCAAGGCCTTGTGGATAGCGGTGACGTGCGCGACCTCCTCGGCCGGCTCCGCGAGCATCTTGGCCAATCTTTTGGGCCAGAGGACTTGCAGCCCTCGTATGGTGAAGGAACCTCCGACGAGTGGCCAGTCGGCGTCGACGAAGGCCAGCGCACCCTTGACTGGCGCCGAGAGCCCCTCGGCCGCGAGGGCCTCGGCGACCAGCACCATCTGCTTGGCGACACCGTCGACGAGCTTGGTGCAGTCACGGCGGCCTACGAGGAGTCGCTCGACCCGCGGTCGCATGATTCCGCCTTCGACGCGAAGCGTCGGTCGCCCCTTGTAGCGCTTGGCGTCAATGACCCACACCCCGTTGCTCGTCACCGCGATGTGGTCGATGTTGGCTTTGGTCTTCGGGATCCGTCGATCGTGAAGGATCGCCACACCCTCGTCGATGAGGCCGTCGAGCCGGTGGCCGAGACGTTCTTCGCCGATGGCGCCCTGGTCCCAAGCGCGGGTCGACTGCGGATCATCGAACACGGCGAGGAGCAGGCCGCCCAGCTTTGGGTGGGCCGCACGGACGCGGTCCTCGCGGCGCGCCTTGCGGCGTTCGAACTCGCGGCGCGCCGAGGCGCCGGCTATCCCGGTCGCCGCGGACTCATCTTGGGTCGGCCCTTCGCTTGGTTCTTCCGCGGCTGGAGGAGTTGGCCGTTGTCGGACGTCGACTACGGGGTCAGCCAGGTGTCCGGTGGGGTCACAGTCGAGGCAACGGACGGTCCTGGATCCTCGGTCGTAGATCGCCGTGGTCCGGGCTGGGAGCTCGGCGGCGCAGACTGTGCAGGTGCCGGCATACCGCAGGCGCAGCGGCTTCGCCGCGGGCGGCTCGTCGGTCTCCATAACTCTGACACTACGAAGCCTCAGGGGGAGTCGCGGGGGACTGGAGGTCCACTGGTCCGTTCGGCGGATGCTGCTCGGTTGTTAGCCGCTCGGAGTCTGACGGCCCGGCCTCAGACCTTCTCGTCCCGTCACCCCCGCGACCCAACTCCTCACAGCCTCGGCTACCCCATCTGCCCCGCCTGTCCCCGGCGCATCCACCCCGACCCACTCCACCTCAGCCACGCCCACCCGAACACCTCCATCCAGCTCTCATTCTCGTGCCACACGTCAGGCACCAGCTGCGCTGGTGGGCCGATGGTGCCCCGTGATGCCCGTTGCCTTGGCGTGACGATGTCGATGCGGCGAATGACGTTGGGGGCTGGTTTCCGGTACCTGATGTCCTCGGTCGCGCGCGCCGATCGGGAGGGCCTGACGACGGATCCGTTGACGGCGTACTACACCCAAGGGGGCACCCCGCCGGGCCGGTTCCTCGGGTCCGGGCTGGCTGGTCTGGCCGGTGGGAGCGGGGTCGAGCCGGGGTCGGTCGTGACCGAGGAGCACCTGTGGCGGATGCTCGGGATGCTGCAGGACCCGGTCACCGGGCGCGCCCTTGGGCGTGCCCCGGTCGCGGATCGGCCGTCCCGTCGTGACGCGGGGGGCAGGCGCCGTCCGGCGTCGCGGACCGTGGCCGGGTTCGACCTGACGTTCTCCGCCCCGAAGAGCGTGTCGGTGGCGTGGGCGATGGCGGATGGGCCGACCCGGGAGCGTATCTGCGCGGCGCACCAGCGGGCTTTGGAGTTCGTCATTGAATACGCCGAGCGGGAGGTGTTCACCACCCGGACCGGGCGCGGCGGGGTGGTCAGCGAAGCCGTCCGGGGTGTGGTTGCAACCGGCTTTGACCACTGGGACTCCCGCGCGGGTGACCCGCAGCTGCACACCCACGCGGTGGTGCTGAACCGGGTCCGGGCCGCCACAGATGGGGCGTGGCGCACCTTGGACTCGCGGGCGTTGTTCAAGGCGAACGTCGCGTTGTCGGAGCTGTACAACGGCGCCCTGATGGACCTGCTCACCGCCGATCTTGGGTGGGGTTGGGAAGCCCGGGCACGGGCACGGTCCACGTCCCCGACGTGGGAGGTGGCCGGGGTTGGGAAGGAGTTGCGGGAGGAGTTCTCGCAACGCTCGACCGCGATCAACGCCGCCGCCAGTGACCTCATCGCGGGCTTCGCCGACTCCCGCGAACGGCAGCCCACCGCGGCCGAGGTCATCCGGCTTCGGCAGCAGGCCACCCTGGCCACCCGACCCGACAAGGAGCTGCGACCGCTGGCCAACCTGGTCCGCGACTGGCGACTCCGGGCGAAGCCGCACCTGGGTTCTGAGCCGCAGGCATGGGTGGCCACGCTGGCGAACAGGTGCGACCTCCCCGCCCTGAGCGCGGCCGACCTCGAGGACGGAATGCTCAAAGACGCGGCGACCGTGGTGGTGGATGCGGTCGCCGCCAGGCGGGCGACGTTCACCCGCTCCAACGTGCTGGCCGAGGCGCTGCGGCAGCTGCACGGGGTCCGGTTCACCACCCCGCACGAGCGCGCCCACGCGGCCGAACGAGTCACCATCATGGCGCTGGAGGCCTCGGTGCAGCTGTCCCCACCGGAGGTCGGACGCGTCCCCGCGACGCTGCTGCGTCCCGACGGTTCCACGCGCTTGCGGGCCCGGGACGCCACCATCTACACCACCACGGCCGTGTTGGAGGCGGAGGAACGGCTGCTCGCCGCGGGCCGCGCCACCGACGGACCCCAGGTGCATGCGGGGGTGGCCTCGGCTGCGGCCGGTGCGCCGTTGCCGGGGCGGGCGGATGGTTGCCGGCTCACGGGCGAGCAG
Organism: Pedococcus sp. P2_D7; assembly: GCF_056404295.1. NCBI lineage: Bacteria > Bacillati > Actinomycetota > Actinomycetes > Micrococcales > Intrasporangiaceae > Pedococcus > Pedococcus sp. P2_D7. The sequence continues at coordinate 225,940 of NZ_JBFUEH010000005.1, forward strand.
GCCGACGCTGTATGCCGGGTGGTCACGTCCGGCCGCGCCCTCGACGTGCTGGTGGGTGCGGCTGGGACGGGGAAGTCGACCACCATGGCGGGTGTGCGGGCCGCGTGGGAGCCGGTATTTGGGCGGGGGAGTGTGGTGGGGCTGGCCCCCTCCGCGGCAGCCGCCGAGGTCCTCGCGGACGCGGTCGGGGTGCCGACGGAGAACACCGCCAAGTGGCTAACCGAACAAGCCCGGCAGGACCAGCGACTTGCTGAACTGGCCTCCCTGCATGGCAAGCTGCGCTTCGCCAGCCCGTCCCTTCGGACCCGCGCTATCACCCGCCGCGCACGCCAGGTCAAGGCGGAACTGGACCGGTGGCGGTTGCGCGATGGTCAGCTGGTCATCGTCGACGAAGCCTCCATGGTCGGCACCCTCGAGCTCGACACCCTCACCACCCAAGCCCGTCAGGTCGGGGCGAAGGTGCTGCTGGTCGGGGACCCGGCACAGCTGTCCCCGGTCGCCGCCGGCGGCGCCTTCCGGCTCCTGGTCACCGACCGGGAAGACGCGCCCGAGCTCGTTGACGTGCGCCGGTTCCGGCACGAATGGGAACGCACGGCCAGCCTGGCCCTGCGCGATGGCCATCCCACCGCCGCCCACCCCTACCTGCACCATGGCCGGGTCCAGGACGGTGACCGAGACACCATGATCGAGGCCGTCTACCGGGCGTGGCGGGCCGATACTCGGGCCGGTCGCACCTCCCTGATGGTGGCCGCTGACGCTCAGACCGTGGCCGAGCTCAACGCCCGCGCTCGCGCGGACCTGGTCGCCACCGGTCAAGTCATTGACCATGGGGTGTCGGTCACGGACGGGACCACGATCGGGGCCGGTGACGTTGTGGTCACCCGACTCAACCAGCGCGATCTGCATGCCGCCGGGGGGTGGGTCAAGAATGGCGACCAGTGGAGGGTCAGCGCCGTCCACGCCGACGGATCGCTCACCGTCCACCGCACCAACAAGGTGGGGACGACGACCCGGCTGCCGGCCGACTACGTGCGCGAGCACGTCGAACTCGGGTACGCCACCACGGCCCACCGAGCCCAAGGCCGCACCGTCGACACCTGCCACGCCTACGTCAGCGCCGCCACCGTCCGCGAACCGCTCTACGTGATGGCCACCCGAGGCCGCGAGGCCAACCGGCTCTACATCGACACCAGCTACGACCCGGACACCGACACAGCACACGACCTCGGCGACCTCGTCCCGGTCGAAGAGGTCCTAAAGAAGGTTCTCGCCACGTCCGGCGCCGAGATCTCAGCCATCCAAACCCGCGACCACGAGGCCGCCGCGGCGAGCAGCCCGGCCCGACTGGACGCCGAAGGCGCCGCCATCCAGCACCACCGACGCCACCAGCGCTACACCGACCTCCTACTTGCCGCAGGGGTCCCGCCCGAGCACATCGAAGGGGCCAAGGCCGCCAATCGCTGGCGCCCCATGCTGGAGCGGATGCGACTGGCCGAACAGTTGGGTCTCGACCTGCAAGCTGCACTGCAGACCGCCAGTGCACGGGGGAAGCCGGACCAGCCGCTAATGGCTCGAGTTGACGCCGGACTCGCTGCCTGGAACGCCCACCACGACACCCGCCGCGAGTGTGACCAACGGATCCGGTCCGAACCGCCTGTCAGGCCGCAGCAGAGTCCCCGACTGGAGTGACTCCAAAGGGACCGCACCACCTCGAACAGGATGCGGACGAGCTGGAAAGGATCGGAGGCACCGACAATGATGACATCGTCGACGTCCACGCCGATGCTTTGTCGCGAACAACCGGTTGACCCAGGCGTCGCGCGCGGCCGTCATCGCTTGGGCGAGGGCGGTACCCGGTGCTGTCAGGTCGAATGCGTGGAATCCTCCCGGCCAAACGTGCAGCTCGCTTGGACGCCGCAGTGCCACAGGCTCGTCGCCTGGCGGACGACATCGTCGTGGCTTCAACGAGCGTCCTCAGCGCCACACCCGCATTCGTGGCGGGGCTGATTCTGGTGTTCTTCTTTGCAGTCGAGCTCGGCTGGCTCCCAGTTTTGGAGCATTTGCCTTGGCAATCAACGCGGAGAACTCCGCCGGTGGCAGGGTGGTGACAGCGCCAACGAACGGCGCCGCCGGCATCATCCCCGGCGGTCCTGCACTATTGCCAGCGGTTCCTGCCGTCGTTCAGCGAGGAAGGCGTCGTGCGGTCGGCGCCAACGTGTCGGTCGTGCGCGGAGAGCGTTTGGTGGAGGCGCTATGTGACGAGCGGTGCTGGGTACGACGGATGAGTGGCGCGTCGCCGACGAGCAGGTGGCTTCGCTGTCGCTCGCTGCTATTGGGGGCGTGCGACGTCCGCAAGGGCCGCGCGCACCTGTTCGGGACCGACGTGGTCGCCCAAGACGAGCGCTAGCCGGGTCAGCATGGATTGCCGGTCGTCGGCGGGCGCGTCGTCGAGCGCCTCGGACAGCGCAAGCCAGACCTGCTCGCGGGCGAGCTGTTCGCGGGAGAGGGCTTGGGGGTCAGGAGCCGTGGTGCGGACCGCGTGCGGGTCGCGGCCGGTGAGCCGCGCGCCGAGCCCGGCGAGGTCCTCGACTTGGCCGCGGGCCAGCACAAGGCCGTCGGGGCGGACCACGACGACCTCGCCGGGCCGCGCTAGCCAGGCCGTGACGGTGTCCTCGTCGTGGACTGCGATCAACCCGATGTCCTCGTGCGGCAGCGCGGTAGCGAGATCGGTCGCCATTCCCCGGGCGGCCTCCAGGTCGGGCGCTTGCGGCTGCACGACGTACAGCCCGAAGCCGGTGCCCCGGATTTCGTGCAGCGACCGCTCTTTGCCGTTGATGTCAAGGGCCCGGTCCTCCAGCGGATCGCCTGGCACCAGCCCCGGCTTTGCCGAAGCCACGGTGAGAGCGGAGCGGCGCGCGTGGGTAGCCGTGCTCTGGCGAGGGTCGATGAGGTGCCTGAACTCCTGTCGTGTCTCCGCCAAGTCGAGCAGCGCGTCGCGGGTAGCGCGGTACCCGTCGCTCCCGGGCGTCATGATCAGCGTGGACTTCCCGGCAGCGGCGACGTTCTGTTTCCACGCGTCGTGCCTTTCCGCGGCGTACGAGGTGAGCAGCGCTGGGTCGGCTGCGCCGTGCACCACCGCTGCGAGGATCCAGGAGAGGGTATCGGCGTCCTCCATGCCCGAGTTGAGCCCGCGAACGCCGAAGATGGGCACCAGGTGTGCGGCGTCGCCTGCGAAGATTACGCGGTCGTGCACGAAGTCGTCGAGGGCCAGTGCGTGGGCCTTGTAGAAGCCGAACCACTCGAGCGTCCATGGCCCTCCCGACTCCTGGGCTGTGCTCTCCAACCAGGCAAGGTGGCGGGTGATGCGCTCGCGGATCCGCTCCTCAGAGGTCTCGACGTCGGCGTCATCGTTGGGACCGAGCTGGTAGTCAATCCGCCAGATGTCGTGCGGCTGGCGGTGCATGATCACAGTCGACCCCGGATTGCTGGGCGGGTCGAACCAGACCATCCGCTCAGCGGGCAAGCCGGACTCCCATTGGATGTCGGCGATGACGTAGCGGCCCTCATATGAGGTGCCCTGCAGCCGCAGTCCCTCGAGCTCGCGCATACGACTTCGACCACCGTCCGCAGCAACCACCCAGGCAGCGTTGAGAAGTCGCGGTCCGGCGGCGGTGGTCACCTGGAGTTGGACGGCGTGCTCGCCCTGGGCCAGCCCGGTGACCTCGCAGCCCCAGTGCAACGTGATGAGCGGGTCCGCCTCGACGGCCTCGGCCATCACGTACTCGAGTTCGCTCTGCGAGACGTTCACCATCGGCGGGCGCACAGCGTGCGGTTCGCGCCGCATCCGGAATCGCAGCACCTCGTGGTCGCGATGGAAGCTCCGGCCGCCCTCCCACTCAAGTGCCCGTGCGGTGAGTTCGTTGCCGAAACCGAGCCGGTCTGCGATCTCAAGACTGTGGCGGGAAACGCAGATTGCACGGCTGCCGAAGGAGACCTGGTTGGCTGCTTCGAGCACGACCACCCGCACGCCGCGGCGGGCCAGTCCGAGTGCGGTTGCCAACCCCACGGGGCCCCCGCCGACGACGACCACCATCGCGGCGGGCGCTTCGTCGGGCAAGTATGACGACTCATGGATCGGCGGCCTGAAGTAGGGGGTAGTGGTCATCGTCTCCCACCGCGTTCGGCAGTAGCCATCCCGTGACCGGGCGTGGGCGCTCCGACGGACACAACGCCGACGGGCAGGCCGATTTGCGGCCGCGCTGCCGCGCTCGGGGGCACGCCGACGGTGGATGCTGTCACGAAAAGGCCCCCAAGCGGTCATGGTCCCGGATCGTCCTCCGGGTCCTGATCACGAGTGTGGCGGCGAGCAGTTCTGTTGAAAAGCAGTGATTTTGAAGGTTATTGCTCGAATCTATTGCAGAAGCGTGATCTGGGTGCCGAGCCGTACGACGTGGTCGACGAATTTGCGTGAGGCGCGGTTGAGCAGCGTGTCGCCATGGATCACAACGTCAATCGAGACCGGCTCGAGCTGTGGGGTGCGGATCTCGCGCACGACGACGGGCAGGCCCTCGTAGGTAACGTCGGCGGTGGGCCGCTGGAGCAGCATGGTCCAGCCGAGGCCGCGGCCGACGAAGGAGCGCGCTGTTTCGTAGGTGCGTGTTCGGTAGGCGATCTCGGGGACGAAGCCGGCCATTTGGCAACAGGCCATGGCGTGCTCCGCGCTGGGCGGAGCGTCGAGCAGCACCATCGGGTCGTCGCGCAGATCGAGGAGGTCGATGGGGCGATCGGACTGCGCCAGCCGGTGGTCCATTGGCAGCACGACCCGCGGCGTCAGGTGTGCGAAGGGTGCCTTGCGGTGCGACGGGTCGAGATCGAGCTCGTACATGATCGCCACGTCGAGCGCGCCGGCCTCGAGGGCGGTGGTCAGTTGGTCCTGAGTGGCCTCAACGATCTCGAGCCTCACCTCGGGGTGGGCTTTAAGGAAGCTGGACATCAGCACCGGGAGCAGGGTCGGCGCGAGCGACGGGTAGCAACCGACCCGCACCTTGCCGCTCACCCCGCCCTCGCCGCGGGCGTCGGCCTCGAGTTCAGCTGATTGATGGAGGATCACGCGCGCGCGCGGCAACACCAGCTCGCCGGTCGGGGTGAGCGTGACACCCTTGGCACGCCTCCGGTGCACTAGCTGGGCGTGGACGAGCCGCTCTAGTTCTGTCAGGGCCGCCGAAACCGCCGAGGGCGAGATATGCAGCCTTGCGGCGGCCGCGCTGATTGTTCCGGTGTCGGCCACTGCGACAAAGGACACCAATTGGCTGATCTTGAACGCAGGGATGTCCTCCACGGCACGGTCTCCTCACCTTGTCGGTGTCAGCATGCCCGACCGAGCCGCCAGGCGGCCGCCGTGAGGGGCGGCGGGGTCGGTCACAAGGCGCACGCCGTCGGCCTTCGTCCCTCTCGAACACCGGTCAACCACGAGCAGTCTCATGCATGGCATTCGACCAGGTGCACGGCGCCGGGCCGGGCCCTCAATCTGGGGCGGCAGGAGAAGCGGGGGGCGAGGACGACGGCGCCCGTCTCCGCCGCGCTGAGGACGGGCGCGCCGATCATCCCGTGCGCTCCGCGACAACGACGCCCGGCTCGTATGCCCCACCCCACCCCGACGCTGCCGGCCAGGCCGCAGCACCTGCCCACCCGAGTGACCTGGGGCGCCCGTGCGGGCGAGCAGCGCGGTCAGCCGCCCGGTGGTGAACCAGGTGAGACCGCAGCACGCCGCCCTGGGGCAGGACAGCCGAACGCAGCGCCATCGACTGCAGCAGCCCGATCGCGGCCCGCCTGGTCTCGGCGGCGAAGCGGTCGGTGAACGAGTCCGCCCAGATCCAGACGTCCACGTCGGCCTTGAAGACCCTCTTGTCCGCGAACCGCAAAGGTCAGTACCCGCCCAAAGCAAGTGTCGCTATGAGCGTGGAGGCGAACTCCTCAGCCACTGCGAGATGCTCGGGCTTCATGACACAAGACCTCAAGACCGTGGTCTGTTCACTGTCAACGACAAGTGCTGCGTCGGCAGCTGCGAGCCAATCGCTGTCCACTTTAAGCTTGGCTACGTGCCAACCCACCCTTTGAAGTTCATTGAAGGCGGCCTCGGAACGTCGGCTGACCTCGGAGGTGCTGGGGGATGCTGCGTAGGTGCACACGATATCGAGTTCAGGCTCGACCAGGAGACGCGCGGTGTCAGAATCGCGTACACGGTCCGCGATCAATAAAGCTGCTTGCCGGCCCTTAGCGAGGACTTCGCCCAAACCCTCTCGGTCAAGGCCGAGACCGCGAAATGTTGCCCACAGGGCCGCAGCGGCTGCGCCGGCGCGTGAGCACTCAATGCTGATCTCACCTAGGTGAAGCTCGGTTGAAGTGAAGTACGTGTACGGGGAGTCGTGGGCGAAGAAGCGGCCCACCGTCGGGTCCGAGAAAAGAATCGAACCGCACCCATATGGTTGGAGTCCGTGCTTGTGAGGGTCGACCACGATCGAGTCCACGTGGGGTAGCGCACGGAACGGCCGCGGGTCCACTACCGGATCTGTAGTCGCGAGAAGCGTGTGGAATCCACCGTACGCCGCGTCCACATGAACGCGGACTCCATAGCGCCGGGCCAATGTGACGATTTCGCCGACTGGGTCGAGAGCTCCCAGACTGGTTGTTCCGAGCGTGGCAACGATCGTTCCGACCCCGCCCTCTTGTAGCCGGCTTTCAAGAGCGTGCAGGTCCATCTTGCCGAGGCGGTCTTGTGGGATGGACTCGTGGGCAATCCCAAGCAAGTGACTCATCCGACTGTGCGTGTAGTGGGCTGCCTGACTCGACACCACGACCTTGCCGGGCGCAAGCTCTCGAGCCACATATAGCGCCTCGAGGTTGGCGATGGTCCCAGAGGAGGTGAGGTGACCCAGATGCTGCGGCATCCCAAACATGTTGGCGATGTCGTGAACGACTTCCTTCTCCATCACCGAAGTCGCCGGACCTGCGTCAAGCGCATGATTGTTCGGATTGATCAACGCAGCTGCCGCGTAAGAAATCCAGGCGAGCGGGTGCGGTGGCTTGAGAATCTGCCCGATGTACTTGACGTCGCCGTAGGGGTAGTTGTCCGCGAGACGACGCGTAAGTTCGTCAACCGCCTCCCTCTGGCGGTTGGTCAGCAGCGTCGTCTCTTGCCAAAGCTGGGCAAGCGGCTCGAGTTCTCGTGCCGTGCGGGTAAGCCGCGTCACGATCTCTGGGGCGAGTTCCGTCATCGGGTATCCTTCATTCGCTCGTTTTGGGTGCAGTCAGCGATCAGTACGGGTACCAGACCTCGTCCGTTGGGATCTCAGTTCCGCGGAGTTCAGCCAACTGCTTGATGATTGGCCGCGCGGCTTCAAGAAACGCTCGAAAGCCTTCTTCCGTCTCCCACTCGTCAATATCGAGGATCTGATTGTCGTGGTAGTGGCGCGTGTGTTTGATGCTGCCGTGAGCCTTGAGCAGGTCTCGCAACTGGCCGTGAAGGTCCGCGTGCGTTTCGGCGACTTCTCTCACGCGCTGCAGGTCCACTCCAGCGATTCGGACTGTTACCGTGACACTCATTTAGGTACTCCTCTTCAGATTGAAAAGACGTTGAGGTCGCGGAGAACGCTTTCGCTTTCCCATGAACTCCACTCTTCTGCAATTCGGTCTCCGGCGATACGTGCGATCGTGATTCCTTGCGTTCGGACCTGGCGGTTCGTCGGCGGGATGTTCAGATAGCGCTGGGAATGGGTTCCGAATGCCTCCCACCGATATGCCACCCGGTCTCCCTCCTCGACGAAATCGATCAGGTTCCCTTGGAGGTCGGGGAAGGCTCGTACACGCTCTTCCAATATTGCGATGAAGTCAGGCCCACTGATGTCGGCATGTGCGGAGTGACGCGTGTAGTCGGACGTCAGAAGTTCGAGCAGGCTCGGATCGGGGCCCGCGTGGACCTGGTCCCAAAACCGCTGCACCAGTTCTGCATTAGGTCCCGCCATCACTGGACTCCTCTGCGCTTGTCGGCACAAGTTGTGCGCCGTCGTAGAACCCGCCATCGAAGTACACAAGGGGCGGTCGGCCGAAGGCTTCAGCAAAGGTGACCTCGCCAACGAAGATGGTGTGAGTGCCAGCCACCATCCTGGATCCGACCCGGAACTCCAGATGGGCTGAGGCCCCGTCCACTAGTGGAGCACCGCTTGCCCCTGGGACCCACTTGATTGAGGCGAACTTGTTGGTGCCCGACCTGGCGAACACCCCGGCCACGTCGAGCTGCTGGCTCGACAGGATGCTGACGCCGAAGACGTCCTGGGAGTAGAGGTGGGGGTACGTGGACGAGGTCTCCTTGACGCAGACCATCACGAGCGGGGGATCCATTGACACGCTGGCGAAGGCGTTAACCGCCAGGCCATAGGGGTCCCCGTCGACAGAAGTTGTCACGATGGTGACGCCGGTCGGAAATGACCGGTGAAACTGTCTGATCGACTCAGTGAGCTCAGGTGTCGGAGCCATGATGGAGGTGCCTTTCACGTGTTCGCGCCAGGATCGGACTCGTCGAGTGGAACACGAAGTTCCGGCACGTGCGCGGTCCGGATGTCAACGACCCCTGTCCCATGGAGTCGAACCGTGGGGCGTGCCAAGGGTTCCTCGACCTGCGCACCGTATTCGGAGATGGTCTTAAATCCAGCCCCTTCGCTCCTGTCCCACACGGGCTTGCCACCCGGGGGACGGAAACGGGGCATGACCTCTTCAGCGAACAAGGTCATGTTCTTCCGGGTCAGCCATGCCGGCATCGTCCATGCATCCCCAGTGACGACAAGACGGCCAGCGCCCATAGCTGCTGTCAACTCCTCGATCTGCTCTGCCACTGTGTCGGGAGAACCACAGATGATCATCCGGTCCGCCATGGCCTCTTCGAAGGTGGTGTCCGAGATCTCTTTGCTCCGGTAGCCGCCGGCCATCATCCCGCGCAGCGACTGTGCCGTGACGTGTCCAGGTGGAAACGAGTCGTGGAAAGCCGAACCATACGAGTTCTGGAGAATGGACATGTAGTGAGCTTCGACCTCTTGTCGTGCCTGGCGGTCGGTCTCCGCGACGTGAACCGTGGCGGTAGCGACGATTTGCTTGGGGTCGGCGGTGTACCCGGCCTCCTCGCATAGCCCTCGGAAGGTCTGCACGTTCTTTAGCAGAACTGGCAGGGGCACGAGGACGGCTAGGTAGGTGTATCGGTTATCGGCCGCGAACTTCAGCGACTCTTTCGATCCCACGGCTGGCACCCAGATCTCAGGATGAGGCTTCTGCAGCGGCTTGGGCCAAAGATTCGCATAGGGGGCGCGGAAGAATTTTCCGTCCCAGTCGAACGGCCCATCCTCAGTGAATGCCTTCTTCATCAAGTCGTGGCCCTCGCGATGGCGCTCGCGTGCATGGGTTGGATCGAGCCCCAGCGCATGGTAATTAGGCCCAATTCCAAGGGGCATCCCGAAGAAGTAGCGACCTCGTGAAACGTAGTCGAGGGCCACGACTTCCTCGGCATACCGCATCGGAGTAAGGTAAGTATTCATGATGGCTCCAACTGTCCCCACCCGGATGTTGCGGGTCCGGGCGGCAAGCGCCGTAGCCAAGATCACCGACTGCCCCGCTACCGCATTTGGCCCTCCATGTTGCTCTAGAACGAGTAGCCCGTCGAATCCAAGTTCTTCACCCAGGACCATCCCGTCGAGAAAATCCTCGATAATTCGCTGCCCACGAACGGAGTCGTAGTACTTGGTGGATGTGGAAATGTAGATCGACTTCTCTAGTTGCTCGCGCCGAGGGATGAAACTGTACTTCCCACCATTGTTGAGGTAAAACTCCAATTGGTTCATGCGTCGGCTCCGTTGGCGTTGATAAAGGACGTGATTAGTTCGGCAAGCGCCTCGGGCTCTTGTACGTAAGGCACGTGGGACGTAGGACGATTGGTGCCGCGGACAGTGACGACTTCGGCGCTGTCGAGGTAGTCGGCGTACTGGGCCATCACGGATGTGTCCAGAATCCGGTCTTCGTCCGGGAGAATCACCTGGGCAGGCACCTTCACCCTGGCCAAGCGCCGCTCGAGCCTGTCGTCGTGCCGAGGATTCCACGTTAGCCGCGCTGTCGTGGTGAGCTCGGTATAGTCATGGATGAGCTGTTCTACTGGCTCATCCTCTTCGAGGTACTCGGGGTAGGCGGTCGCGGAACCGTTAAAGGTCCGATCGAGGGCCTCCTCGCCATTTTGCCGAAATGGGTCCCTGAGAGCACTGCCGCGCAGACCAGCGGGGGCGATTAGCTGCAGACTGTGCAGGCGATGGCCGAAGAAGACCGCGAAGTGCGCAGCCATCCACCCGCCCAGCGAGTGCCCGACGAGATGAAATTTGTCCAAGCCGAGCTGATCGGCAAAGTCGTCGTAGTGGAGTGCCAAGTCGTCGAAGTCCTCGAGCCACTCGGGCATCGCGGTGTCACCAAAACCAGGGTGCTCGGGAACGATAAGGTCGACCCTTGAGGACATCTCCTCGTAGAAGGGCAACCACCGTCGCGTCAGGCCCGCGCCGTGGAAGTACACGACAGGCTCTCCCGCACCCTTCCTCCGGTAAGCGACGTTGACGTCGCGGACGTGGAGCCTGCTCGGCTCGGTATAGAAGGCCCACTTCTTCTGCGGCGGCACTACATCGCCCTTCTTCCTACGCTTGAGGTATGGCGGAGGCGGGACCCGACCGTCGACGACACACACCGACAGCGGGCCACGCTTTCGTTTCTTATGATGCTGCCTTATGATCGCATAGTGACCGCGCGACAGCAAGAGTGGATGCACTTAGAAGGCCTACCCGAGACCGCAGATGCGGTCGTGGTCGGGGGCGGACTCGTCGGCCTGTTGACTGCAATCGCGTTGCGTCGGCAATGCACACGCGTAGTGCTGCTGGAGGCGAGATCCATCGGAGTTGGCCAGTCGAGCCGGCACATGGGCTTCATCCGAGAGCAGGGTCGTCACCCGTTGGAAACGCAACTGATGCGGCGCGCTCGCCAGCAGTGGAGTGAGATGGCCACGAGCGAGCTCCAAGGAGGCGGGCTGCGCTCCGGCGGCCACCTCTCATTGGCAGGCAAAGACGCATCCAGTCGGGAGGCGATCTCAGCCTGGGCGAGCATCGCTCAACGGGCCGGCATCCCATTTCTACAGTTGGACGCACATGACTTGGCCCGCGACCATCCTTGGCTCGCTGACGAGTATCACTACGCCGGCTTCACCCCTCTAGACCTCCAAGTCGAACCGACGCTGATGCTGACCGCGTTGCGAGCACTAGCCGAGGATCACGGCGTACTAATCGTCGAAGGCACACCCGTCACGGACCTCCTCATCGGCCAGCGACACGTGCGGGGCGTCGTCACGGACCGCGGCAGTGTTGCCGCACCCGCCGTGGTCGTGGCAACCGGCGCTTGGTCTCGACGACTGCTTGCACGCACAGGGATCAACCTCCCCATCCACGTCGGTGTAACCACTATGGCCGCGACCGCTCCAGTGCCCCCGCTCACCAACTGCACCGTTTGGGAGATGGGCGCACTCGGCTTCCGGCAGGACACGCGGGGGCGGATCGTATTCGCATACGGCGGATTCGTTGACGTCCACCTCGTATGGGAAGACCTGCGCTCCAGTGTTCGCCTATTCAGCACGTATCTGCGATCCCGACGTCAGATAAGACTTCGCGCAGGCCGTGACTTGGCTCGGGACCTATGGGACGTGGTACGGAGACAACCCTTGCGCCCCCTCGGGTCGCGCGAGTATCCAGCAAACAAGCGCGACGTCCGAAAAGGGACAGCCCGACTCGCCACGATGGCGCCTCAGCTGGCCGGCAACCTCACCGTTGAGGAGATCTGGACCGGGGCAATAGACGTGACCGCTGACGAGCTCCCGATCGTGGGCAATGGCGGGGTGTTCGGGCTCTCATTCGCGGCCGGTCTGAGCGGTCACGGCGCAGGGCTGGCTCCAGCGCTCGCCGATCCATTGGCAGAGATAGCGCTGACGGGTGCTACCAAGGACAAAGACGTCCAGGCGCTCTCACCCGAGAGGCTGCACGGCTACCGACCACATGGGGGAACGGGGATCCGTCCACTCTAGGTGCTAACCCGTCTTTATACTGCTCAAGTGGAACCCACCTCAGTTGTCGAGACGCTCGCTGAAAACGTCCAACGTCTCCGCGAACGTAGCGGTTTGTCACTCTCGGCCCTGTCAGAGCGGTCGGGGGTCGCCAAGGCAACGCTCTACAAGGTTGAGCGCGGCCGAACTAACGCGACGATCGGAACCATCGAGGCCATCGCGGAGAGTTTCAGGGTGTCCGTCTCGGCACTTATCGAGCAGAACGGGGAAAGGGGGGTTGTCGTCGTCCGCCGGGGCGAAGGGGAAGACATCTCCGATGACTCATCCGCTGGGTTCATCCTGGGACGCCAACTCATCAACAGCGGCAGCATCGAGATTCACAACGTCACGTTCCGCGATGGGCGCGGAGAGACCTCGGCGTCCCACGGTCTCGGATCCCGAGAGCACGTAGTCGTTACATCGGGATCCATTCAGGTAGGACCGGTCAACCAGCAAGTACATCTTGAGGTGGGCGATTACGCGAATTACGCGGCCGACCGTGCTCATCGCTGGCGGCCAGTTGGTGGCAAAGCGAGCGTGCTCATCGTTCTTGCCTACGCAACATCGTTGTGATGAAGCCCAGACGCGGGCGAACTTCCGCATGAGCTTACTGAGGAGGGTCCAAGCGAGCGACTAAGTGTGCGATCACCGAGCCATCGAGTTCAATCCAGCCGGCCGACTTTGCCATCGCCAACATCGAGTCACAGCGCTCTTGCCACGAGCCCTGGGGACCTTGTAGGCGGAGCCACACTGGCGACAGCGCCGCGTGGTCGGAGCCTGTCAAATGGCCCGCACCCGCATTACGCAGCGCTTGATCGACGTCCCTCTCGGCACCTGCCGCATGCATCACGCTCAACGAGCTGAAGTTATCCCGATCTTGCAGGGTCACTCTGAGGTCACTCTGGACATCGACATACATAGCAGGTCTCCTCAGAGCACAGCTGTGAGGAAGTTCTTGGTTCGATCGTTTTGAGGGTTGCTCAGCACCTGGTCTGGCGTCCCCAACTCGACGATCCTGCCCGCATCCATGAACACGACCTTGTCCGCAACTTCGCGGGCAAACCCCATCTCATGTGTCACGACGACCATCGTCATCGTCCCGGACGTTGCAAGCTCTCTGATCACCGCGAGGACTTCGCCGACGAGCTCTGGGTCAAGGGCGCTGGTCGGTTCGTCGAACAGCATGACTTTGGGCTCCATGGCGAGCGCTCGCGCAATCGCGACTCGCTGCTGCTGGCCGCCCGAAAGTTGGGACGGATATGAGGACTCCTTACCGCTGAGCCCAACTCGCTCGAGCAGCCGAGCCGCTCGATCTCGCGCTTGAGATCGCGACTCACCCTTGACACATGCCGGAGCGAACGCAACATTCTCGAGTGCGGTCATGTGGGGGAAGAGGTTGAAGCTCTGGAACACCATTCCAATATCGATGCGCCGTTGAGCAGCTTCGCGCTCCTTCATCTCATGGATCCGTCCCTTCCGGATCTTGTACCCGATGAGCTGGTTATCTACGAGAATTCGTCCGCTGTTGATCTCCTCAAGATGGTTGATGCATCGAAGGAGGGTGCTCTTCCCCGAGCCGGAGGGTCCGATGAAGCAGGTCGTTTCTTCGGCGGGAAGGTCGAGGTTGACGTCGAACAGCACAGGGTTGTCACCGTAGGACTTGTTGACATTGTGCATCTGAATTCGAGCACCACGTCGGTCGGCCAGCTCTGCGGCAAGTCCGGCCACGGGACGCGAGGCTCTGTCATTGGACGGGCTCATTGCTCTGCAAACTTCCTCTCGACAAAGTACTGGAACACACTGAATACAGTGATCGCCAGCAAGTACCAGATGGTGGCAACCATCATTAGTTCGATCACTCGATACGTGACGCCCCCGATGCTGTGAGTGACCGTGAGCAAGTCCCCGCCGGCGATGACGGATACCAGAGATGTCGCCTTCAGTAGGTTCACGAACTCGTTGCCTAGGGGCGGGATGATGACGCGTAGCGCTTGGGGAAGCACGATGTGCTGAAGGGTTTTGCGACCGTCTAGGCCCAGCGCCTTGGCCGCGGCGCGCTGACCCGGGTGTACTGCGAGGAGACCCCCACGCACGATCTCGCTCATGTAGGCGGAACCTGACAGGGTCAGTCCGACAGCCGATGCGACGAATGGCGTCATCACGTCGCGCATGGGCGCGGAGTACAGCTCGATCCCGGTCCGCGGGACGCCGATGGTGAACTGGTTGAAGAACAGCCCAAGGTTGCCCACCAGGATCAGCAATACCAGCAGCGGCACGCCCCGGAAGATGTACACGTACCCCCACGAGATCGTGTTCATGATTCGGCTCGGCGACATGCGCATGATCGCGATCACTATGGCCAGGACCAGGGACGCGAGCATGGCGATCACTGTCAGCTCGAGCGTGACCAACAGGCCATGCAAGACCGCGTCATTGAAGAGGTAGTCGCCAGTGACGTTCCATTTGATGTTCTCGTTGAGGACAAGCGCGGCCACCACCTGCGCTACGACCAACAGGGCTAGGAGCGCGGCTAAGTACCGCCCGTAGTGACGGACTGGGACAACTTTCGGATTGATCGCAGATTCGCCTGCTTCCAGTTCGTCACTCGTCGGCGACGAGGTTGGCGGCAATCCTGACGTCTTCATCATGGAACCTCCATGGTCAGCGCACCTGCGCCGCCAAATCGTTTGCTTCACCTTAGGACCGGCCGTGCTCTCCAGCTGAAGTTACGCCCACCCGTTGGGGCTCCCACCCTCGAAGCGGACGTCTAGACGCGGCCCGGATCGGTCGCGCCCACGGGCACTGCGATGTCGCCGCGCACCCAAAATTCGTTTCGTATGATACACACATGGTTATAATAATACTACGATGGCTTCATCCCCGGGGCCCGCGAGACCACGGGCTCGACCCATAGGAAGTTCCCATGAAACTGACCAGTAGCACCGCCGAGAAGGTCCTGCCCGCGCACCCGCTGACGCCGTTGAGCGAACCCGAAATCGTCGAGTTTCGCGAGACCCTGACGCGCCTGGGGTATGTCGATGACCGCACGCGGTTCGCCTACGTGGCGTTGCGAGAGCCCACCAAGAGCGATCTCGCGGACCGAGGCAACTGGGCCGCGCTGCCACGGGAGATCTCGGCATTGCTAGGCGACTCCCCCATGGGACCCCTGCTTGATGTCGTGGTGGATCTGACGTCCGGCACGGTTGTGGACGAGGTCGCGCTCGACCCGAAGAGCGACGGACAGATGCCACCCCAGGACGACGACCTGGAGGTGGTTGATCAACTCCTGAAAACCGATCGATCTTGGGTCGAAGCCATCAAGAAGCGCGGGGTGGCTGACCTGAGCAATGTGATCGCGGTTCCACTCAGTGGCGGTGTCTTCGGTTATGACGACGAAGTCGGTGTGCGCATCACACGTGTACTCGCTTTCCGACGCGACTATCCACAAGACAGCATTTGGGCCCACCCAATCGACGGCGTCGTCGCGCATGTCGACCTCACCGGGCGACGAGTCTTACGGGTCGTGGAGACGGACCACGTCGATGTTCCTGCGCAGTCTGGAGATTACCTCGCACCCGAGGTACGCGGGCCTCTGCGGGAATCTTTGCGACCCATCGACATCACGCAGCCAGACGGAGTCAGCTTCTCCCTTCAAGACAACGTCCTCGAATGGGAGAACTGGAAAGTACGGGTGGGGTTCAACGGGCGAGAAGGGTTGACGCTGCACGAGGTCTCTTTCCAAGACAAGGGCGTCGATCGTTCAGTCATTCACCGGGCCTCAATCTCGGAGATGGTCGTCAACTACGCAGATCCGACGCCCACCCACGCATGGCAGAACTACTTCGACGCTGGTGAGTACCAACTGGGCCGAGTCGCTAACTCCTTGGAACTGGGATGCGACTGCCTCGGCGACATCACCTACATGGACGCAGTGGTCGCAGATGACTTCGGGCGACCCGCGAACATACGCAACGCCATTTGCATCCACGAGGAGGACGCAGGAATCCTGTGGAAGCACCTCGACATCTTCTCCGGCAGCGCCGAAACCCGTCGCCAACGACGGCTTGTGATCTCCTTCTTCGTCACCGTGGGGAACTACGACTACGGGTTCTACTGGTACTTCTACCTAGACGGCAAGATCGAATTTGAGTGCAAGGCGACCGGAATCGTCTTCACCTCTGGATACCCAGGGGACGACTACGCGTACGCGACCGAGATCGCGCCAGGACTCGGTGCCCCCGTGCATCAGCACCTATTCTCGGCTCGGCTCGACATGGCCGTCGATGGGACGAAGAACTACGTCACCGAGTTCGAAGTCGCCCCAGTCGAGATGGGCGACGGCAACGAGTGGGGCAACGCGCTGGGTCGGAAGGCGACCAGGCTTAAGTCCGAACTTGGCGCAGTGCGTGACGCCAACAACGCTCTCGGCCGGGTCTGGTCGATCTCCAGCGCAGAGCACACCAACTACCTTGGGAAGCCGACCTCATACGTCCTCACCCCTCAGGGGCAACCTGCGTTGCTGAGCGCAACCGGTTCGCCGGTGACTCGTCGCGCGGCGTTCGCGCAACATCATTTGTGGGTCACGCGCTTCAGACGCGACGAACTATGGGCAGCGGGTCGAGTAGTGAATCAGCACCCGGGCGATGCCGGCCTGCCCACCTACGTCCGCGAGGACGCGGACATCGACGGAGAGGACATTGTCATATGGCATACCTTCGGACTTACTCACTACCCGCGCACTGAGGACTGGCCGGTGATGCCGGTCGACCTAGCTGGTTTCACCCTCAAGCCCGACGGGTTCTTCGACCGCAATCCCACGCTGGACGTGCCAGCAAGCCAAAGGCACGGGCAGTGCAACAGCTCCGGATGCGGCGAAGGATGCGGCTGCGGGCACGGCCATGGCTGAGTTGCACAGCTACTACGGTTGGATATCAATCGGCCTAGTCGTCAGCGCGACTCTTCTCTGCGTGATGGACCGACACTGCGCAAAATGGGATCGGGTTCTGTGCACAGCGATGGCCGCCCTGATGACCTGTTGGATGACAACCGGCATGTCAGCATCGTTGCGCTACGGCGCTGCTGCACTGCTGGCTGCCGCGTGCCTCGGCTCGGCCCTACGGACCGTGCAGGCACGAGACGCAAGTGCGCCTGATCTCCTTCTCAGCAGCCACCGGGTCAGTGGAGCGCTGTTGATGGCGGCTCTGCTATTCGGCCTGGGCGCTACCCAGCGCCTCGGGTCCGCCCCCAGCCACCACCAGATGGAGCCGGCCGCCGGAATGGGCGTTGCTATGAGCCTGCCAGCCGCGACACCCCCACCCGACTTCATGACGATCGGAGTCGCTCTCACCTATGGCGCAGTAGGTGGCGCAACCGTCGTGGCCATGCTGGCCCTGCGCCGACGCGGGCGCGGCCTGGAGGCAGCGGCGATGACCGCCGGTATGACGCTAATGCTCTTTGCCGGACACGGCTGAACGTCGTTGGACTGCACAGTTTGTACGAATCGCGAGACGCTTCCGCGCCTCCTGAACAAGAAAAGGTGAAACCAGTGGCCGAGCACATTGATGTTCCCAAGGGGTTGCTCTTCATCGACGGAGAGTGGTCCTCTGCGGCAAGCGAAGAGACACTCGCGGTAGAGAATCCAGCGACAGGCGAGACGATCGGTCACCTGGCTGCGGGTGGGGCCGACGACGTCAACCGGGCAGTGCAGGCTGCCCGCCGGCAGGTCGACGATGGTGAGTGGTCCCGGATCTCAGGAATAGAACGTGCACAGCTTTTGTGGCGCTGGGCCGACCTTGTCGAGGAACATCGTGAAGAGCTTGCCCAACTCGAGGCGCTGGACATCGGACGGCCGTTCTTCGAGCCAATGCACATCGAGATTCCGAGCGCTGTGGAAACGATCCGCCACTTTGCCGGCTGGGCGGACAAGATCGTAGGGACCACCTTCGCGATGCCAGATTTCCTCGGCAGGCCGAGGACTTCGTACACGATCCGGCAGCCGCTAGGAGTGGTCGGCGCGATCACACCCTGGAACGCACCGACGATGATCACGACGTGGAAACTGGCTCCGGCGCTGGCTGCCGGGAACACGGTGGTGCTCAAGTCGGCGGAGGACGCCTCGCTCAGCACGCTTCGTCTGATCGATCTTCTCGACAGGGCTGGCTTCCCGGCAGGGGTCGTCAACCTGGTAACGGGCACCGGCGAACTCGCCGGAGATGCACTGGTCCGGCATCCCTCGGTCGACAAGATCTCATTCACGGGCAGCCCTGAGGTCGGCCGACACATCGCGGCGATCGGGTCTTCCGCCTTCAAGAGGGTCACGCTGGAACTCGGAGGTAAGTCTCCGCAGATCGTGCGTGGGGACGCCGATCTCGACCAGGTTATCCCGACCGCGGCAATCGCAATCTTTGCCAATCAGGGGCAGACATGTGCGGCGGGCAGCCGGATCATCGTGCACGAAAGCCTCTTCGACGAATTCAGTGCGAGGCTTGTTGAGTTTGCCCGGGACGTCACCGTAGGCGACCCTTTCGCGGAAACGACGCAGATGGGCACCCTCATCAACTCGCGACAACTCGCGCGAGTTGAAGGTTATGTTGAGCGCGGACTGTCCGGCGGCGCGACTCTCTTGACCGGGGGACAGCGGATTGGCCAGGTGGGTTATTTCTTCGAGCCGACCCTTTTCGCCGCGACCAACGATCACGTGATCGCACGTGAAGAGATCTTTGGCCCCGTCGGCACCCTGATCAAGGTGGCGGACGACGAAGAAGCCCTGCGGCTCGCGAACGACACGGCGTACGGTCTGACCGCGGTCCTTTGGACTAAGGACAACAGCGCAGTCAACCACTACGTCAGGCACTTGAAGACCGGCTCGGTCTGGGTGAACGCTTGGGGTGTGCCTCACCCGGCGATGCCGTGGCTAGGAGTGAAGACCAGTGGTGTGGGCGAGGAACTCGGCCTGTCCGGGCTATTGGCCGAAACGGTGGAGAAGTCGGTGAACATCATCGGCTGAGCGTCCGTGCGAACCGAATGGGAGCAGTGTGGGGCGGACGACTACGTCTCTACTAGCCGATCGCGGCAGCAATTCGTTGAGCGGCCGCCATCACCGCCGGGACTCCTTGATTGATGATCTCACGGCTGTTGGTGACCACGTTCACGCTTGCTCGCAGACCGCGGGTGTTGGTGATCGGTGCCGCGAGTCCCAGCGCACCAGAGTTGAGTTCGCCCTCGGTCACGACATACCCGTCCCTGCGGACGTCGTTGACGCGGGCTGGCTCTTGCGGTAACGGCTCACCAGCCGCCAGGGCGGCGAGACCTCCAGCGCCGCGATCCAAGGGGTCACGGTTGCCGAGACGATAGGAAAACCAGGGGCCGTCAGCTGACGGTTCGGCGACAACGGTGGCCACAGCCGATGCCCCCATGACCTCGACGAGGCTGGCGGTCGCTCCAAGACGAAGGGCCAAATCCTGAAGAACTGGTTCCGCCACGTCACGAATTCTGGGTCGGGTTTGCCCCGCGATCTGATCAACCGCTGGCCCTACCCGGTATCGTCCGTTCCCGTCGCGCGTAGCGAAGTCCGACTTGAAGAGGCTGACCAGCGCTCGGTTGACTATGGACCGATGCAACCCTGTCTCCCGACTCACCTCGCTGACCAAGAGCCCCTCTGGTCTCGCCGCCAGCGTCCGCAGAACCAGCAGGCCCCGTTCCAAGGACTGTGATCCTGCCTGCGCTGAGCTGTTCAAACCTGCCGGACGTTCGGGCGATCCCATAGAGAAGAAATCTACCTCGCAGGATCGATGATGCCGGCGACCTCGCCCAATGCCAACCGTCCAGTCAGGGTCGGAGCGGTGTATCGCAGGACTACCAAGTCGCCATCTTCGAGGAACGTTCTGGAGCCGTCTCCGACAACCCAAGGTTCCGTCCCGCCCCAGCTCAGCTCGAGGAACGAGCCTCGCTGATCACGTGCGGGTCCCGAGATCGTTCCGGACCCGTAAAGGTCACCTGTCCGCACCGAAGCTCCGTTGACGGTCATGTGAGCCAGCATCTGAGCAGCGCTCCAGTACATCGAGCGATAGGGCGGCTTAGCGACGATCTCGCCGTTGACCTCGACCTCAACCTCAATGTCGTATCCGTCCCCACCCTGATCGGAGAGGTATGGCAAAGGCTCAGGATGTTGAACAGGAAGCGCGACGGTTGCGGCCTCGAGAGCAGCAAGTGGGGTCACCCACGCCGAAACACTCGTAGCGAAAGACTTGCCCAGGAACGGGCCCAGCGGAACATACTCCCAGGCCTGGATGTCTCTGGCCGACCAGTCGTTCAACCCGACGACTCCGAAGACATGTCTGCGGAAGTCCGCGGTGGAAATCGGAGATCCGTGAACAGACGGAGCACCCACTACGAAACCTAGTTCCGCTTCGATGTCGAGTCGTCGTGACGGCCCCAATGAGGGTGGGCCGCCGGGCTCCGGCCGCTGACCCCACGGACGCTGAACCGGGGTGCCGGAAACGACCACGGTCCCGGAGCGTCCGTGATAGCCGACGGGCAGATGCCGCCAGTTTGGCAACAGCGGCTCTTGGCCTGAACGAAATATTCGACCCACGTTGGAGGCGTGATCAATTGACGCGTAAAAGTCCACGTAGTCACCGACGTTGAATGGCAGCTGGAGGTCGATCTCACGGATCGGGAGGAGCCCGGATGTGAACGTCGCCTCTCGGTTCCGGTCGGTCAGTAGTGTCTTGACCCAGGCGCGCACTCGTTCCCAGGTGTCCGGTCCGGCGGCCATGAGCGCACCCAGCGACGGGCAAGCGAACAAAGGGCCAAACTCTGCGTGATCTTGTTTGGAGGCGTAGGTGAGGTCGAAGACGAAATCGCCTATGCGAGTGCCGACGCGGGCATGAGACCCCTGGTGTGCAAAGACGCCATACGGCAGGTTGTCGACGTCCCAAAGGGACCCCGACGCGCCTGGAACCCAGGTGGTCTTGGCAATCATGGTTGATCCTTGGCGTCGTCAACGCACATAAGGCCCAGCGTGACGAGATCGTCTAAGGGCTCGGTGACACTGCATGATCCGTACGAGAGGAAGTGCTCGCGAACACTGTGCGCGTGATCTCGGTCCAGTCCAAGGACACGAGCGACCATGGCTTTCTCATCGCGCAGGGTCAGTGCATCGATGATCTCTGCTTCGTCTCCGCCGCGCTCCGCGACAGCCGTGGCGAGGAGGATGTTAAGAAAACCATGATGCTCGAACCCGGTCCGGGGATCACGGTGCCGGAGTGCCCTGTGCAGTCCCGCAGTGCATTTGAACGGAAGATTCTTGGCTACCGACGCGGAGATCGCTTGTGCGACCTCCCCCTCGTCGGGGAAGGCATCGGCCGAAGTGCCCCCAAGTCGAAACTTCAGGTCGAACCCGTGCCGCGCGACGGATTCCACCGCAGCTGTCCAAGCCGCAAGTGTGCACCCCTCGCTTCCGAAGCGGGGTAACTCGATAGCGACACGGCATCGGTCCGAGAGGTCGGATACTCGCCGAAGTTCTTCGAGGCGCGCGGCCAGCTGATCGATGGCGTCAACATCCGCAGCCACAAACAGCTCGATACCCACAAGCCTGAGCTGTGGATGAAGGTTCGCTTCTCGGACCAACTCGCCTACGCCGGGAGGTCTCGTGATGGCGATCAGATCGAGTGGGTGTTCCAACCGGTCGCTATCAATCAGCCCGGCGACGGTTGGAACCAACTCAGCCCGAACGATGAGCGGGCCGACCAAGCCGCTCGCCTCGGTGCGTCGATAGTCGACGTGCTGGGTTACCGCACTGGCGAGCGGCAGCTCACCGGGAGGGAAGATCGCAGCATCGTCAATGAGATGACGCAACAGGCGAGGAACCGTTCTTGACATGGTCGACATCCTAGCCGAGTATTCTAAGAACGAACAACGATGTCCGATAATCGGTTAGGAACCCTGGATGCCGTACTACCGACAGCTCGGCCGACTCCCCCGTCATCGCCACACGCAATTGCGCAACGCGGCCGGCTCGCTCCACTACGAAGAGTTGATGGGCGAAGAGGGCTTCTCCTCGGACTCTTCGCTGCTGTATCACCAATCCATTCCATCAGCGCTGGTGGACAGCCAGCCCTGGCTACTGCGCGATCAGTCCACCGTCACCAACTATCCTTTGAAGCCGCGCCATCTGCGGCTTCACGAACTATTCGCCCGGGATGACGCACACGCGGTCGATCCTGTCGAAGGGCGTTGTCTCGTGCTTGGGAACCAAGACGTGCGGATTAGCTACGCCGTGGCAGGTTCTGTGTCGCCGCTGTATCGCAACGCAGTCGGTGATGAGTGCATTTATGTGGAGTCGGGGGCCGGGGTTATCGAGACCGTGTTCGGGCGCCTGACCTATAGTCTCGGCGACTACGTTGTCATTCCAAGGGGCACTACGCATCGCTGGTTGCCGAGCGAAGTGAGCCGGCTCCTCGTCGTAGAGGCCAACAGCCACATTGCACCCCCCAAGCGCTACTTGTCGCGCTACGGACAACTATTGGAGCACGCGCCATACTGTGAGCGCGATCTGCACGGACCCGACGAACCCTTGCTGGTCGAGGGTCGTGATGTCGACGTTCTGGTCAAGCACCGCGGGGCCGACGGACCAGTGGGCACACGCATGACGTACGCGGCCCACCCCTTTGACGTCGTCGGATGGGACGGGTGTCTCTACCCATATACGTTCAACGTCTCTGACTTCATGCCAATCACCGGCAAGGTCCACCAGCCTCCGCCCGCGCACCAGGTTTTTGAAGGCGACAATTTTGTCATCTGCAACTTTGTGCCCCGGAAGGTGGACTACCACCCTGAGGCAGTTCCGGTTCCGTATTACCACTCCAATGTCGACAGCGATGAGGTGATGTTCTACGTCGGAGGAGACTATGAGGCGCGCAAGGGGTCCGGGATTAACGTCGGCTCGATCTCGCTGCACCCCGGCGGGCACGCCCACGGGCCCCAGCCGGGTGCGATGGAAGCGGCGTTAGGCGCCGAGTACTTTGATGAGCTCGCAGTCATGGTTGACACCTTCAGACCTCTCGAACTGGGGGAAGGTGCTCAGGCCAGCGACGATGGCCTCTACGCCTGGTCATGGGCTCACGGAGTGGAGTCCAAGTCGTGAGCGTCGATATGCCGGTCGACGGGCGCCTCCCGAAGACCAACCTCTTTCGATGGGAGACGCTGACCCGTGAGGAAGTTCGCGAGGTGGCGCCGGACGCATTGGTCCTCATCCCCCTCGGCGCCACCGAACAACACGGTCCGCACCTTCCCACGGGCACCGACATCCTGCTAGCCGAATCGATCCTGGACCGAGCTATCGCCAGGTCTGCGAGTACCGCCGCCTGCCCGCTGATCATCGCGCGCATCGTCTCGATCGGCTCCTCTGATCACCACTTGCCCTTCGGAGGCACCATCTCGGTCTCCCCGTCGACCATGCTGGCCTTCGTCACGGACGCGCTGGAAAGTCTTCAAGCAAGCGGGGTCCGACGTGTGGTCCTTGTCAACGGCCACGGTGGCAACACGGCGGTCTGTCATGCCGCAGCGGCGGCAGTGTCAACGACAACGTCGATGGCCGTGGCGCCCCTCGACTACTGGTCCTTCGCGAAGCGTTATGCCGTCCATGCGCCCCTACCCGGGCACGCGGGTCAGTACGAGACGTCATTGATGCTGGCTGTCCATCCTGAGTTGGTACGACCCGCCGAGGCCCGCCCGGGAGTAGACGTAGCTGCATCCCCCGGCGCAGGTGTCTACGACCCGACTATCTGGGCACAACTCAACGGGTACACCGACACTCCTGAACTGGCTTCGACGTCGCATGGGGAAAACGCTCTCGAGGAGGTCGTCGGCGCCTTGAGCGACCGCATTCTCGACCTCGCCGCTACGATGTGACCCTCTCGGGCGGACGGTCAATCAGAAGCGCTATTCGGCAACGATAGGGACCGCCGAGGCCTCGTGTCTTCCTGAGGCAATAGTTGCTGTAGGCAGCGCGATCGTCTCGCCGCACGAGGGCGCAACCGCTGCGTCTGTCTGAACCGAAGTCATAACGATCACGCGGTTGTCGCGACCAGGCCGCTGACGTCCGCTGAGTGGTGGAGCCATCGACTCCCTGCGGTCACTAGCTCTTAGTGATGTCGTCAGGAGTTCGGTAGTACCGTTGCGTTGGGCTTTCGGTGACGAGGCTATGGGGCGCTCGGAAAGGTAGTGCGTTCGGCGGTTAGACGCCCTGCGTCGTGCTCCCTCGACCAGGACGGCGTCGGCCAAGGGTGCAGCGCGGCGCGCTGGGGAAGACCTCGGACGACGTCGGTCCGGCGTTTCACTTCCGTGTTCAGCCGCTCGAGCGGGTTGGTCGACCAATCTTCTTCCATGAGCCGTGGAACCCAGTCAAGGGGAGGAGGTCTCATCGGCCCCGCGGAACAACTGTTCGACCTTGGTTAGCTGCGGGTCGAACATCGTGGCCATCACCACGCACCGCTCGTGGACGTGCTCGGCGTCGGGTTGGGCGAAGCCCCTGTGCATCGGCGCAGCGACCAGCTCGGACTTGCGCAATCGGCGCGACCGGGAGGACCTTGCGCATGAGGTGCGCCCGGCACCTTTGTCGGGCGGCCGAGGAACACCGACCATCGCGGTCTTCAGCCCGCGAAAGAACGTGGTTCAGAACGCCCTGGGCCCGGAGTCCCCGACATCGAACCGAGGACCTCAGAACGGCCGTCTGCGGTGACGCCGGTCACGATCACCACCGCCTAGGACACCGGGCGCCGACCAGGGCTTTGCATTAGGTCGCGTCGAGGAAGGCATGCCTGTAGCGACCTGAGCCAGGGACAGTCGCGTAACACACCGACCTCCGCTAGGTCCGCGGTGCGGAGAGGGGAACTAGCTCCGGGCCTCGTGGCCTCGGCATCGAGGCTCCGCCTACCAGACCGCTGCAACGATCGACCCTGAATTCGGAGGCCGCAAAAAAAAGTAGGGCATCCCTGTGGTCGTATGATGTACGTTCGTTGTATCATACGAAACACCCAATGGAGTCGCGTTCACATCCTTAGTGCCTCGCGCGAACACAATGACAGGAAGACACATGAGTACTTCTAGACCTAGGCTGCGCCGTGTCGGCGTGATCGCGAGCCTGGCCGTGGCGGTGGCGACGGGCGTCACTGCCTGTTCCAACGACTCGGGCGATTCCCATGCTTCCGCCTCGAGATCGGACAAGTTCGACCAGGCGCTGCACGACAAGCTCCCGAAGGAGATCCGTGACTCCGGCAAGATCGTCGTAGGTGGCGCCTTCGAAAGTCTGCCTCTCCTGAACGCCAACCCGGCCGACGCGACCAAGCCCGTCGGCGTCGCGCCGTTGCTTACCAAAGCGATGTCTGAGGTTCTCGGCGTGAACATGGAGTTCAAGAACACCGCTTTCCCGGGTCAGCTCCCTGGTCTCCAGTCGGGGACTCTCGACGTCCTCATGGGACAGATCAGCGACACCGCCGTACGTGAGAAGACCATCGCCGACATGGTCCCTTGGTATATTTCGCATCTCGGAGTCGCGCTCCCCGCCGACAACCCAAACCACATCACCAGTGACCTCGGGAGTCTTTGCGGCCTAAAGACCGCCATCGTCGCCGGAGCCTTCTTCAAGCCGATGCTTGAGGGCGCAAGCCACAAGTACTGCACCTCGCAGGGTAAGCCGGCTATCAAGCTGGCTGAGTTCGGCGACGCCTCCGGCGGCTTCACGTCGGTACGTTCGGGCCAGAACGACCTCTACTTCGAAAGTGCCCTGTCGACGCGAGATCTGGCCAAGGACAGTGGCGGCGCCCTCAAGGCCATCGAGATGGACTACGAGCAGACAAAAGAATACGACGCTGGCCTCTACGGCATCGCGGTCAGCAAGGACAACCCGGGCTTGACCGAAGCAATTCTCGGGGCGTTTAAGGCCATCGAGGCTGACGGGACTGTCGCCGACGCCCTCGCCAAGTACGACGCCAAACAGGGCGCCGTGCCGAAGGACGAGATCACAATCAACCCGCTGACAAAGACGCCGGTGGGAACCTCCGCTGGGTGACCGCTAGTGAGGGTTGGGTTGTAGTCCGACCCAACCGAAGTTGGGCACTTCTACATCAGGAGGCGGTCGCACTCGCAGACCGTCTCCTGATGTGGTCTCGACCTGCCCCGCTGCGCCACCTCTACGCATAGAGGGCAGCAGCTGAGCCCCAGCATAGAAGGACTGAAGGAAAAGTGCCTGAGTATCCGCTCTTGTTCTCACCGCTGGCGGTGGGTCCTATCGTCCTCAAGAACCGCATAGTGAACGCTGCACATGCAACCGGGTTCGCCAAGGACGGTGGATTCACCGAGCAGCTGATCGAATACCACCGCACGCGTTCACGAGGCGGCGCCGCTCTACTCGTATCTCAGGCCACCAGCGTGAGCCGGGATTACGGCGACCTGAAAAACGTCGACAGCACGATCGTCCCTGACTACCAGGCGGTCTCAGCGGCGGCCCGGGAGTCCGGGGCTCACTACAGTGCGGAGTTGTACCACCCTGGAAGTCAGGGCGAGTACTCGGGCACAGGCGCCGAAACACATGTTGCTCCTACAGCACAAGGAAGCACCCACACGGGGGAACGTTGGCGCGTCCCCCACGCCCTCGCCGAGGCGGAGATCCTCGAGATCGTCGAAATGTTTGCTGCTGCCGCGAGACGCTGCCGCGAGGGGCTTCTGTCGGGTATTGAACTGCACTTCGCACACGGAAACCTCGTCGAGCAATTCATCTCTCCGAAAACCAATCATCGCACCGACGACTGGGGCGGCGCCCTCGAAAATCGTCTCCGCTTCGCCGAACTGATCGCTCGAGCGGTGCGTGATGCTGCCGGCCCCGGGCTAGCTGTGGGCGCCCGAGTCTCTGCGGCGGGTCTTGGGGGGGATGAACCCAGCCAGATGGACATGGTCGAGGCGATCGGCACGATGGGGACCTGGGGATGTTTCGACTACATGAGTCTGACCAGGGGACACTACGCGGATGCCTGGAGCAGCGCCCAAAACATTCCCAACATGACGTTTCCCACAGGCCTCTTGCAGAAGTACGGTCGCCAGGTCAAGAACGTGTTGGACGTCCCAGTCTTCATGGTTGGCCGAATCAACCACCCGCGGACAGCCGAGGATCTGCTCGAGTCCCAGAGCTGCGATGCGGTAGTGATGGCCCGCGCTTTGATAGCCGACCCATATTTTCCCGAGAAGGCGCGGACGGGACGTAGCCTCGACATCCGCCCATGTGTTGGTGCTATGAATTGCACAGACAGCCTCGGCAGGGGGCGCGGAATCCGGTGTATTCATAACCCCAGGGTCGGTCGGGAACTCACGGTCCCCGAAGACGTAGACCAGGGCTCAGTCTCCAGAAGCATTTTGGTTGTGGGGGGAGGACCAGCCGGCTTGGAGTCTGCGCGCGTTGCTGCTCACCGAGGTCACCACGTCACCTTGATCGAGCGAGCCTCGCGGCTCGGCGGCCAAGCTCTCACTGCTTCCCAGACGCCAGGACGTGGCGAGCTACTGGGCATCGTCGAGTGGCTAGAGCAACAGACCCGCCAAGCGGGCGTGCAGATCCGCGTCGGGGAGCCTGCTACTTCGCAGACGATCGCTGCCGCACAGTACGACGCGGTCATCCTCGCGACAGGGGCCATCCACCCGGTTCCCCCTGCTCACCTCCACAGCTCGGCGACGACACAAGACAGCGGCGAGACGCCCGTGAAAATTGTCGGCCTCGACGAGGCGTTGACCGGTGACATCCCCGTGGGTCGGATTGTCATTTACGACTCGCTCGCTGACTGGCCGGGCTTCAACCTGGCCCGGCGCCTGATCGAACGAGGTTGCGACGTGCGCTACCTGACCCCCGAACTGTATCCAGGCGCAGCCCTCGAGATCACTAATTGGCGTCTGGAATATCAAGCCCTAAGCGAGCGGGGAGTTCGCTTTTCCCCCATCACTGAAGTCGTCGGGACGTCGCTCAAGGGCGTGATCGTGCGTCGCGACTTCCGCCGGAGCACGGAGACCCTGCACGACGTGGAAACCTTGGTATGGATATCGTCCCCTCTACCGGACAGCGCAATGCTGGCTGACCTGTCGGACTCCGCCACGGCAACGATCGTGGTTGGCGATGCCTACTCCCCACGAGGGATCGAACAGGCCATTCTTCATGCACGCCTTGCGGTCTCTACGCTCTGAGTTCAGACGTGCCCAGTACGAAACGAAGGCGTGACAAATCACTGCTGATGACCGGCTCACCGGGCACAAGCCAAAGCCGCACCCGCCCAGCGCTGTCGTTCTACGCCGGTGGGAGAAAGCCTCCCGTTGGTTGTCAATGGTGCGGGTCCGATCGGGATAGCGGTAGCGCTCGTCCCGGCCACGTAGGGCACTCCAGTGCGGATCATGAGTTGGACACCATGGCTTCATTCGGGTCGTCGGTAATCTGTGTCTCCCGTCGTAGCCTCGAAATCGCTGATCGGCTCGGCTTTGGTCAGGCGCTGAATCGGCGGCCTCTACCGTGGATGGGAGGGCGGAGCTCGGATGGCTGCCGCCCTGGCTTCGATGCTTAGGCGCGTCTTTTCGCCGCCAGGCGGACGACTTCGCAGGGCCACTACGCGTGCACGTGGGGCCACTGTGACAAGGTTCCGCGTTCACCCGACCTGTGGTTATGCGGACCGTCAGCTCATCTGTCTCGGGTGCCCTACCGGGCTCGCGTGGGGATTGTCATGACCTCAGGCAAGGCTGGTCCGATGCAATCCCCTTCAGCAGCGGCAGCGGTTACGGAACCGGGCCTGCGGTCCAAGGCGGCCTTGAGTTTCTGTGTGACTGGTATCGGTGTCCGGATGGTCGATGCCGGCACCGGGGTGGGGCTGCTTCTTCTCGCGCAGGGCCGGCTTGAGCCCGGGTCCGCCGCGCGTACCGGTGGGCTGCTCGTTGCCCTATTCACCCTGCCCCATCTGGCGGGGCCGTTGCTGGCGCGTCGCCTCGACTTGGCGCGCGACCACCGCCGGCTGCTGGGGGTCGTCTACCTGTCGGTGGGGGTTCTGCTTGCCTTGGCGACGTGGTCCTTGGGGCGCCTTCCCGCCCCCATGGTCGCCCTCCTGATCGTGCTCGCCGGTCTGGGCGGCCCGATGTTGACCAGCGGCCTGAGCAGCCGCGTGGCCGAGTTGGTTCCCCGCGAGGAGGTGGCGCAGCGTCGCGCGCAAGGGATGGACGCCACCATCTACGGTGTCGCGGCGACGTCAGGTCCCGCACTGGTTGCGCTACTCAGCGGCCTGGCGTCGCCCGCGTGGGCGCTGCTGACTCTCAGTGCGATGGCGCTAACGTCGGCGGTCGTCGTGCAGACCCTGCCCAAGGCTCCCGCGCGAGATCCGGCCGAGGTGCCACGCATCGCCGAGGTGCTCCCGCTGGTCCTGCGCGACCCGGCGCTGCGCCGGGTCAACTACGCCACCATGATCACGGCCGCCGCACAGGCCGGGCTGGCCGTCGTCGTGGTCCAGCTCGCCCACCCTTACGACGTGTCCGCGAGCACGGCGGCGCTGCTACTGGCCGTGATGGGCGGCGGAAACCTGCTCGCGTCCCTGGTGCTCAGCGCGTTTCCGCTGTCCGGTGAGCCCGACCTCCTCACCACCCGGCACGTCGCACTGGTCGCCGTCTGCTTCGGGATGTGCGCTCTGGCCCCGTCATTCGGATGGGGCGTCGTCGGCTTCGCGCTGATGGGGGTCGCGACAGCACCCTTCGTCACCGCCACCTTCGCGGCCCGCAACGCGTACGCGCCCCCGCGGGCCCGGGCTCAGGTGTTCATCACGCTGGCAGCGCTGAAAGTCAGCGCCGCCTCCGGCGGCACGGCGCTGGCCGGTTTGCTCGTCGGCTTCGGCCCACGACTCCTGCTCGTGGGAGGCGGGACCGCCGTGCTAGGGGCGGCCGCCGTCACCGTGCTCGACCGCCGCCTATCCGGCGAGTTGCGTGCTGGTCTGGGCGACGTCGCCGCCATCCTGTCCCGCACCGTTGAACACGGAGATCCCGATGCTCAGGATGATGATGAGCAGGAGCTTTGAGACGATCATCGCGCAGACGAACTCGACCCACTTGCGCACCCAGCCGGGGGCGATGGCGGCCGTCGCGCCGCAGAACGCCATAGGCGCCAGCGCCGCGGCGATCAGCAGCATGACCTTGCGGATCATCATGGCGGCCCACACGACGACGACTGCCGCGAGGATGACCACGATGGCTGGCGTGCGGGCCGAGTACGGGCCTGGGTCTGTCGTCGGGCTGGCGTCGTCCGCGGCAGCGGCGGAGGTCCTCGCCGACGCTGTCGGCGTCCCGACGGAGAACACCGCGAAGTGGATCATCGAGCACCGTTCCCTCCCCGAGTGCCAGGCGCGCTGGCGGAGGCTTGCCGCGCACATGGCCGGCGCGTACCCCTCACAAGCCACACGCCAGTTGCAACTCCGAGCGCAGGCAGAACCTGTGGCATTCCGGCGCTGGGCTCTGCGACCAGGGCAGCTGGTCATCGTGGATGAGGCGCCGATGGCCGCGGTCAAGGACCTGGACTACATCACCGCTGCCGCCACCAAGGCGGGAGCGAAGGTGCTCCTCGTTGGGGACTGGGCCCAGCTGTCGCCGGTGCAGGCCGGGGGCGCGTTCAAGCTGCTCGCCGATGCCGCCGGGCAGGGTGTCGCGACGCTGCGTGATGTGCGCCGGTTCCGGCAAGCGTGGGAGGGCGATGCGACGTTGCGGCTGCGAGTGGGCGACGTCACCGTGGCGGAGGAGTATGCCGCGCACGGCCGGGTCGAGTCCGGTGCGCGCATACGTGCTTGACCTGCTGTTCGACGCGTGGCTCACCGACCAACGGGCCGGGAGGTCTTCGCTCATGGTCGCCGCCGACGCGGACACCGTCCACGAGCTCAACGCGCGGGCCCGGGCGTGGCGGCTGCATGCTGGAGAGGTCCTGCAGGACGGGATTCGTTGCGGCGACGGGACGGTCGTCGGGGTGGGGGACGTCGTCGTGACCCGGCTCAACGTGCGCGCGCTGACCACCGAACACGGGTGGGTCAAGAACGGCGACGACTGGGTCGTCACCGCGAGCGGCACGGACGGGTTCGCTCTGAGTTACTCGCCCAGTGGAGGCGCGGCTGCGCTGCTGCCGGCTGAATATGTTCGCGAGCACGTCGAACTGGGGTACCGCATCGACTGCACACAGGGCCCAGGGCCGAACCGTGGACACTGCTCACGCCTACATCACCTCGACCACGCTGCGGGAACGCTGTAGGTGATGGCGAGCAGGGGGTGGGAGTCGACCGGGCTCCACGTCGACACAGCGCACGAACCAGACGCAGCGATATCGCATGGCGACGTCGAACACGTCGATCAGGACGAGGTCCTCCAGAAGGCGATCGTCACCGCCGGAGCAGACATCGCTGCCCATGAAGTCCGCCGCCAAGAGGAGGCCTTCACTCGGCAGACCAACGCGCTACGACTGAGTTGGCCGACGGCGTTGCATGACGCCCGAACGCAGGAGCCCACACCCGAGATTTGAATGTGAACCGCAATGGGCAGTCCCAACGACGTGTCCCGAACGACGGATCGTCTCGCGCTGATCGAACAACTCGAGCGCAGATGCCGTTCACGCCGCGCGCACGGGAGAGCGGTGGGCGGCAACGGCCGGCAGCGCGCCCCTTTAGCCACTAGGGCATTCGCACTACGAAGTAGCCGAGCAACGGCTCGGAGCTGGGCGTCACTGACACTGACACTGACCGGCCGGCGGGTTGGCGAACCCGCTCCGGCACTGCCGTCTATTGACACCGGGGGCAATCGCTGCCAACCTCACTGCCAAAGTCGTTCGGGTCCGTACAATCTGATGGAGACCATCGTGAGCCAGCTGTCCCCCGCCCCGGTAGAGACCGAGACCACCTCTTTGCGCGGCGGACGACTCGGAGTCGTCGGCATCGTCTTCTACGTAATTGCGGCGGCCAGCCCGCTGGTCGGCATGACCGGGGCGCTCCCGGTCGCCGTGGTGCTGGGCAATGGCGCCGCTGTTCCCGGCGCCTACCTCGCCGTCGGCATCGTGCTGCTGCTGTTCAGCGTGGGGTACGCGACCATGAGCCAGCGGGTCACGAACGCCGGCGCCTTCTTCGCGTACGTCGGCCGCGGTCTCGGTATCGGCCCCGGCGTGGGCAGCGCCTACGCTTCACTGGTGGCCTACCTGGCCATCCAGTTGGCGATCTTCGGGTTCTTCGGCGCGGTCATGCACAGCCAGATGCAGTCCGAGCTGAGCATCGACCTCCCGTGGTGGGCTTGGAGCCTGCTCGCGTGGACGATCGTACTGGCACTCTCGGCCTTCAGCGTCGACGTCGGCGCCAAGGTGCTGGGCGTGCTGATGCTCATCGAGCTCGCCTCGCTCGTCCTTGTTTCGGTCGCGGTGTTCATCCAGGGCGGTCCCGAGGGCGTCAACTGGGGTGCCTCGTTCTCTCCGTCGAAGATCTTCGTCGGGGGACTCAGCGGCGCCTCCGGCATCGCCTTGGCGTTCGCCTTCGCCTCGTTCATCGGGTTCGAGGCGACCGCCATCTACGGCGAGGAGTCGAAGGACCCGAAGCGTTCGGTGCCGATCGCGACGTACCTGGCGGTCACGATCATCACCCTCCTCTTCGCGCTGACCACCTTCGCCGTCGTCACGGCCCTGGGCGCATCCCACGCCGTCGACGAGGCAGCCAAGCGCTCGTCGGTGGGCGGGGTGCCGTTGGTCGACTCGGCGCAGGTCATCTTCTCCGTGGCCCGGGAGTACGTCGGCGGCTGGTTGTCCTCGCTGATGAGCTGGCTGGTGCTCAGCAGCCTGTTCGCCGGCCTGCTCGCCTTCCAAAACTCCGCCGCCCGCTACTTCTTCTCGATGGGTCGCGCCGGTGTGCTGCCCTCGCGCCTCGACCGAGTCAACAAGTCCGGGGCGCCGCTCACCGGCTCGATCGTCACCTCGGTCATCACCGCGATCGTGATCGTGGTCTTCGCACTTGCGGGCAAGGACCCTGTCCTCAACCTGTTCTTCTGGTTCAGTGGCCTGGCGGTGGTAGCCATCGTGCTCGTGGAGTTCCTCGTCTGCATGGCGGTGGTCGCGTTCTTCCGCCGACACCCGGGGGAGGCGAACGTCTGGAAGGCCGTGATCGCGCCGATCCTGGCCGCACTCGGACTGTTGATCGGTGAGTACCTGCTGATGTCCCGGTTCGGGCTGCTCGCGGGCACGGTCGCCAAGGGTGTCGACCCCACCGCGCAGGCGTGGGGACTAAGTTTCCTGGGCTACACGCTGGTGTTCCTCCCGTTCGTGGTGTTCATCATCGGTGCCGTTGTCGGCGTCGCCCGCCGCCGTGGTGAGAACGCGGCCGCAGTCGCCGATCTAGTCGGGTAGCGGCATGGGTGCTTCCCTGCGGATGGTGATGATCCCAGTGAGAACTGGACGCTGACCTCGGGCCGGGATCTGCCGGAGCTGGTGCGGTGGGCCGAGGTCGCCGAGGACGCCGGGGTTCGACGCCGTGATGATCAGCGAGCACGTCGTGCTTGGTCCCGACGCGAGCGCCAAGGGCGCCATGGGGAACCCGCGCGACTACGCCATGCCGGGCAACCAGGATCCCGAGATGCCTTGGCCCAACTCGATGATGCTCGCTGTCAGCGATGCCGTCGGTCACCCAGCACCTGCGGTTGGTGGCCGGCGCGATCATCGCTCCGCTGCGGGCACCCGAATTTGCTGGCCAGCGAGCTCGGCACCCTGGAGCTGATCAGCGAGGGCCGGCTCGTCGCCGGGGGAGTGGAAGAACAGCAGATCCCTGGCCCTTAGCTGCGATCCGGCCGGCACGTGGGCAGGGCGACGGCTTGGGCATCGGTGACCCGGGGCAGTATCCGTCCGGTGGCCCGTGGTGGGCGTAATGGACCAGGGAGCAGGCGTCGAAGCCGACTGTTGCGCTGCCCGGGCCGATTCCGTTGCCTGGGCCGGCGATGCCTCCCACCGCCCAGCTGTAGGGGGTGCCGAGAATCTGCACGGGAGGCGACCGCGTTGGAGCCATGGGTGGCTTCGCCGGCGTAGTCGGCCGCGGTGTAGTCGACCGTGGTGTAGTCGGTGGCGGATAGCACGGCCGGGTTAGCGACGATCTGTTGCGCGAGGGGTTCCCATCGGGCCTAGGCGTCGGGGAACGCACTGGCCTGTACCGCCGGAGCCGCGCTCCGGAGTGGCATGGCCTGAAAACCGGGGATCTGGACCAGCCCTTCCGACCGCCCTTGCCGCCTTTCATAGAACATCCGGGCGGCGGTCTCGGGGTTAGCCGGTCGGCGTCCGAGTCCCAGGCGGCAGTGATCACGCCGACCATCGCGTGGTTGGGCGCGTTGATCGCGCGGCCGATTGAGCACGATGTGCGCCGCGTGCCCGTCGAGCCGCAGTAGGACTGGGGGCTTCGTCAGGTCCGCTGGGGTTCGCCATGCGCGCCATGCGCGCCATTGTGCCGGGACTGCGCATCGGGCCGTGGAGCGGTCAGTGCCTCCAACTTCGGGCTGAGGAAGGCGAGACCGGCCGCGACCACCAGAGCCAGGCCCTGGGCCACCTGCTGCCAGAAGGTCGGCACCCCCACGAGGGTCAGGCCGTTCTGGAGGATGCCGAGGAAGGCGACACCGAGCACCACGCCGAAGAGCGAGCCCGAGCCGCCCGTCAGGGCGACCCCGCCGACCAGGACCGCGGTCAGGACGGCCAGCTCGAAACCGAGGCCCGCCGTACCGGACTGGACGGCCCCCAGCACCGACGCCCGGATCGCCCCGGCGAGCCCGGCCAGCGCGCCGGTGGCGAGGAACAGAACGAAGGGCACCGTCCGCACCCGGACGCCGGACAGGTAAGCCGCCTCCCGGGAGACGCCGATCGCATAGATGTGCCGTCCCACGGGCGTGAAGGCCAGGATCGCGCCGGCGACGAGCACGACCAGCAGGCTGATCGCCACGGGCGAGGGCAGCCCGGCGACCTTGGCGCCGCCTAGCCACGCGAAGCCGTCGCCGAACCCGGTCAGCGGCAGCGGCGCGAGCTGCTGTGCGATGCCGCGCACGGCAGTCAGCGTGCCGAGAGTGACGATGAACGGGGACAGACCGACGACGCAGCAGAGGATGCCGTTGACGGCGCCGACAATGAGGCCCGCGAGCAGTGCGAGCAGCACGCACGCCAGCAGGCTGCCCTGGTGCTGGCTCGCGTACCAGCCCGCCGCGACCGCACCGAGGGCGTAGGTCGACCCGACGGAGAGGTCGAGGTAGCCGCTGATCACCAGCAGCGCGGTCGGCACGGCCACGATGGCCAGCGTCGCGCTGTCCGTCGCGATGCCCAGCAGGTTCTGGCTGCCGAGGAAGCTTCCGGTCGACACCTGGAACCCGATCACCACCAGGGCGATCACCGGGATCAGGGGGTAGCGGGCCATCCGCCGCGAGGCGTGCCATGCGTTCATGAGGGGATCTCCTGTGCGTCGAGGTGACCGGGCGCCGCCGCCGGGTCGGAGTCGGGGTGGTGGGTCGCCTGGAGCAGTGCGTCCTCGGTGAGCTGGGCGCCACTGAGCTCGCAGGTGATGACGCCCTGGTGCATCACGAGGGCCCGGTCCGCCAGCGCGACGATCTCCTCGGGGTCCGTCGAGGCGAACAGCACCGCCGTACGTCGTTCCGAGGCGATCGACTGGACGGCGCGGTAGATCTCGTGCCGGGCGTTGACGTCGACGCCCTGCGTGGGCTCGTCGAGCAGTAGGACCGTGGTCGGCAGGATGCTGTTCACCCACCGGCCGAGCAGTAGCTTCTGCTGGTTGCCGCCCGAGAAGCTGCGCGCGGGCGCCGCCGGCGACGCAGGTCGTACGGCGAGCGCGTCCGTCAGCTCGGCGAAGGCCCTCCGCTCGGCCGACCGCCGGCGGATGCCGAAGCGAGCCAGGCTGGCCTGCGCGGGCAGCAGCGCGTTGTCCGATGCCGATAGCGAGGCGAAGAGTCCCTGGGTCGCGCGATCTCCCGGGACCAGCGCCAGGCCGGCCGCCAGCGCCGCCCGTGGCGAGCGCTTCACCACGTCCCGGCCACCGACGGTGATCTGCCCGCTGCGAGGCCGCCGCCCAAAGAGCATCTCGAGCGTGCGGGTGCGCCCCGACCCGATCAGGCCGTACAGGCCGATGATCTCGCCGGGCCGCACGTCGAGGTCCAGCGGACCGATCCCCGGACCCACCAGGCCGCGGACCCGGAGCTGCGGCGGATCGTGCTGGTGGACCGGCGCCCGTGGAGCCAGCCCCGTCGGCGGCTCCGCGATCGCGTCGATGATGTCGCGCCGGGTCTTGCCCTCGAGCGAGGTGGAGACGTGCACCCGGCCGTCGCGCAGCACGGTCATCCGGTCGGCGAGCCGCTCGACCTCCCCGAGGAGGTGCGTGACGTAGCAGATCGCCAGGCCCTGGCCCTGCAGGGTGCGCACGGTCTTCTCGAGCGCACCGATCTCGTGGGCCGACAGGGCGGCGGTGGGCTCGTCGAGAATGAGGACCACCGGGTCGCGGCTCAACGCCTTGGCGATCTCCACCAGTTGGCGCTGCCCCATCGGCAGGGTGCCTACCCGGTCGTCGACCGAGCAGGTCGCCTCGAGCCGCTCGAGAAGCGCGCGCGCTACCGAGCGCTGCCCCTTGCGGTCGACGACGCCGAGACGGCGCTGCTCCTGGCCGAGGAAGATGTTGTCGACGACCGAGAGCGACTCGACCAGGCTCAGGTGCTGGAAGATGATCGCGATCCCGGCGTGGATGGACTGGCGCGGGGACAGCGCCGTGTACGTCCGGCCCGCCACGTCGATCTCACCAGCGTCGGGCGTGAACGCGCCGCCGAGCGCCTTGATCAGCGTGGACTTGCCGGCGCCATTGTGCCCCAGCAGGGCGTGGACCTCGCCGGCCTCGATGGTGAGGTCCACGCCGCGGAGCGCGTGGACCCCGCCGAAGGACTTGCACAGTCCGGTGACTCGCAGTGTCATGGCGGTCTGCTCCGGCTCAGCCGTACTGGGAGATGATCTCGTCGAGAAGCGGGTCACCCTGCTTCACGAGGGCGATCGGGACGTCGGTGCTCGCGTCGGCGTCGCTCTTGCCATCGGCCACGGCGAGCGGCACGTCGATGACCGCGTAGCCGATGTCCTTGAGCTGCAGGGCCGCGGAGGCGCGGTAGAACGTGCCCTGCGAGATCAACTGCAGCGACCCGACATCGCCGTCCTGGCCGCCGACGTACGTCTTGGCGTCCTTGTCAGACCGGCCCGCTCCGGTCAGTGCCTTGTAGCCGCCGTACGCGGCCCCGTCGGTGATGCCGAGCACGATGTTGAGGTCGGGGTGCTTAGCGAGGATCGCCTTGGTCTTCGACAGGCCGGTGTCGGGGTCGATGGCCTGCTCCCGTGCGACGACCTCCACGCCCGGGGCGCCCTTGGTGAAGGCGTCGATCATGCCGGCCGTGCGCTTGCGCCCGAGCTCGATGGTGTCGTCGACCAAGAAGGCGATCTTGCCCTTGCCGCCCAGCACGTCGTTGGCCCACTTCGCGGCGTCCTCGCCGAGCAGCCGGCCGCCCTCCTCGAAGCTGAAGGTGATCGAGGCGCTCTGGCTCTTCAGCGTGCCGCCGTAGGTCACCCAGATGCAGCCGGCGCCGAGGGCCTTGGCCGCCTGGGCCTCGACAGCCTCGAACACCATCGGGAAGGACACGATGGCCGGGACCTTCTTGGCGATGAGGGTGTCGAGGTTGGAGGCCTGCACGTCAGGCCGACCGTTGTCGCTGGTCTGCTCCAGCGTGACGCCCTTCTCCTTCGCGCGCTCCTTGGCGAACTTCGTCACGCCCGCGAAAACGGGGAGGAAGGTGAAGGGGTAGTCGAAGGCGATGGTGTCAACGTTCTGGCCGGACTTGGTGACCTTCTCGCCGTCGCCGCTGGTGGACGACGGCGCGCTGCAGGCAGACACGAGGACGGCGGCGCCGAGGCCGCCGGTCCATCCGAAGAAGGTG
The DNA here is from genome assembly GCF_056404295.1 of Pedococcus sp. P2_D7. NCBI lineage: Bacteria > Bacillati > Actinomycetota > Actinomycetes > Micrococcales > Intrasporangiaceae > Pedococcus > Pedococcus sp. P2_D7. The sequence continues at coordinate 264,119 of NZ_JBFUEH010000005.1, forward strand.
CGGCGGGACAGGTCATGAGGCAGGTCGCCGGTTTGGTTGCGAGTGGACATGGTGGTGCTCCGTTCGGTGGTGGTGAGGATCAGGCGCGGGTGTAGGGGGCGATGTCGTCGAGGAGCGGAACGACCTGGTCGAGTAGCGCGGTCTGGTGCGCTTGCAGCTCCTGCTGGCCCATCGCCCCGAAGATCGGCTCGTACGGGTCGGCCAGCGGGGTCGTCACGCCGGCGAGGGCCTCGATGACGGCGAGACCGCAGAACGGCACGTAGGCGGGGTTGTATCCGCCCTCGTGGCTCATCGCGATCCGCCCGTCGCACAGGTCCGCCGCGATACCCATCAGGCGCTCGGTCATGGTCCGGTACGTCGACGCGGTGAGTCCCTGGCGCGCCAACGGGTCGGCGGCATTGGCGTCGAAGCCGCTCGCCACCAGGATCAGGTCGGGCCGGAACCGCTCGATCGCCGGCGCCACGACCCGGTCGAAGGCCGCCAGGTAGCCGCCGTTGCCCGTGCCCGGGGGAAGCGGCACGTTGAGCGCGTACCCGTGGCCGGCCCCGGTGCCCCGCTCGGTGACGTGACCGGTGTCGGGCGGGAAGACCCGGTCCTGGTGCAGGGAGACGGTGAGCGTGTCGGGGTCGTCGTAAAACGCTGCCTGCGTGCCGTTGCCGTGGTGGACGTCCCAGTCGAGGACGGCGATCCGCTCGACGCCGTGGCTGCGCCGCACCGCCTGTGCCGCAATCGCGAGGTTGCCGAACATGCAGAACCCCATGCCGGTCTCGGGGACCGCGTGGTGACCGGGCGGACGGATCAATGCGTAGGCGTTGTCGACCCGACCCTCGACGACCGCCTCCGTCGCAGCGATCATCCCGCCGGCCGCAAGCCGCCCGATCTCGATGCCACCGGGACCGAACGGGCTGAGCCCGTCGCCCGAGTCGCCGCCCTTGGGCTGGTCGCTGCCCGCCTGGATCCGCTCGAGGTGCTCACGGGTGTGCACCAGCAGGATCTCGTCGTCGGTCGCCTTGCGGGGAGCGATCCGGGTGAGCTGGTCGATCACCCCCGAGACGACGACCAGCTCGTGGATCCGTCGCTTGGTCTCGGCGTTCTCGAAGTGCTGGAAGGGCTGGACGCCGGCGCGGTGGTCGGCGGGGAACAGCCCGGCGTTGGTTCCTGTGTCGTGCCAGCCGAAGAGCTCGTGGTAGACGTAGCCGGTTGCCATGTCGCCTCCTGGATGCGGCGCCGGTGAAGTCGGCGCGGTTCCGTCATCGTGGAGGAGCAGGCGGGGCCGGGACATTGGCAGAAATGCCAGTCTTTGGCGGCGAGCGTCAGGCGGTGGGGGGCTCCAGGATCCGCACGAGCGAGCGGACGGAGCCGGGGTCTGCCGACGGCAGCAGCACGCCCGCGGCGGTCGCCTTGGCCGCGGCCCCGGCGCGTGAGGGAGTGTCGAGCCGCGCGAGGATCGCCTCGACGTGCGCGGCCACCGTGCGTTGGGTCAGGCAGAACTCGTCGGCGATGTCGCGGTTGCCGGCGCCGGTAGCCACCGCGGTGAGGACCTCGAGCTGGCGTAGGGTGAGCCCGAGCGTGGAGCTGGCCGGCCTCGTGGCGACGATGCAGGGCTGACGCGCGGTGTGCCGGCCCTCGGGCGAGTGCACCCGCACCTCGACCAGCCGACCGTCCTGCAGGTGCAGGAAGGAAGCGAACCGGACGCCGGTCGCGAGGATGGTCCGCAGGATCGTCAGCACGTCCTCGTCCAGCTCCAGGTGCAGAGGGTCACGCCCGACGACGGGGCGCGCCCGTCCGGCGGCGTCGATGTGCACGACGGCGTAGTCCGGCGGCAGGGTGACGTCGCGCGCGGAGCAGGAGGCGACCTCGGTGACCCTGGCCAGGACGCGTCCTACGGCCGGCAGCTGTGCGATCGAGTCGTGGTGCAGATCGCCTGCCCTCGCCGAGAGGTGGAGGATGCCGACGACTCCGCCGGTGACGGCCCGCAGCGCGAGAGAGAGGCCGTCGTCGTACCCAGCGGGCTGGAGGACATCGCGGAAGTGGCTCGAGGCGCAGAAATCGTGGACGTTGTTCTCGATCCGCAGTGGCGCGGTGCTGGCGAGGACGAGCTGCCCGTGGGGCGAGGAGAGGAAGGCTCCGCCGAGGTGGTGGGCGACGGTGGACGAGTAGCCGACACTGGCGACAGTCTGCCACTGGGCGTCCCGCGCGCCGCGACTCGCCGTCGTCGCGGTGTCGATCTGGCACGCGCGGGCGCCGGTCTCGTCGGCGAGGCGCTCGAGCAGGTCGGGCAGTCGCCGTGTCGTCTCGTCATGGGAGTCGAGCGTGGCCAAGTCCACGACGAGGTCGAGCAGGTGGTGGCCGTCGTTCGCGGTGTCGGCAGCGACCGTTGGCGCAGCGAGTGGCGCTGGTTTCAGAGCTGCCATGGGTCCGCCATCGGTCTGGGCGAGAATGTTTGGTGCCGAATGATATCTCGCACCGCTCACGTTGGGCAACACCCTCGGGACTGTTGACAGCGACCCGTCCTCCTGCTTTTGTTTGGGTCCGAACGATTGTCTGCTCCCGTGACGCGTGTGGTTACCGCCAACCGAGGGCCACGTGAGAGGAGCCACGAATGACCACTCCGGAGAAGGCTGGCGCGAAGCCCGCGCGGAGAACCGCCGGGAAGGCGACGCCCCAGGCAACCGCGCGGAAGGCGACCACGTCTGCGCCGACGAAGGACCCAACCGGCGCGCCCGTCGTCCCGTTGCCGACCGGGCCTGCTCCCATTGCGACCGTGGCGACGGACGCCGCCTTCGCGCCGGCCGCCCCGAGCGACGCCCCGCGACGCCGGTTGCGGAACCTGTCGGAGGTGCGCCACTTCTTCCGCACCAACGACGTCCCGATCTACTTCTTCGGCGCCACGCCGTTCAACCTGCTCGGGCTCGACCGCTGGGTCCGCAACTTCACCTATGTCACCTACTACGACGCGTGGGACGGTGCGCACCCCCGGGTCTTCACGCCCAGCCACAAGCCCTACGTCGAGTTCGAAGGCGGGGAGCACATCAACAACTGGCTCCTCGAGAACCCGGAGGTGCGGGCCTTCATCACCAGCCGCACGAGGCCCGGCGTGCGCCCGAAGATCGCGATGGTGTTCTTCGACGAGGAGACCGAACGGATCTGCGACGAGCTCGGCTACGATCTCATCCTGCCGTCGGCGGCGCTGCGCAACCACCTCGACTCGAAGATGGTCACGACCCGTCTCGGCAACGAGGTCGGCGTGCCGAGCGTGCCGAACGTGATGACCACCGTCGACGACTTCGCGGGCCTGGTGAAGGCGGCGGCCGAAGCGCGTCTCGGCGACGACCTCGTCGTGCAGACGGCGTACGGCGACTCCGGCAAGACCACCTTCTTCATCGCCTCCGAGGCGGATTGGAAGAAGCACCACCAGGAGATCGCGGGCGCCGAGGTCAAGGTGATGAAGCGGATCAACAACCGCCCGGTCGCCGTGGAGGCGGTGCTCACCGGCTGCGGAACCGTCGTCGGCCCCTTCATGTCCGAGCTGACCGGCCACCCGAAGCTCACGCCGTACCGCGGCGGCTGGTGCGGCAACGAGATGTTCCCCGAGGTGCTCACCGGCCACCTCCGCACCCGGGCGGCCGACCTCGTCCGCCGCCTGGGTGACCGCCTTGGCAAGGAGGGCTACCGCGGATTCTTCGAGGTGGACGTCCTGGTCGACGTCGACACCGAGGAGGTCTACCTCGGCGAGCTGAACCCGCGAATCAGCGGCGCGTCGTCGATCACGAATGTCACCGCTGGCGCCTATGCCGACGTCCCGCTGTTCCTGTTCCACCTGCTGGAGTTCCTCGATGTGGACTTCGACCTCGACGTCGAGGAGATCAACGCGCGCTGGCAGCAGCTCGCGGCAGTCGACCTGTGGTCGCAGATGATCATCAAGGAGACCTCGCCAGGGGTCGAGCGGATCGACACGGCGGCTCCGAGCGGCGCCTACGTGCTCGACGGGACCGGTGCCCTGGTCTTCCGACGGGCTGCCCTCGACTGGCACCAGCTGCAGGACGAGAGCGAAGCCTTCTTCCTGCGGATCTACGGCCCGGGGGACTACCGCTGGAAAGGGGCAGACCTCGGCGTGCTGGTCACGAAAGGCCGACTGCAGACCGGCACGCCGGGCAAGCCCGCGGTCTTGAACATCCGGGCGAAGCACCTGATCGCGTCGGTGCGGGCGCACTACAGCGGCACGTCGGTGGCGCCCCCGGCGAAGCCGGTGCCGCATCCTGCGGTCAAGGGTGGCCCGATTGCCCGGGGCTAGACTTCCCGGCCGAGCGCAGGGACGGGGTCTGCGGCGTCCGCAACGATCGGGAGAAGCAGTGGTGGTGGGTGGGCAGGCGGACCAGCCGCAGCTCGGCGTGACGCTGGACAACTGGCAGGTCGCGCCGCAGCTGCAGTGGTCGTTCCAGCACATTGACGAGCTCTTCCCGACGGCACGGATCGCCTGCGGCGACGGGCCGGTCGCCGAGCTCGGCGTCGCCCCGGTCGACGCCGGTGCCCTGCCGGTCGTCCTCCACGACGGCTCGACGGTCACCGTCGCGGAGGTGATGGCGCAGACCGACACGGACGGGTGGATCGTGTGCCGGCAGGGCCAGGTCGTGGCGGAGCAGTATCCCCGTGCGATGGCGCCGGGGACGCGTCACCTGCTGATGTCGGTCAGCAAGTCGCTGGTCGGCACGGTCGCCGGCGCGCTCGTCGACGCCGGTGCCCTCGACCCGGCGGCCCTGCTGTCGTCGTACGTCCCCGAGCTGGGGTTCAGCGGGTACGCCGGCGCCACCGTGCGGCACCTGCTCGACATGCGCTCGGGCATCCAGTTCTCCGAGACCTACCTCGATCCCGCCGCCGAGGTGCGACTCCTCGAGCAGGCGATCGGCTGGGCGCCGCGCGAGCACCCCGGCGTGCCCGGCACCATGTACGACTTCCTGCTGACCCTTCGCCAGAAGGCGCCGCACGGCGGCCCGTTCGAATACCGCAGTGGCGAGACGGATGTGCTCGGCTGGATCTGCGAGGTGGCCGCGGGGGAGCGGATGCCCGAGCTCATGTCGCAGGTGCTCTGGTCGCGGATCGGTGCGGAGCACGATGCTGTCATCGGCGTCGACTCGGCCGGCTCGGGCATGTTCGACGGCGGGATCTGCGCCACCCTGCGTGACCTGGCCAGGTTCGGGACGATGCTCGCGCGCGGCGGCACCTCGCTCACGGGCGAGCAGGTTCTCAGCCCGGCCTGGCTGGAGGACACCTACCGGGGCGACCCGGACTCGCGGGAGGCGTTCGCGAACAGCCCGACGGAGACGCTGATGACCGGCGGGATGTACCGCAACCAGTTCTGGTTGCCCTATCCCGACCGCGACGTGCTGGTCTGTCTCGGCATCCACGGGCAGATGGTCTACATCAACCCGTACACCGGCGTGGTGGCTGCCAAGCTCTCGAGTTGGCCGGAGCCCCAGCACGCCTGGAAACTCTTCTCGACGCTGCGAGCCTTCGACGCCGTGTCGGCACAGCTCGCCTGAGCCTTCGCCCGCCTGATGGGTGCTGATTTTTTTCCCGATCCACTCTTGCGGGAGCGCGCGACTGGCAATACGTTCGGACCCGAACAATCGCGTTCGGGTCAGAACGAATACAGTGCGGTCGAGAGAATGGCGCCCCATGGAATCCAACGAACCCAGCAGCTCCCCCGAGTCCAGCCAGGTCGGGAAGGGTCGTCTGTCGCGTCGCTCAGGTGCGCCCAGCCTTGCCATGCTGGCCGGGATCGGTCCCTCCGCCTGCCGATCGGCCTACAGGTCATCGGTCGCAACCACGACGACGCCGGCGTGATCGAGTTCGCCGCCGCCTGGGAGCGTGAGACCCGCTTCATCGAGAAGCACCTCCCGCCCCTCATCGCGCCGTGACCGCGCGCCCACTGGTCGCCATCCCGGCGCGGTTCTCAGCCTCCGCCTCGGCACTGCGCTACGGCGCCGACGTCGCCTCGCGTGTGCTGGTCGAGGGGGTGTACGCCGCCGGCGGCGAGCCGCTGGTGATCCATCCGGCTGCACCCTACGGCCGGGTCGAACTGGCGGAGGTCGCCGACCGACTCTGGTTCGCCGACGCTGTCCTGCTACCCGGGGGAGGTGACCTGGCGGCGCACTGGTCGGGCCAGCAGCCCCACGAGACGTTGTACGACGTCGACGTGGAGCAAGACGCCTTCGACCTCGCCGTGGCCCGGTTCGCGCTTGACGAAGGGTTGCCGCTGCTGGCGGTCTGTCGCGGCAACCAGGTGGTGAACGTGACTCTCGGGGGTGACTTGATCCAGGACCTCGGGGAGCGGATCCACCGTCACATGGTGCAGCCCATCGACGTACTTCCCGACTCGCGCCTGGCTGGCATCGTCGGCACGCGGCCGACGATCTCCTGCTACCACCACCAGGGCATCGGACGGCTCGGTGCGGGCCTGCAGGCCGTGGCGACGGCCCCGGACGGGGTGGTCGAGGCGGTTGAGCTGAGCGGGTCCCGTGGCTGGTACCTCGGTGTGCAGTGGCACCCGGAGGACACGGCCGCGTCGGACCCGAAGCAGGCTGCCCTGTTCGCGGCGCTGGTCGCCGCCGCGCAGGAGCGGCGTGCAGCGCGGAGCGCCTGACCCGGGCCCTCCGGCCGGACGAGGGTCACCCCTCGTGCGCTGCCCCGTTTTGGTTCGTCTCCACGGACTTCACCACGTCGCGCAGTGCGCGGGTGAGGGAGGTGATCTTGTTGGCCGAAAGGTTGCGGATGATCGCGGACTCGATGGCGTTGAACTCGGGGTAGAGATGCTCCATCAGCGCGATGCCCTCGGGGGTCAGTCGCAGCCGGACCAGGCGCCGGTCGTGCTCGTCGCCCTCGCGCAGGATCAGGCCGCGTGACTCCAGCGTCTTGACCACGCCGGTGAGCGTCGCCTTCGAGATGTCGGCGGACTCGGCGACGTGGCGGGTCTCCATGCCGTCCCAGATCCAGACCACCCAGAGCACAACGAAGCCGGTCCAGGTCAGGTCGTGACCGCGGAGCACACGGTTGGTGAGCTCGGCCCGCGCGGCGTTGGCCGCCCGGAAGAGGGTCGCCAGCGCGTTGGATGCGGCAAAGTCGAGAGGCAGCGCGTCGACGTGCTGCTTCATCGCGCGCTCAGTCTCTTCAAGGGTGTGGTGATCGGGCATGGCGTCAGCGTAGACGTACCTACTCCTTCGTCCCAGACTGAGGCCGCGAGCGCGGTGCGACCAACTGAGATCGTTCGGAAACAAACATTTTCCCTGAGAAGGATGGCGCTCCAGGTCACATGCCATTATCGTACGGATCCGAACGACTTGTTCACAGGGTCAAAAGACCCAGGCGGCTTCGACCGCTGCGACAGCGAAGGAATCCCATGTCGGACACCGTCAACACCACTCTGCGCAAGAGCGCGCTGGGGGTCGGCGCGATCGTGTTCCTCGTCCGTGCGGCGGTGGCACGACTGACTGGCATGGCCGAGGTCGTCTCGCTCGCCATCGCGCTCGGCTACTTGGGTGGCTCACCCTTCGCGTTCCTGGCGGTGGCCGTCGCGCTCCTGCTGGTCGCGGTCGGCTACGGGAAGATGTCGAGCGAGGTGGTGAACGCGGGCGGCTTCAACACCTTCGTCGTGAAGGGCCTCGGGCGGCCCGCGGGCATCGGCTACGCGCTCTACCTGCGCACGTCGAAGCAGGCCGTGTACGACGCCCTGGCGTCCGACCTCGAACGCTTCGACGACTACCTCCGCAGCAGCCCGGTTGCCGTTTGATGATGGATTACTGCGAATCGAACGGAGACTGACCTGTGGAACACATCGACCAGGACGCCCTGCGCGAGACGACCGAACGGCTGCGCGCCGAAGGCATCGACGTCATCAGGCTGGGCTACAGCGACCTGATCGGCACCGAGCGCGGCCGCGACATCCTGGCCGACCGGTTCGACCGGACGGCCGGTGCCGGCGTCGCCTTCTGCCGCTCGGTCTACGGGACGTCGCCGATGGGCGATGTCGTCGACATCGCCGGCGGCATCTCCTCGGGGCTGCCCGACATCGTGGCCGTCCCCGACCTCGCCACGATGCACCCGGTTCCGTGGGAGCCCGGCGTAGCGCATGTCATCGCCGACGTCTACAACCCCGACGGCTCGCTGTCGGAGGAGAACCCGCGCAGCGTCTTGCGCCGTGTGGTCGACCGCTTCGCGGAGCTGGGGATGAGGCCGATCGTGGGCCCGGAGCTCGAGTTCTACGTCCTCGAGCCAGACGAGGGCTCGACCACCGGCTGGAAGCGGTACGGCGAAGCCACCGGCAACGTCTACGTCGCCGGCCTCAAGGGCGACCCCGAGAACACCCTGCTCGCCTCGCTGCGCGACCTCGCGGCCTACGGCCTCGACGTCGTCGCCGCGAACCACGAGTTCTCCAGCGGCCAGTTCGAGATCAACCTCTGGCACTCCGAGGCCCTCGACGCCGCCGACCGGGCCTTCCGGTTCAAGACCGCCGTCAAGGAGCTCGCCCGGCGCCGCGGCAAGCTGGCGACCTTCATGGCCAAGCCGTTCAACGACGAGGGCGGCTCCGGCTTCCACGTCCACTTCAGTACCCTCGACGCCGACGGAAAGCCGCTCTTCGACGACCCGAACGGCGCCGACGGTCTCTCCGACACAGCACGTTCCGCGATCGCCGGCGTGCTCGCGCACGCGCCGGCGCTGGCGGCGATCAGCAACCCGACGGTCAACTCCTACAAGCGGTTCGGGCCCGACACCCTGGCGCCCTGGCTGATCGACTGGGGTCTCGACAATCGCAGCGCGATGGTCCGGATCCCGCCCGAGCGCGGCCGCGCCTCGCGGATGGAGCTGCGCCTGGGGGATGCATCAGCCAACCCCTACCTCGCGGTGGCCGGTCTGCTCGCTGCGGCGTACCTGGGCATCCGCGACGGTCTCGCCCCGCCCGACAAGCTCGAGGGCTACGGCTACGACCCGACCAAGGCCGACCGGCTGCCGAGCAGCCTCGGTGCGTCGCTCGACGCGCTCGAAGAGAACAAGGACCTCGCCGACATCCTCGGCCCGACGTTCGTGTCGACGTTCGTCGCCTACAAGCGCAACGAGCTCGAGCGCTTCAGCCAGTTCGTGACCGACTGGGAGTTCCGGGAGTACGCCTACCACCTGTGAGGTGGCCGGCGAGAGAGAGTGAGGGGAATCCCTTGGTGATGCAACCCATCGTCCGTGAGTTCGAGGCGGACCTGACCATTGTCGCGTCCAGCGAGGTGGCAGCCGACGTGTTGGCGCTCACGCTGGCTGCGCCCGACGGCTCGGCGCTGCCGCCGTGGACGCCCGGCGCGCACATCGACCTGGTGCTGGGCGACGACCTCGTCCGCCAGTACTCGCTGTGCAGCAGCCCGGGCGACAGTACGCAGTGGCGGGTCGGGGTGCTGCGCGATCCCGACAGCCGCGGGGGCTCCAAGGCTGTCCACGCCGAGCTCCACGAGGGCGGCACGGTCCGGGTCCGCGGACCGCGCAACCACTTCCCGATGGTCAGCTCGCCGCGTTACCTCTTCGTCGCGGGCGGCATCGGGATCACACCGATGCTGCCGATGATCGCCGACGCCGAGGCTGCGGGCGCCGACTGGCGCCTGGTGTACGGCGGCCGCACCCGCACCTCCATGGCGTTCCTCGACGAGCTGGCGGCCTACGGCGACAAGGTGACCGTGCTGCCCCAGGACGAGGCGGGGATGCCCGACCTCGACGGGCTGCTCGGCACTCCCGAGCCCGACACCCTCGTCTACACCTGCGGACCGACGGGGCTTCTCGACGCGGTCGAGGCCCGGTGCGCCGCGGCGTGGCCGGCAGGCGCCCTGCACCTGGAGCGGTTCTCGGCGAAGGCGTCCGACACCAGCGGCGACACCGCGTTCGAGCTCGTGCTGCAGCGCTCCGGCCTGACGCTCGAGGTGCCGGCCGACGCGTCGGTCTACGACGTCTGCAAGGCGGCCGGGGTCAGCGTCGTGGGCTCCTGCCTGGAGGGCATCTGCGGCACCTGCGAGACCGAGGTCGTCGACGGCGACGTCGACCACCGCGACTCCATCCTCAACGAGGAGGAGAAGGCGTCCAACGAGTTCATGATGATCTGCGTGTCCCGGTGCCGCTCCGGCTCCCTGACCCTGGACCTGTGAGAGGTAGCCCTGATGAGAGAGCGTCATGAGGCCGGCTACCCGCGCAACGCGTGGTACGCCCTCGCCTCCTCCTCCGAGGTCACCCGGGAGCCGCTCGGCACCCGGGCCCTCGACCTGCCGGTCGTCCTGTTCCGCACCACGGACGGCTCCGTCGTCGCGCTGGGTGACCGCGACGCACACCGCCCGTACCCGCTGAGCCTGGGCCGCGTCGAAGGGGACACCATCGTCTCCGGCTACTCCGGCTTCGCCTACGACCCCACCGGCGCCTGCGTGCGGGTGCCGTCCCAAGAGCAGGTGCCGTACGGCGCCCGCGTGCCGTCGTACCCCGTCCGCGAGGCGGGGGACCTGGTGTGGGTCTGGTTCGGCGAGCCGTCGCTGGCGGACCGCCGCCCACCCCGCCCCACGTCGTGGCTGACCGATCCCGCCTGGGAGACGTTCGGCGGCCAGTGGGAGACCGCGGCCAACGTGCGCCTGCTGCACGACAACTTCGCCGACATCACCCACGTAGCCGTGGTCGACCCGGTCATCTCGCCCCCGGTGCTCGCCGGTGTCGCGCCCGCGCTCGAGGTGGAGCTCACCGAGACGACCGTCGTCTTCCACCGCGGCTGGCCGGCCGCCCCCATGCCCCCTTGGCAAGCCAGCGTCTCGGGCTCGTCGGCCACGACGTCGTACCCCCAGCGGGAGGAGGGCGCATTCCTCTCTCCCGGCCTGTGGGCCGACCGGTGGGAGGTCCTGCTGCCCGCCGACGAGGGCGGCCCGCAGGTCTTCCGCTTCACCCATGCGGTGACGCCGGTGGACGACCGCCACACCCGCCACCACTGGCGGGTCAGCCGCAACTTCGCGCCGGGAGCCGAGGCGAGCGAGGCCCTGCGCCCGATCTTCGAGGCCTACTACCTCAAGGTCCGCGAGATCCTGGAGACCATGCAGCAGGTCATCGACCGCGACGGCTACGGCGAGGACGTCAACGTCGCCGCGGACCTAGCCGTGCTCCATGTCCGCAAGATACTGCGCCGACTGCTCGCAGACGAGGGCTGACGCACGCCCGGCTTCGCGAGTAGTTGTGCGAGTCTCGACCGGCAAGTGTGTCTCGAGCAGGTTGCCCGTGGTTTTTCTACCATTCCGCAGTGAAAGCCCGATCCAGGATCTGCATCCATCCACCGCGAACACAGGAGTTGTCGTGCCCACCGATTCCGGTCCGTCGACCAATATGTTGCCCCCGACCGCGGGCGATGAAAGCAACGAAGGCCGTGGGGTCACTGCCCCGGTGGTGCAGGCCGGCCCGGCCGGGTTCCCTGACTTGGCCGACCAGTTGCAGATCGCCGTTGGCGAGATGGGTAACTGGATGAGCCAGTACGGCCCGTTCACTCCGCACCCGTCGCTCACCGTGAGCCGCGCTGCGCTCGAGCGGGAGTCGGCGGAACTGCGGACCCGGTTGCGGGACAACTACCCCTTCTTCCACCCGCGCTATGTCGGGCAAATGCTCAAGCCGCCCCATCCAGCCGCGGTCATCGGCTACCTCACCGCGATGCTGGTCAACCCCAACAACCACGCACTCGACGGCGGTCCTGCGACCGCGCAGATGGAGAAGGAGGTGGTGGCTCAGCTGGCAGGGATGTTCGGCTTCAAGGAGCACCTCGGTCATCTCACCAGCAGCGGCACCATTGCCAACCTCGAGGCGCTGTTCGTTGCCCGCCAGACCCACCCGGACAAGGCCATCGCCTTCAGCACCGAGGCGCACTACACCCACTCCCGGATGTGCCACGTGTTGGGCATCGAGGGCATAGCGGTCCCCACCACCGCTGACGGCTCGATGGACGTCCAGGCGCTCGAAGATCTGCTGCGCGGCGGCCGGGTCGGCACGGTGGTCGCCACCACCGGCACCACCGGCCTGGGTGCCGTGGACCCGGTCCACGAGATCGTTCCGCTGTGCCGGGCCCACGATGTGCGTGTTCACGTCGACGCGGCCTACGGCGGGTTCTTCCGACTCATCGCCGATGACACTCCCGACGGCGTCGCCGCCGCGCCCTTCGCCGCCATTGCCGAGTGCGACTCGGTCGTCATCGATCCCCACAAGCACGGCCTCCAGCCCTACGGCTGCGGTGCCGTGCTGTTCCGCGACCCAGCCGTCGCGACCCATTATCTGCACGAGTCGCCCTACACGTACTTCACCTCCGATGAACTCCACCTGGGCGAGATCTCCCTGGAATGCTCGCGCGCGGGCGCGGCCGCCGCCGCGTTGTGGCTCACGCTGCGGCTGCTGCCGCTCACCGTGGACGGGCTGGGCGCCGCCTTGCGCCCGGGCCGCCGAGCAGCACTGGACTGGGCACAGACGATCTCGGCGAGCGATGATCTGGATCTCTACCAACAGCCGCAGCTGGACATCCTCAGCTACTTCCCCGCCCGGCCCCGGCTCTCCGAGGTCGACCGGGCCAGCGAACAGGTCCTGACCCGGGGCATGCAACTGCCCCCGGACGAGGCCCTGTTCGTGGCCACCTACAACGTCCAGGCCGACGCGCTCGCTGCGCGCGGCCACCAGATGGAGGCCGACATTCCAGCCGGGCGCATCCTGCGCAGCGTGCTGATGAAGCCCGAGAGCGCCGACCTCGTGCCCCAGCTGCACCAGCAGGTACTCGACCTGCTCCGCGACACGCAGTAGCCAACGCACCAACCACCTGGTCCCGCACCACGCAGGCCACCTATTGCAGCGGGGCTGCCCGTGCTCGGCGCGACGCGCCTTGGTGTCGTCCCGGCGTGATCCCGGTCGCGGATCCGCCAGGCCTCGTCGCCGGAGGTGTCCTCGACGGCTCGGACACCTCGCGCAGGGTCCTATTGAGCGCGCAGACCTTGCGGTCTGACGGCTGGCTGCACCGCGACCCAGGGCTTACAACCCCTTCGTCGTCGGCACCAAGGGCTTGTTCATGATGGTGCTCTTCGAGGTCCCCTACGGCAGGGACGTGAACTGGTTCATCTGGGGTAGTGCCCAGTCTCGTCGTGGTCCCGGAGGTGTCAGCGAGTGGTGACCTTGACCGGGAGGGTCTTGATGCCGTTCACGAAGTTGCTGCGAACGCTGCGTACCTCGCCGTTGAGCTCGATGGACTGCAGGCGCGGGATGAGCTCCTCGAACATCAGGCGGATCTCCATGCGGGCCAGGTTGTTGCCCATGCAGAGATGTGGGCTGCCCTTGCCGAAGGTGACGTGGTCGATGTCCCTGCGGGTGACGTCGAAGTCGTAGGGGTTGTCAAAGACCTCCTCGTCGCGGTTGCCGGACGCGAACCACATGACGACCTTGTCGCCCTCCTTGATCTGCTGGCCGCCGAGCTCGACGTCGCGGGTCGCGGTCCTGCGGAAGTGGTAGACGGGGGAGGCCCAGCGCAGGAACTCCTCGACGGCGTCGGGGATCAGGTCCGGGTTCGCCTGCAGCTTCGCAAGCTGCTCGGGGTGCTCGAGCAGCGCCAGCATCGAGTGGGTGATGGTGTGGCGGGTGGTCTCGTTGCCGGCGACGACGAGCAGCAGGAAGTAGCTGTCGAACTCCGAGGCGGACATCGCCTGGCCGTCCTCGGGGATCTTGTTGACGAGCTGGCTGACCAGGTCGGTCCCGTCGCCGCCCTTGCGGTCCCCGGCGAGGGCGCGCCCGTAGTCGAAGACGTCCTGCGACACGGGCGAGCGGAAGGGGAGGTGCTTGTACTGCTCACTCTCGGCGTCGGAGATGAGGATCTTGGCGTGCTCCGGGTCGGAGAAGCCGATGATCTCGTTGCCCCAGTCGATGAGCTGGCCGGTCTTCTCCTGGGGCACGTCGAGCAGACGGGCTAGCACCTGGATCGGGAAGTCCGCGCTCACGTCCGCGACGAAGTCGAACTCGCCCTTGGCGAGGGCGGCGTCGACCGTGGTACGGGTGATGTCGCGCAGCAGCGCCTCGTAGTTGCGCATCAGGTTCGGGCGGCTGAACTCGCGCGAGATCAGCTTGCGCAGCGCCCGGTGGCGCAGGCCGTCCATCTCGAGGATCGAGCGGCGCCCCTCCTGCAGGTCCTCGTCGACCTCCTCGAGGTTCACGAAGTCGGTGGACGTGTAGGTCTCCGGATCCTTGTCGACCTCGCAGATGTCGGCATGCCGGGTGACGGCCCAGAAGCCGCGGCCCCCGTCGGTCTCGCGCTGGAAGTGGACTGGGGACTCCTTGCGGAGGGTGTCGAGCATCCCCCAGGCCACGGGTCCGGCGAAGCGGTCGAGGTCGACCAGGTCCACCTCGTCGAGCGGGACGTACGGCGGCTTCTCCACGGGTTCTCTCCATCCGTTCAGGTATATCGTTCGGATCCGAACAATATCCCGTGAGAACTTTGCCCGCAAGGGTGGTCATTCCTTCCGGAACTGACTATCGTACGGATCCGAACGACTTTGTGGTCGGGTGCGACCGCGCCCACCTTCACGACATGAGCTGAGGCCCGATGAACAACATGGAGGGGTTCTTCTACCCCCGGACCGCGACCGGACAGTCCTCCGTCATCCCGACGCCGCCCTGGCACTACTCCGGTGACCTCCTGACGGTGGAGTACCGCACCGACCCAGCGCGCGTGGCCGAGCTGCTTCCCGAGCCGCTGGAGCTGGCGTCGGAAGACCCGGGTGCGGTCGCGCTGATCTGGGCCGACTGGCAGTCGTGCTCGAGCACCCGCGAGGAGCTGCTCGACCCCGTCCGCTCGCAGTACAAGGAGGCGTTCGTCGTCGTCCGCTGCGCGTTCGAGGGCGTCACCTACTCCCGCTGCGTCTTCATCTGGGTCGACAAGGACTTCGCCTTCGCCCGGGGCATGCACCAGGGCTACCCCAAGAAGTTCGGCTCCATGTGGCAGACCCGACCGCACCCGTTCAGCCAGGCCGCGCCACAGGTCGCTGCCGGGGGAGTCTTCGGCGCGACCCTCGCCGCCGGCGACCGCCGTCTCGCCCAGGCGGTCCTGACGCTGCGCGAGGAGTCGCCCAGCAACGGGTTCGTCAACGGCCACCCGATGGCCCACCACCGGGTCTACCCCGGCATCGCCAAGGGCAGCCCGGACGCCTACGTCGAGCTGATCGCCTCCGGCGCGAGCTCCTTCGAGGCCGGGCCGGCCTGGAGCGGTGACGTCGAGATCGAGCTGTTCGAGTCCCCGACCGAGGAGCTCCATCGTCTCCCGGTCGAGGAGGTCATCGGTGGCTACTACCGCCAGGTCGGTGTCGTCTGGGACGGCGGCACCAGCCTCGCGACCCTCACCCCGCAGCCTGAGGCGGCCCGATGAATCGTCAGATGAGCAGCACCTACGCGGTCGTCGAAGGCGTCGAGGTCGACACCCGCCACTGGATCGGCGGGCAGCGGGTCGCCTCGGCCGCCACCTTCACCGACATCTCGCCGATCGACGAGGAGCCCCTCGCCCAGATCCACGCCGGTACGGCGTCCGAGGTGGACGCCGCCGTGGCCGCAGCCCGGGCGGCGTTCCCCGCCTGGGCCGCGCTGTCGGTCAAGGAGCGCAGCGACATCCTGCGCGCCGTCGCCGACGGCATCGAGGCCCGGATCGAGGACCTCTCGGTCGTCGAGACCCGCGACAACGGCTCGCTGCTCCGCAGCCACCGTCGCGGCGTGATGCCGCGGGTGGCGATGAACTTCCGCGCCTTCGCCGACTTCGCTGAGCACCAGCTCGGCCACCCCGACATGGAGGTCCCGGGCCGCGGGCACCGCGAGCGGATCAGCTATGACCCTGCAGGCGTCGTCGCGATCATCACGCCGTGGAACGCGCCGCTGATGCTGGCCAGCTGGCGGATCGGCCCGGCCCTCGCGGCGGGCAACACGGTCGTCGTGAAGCCGCCGGAGTGGGCGCCCCTCACGGCGAGCCTGCTGGCCGACATCATGCACGAGGCCGGCGTCCCGGCCGGTGTGTTCAATGTCGTGCAGGGCACCGGCGCCGAGGCAGGCGCCCCGCTGACCGCACACCCCGGCATCAACCGGCTCGCCTTCACTGGGTCCGTCCCGACCGCGGGGATGATCGCGAAGGCGGCCGCCACCAACATCGTGCCGCTCTCCTACGAGCTCGGCGGCAAGTCGCCGCTGCTCGTCTTCGACGACGCCGACCTGGACCTCGCGGTCGAGATCGCGGTCGAGCAGTTCGACAACGCAGGCCAGGTCTGCCTCAAGGCTGCCCGGATGTACGTCCACTCCTCGATCGCCGACGAGTTCACCCGCCGGGTGGTCGAGGGCGCGTCGAAGCTGCGCCAAGGCGACCCGCGGGACGCGGACACGGATGTGTCCGCCCTGGTCGCCCGTCGCCACTTCGAGCAGGTCTCCGGCTTCGTAGACCGGGCGCTCGCCGACGGCGCCGAAGCGCTGCTCGGCGGCGGCCCCAACGACGAGCTCGGCGGCCTCTACTACCGCCCGACGATTCTGGTGGGTACCCGCGACGACTCGGAGGTCATGACCGAAGAGGTCTTCGGCCCGGTCGTCACGATCAGCACCTTCGAGACCGAGGAGGAGGTGGTGGCCAAGGCCAACGACACCCCCTTCGGGCTTGCCGCAACCATCGTCACGGGAGACAGGGACCGT
The DNA here is from genome assembly GCF_056404295.1 of Pedococcus sp. P2_D7. Classification (NCBI taxonomy): domain Bacteria; kingdom Bacillati; phylum Actinomycetota; class Actinomycetes; order Micrococcales; family Intrasporangiaceae; genus Pedococcus; species Pedococcus sp. P2_D7. The sequence goes on from NZ_JBFUEH010000005.1 coordinate 280,844, forward strand.
GCCGAGCGGGTGTCGGCGGCGCTGAACGCCGGCACGGTTTGGGTCAACTGCTTCTTCGTCCGCGACCTCCATGCCCCGTTCGGCGGCAACGGCAAGTCCGGCATCGGCCGCGAAGGCGGGATCTGGTCGTTCGACTTCTACACCGACATCAAAAACAGTGTCTTCTCCCCGAGCGGCTGGGCGAACACCGAAGGAGGCGAGTCCTGATGGGCGAAATCGTCGGCGCAGGCCTGATCGCGCACGTCCCCACGATTGTGCTGCCGGAGGAGGTCCGGCGCGAGCTCAACGGCGGCACGGACAGCACCCTCGTCTCGGCGCTGCACCAGCTGCGGCGCGAGGTCTTCGACGTCCTCGACTACGACACGGTCGTGGTCCTCGACTCGCACTGGGCCACCACGGTCGAGTGGGTCGTCACCGCGCAGGACCGCCGGGCGGGCCTGTTCACGTCCGAGGAGCTGCCGCGCGGTATGTCGCAGCGGCCGTACGACTTTGTCGGTGACCCCGAGCTCGCGCACCTGATCGCGAGCAAGGCCGACGAGAACTCGACGTGGATCACCGCGATCGAGGATGACGCCCTGCCGATCTTCTACGCGACGACGAATGTGTGGGAGTTCCTGGGCGAGGGCCTCCCGGACAAGAAGTGGATCTCGATCGGGGTCTGCCAGACCGCCGACGGTGAGGACGCGCTGCGCCTCGGCCGCGCGCTCGGTGCGGCGATCCTGGAGTCGGACCGCAAGGTGCTGCTGATCGCTTCCGGCGCGATGTCGCACACGTTCTGGTCGCTGCGCCAGCTGCGCGACCACGAGGCGGCCGGGGCCGAGCACATCTTCACGCCGGAGGCGGCTGCGGCCGACGCCGAACGGATCGAGTGGTTCAAGCAGGGTGACCACGCCCGGGTGCTCGCCACCATGGGCGAGTTCTACCGGTTCAAGCCGGAGGCCCGCTTCCAGCACTACCTGATGATGATCGGTGCCCTGGGCGAGGCCGACTGCACCGCGCCCGGCCGCCAGTACGGCAACTACGAGAACTCGATCGGCACCGGCCAGGTCCACCTCTGGTTCGACCGTCCCGACGCCGGTTTCCCGACACCCCACGCCACCCCGTCTGACCCCGATTACGTCCGCCAGATGAGCGCACCCGGTGCCGACGTACCGGCTGCCGGTTGAGAGGAACCACCACAATGTCCGAACTTCGCGAGTACCGCCGGATCCTGCTCGACGGTAACGCGGTCGACGTACGACGTGACGGCGAGGCCCTCGTCGCCGGCGACGGTCGCACCGTGGCCATCGCCGACGCCACACACCTGCCGCCGGTCACGCCGAGCAAGATCATCTGCGTCCACCTCAACTACTCCTCGCGGGTGGAGGAGATGCTGACGACGCTGCCCCCGGCGCCGACGTACTTTCACAAGCCCGTCTCGGCGCTCACGGCGCACGACGCGGCAGTGGTCCGGCCCGAGGGTTGCAAGTGGCTCAACTACGAGGGCGAGATCGCCATCGTGATCGGCCGCACGGCGCGCAACATCTCGCCCGAGGAGGCGGGGGACTACATCCGCGGCTACTCCGTCGGCAACGACTACGGGCTGCACGACTTCCGCGACACCGACTCCGGCTCGATGCTGCGGGTCAAGGGCGCCGACACACTGTGCCCCGTCGGTCCGGGGATCGTCGAGGGCTGGGACTTCCACGACAAGCGGATCCGCACGATCGTCAACGGTGAGGTGCGCCAGGACGGCAACACTAACGAGATGAAGTGGGACATGCACTACCTCGTCGCCGACATCGCACGCACCATCACGCTGCACGCGGGCGACATCCTGATGTCGGGGACCCCGGCTATCTCGCGCACGGTCTACCCCGGCGACGTCGTCGAGGTGGAGGTCGAGGGTCTCGGCACCCTGCGGAACCACATCGTCGAGGGCCCGACGCCGATCCGCAGTGACGTCGGCGCGCAGCCCACCGAGAGCGAAGAGGTGCTGTCCACCGCCAAGGGCGGCGACTGGGAGTTCCGCGGCATCCGCAAACCGGACCTCTCCAAAACCCACTGAACCAGAGGAACCGCTGTGCCCACGCCCCGCATGCTGATGATCCTCAGCGAGAACTGGACCCTGACCGACGGTCGCAACCTGAACGACCTGGTCACCTGGGCCCGCATCGCCGACGACACCGGTTTCGACTCGGTGATGCTCTCCGAGCACGTCGTCCTCGGCCCGGACGCCAGCGACAAGGGCGTCATGGGCAACCCACGTGACTACGCGGCTCCTGGCAACCAGGACCCGCTGATGCCGTGGCCGAACTCGTTGATGCTGTTCTCCGCGATCGCCAGTGTCACCAAGCGAGTCCGTCTGGTGGCCGCCGCCGTTCTCGCGCCGCTGCGCCACCCGCTGCTGCTCGCCCGCGAGCTCGGCACGCTCGACCTGATCTCGGAGGGCCGGCTGGTCGTCCAGCCGAACGTGAGCTGGAGCAAGGACGAGTACGCCGCGATGGGCGTGCCCTTCCGCGAGCGCGGCAAGATCCTGAGCGAGCAGCTCGAGGTGATGAAGCTCGTGTTCGAGCAGTCACCGGCCACGCACCACGGCCAATACTTCGACTTCGAGGACATCTACCTCGAGCCGAAGGCCTTCCGGCCCGAGGGGCCCCGGATGTGGTTCGGCGGGCAGAGGGCGCACGGCGCCGTTGTCGAGCGGATCGTGAAGTACGGCCACGGCTTCCACCCGTTCGGCCGCCCGACAGCCGAGGACCTGCAGGCCATCCTTGACGCGATGACGGAGGCCGGCCGCGACATGGCCGATCTCGAGATGGTCGGCGGCGTCCGTTACCGCTTCCCCGACGACGACGCGCTGGCCGACCTTTGCGAGTCGATGGACTCCATCCCCGAGCAGCTCGAGCAGGGATTCACCACGATGTGTATCAAGCCGTCGATGTACATCGACGACAAGTCCGAGATGGAGTCCTTCTGCAAGGACGTCATGAAGCGGGCGGAGGCGATGGGATGACGGCGCCTGCCCAGCGGCTGCTGCTCATCGGGCACGACTACCTGTCGGCCGGGCAGATCGAGAAGCGCTTCGTCGAGCGCGGCTACGACGTCGAGAGCGTCCGGGTGATCCCGCCGGACCGCACCGAGGATCCAGGTGTGGACTTCGACTTCCCCGACCCGCGCCACTACGACGCCGTCCTCGTGCTGGGTGCCCGGTGGAGCGTCTACAGCGACGAGGTCGCGTCGTGGGTCAAACCCGAGCTCGAACTGCTCCGCACCGCGGACGAGGCCGGCGTGCCCGTTTTCGGGATCTGCTTTGGCGGTCAGCTGCTCGCCCACGCGCACGGCGGCAAGGTCGTCGCATCGCCCGCCCCGGAGATCGGCCCGCACGCCGTGTCGGGGGTGCCGGCGGTCGCCGGGGTGTGGACGCAGTGGCACCACGACCGGTTCGTGCCGCCGACCGACGCGACGGTCGTCGGCATCAACGCCGCGGCGCCGCAGGCGTTCGTGCTTCGCCGCAACCTCGCGGTGCAGTTCCATCCCGAGGTCGACGCTGCCAGCGTCCGCAGCTGGATCGAGGAGGGTGGGGCCCAGGACGCCCGGCACTACGGGCTCGACCCCGACGTGCTGCTGGAGCACATCGCCTCCCTCGACGCGGACGTCCGCGTCCGGGCGGCGGCGTTGGTCGACTACTTCCTTGACGACGTGGCGGCCGGCTGATGGGTGCCGGCGCGGGAAAGGTCGTCCTCGTCACCGGCGGCGGCACCGGGATCGGCGCCGCTGTCGCCCGGCAGCTCTCCTTGGCGGGCGACCAGGTGGTGATCTGCGGGCGGCGCGAGGCACCGCTGCGTGCCGCGCGATGGTCCCGCAGCGCCGGGCGGCGCACCCCGACGAGATCGCGGCCACCGTCGGATGGCTGCTGTCCGACGGTGGCGTCGTACGTCAACGGGGTGGTGCTGCCCGTCGACGGCGGCTCGTGCGTCGTCGACCCCGGCACCGTCGCCCTCGACCCCCGCGTGTCGATCCACCTGAATCCACCGTCGTGACTGCCTAGGAGGCACTTGTGAGCAAGTACGCCGTACTAAACCCCGCCACCGGTGAGGTCCTCGAGACCTACCCGACCGCGACCGACGCCGAGGTGGCCGCCGCTGTGGGGGCGGCCGACACGGCATACGCCGACTGGGGGCGCACGTCGACCGTGGCCGAGCGCGCCGCTGTGGTGCGCCGCGTCGCCGAGCTGCACCGCGAGCGCGCCGGTGAGCTGGCCAAGGCGATCAACGAGGAGATGGGCAAGGCGCTCGGCCCCGCGGAGGGAGAGGTCCTCTTCTCCGCCGACATCTACCAGTACTACGCCGACCGTGCTGAGCAGTTCCTCGCCGACGAGGAGATCGAGCTGCTCGGCGGCCGCGGTCGTGCGCTGCTGCGCCGCCAGCCGGTCGGCGCCCTGCTAGGGATCATGCCGTGGAACTACCCGGTCTACCAGGTCGCCCGCTTCGCGGCGCCCAACCTGGTCACCGGCAACACGATCGTGCTCAAGCACGCGGCCCAGTGCCCGCGCTCGGCCGCGCTGCAGGCCGCGATCGTCCGTGACGCGGGGCTGCCCGAGGGTGCCTTCGTCAACCTCTATGCGACCAACGACCAGATCGCTGACGTGATCGCCGATCCCCGGATCCAGGGTGTCTCCCTGACCGGTTCCGAGCGGGCCGGGTCGATCGTCGGCGAGATCGCTGGGCGCAACCTCAAGAAGTGCGTCCTGGAGCTCGGTGGCGCGGACCCGTTCGTGCTGCTCTCCACCGACGACCTCGACGCCGCCGTCGACGACGCGCTGTCCGCGCGGACCGGCAACGTGGGCCAGGCCTGCAACGGCGCCAAGCGGTTCGTCGTCGTCGACGAGCTGTACGACGAGTTCGTCGCGAAGCTGCACGACCGGGTCGCTGCCGCGACTGCTGGCGCGCCGCTGTCCTCGCTCGCCGCTGCCGACGGGTTGGCAGCACAGGTCGACGCGGCCGTCGCGGCCGGCGCGCACCTGGTCGCCTCGGGGGAGCGCAACGGCGCCTTCCACCCCGTCGGCGTACTCACCGACGTGGCACCGGACAACCCGGCGTACCGCCAGGAGTTCTTCGGCCCGGTGGCCATGGTCTTCCGCGCGAGCGACGAGGCCGACGCGATCCGGATCGCGAACGACACGCCGTACGGCCTCGGGTCGTACGTCTACACCACCGACCCGGAGCAGGCCGACCGCGTCGCCAGCGCCTTGGATGTCGGCATGGTGTTCGTCAATGGCGTCGGCCTCGAGGCCGTGGAGCTGCCCTTCGGCGGCGTCCGACTGTCCGGCTACGGCCGCGAGCTCGGGAGCCTGGGCATCGAGGAGTTCGTGAACAAGAAGATGATCCGGATCGCATGAGCACCCGTGCGACTGCACGGCTTGCATGGCGTCGGTGGCGGCACGGGCACCGTGCGCCGGCGGTGTTCGAGGACGGCACCGTCGAGACCCAATGGGTCTAAATGGTGCTCGCCCGGCGTCGCCCCAGACCGTCGAACAAACCCAAGCCTTGCTGGCTGAATCCGCCGCGATCAGCCGGATCATGTGCGACACCTGACGACCGCGCGTACTGCCCACGCAAACGGACCGAGCCAAGAAGCCCTCGAAGCGATCAGTTGTTTGATGCGAAGGGTCTCAGACGCCAACCACCGACAATTGCATGAAGACCCCTAGATCGCAGCGCTGCCCCGACACCGCTCAGGATTTCGCAGGATGCCGCCGTGTCCGACGGCGCGGTGGCGTCACCTGCTCGCCGTAGCGGGCTACGCAGAAGGCGGCCAGTCGAGCGGCCAGGCGTCCGATGGTGGCCGCACCGTGGTGGTCCGGGTGCCACGCGGCATACAGGCTGATCCCCAACGGACCTGTGGGGCCGTCGATCCCGAGCGGGTGGAGGTCGAACCGCGGGTCGTCCGAGACGACCGCGATACCACGGCCTGACGCAGCGACGGCCTGGGCGACCTCGGCCGAGCCGAACTCGTGGAGCTCGGTGTAGGCGAGGCGTGCTGTTGCCACGGCGCTGTCGAGGGCACGACGCGGGTGGTAGTCGCGGTTCTGGGTCAGCAGCGGACGCTCGACCAGCTCGCCGAGTGGGACGTGGCCGCGGTCGGCCCACTCATGGGTGCGTGGCACGTAGCCCCACACGGGCAGGTCGGCGAGGGCCATTCCGGCGAACTGGTGTGGGTGAGGTGTCGTGCCGATCGCCAGGTCCGCCCCGTGGGTGAGGGTGGCGTAGACCGAGGCCGGTGTCTCCTCGAGCACGGCGGGCATCGGGTCCTCGGGGTCCAGAGTCGCGAGGAACGGCGCCACCACATCGGTGAGGGTGGTGCCGGGGGCGGCGATCGTGACCCGCTGCAGTCGACCGGCGGCGATCGCCGCGGCGATGTCGAGTGCTGCGTCGGTCTGGGCCACGAGTGACCGGGCGACGGGGAGGAACTCCGCACCGGCCGCGCTCAGTCGCAGCCGGCCCTCGTCGCGGACGAAAAGGTCGACACCCAGCTCGCGCTCCAGCTGGCGCAACTGGCGCGACACCGAGGGCTGGGTGAGGTGCACCGCGGTGGCTGCCGCGGTCACCGATCCCTTGTCGGCGACCGCGACGAGGTAGCGCAGGGTGCGAATCTCCATAGTATGCCTCCTAGGCATGCGGACAAGGCTCAATAGGTATTGGACAGCATGGCACGGCTGGCCTGAGGCTGGAGGCGACCACTCGTCATACCTGCGTCTTTCCGCTGTCCCCCGAGGAGATTCCATGTCTGTAGCCGTCGAGCAGCGCCGCCGACTCGTCACCGCGATCCCCGGTCCGCGGTCCCAGGCGCTGCAGGCGCGGAAGGTGGCGACGGTCGCCGCTGGGGTCGGCACGGGTCTGCCGGTGTACATCGAGCGGGCTGCCGGGGGAGTCCTGGTCGATGTCGACGGCAACTACCTCATCGACTTCGGCTCGGGCATCGCGGTGACCACTGTGGGCAGCTCCGCGCCGCGGGTCGTCGAGCGCGTGCAGAGGCAGGTGGAGGAGTTCACCCACACGTGCTTCATGGTGACGCCCTACGAGGAGTACCTCGCGGTCTGCGAGAAGCTCGCTGCCCTCACGCCGGGGACGCACGATAAGCGGTCGGCGCTGTTCAACTCCGGCGCTGAGGCCGTCGAGAACGCCGTGAAGATCGCGAGGGTGTTCACCGGCCGCAGTGCTGTCGTGGCCTTCGACCACGCCTACCACGGGCGCACGAACCTGACCATGGCTCTGACCGCGAAGAACATGCCCTACAAGCAGGGGTTCGGGCCGTTCGCGTCCGAGGTCTACCGGGTCCCGATGGCCTACCCGTACCGCTGGACGGGCGACCGCACGCGGGTGGCAGACGAGGCCTTCGAGGCCTTCACCGCCCAGGTGCACGCCCAGGTCGGTGAGCAGAACGTCGCGGCCGTCATCATCGAGCCGATCCAGGGGGAGGGCGGGTTCATCGTGCCGCCCGAGGGCTGGTTGCGCCGAGTGGCCGACTGGTGCCGAGAGCACGGCATCGTCTTCATCGCCGACGAGATCCAGACCGGCTTCTGCCGCACCGGTGACTGGTTCGCCTGCGACCACGAGGGCGTCGTCCCGGACCTCATCACGACGGCGAAGGGGATCGCGGGCGGCCTGCCCCTGGCGGCGGTCACCGGCCGTGCGGAGATCATGGATGCCGTGCACGCGGGCGGCCTCGGCGGTACCTACGGAGGCAACCCGGTGGCCTGCGCTGCCGCGCTCGGCGCGATCGAGACCATGGAGGCGGAGGACCTGTGTGGCCGCGCCCGCCAGGTCGAGGCGCTGTTCACCGAACGGCTCCGGCAGCTCGCCGAGAAGTTCGACGTCGTCGGGGAGATCCGCGGCCGCGGCGCAATGCTCGCCGTCGAGCTCGTCACGGGGGGCGGGGACGACACCCCCAACCCCGGGCTGACCGCGCGGATCAGCGCATCCTGTCACGAGCAGGGTCTGGTCACCTTGACGGCCGGGACCTACGGCAACGTGCTCCGCTTCCTGCCGCCGCTGGCGATCTCTGACGAGCTGCTGCATGAAGGGCTCGACATCCTCGAGCAGGCCTTCGCCGACCACGCCTGACAACCGCTGCAGCACAGAGAGATTCACCACATGACGTTGTCACCCGCCGAGCGGACGCTCGTCGCCACTGTCCCGACCGGCCTGTTCATCAACGGGGTATGGCGCGAAGCGTCCGACGGCGCGCGAGTGCAGGTGGAGGACCCCTCCACAGGTCTGGTCTTCGCCACCGTGGCTGACGCCACCGTGTCCGACGGTGGCGACGCTCTTGCCGCCGCCTCGGCGGCTCAGGCGAACTGGGCCGCGACCGCGCCGCGCGAGCGCGGCGAACTGCTGCGCGCGGCATACGAGCTGCTCACCGAGCGGGCCGAGGACTTCGCGACGCTGATGACCCTGGAGATGGGTAAGCCACTTGCCGAGGCACGGGGAGAGGTGGCCTACGGCGCCGAGTTCTTCCGGTGGTTCTCCGAGGAGGCGGTGCGCATCTCGGGGCGGTGGATGACCGCGCCCAACGGTGCCACGCGGCTGCTCACCATGAAGAAGCCGGTCGGGCCGACCCTGATGATCACCCCGTGGAACTTCCCGCTGGCGATGGGGACTCGCAAGATCGGGCCCGCCATCGCCGCCGGCTGCACCATGGTGGTCAAGCCTGCGACGCAGACACCGTTGTCGATGCTCGCCCTGGCCGCCCTTCTCGACGAGGTCGGGCTCCCAGCGGGGGTGCTCAACGTCATCACGACGACCCGGACCGCGCAGGTGGTCGAGCCGCTCGTCCGCGACGCGCGCACCCGCAAGCTCACCTTCACCGGGTCGACCCAAGTTGGACGGAAGCTGGTCGAGCAGTCCGCCACCCAGCTGCTGCGGGTCTCCATGGAGCTGGGCGGCAACGCCCCGTTCGTCGTGTTCGAGGATGCCGACCTCGACGCCGCCGTGGACGGCGCGATGCTCGCCAAGATGCGCAACATGGGCGAGGCGTGCACGGCGGCCAACCGCTTCCTCGTGCAGTCCGGGGTGGCCGACGAGTTCGCCACCAGACTCACAGCGCGGATGGAGCAGTCATCCGTCGGACGCGGAACCGACGCCGGCGTGGATGTCGGGCCGCTGATCGATGCGTCGGCCCAGGCGAAGGTGGAGGAGCTCGTGGAGGATGCGGTCCTGCGCGGCGCCCGGATTGCGTGCGGAGGCAAGCCCGTGGGGGAGAAGGGCTACTTCTACGCACCCACGGTCGTCACCGACGTGCCCGTCGATGCACGGCTCCTGCGCGAGGAAATCTTCGGCCCCGTGGCGCCGATCGCGACCTTCGAGACTGAGGACGAGGCCATCTCGCGAGCCAACGACACCGAGTACGGACTCGCTGCCTACTTCTTCACCCGCGACGTCTCGAGAGTACTGCGGGTCGCCGAGCGGCTGGAGTTCGGCATGGTCGGGGTCAACCAGGGCATCGTGTCCAACGCCGCCGCGCCGTTCGGCGGGATGAAGGCCTCAGGCTTCGGGCGCGAGGGTGGGTTCGAAGGCATCGAGGAGTACCTCGAGACGACCTATGTGGGAATCGTGTGAGCTCCAAATGATGACCACAGGTCCAAACAGCTGCACAGGCCAGGGAACAAGAGACCGGGTACCGCATGCATATCGCGAACCGGTGCCCGATCGACGTAGGCCACAGGCGGGCTGACCCAGGTTTGGACGAGTGGCGCGGGCTCGCTTTGGGTCAAGCTGGCGCGGCCCACCGCCGCAGGACCGTCCGGCATCGACCGTCGAAGGTCGGTATCGCGTGAGACTCGTTCTGACGGGACCTCCTGGAGCCGGCAAGGGCACCCAAGCAGTCCGACTCGCGGAGCGGCTTGACATCCCCGCGATCTCTACCGGCGATATCTTCAGGGCCAACGTCGCCAGGCTCACGCCTCTAGGGCGAGAAGTTAAGCGGTACATCGATGCTGGCGACTACGTGCCTGACTGGGTCACCAACGACATGGTTCGGGATCGCTTGGCCCAGAACGATGCTCGCTATGGCTGGCTCCTCGATGGGTATCCGAGGACGCCGGCACAGGCCGACGAGTTGGATAGGCTTTGCCGCGACTGCGGCCAAACCTTGGACCTTGTCATAGTCCTGGGTGTGCCTGAACGGGAACTCGTTCGGAGGCTGCTCGAACGTGCGGCCTCTGAGGGTCGCTCGGAGGACACAGAGACCGTGATCACACACCGTCAGCAAAAATTTCGCGAACAGGCTGAACCGCTTATGGCGACGTTTCACGCCCGCGGCATTCTCAAGATCCAGAACTGCGAGGTACAGGACCTGGACGTCGTGGACGGCCGGATCGCCGCCGTCCGCACCAACCGCGAATGGGCGGGGGATTTGGGTTTGGATCGCCTCGGGACTGGGCCGGGATGCACACGGCCGCGCCATCCGCCGCCCGCGGGCCTTAGAGCCTGCCGGGACCCAGACGCGTCCCCTCAGTAGAGGGCCCATGGCGTCGTCTCAGAGGGCCCCCCTGATCGCGGAGTCGAAGTGCCGAATGTGCTCACGAGTCAGGTCAGCCGCGGCCTGGCCGTCACGATCCAGGACGGCATGGATCATGGGCCGGTGTTCCGTCACGTGTCCCGCCATGTCGGGCAGTCGGTCGAGGAAGAGGCACCAGATGCGCGTGGCGAGGTTGTCGTAGCGGACCAGCGTGTCCTCGAGGAAGGGGTTCCGCGTCGCTGCATAAATGGCCCGGTGGACGGCCATGTCGAGGTTCATCAAGCCTCGGGTCCCCCCTACTGAAGGGTCGTAGGACTCCAGCTGACTGAGTAGTTCGGCCAAGTGTGCGCGGTCCTGAGCGCCGGCACGCAGTGCCGCGCTTGCCGCGGCGGGAGGTTCGAGCTGCTGGCGGACCTCGGAGATATGGGCGAGGTCGGTGATGTTCACCTCGGTCGCGAAGGTGCCGCGGCGCGGGTACGCGACGACCAGCCGCTCGTACTCGAGCCGCTTCAGGGCCTCGCGGACAGGGGTACGGCCCACGCCCAGGGACTCGGCGAGGTCGTCATCGTTGAGCGGGGAGCCGGGGGAGATATCCAGCATGACGAGCCGGTCACGGATGTGACGGTAGGCGCGTTCGGCGAACGAGAGCCCGTCATCGATGGTCCGGGCCCCGTCAGTGGATGACGTCTTGACGTCCGCTGTCATGCCCTTTACCTTAGCAGCACAACTGATATATCAGTCTTCGAACACACAGCCATCAAGGTGCTCCCATGACGACGACCTCCAACACCGCCACTGGCGCTGGGACCCTGTCCCGTCCACTCGCCGACCTCGACCCTGAGATCGCCACGGCCATCGCCGCCGAGCTACGCAGGCAACAGCTCACTCTCGAGATGATCGCGTCGGAGAACTTCGCGCCGGTCGCGGTGATGCAGGCGCAGGGCTCGGTGCTCACCAACAAGTACGCCGAGGGCTACCCCGGCCGCCGCTACTACGGCGGCTGCGAGCACGTGGACGTGGTGGAGCAGCTGGCCATCGACCGGGTCAAGGAGCTGTTCGGCGCGGGGTTCGCCAACGTCCAGCCGCACTCGGGCGCCCAAGCCAACACGGCCGTGTTCTTCGCGCTGCTGCAGCCTGGTGACACCATCCTCGGCCTGAGCCTCGCGCACGGCGGGCACCTGACGCACGGGATGAAGCTCAACTACTCCGGCAAGATGTTCCACGTCGTTCCCTACCACGTCTCCGACTCGGACGGTCTGGTGGACATGGACGAGGTCGAGCGGTTGGCCATGGAGCACAAGCCCAAACTGATCGTCGCCGGCTGGTCGGCCTACCCGCGCCAGCTCGACTTCGCCCGGTTCCGGGCCATCGCCGACGCCGTCGGTGCCTATCTCATGGTCGACATGGCGCACTTCGCCGGGTTGGTCGCCGCCGGCCTCCACCCGTCCCCGGTGCCGTATGCCGACGTGACCACGACGACGACGCACAAGACGTTGGGCGGCCCCCGTGGCGGTGTCATCCTCACCAACGACCAAGCGATCGCCAAGAAGGTCAACTCAGCAGTCTTTCCCGGCATGCAGGGGGGACCGCTTGAGCACGTCATTGCCGCCAAGGCGGTGTCCTTCAGGATCGCGGCAGGCGCCGAGTTCAAGGATCGGCAGCAACGGACGCTGCAGGGTGCCCGCATCCTCGCCGAGCGGTTGAGCCGCCCAGACGCCTCCTCAGTGGGGGTCAGGGTGCTCACCGGCGGCACCGACGTGCACCTCGTGCTCGTCGACCTGCGCGACTCCGAGCTCGACGGCCGGCAGGCCCAGGATCGGCTGGACGAGATCGGCATCACCGTGAACCGCAACGCCGTCCCGAACGACCCGCGACCGCCAATGGTCACCTCTGGCTTGCGGATCGGCACGCCGGCGCTGGCCACTCGCGGCTTCGGAGACGAGGACTTCGCCGAAGTCGCCGACGTGATCGCGCGTGCGCTGGTGCCCGAACTCGAGGACCAGACCAGGGCCGAGTTGCGTCGCCGCGTCGAGGCCCTCGCCACAAAGCACCCGCTCTACCCAAACCTGGACGAGGAGGTCCGATGAGCCACAACGGACTGGCCGCCGACGCCCCCGGGGCCGACCTGCCGGACCACCCTGACTTCCTGTGGCGCAACCCCGACCCGAAGCCCTCATATGACGTGGTCATCGTCGGAGGGGGCGGCCACGGGCTCGCCACGGCCTACTACCTGGCGAAGAACCACGGCATCACCAACGTCGCCGTGCTCGAGAAGGGGTGGCTGGCCGGCGGCAACATGGCCCGGAACACCACGATCATCCGGTCGAACTACCTCTGGGACGAGAGCTCTCGGATCTACGAGCACTCCCTCAAGCTGTGGGAGCAGATGGAGGAGGAGCTCGACTACCCGATCCTGTTCAGCCAGCGCGGCGTGCTCAACCTCGCCCACAGCCTGCAGGACGTGCGCGACTCCATGCGGCGCGTGCACGCGAACCAGCTCAACGGCGTCGACGCCGAATGGCTGGACCCCCAGCAGGTCAAGGAAGTCTGCCCGATCGTCAACATCAGCCCGGACGTGCGCTACCCCGTCCTCGGCGCGACCTACCAGCCGCGCGCCGGCATCGCCAAGCACGACTACGTCGCGTGGGGCTACGCGCGCCGGGCCAACGACCTCGGTGTCGACCTGATCCAGAATTGCGAGGTGCGGGGCCTGGACATCGAGAACGGCCGGGTCACGGGCGTGCGCACCAACCGCGGCAACATCAAGGCAGGCAGCGTGGCCCTCGCCGCGGCGGGGCACACCTCGGTACTCAGCGAGATGGCAGGCTTGCGGCTCCCGATCCAGTCACACCCGCTGCAGGCCCTTGTCTCCGAGCTGCTCGAGCCTGTCCACCCCACCGTCGTGATGTCCAACGCCGTGCACGTGTACGTCTCGCAGGCGCACAAGGGCGAACTCGTGATGGGCGCCGGCATCGACAGCTACAACGGATATGGCCAGCGCGGCGCGTTCCACATCATCGAACGCCAGATGGCCGCAGCCCTCGAGCTTTTCCCGATCTTCGCCCGCGCACACCTGCTGCGCAGCTGGGCCGGAATCGTCGACACGACACCGGACGCCTCACCCATCGTCGGGCTCACGCCTATCGACGACCTGTACCTCAACTGTGGCTGGGGCACCGGTGGCTTCAAGGCCACGCCGGGACTGGGTTGGTGTTTCGCGGACACGATCGCCAACGGCACCCCGCACCCCTACCTCGCCCCGTTCACGTTGGAGCGCTTCACCTCAGGCGCGCTCGTCGACGAGCACGGCGCCGCCGCCGTCGCCCACTAGGAGTCACCATGCAGCTCATCAGCTGCCCGCACTGCGGGCCACGCGAAGAGGTGGAGTTCCACTACGGGGGAGAGGCGCACGTCGTCTACCCGGCGGACAACGAGACGCTTTCGGACGAGGAGTGGAGCCAGTACGTGTTCTTCCGCGACAACTCCAAGGGGCAGTTCGCGGAGCGCTGGATGCACGCCAGCGGGTGTCGCAGGTGGTTCAACGCCGTCCGCGACACCAGCACCCACGCATTCCTGGCGGTCTACCGCCTCGACGAACCGAAGCCGGTGATCGCATGACCACTTTCCGCCGCTCCAGCGGGGGCCGCATCGACCGCTCCACCGAGCTGGCCTTCACCTTCAACGGCGAAGCCTTCACCGGGCACATCGGAGACACGCTGGCCTCCGCCCTGCTCGCCAACGGCGTCCATCACGTCGCGACCAGCACCAACCTCGGCCGGCCGCGTGGCATCGTGGCCGCGGGCGCAGAGGAGTCAAACGCCCTCGTCCAGGTGGAGGAACCGTTTCCTGAGCCGATGCTCACCGCCACAACCGTCGAGCTGTATGACGGGCTGGTCGCCAGGGGACTGCCCGGCCAGGGCCGGCTCGCCGACCGTCCCGACCCCGCGCGGTACGACGCGGTCCACGCCCACTGCGACGTGCTCGTCGTCGGCGCAGGCCCGGCAGGCCTGATCGCGGCGCTCACCGCAGCCCACGCAGGCGCCCGCGTGGTGCTGGTCGACGAGCAGTCGGAAGCGGGTGGCTCACTTCTCGGGAGTCAAGACCTGCTCGATGAGGCTCCCGCCCTGGACTGGGTCTCGCGCGCCGTCGATGAGCTCGCGGCATACCCCGATGTGCGGATCCTGCAGCGCACTACGGCCTTCGGCCACTATGACGACGGCTTCGTCCTCGCCCTCGAGAAGCGCACCGATCACCTCGGCGCCGCCGCCGCCGCGGGAAAGGCCCGCCAGCGGGTCTGGCGGATCCGCACGCGCCATGTCGTCGTGGCGGCGGGCGCCCACGAACGCCCGATCGTCTTCACCGGCAACGACCGTCCGGGCATCATGCTCGCCGGGGCGGCCCGCACCTATCTGAACCGTTATGGGGTCCTCGCGGGTCGCAGCGTCGTCGTCTTCACCTCCGACGACGCGGCCTATCGGGCCGCGATCGACCTTGCCGATGCCGGCGCCGAGGTGGCTGCCGTCATCGAGGCCCGTCCGAGCGCACCCGCGCACTGGGCCGCTGAGTGCGCGCGCCGCGGTATCGACGTGCGCGCTGGCCATGTCGTGACGGGCACGAGTGGCACCAACCGGATCACCCGCGCCCACGTCGCGACCTTCGAGGACGGCGTCCTCGGTCCGCGCACCGGAATCGCCTGCGACCTGCTCCTGGTCTCTGGTGGCTGGAACCCGACCGTGCACCTGTTCAGCCAGGCCCGTGGGCGGCTCCGGTATGACGCCGCGCTCGGCGCGTTCCTCCCCGGGGAGGAGCTCGCTGGCACCACCGTGGCCGGCTCGGCGACTGGCGAGTTCACCCTCGAGGGAGCCCTCACTGGTGGTCTGCACGCCGCCGTCGGGGCACTGGAGGCGCTGGGCATGGACGTCACGTCCACCGACCTACCGGGAACCGAGCGGCAGCCCGAGGGCCAGTCCCCGCGCGTGCTCTGGGCCG
This sequence comes from Pedococcus sp. P2_D7, assembly GCF_056404295.1. Classification (NCBI taxonomy): domain Bacteria; kingdom Bacillati; phylum Actinomycetota; class Actinomycetes; order Micrococcales; family Intrasporangiaceae; genus Pedococcus; species Pedococcus sp. P2_D7. The sequence continues at coordinate 296,333 of NZ_JBFUEH010000005.1, forward strand.
TGCCCGACCCGGACCCCCTCGCCTCGCACGGCGACCGACGGTTCGTCGACGTGCAGCGCGACGCCACCGTCGCGGACATCCTCCGCGCCACCAAGGCAGGGCTGCGCTCGGTGGAACACGTCAAGCGCTACACCACCATCGGCACAGCTCACGACCAAGGCAAGACGTCCGGCGTCATCGCGTCGGGCATCGTCGCCGACGCCCTCGGCGTCGACGTCGGCTCGCTCGGCACGACCACGTTCCGGCCGCCGTACACCCCAGTCTCCTTCGCCGCCCTCGCCGGCCGCGACCGCGGCGAGCTGCACGACCCCGTGCGGGTCACCGCGATCCACGACTGGCACGTCCTGCACGGCGCCGAGTTCGAGAACGTCGGGCAGTGGAAACGGCCGTGGTACTACCCTCAGGACGGCGAGGACATCGAGACTGCGGTCTTGCGGGAATGCGCGGCCGCGCGCGACTCCGTGGCGTTGATGGATGGCTCGACACTCGGCAAGATCGACGTCCAAGGAGCCGACGCCGCCGAGCTGCTCGACCGGCTCTACACCAACCTAATGAGCAGCCTCAAGGTCGGCTCGGTCCGCTACGGCGTCATGTGCGCGGTTGACGGCATGGTCATGGACGACGGCACCGTTATCCGGGTGGCAGAGGACCGCTTCCTGGTCACGACAACGACTGGCAATGCCGCCAAGATCCTCGACTGGATGGAGGAATGGCTCCAGACCGAGTGGCCGGAGCTGCGGGTCCGGCTCACGTCGGTCACCGAGCAGTGGACGACGATCCCGCTCGTGGGTCCCCACTCGCGGGATGTGCTCGCGGCGGTTGCCCCGGAGCTCGATGTGTCCAACGAGGGCTTTCCCTTCATGACCTGGCGCGACACCACTGTGGCTGGAATCGCGGCCCGGGTCTGCCGGATCAGCTTCTCCGGGGAGCTCGCCTATGAGGTCAACGTCAACGCATGGGATGGGCTCGCCACCTGGGAGGGGCTCTGGGCTGCGGGTCAGCCCTACGGGATCACGCCCTACGGCACCGAGACCATGCACGTGCTTCGAGCCGAGAAGGGCTATCCGATCATCGGTCAGGACACGGACGGCACCATCACCCCGCAGGACCTGGGTATGAGCTGGGTCGTGTCGAAGAAGAAGGAGGACTTCATCGGCAAGCGGTCCTTCAGCCGACCGGAGAACCAGCGTCCCGATCGCAAGCAGCTCGTCGGCCTGCTGCCCCTGGACCCCTCCGTACTGCTGCCGGAGGGCGGCCAGGTCATCGAAGCCGAACGCCTGCCGGAGCCTCCGGTCCCGATGCTTGGACACGTCACCTCCAGCTACCGCAGTGCGGCCCTGGGCCGTACCTTCGCCCTTGCCCTCGTCCGCTCCGGTCGCGAGCGCATCGGGCAGACCCTGTTCGTTCCGCTGGGGGACGCCGTGGTGCCGGTGACCGTCACCGACAGCGTCGTCTTCGACAAGGAGGGAAGCCGCCGTGACGGTTGAGATGGTGGGGCAGACCCCGCGCACCAGTCCACTGGGGACGTATGCCGATCGGCTGGCCGCGCTACCCGGCGCCGTCCGCATCAGGGAGGTTCCGTTTCTTACCCAGCTGGACGTGCGGGTCCCGCCAGGGAGCTCCGCAGCCCTCGAGGTCGCCCGCATCCTCGGTGCGGCGCTGCCCACCACGCCATGCACCAAGGTTGTGGGGGCTGACGGCCTGGAAGTGCTGTGGCTCGGCCCGGACGAGTGGCTCGTCGTCGCACCGTCCGCCCGTGACGGGCTCGAGCGCGACCTCGCCGAGGCACTCGGTCAGGACGGCGCGGTGATCGACGTCTCAGCCCAGCGAACCACCGTCGCCATCGGCGGCCGCCGGGCACGTGACCTCCTGGCGCACGGCTGCGCGATCGACCTCGACCCGCGTGTCAGTCCCATGGGCACCTGTGTCCAGACCGTTCTGGCGCTCGCCGGGGTGGTCATCGTCGCGCGCGACGAGACGGGCACCGATTTCTGGGTCCTCGTGCGTTCGTCGTTTGCCCGCTATCTCGCGGACTGGCTCATTGACGCGTGCAACGAGTACCTGGACGACCCCTCGTGGCAATAAGCGTATTCGACCTGTTCAAGGTCGGGATCGGCCCGTCCAGTTCACACACTGTCGGACCCATGCGAGCTGCCCGCCTGTTTGTCACAAGCCTGCAGCAGGACCAGCTGCTGACGTCCGTCCACAGCGTGCGAGCGGAGCTCTTCGGCTCGCTCGGCGCGACCGGACACGGCCATGGCAGCGTCAGGGCCGTCGTCCTCGGCCTGCAGGGCGAGGCGCCCGACGAGGTTGACCCGGTAGCGGGCGACCCGGCGGTGGAGTTGGTGCGGGAGGCTGGACAGGTCACCCTGCTCGGCCGCCACACCATTGCATTCGACATCGCCGAGGACGTCTTGCTCCACCGCCGCAAGCGGCTGCCCTTCCACACCAACGGGATGGTGTTCGTAGCCCGTGACAGTCGTGGTGCGGTGGTCTCTTCCCGGGAGTACTACTCGGTCGGCGGTGGGTTCGTCCTAGACGAGTCGGAGATCGGTGAAAAGCCTCTCGTGCCTGACCCGACGCCGGTCCGCTACCCCTTCACGAGTGGCGCCGAACTTCTTGCGCACTGCCGCGAGACCGGCCTGCCGATCAGCCAGGTCATGCTCGACAACGAGCTCTCATGGCACTCCGAGGAGGAGGTCCGCGCTGGCCTGCTGCGCATCTGGGCGGTGATGCAGGAGTGCGTCGCGCGAGGCTGCGCAACCGACGGGGTCCTGCCAGGCGGCCTCAAGGTCCGGCGGCGGGCCGCTCACCTGCGGCGCAACCTGGACCAGCAACCCGACAACAGTGACCCACTGGCCGCCATGGACTGGGTGATGCTCCTTGCGCTGGCGGTCAACGAGGAGAACGCCGCCGGTGGCAGGGTGGTGACAGCGCCTACGAACGGCGCCGATGGCATCATCCCGGCGGTCCTGCACTACTACCAGCGGTTCCTGCCGTCGTTCAGTGAGGACAGCGTCGTGCGGTTCCTGCTGACAGCAGCTGCCGTCGGCTTGCTCTTCAAGGAGAACGCGTCGATCTCCGGTGCCGAGGTCGGTTGCCAGGGTGAGGTCGGCTCAGCATGTTCGATGGCTTCCGCCGGGCTCACCGAGGTGCTCGGTGGCACCCCGGAGCAGGTCGAGAACGCAGCCGAGATCCGCATCGAGCACAACCTCGGTCTCACGTGCGACCCGGTCCGCGGTCTCGTGCAGATCCCCTGCATCGAGCTGAACGCGGTCGCCGCCGTCAAGGCCATCACAGCTGCGCGAATGGCCGTCCTGGGCGACGGCCGCCACCACGTCTCGCTGGACAAAGCGATCAAGACAATGCGAGAGACCGGGGCGGACATGAAGGACAAGTACAAGGAGACGTCGCGGGGCGGCCTAGCCCTCAACGTCGTGGAGTGCTGAATGGAGCAGTCACCATGAGCCAGCGATTCGTACTCACCCTCACGTGCCCCGAACGGCCAGGGCTCGTGCACGCCGTGACCTCGGTGCTCGTCCGGCAAGGGTGCGACATCACCGAGCACCAGCAGTTCGACGACCCGGTGCATGGACTTCTCTTCATGCGGACGAGCTTTGTCTCCCCGCAGGCCGGGCACCAGGAGATGGCGGCGGCCTTTGAGACGGTTGCCGCGGCATACGGCATGACGTGGCAGCTCCACGACGCCACCCGGCGGACGAGGGTGATGGTCATGGTCTCCAAGTTCGGGCACTGCCTCAACGACCTCCTCTACCGCTGGCAGGCGGGCAGCCTCGGAGCCGACATCGCGCTGGTGGTCTCCAACCACGAGGACCTGAGGTCGATTGCGGCATCCGCCGGGGTGCCGTTCATCCACGTGCCGGTGAGCAGCGAGGGCAAGAGTGCCGCTGAGGCGCGGCTGCTCGAGCTCGTCGACCGACATGAGGTCGACGTGGTCGTCCTCGCGCGCTACATGCAAGTGCTCTCCAACCAGCTCTGCAAGGAGCTTGAGGGCCGCGCGATCAACATCCACCACTCCTTCCTGCCCAGCTTCAAGGGAGCCAAGCCCTACCACCAGGCGTTTGCACGCGGGGTCAAGCAGGTCGGGGCAACCGCTCACTACGTAACGCCAGAACTCGACGAGGGACCGATCATCGAGCAGGAAGTGATCAGGGTGGACCACACCTACGGTCCTGAGGACCTCGTCACGGTCGGCCGCGACGCCGAGTGCATGGCCCTGGCCCGGGCCGTGCGGTGGCAGGGCGAACACCGGGTCCTGCTCAACAAGGATCGCACCGTCGTGTTCCGCTAGGCCGCCATGCCCGCGCCTTCGACGACTACGGCGACTACGGCGACGTGCCTGTGCAGGATGGCGACAAGGTCTGGATGCACCGGAACGGAGCGCGCGTCACGTTGAGCCCGACGCTTCGGGCCGATGTCTTCGTTGAGCGAGCCGCAGCCCAACTTTGCCCGACGCCTGCGTCGGGCCGGTGAGCATAGGGCGACCCCAGTCGGTTGCCGGCAGCGGGCGGGACGACAGCCGAAGGTCCCGTCCCGGGCTTGCTAACGGTTGACGACACGCATGTCCACCGAGTCGGCAACCTTGCGAGCCCTCCACCGGACCTTATGAAGGAGGTTGCAGAGTGACGACCTCGGCGTCACCGTAATGGAACTCCACCACCGTGCGCGGCGCGATCCTAGGACGCTCAATGCTGAATCGATGGAAATATGCATTGCCATTAGATGGTAATGCATGTAACTATACAGACCATGAGGCTGATCCATGACCGAGGCCGTCACACAACGGGAGGTCTCCGTGATTGAAGCGTTCAGCAAGAGCTATGCCGAGGCGCGCCGCCGTTTCCTCAATTTGGCGGCTGATCTAGGGGCTCGGCTCGAGTCGGTGCCCCACCCGACCGAGCGCGGCGCTGAAGGCGAGGAGCTGGCTATCGACCTCGCCACTTTTGGTGATCCGATGGCCCGCAAGACGTTCCTCGTCGTCTCGGGCACCCACGGCCAGGAGGGATTTCTCGGCTCGGCCCTACAACTTGAGCTTCTTCGCGACCTCAAGATTCCAGAGGGGGTCAACGTCGTGGTACTGCATGCGCTGAACCCGTGGGGCTTCTCACACCACTCGCGCACAGACGAGGACAACATCGACCTCAACCGCAATTTTCTCGACCACGACGTCCCGTTCCCCCGCAACGACCTCTACCGCGAGCTGTTCCCCACGCTGTGCCCTAATGACTGGACCGAGGAGACGAGCGACTGGAGCGGGGTCCTGGAGGAGATGGTGCGCGCCCATGGACCGCAGCAGATGATCACGGCCCTGTCGGGCGGCCAAGCCGTCGAGCCGACTGGCATCACCTATGTCGGGGACCGGCCGGCATGGTCGCACAAGGTCGTCGCCGACCTCCTGCCGCGGGTGCTGGCCAACGCCGAGAAGGTCGCCTTCATTGAATGGCACACCGGCATCGGCGAGTGGGGCGAGCTTGCGCACATCTGCAGCCTGCCCGCCGGGTCGCCGGGTCACGACCGGGTGATTGACTGGCTGGGGGAGTCGGCCCGCACCAGCTTCTCCTCCTCGGCCAGGATGTCGGAGGGGCACACCCCGTCATACACCGGCTTCTTCTCCGCCTGGCTGCCCAGCACCGCACCGTGGGCAGAGTGGTCCGGACTTCTGATCGAAGTCGGCACCTACGACAACCTGACGGTGCTCAACACCGTCCGCATCGACCGGTGGTTGAAGTACGCCACGGGCCAGACCTATACCTCGCGCGATGAGATGCTGGACCTAATGATGGAGGGGCTCAACCCCGCCGCGCCGGCCTGGCGTGAGGCCGCCATGACCAATGGGCTCGACGCCCAGAGGCGCATGCTCGAAGGACTGACGCAATGGTGACCGGCCGAGCCTTCCCACACCTGAACGACCTGCTGGTCCAGGCACTGCGCGCCCACTCGGCCAAGTCGTTGGTCGTCGAGGCCGACGGCACGACCTGGACCGGCGCGCAGCTCGAGACCGCGATCGCGCGGTGCGCCGCAGTGCTGGACGGACTCGGCCTTCAGTCCGGCGACCGGGTCGCGCTGCTCTCCGGCAACCGCATCGAGGTGCTGTTTGTGCAGCAGGCCGTCGCAGCGCTGGGCGGAGTCTTCGTGCCGCTGCATCCATTGGGGAGCCCGACTGACTTCGCGCACATCCTCGACGACGCAGCAGCCACCCACGTGGTCGTGGACTGCGCGCGGATCGACGAAATCACCGAAGCGGTGCAGATGGCCCGCAGCAGCGCTCGCGTCTTGAGCATCGGCGGCGGGGGACCTAGCGACCTGCTGGTGCTCATGGCTGCCGAGACCGCCACCGCCCTCGAGCTGCGTCCGACTGACCCCGAGGCGATCTGCCGCATCGTCTACACCGGGGGCACCACCGGTGTACCCAAGGCAAGCCAGGTCAGCTTTCGGAGCATGTCGACGATGTACGGCATCGAGCTCATGGACTGGCAGTGGCCCGACGAGATCCGCAACCTGCTGGCCGCTCCACTCAGCCATGCGGGTGGGGTGAACTTCCTGCCGACGATCGCGCAGGGGGGCACGCTCTACGTCCAGCAGTCCTTCGACGCTGGAGAGTTCCTCGCCGCGGTCGAACGGCACCGCATTACGTGTGCCCTGCTCGTGCCGACGATGATCAGCGCGATCCTCGACCACCCGCGGCTGCGCGAACACGACACCTCCAGCCTCGCCACGGTGTTCTACGGCGCCTCACCCATCTCCCCCCAGCGCCTCAAGGAAGCCATCGCCTGGTTCGGGCCCATCTTCTTCCAGTTCTACGGCCAAGCCGAGGCGCCGACCACCGTCTGTGTGATGCGGCGCGAGGAACACGACGTCACGTCCGAGGAACGCATGGCCTCCTGCGGACGCCCGGTCGCCGAAGCGGATGTGCGCCTGGTCGACCACGACGATGTGGAGGTGCCCGACGGACAACCGGGCGAGCTGTGCGTCCGCGGTCCCCTCCTGATGAGCGGCTACCTCAACCGACCCGAGGACACGGCGGAGGCGATGCGTGGCGGGTGGCTCCACACCGGCGACGTCGCGGTGCGCGATGCCGACGGCTTCCTGCGCATCGTCGACCGTGCCAAGGACCTCGTCATCACCGGCGGGTTCAACGTGTACCCCCGCAACGTAGAGGACGCCCTCGAGGAACATCCCGCCGTGGCAGCAGCGTCGGTCTTCGGCGCACCTGATGACTACTGGGGCGAGATCCTCGTGGCCGCGGTAGAGCTCCGCGACCCGAGCGTCACGGTCGAGGAGCTCAAGGCGCACGTGCGCAAACGCAAGGGCCCCGTCCAGACGCCCAAACGCATCGAGATCGTCGAGCGAATCCCCCTGACCCAGGTGGGCAAGCGGGACAAGAAGGCGCTCCGACGCGCCTTCGTCGAGCAGGAAGCACCCGAGACGAGCGGAGACAAGCGATGAGCACGACGACACACGGCCTGCGCGAACAACTCACCCGACTGATGGATGAGCGGCACGTCCCTGGGCTGCAGGCGGCGGTGCTTCGCCATGGCGAGGTGGTCGCCTCGGAGGTGCTCGGCTTGGCCAACCTCGAGCACGACGTAGCGGTGACCCGGGAGTCGGTGTTCTCCATCAACTCCATGGCCAAAGCGTTCACCGGCGTCGCCCTGATGCAGCTGGTCGAAGCCGGCGACCTCGACCTCGCGGCCCCGGTCTCGCGCTACCTCGATGCGCTGCCTGAGGCGTGGCAGCCGATCACGATCAGACAGCTCGCGACCCTCACCTCCGGGCTGCCAGAGATCATGGCATACGGAGCGGACAGCTCCGTCGGGCTGGTCGCGGCCGACGAGGAGGCGGCTTGGGCCGTCGTGCACGCCGCGCCCATGGAGTTCGAGTCCGGCCGTGGCTACAACTACGTCCAGACCAACTACGCCCTCCTCGGCAAGGTCATCGACCGGCTGAGCGGGAAGCCGTTTGTCGAATTCATCACCGAGCGCCAGTTCAACGTCGCCGGAATGACCCACACACGCTACGCCAACGACCACGACCTCATCCCTCACCGGGCCGACACCTACATGAGCATCAACGCCCAGGGTGAGCCAACCGGAAGTATCGACAAGAGCCGGCTGGACTGGCCGCACCTGCTCCGCACCGCGGCGGGACTGCACAGCACCGCCGACGACCTGGCCGCGTGGATGTCCGCGCTCGAGAGCGGTGCGTTGCTCTCCCAGGCAAGCCGCAACCAACTGTGGACTCCAGTGCCTGCCTTTGACGGCAGCCCAGGGCTATGGGGCATCGGGTGGCTCGTCTTTGAGCGGCCGCAGGGTCTGGTACCGGCGCCGGGCGGTGGCGGGAAGGCCCAGATCGCTCGCTACCCCGATGGGCTCACACTGATCGTGCTGACCAACCTGCTCGGCGCCTTCCCCGAGCACGTGGCGGTCGCCCACGGCAAGCCGATCGACCTCGCCTTCATGGATACCCTCGTTCCGTACTGCCCGCGCTGAACCCTCCGATGGAAAGGCTGACGAAGTGGACTTGGACTTGGATCGTGACCTCGTTGAGGCCACACAACAGGAGTTCGAGCGCCGTGGTGTCCACGCCCACCGCCAGCTCGCCGTCTCCCTCGAGGTGGAGCGGATCAACCGTCTAGTTCAGGTGGCCGCCCAGCCCGCGCTCGCAGCGGAGAACCTCACCTTCGCCGGCTGGCAGGCGCTGACCGCGCTCAGCTTCCATCCGGCCAAGCAGATGCCGACCGCCAAGCTGGCACTGCGCGTTGGGGCGCACCCGACTACCATCACCCGCACCGTCGACCGGCTCGAGCGCGGCAAGCTCGTCCGACGGTCACAGGGCAGCGACCGCCGGGTCACAGTCGTCAGGATCCTCCCCGCGGGGGAGTCCGCCCAGGAGGCGGTCGCCACCTCGATGGACAGCAGCCAGTTCGGACTCGGGGGCGTCTCGGCGGAATCGCTAGACGAGCTAGCAGCCATGCTCCGACAGGTCAGGCTGCTCGTCGAAGGGCGGATCGACACCTCCGACTGAGCCGGGTCCTACTAGGCACGTGATCGCCAGGGAGCCCGGTCCTACTGCAGGGCCGCGTAGAGCGTGAGCGGGACTCGGAGCACGTCGAGCACTTCGAGAGCCAGACCCGCACGCTCACTTGAAGATCATCCCAGGACCTCCGCCACCCATAGCGGCAAAGAACCAAGGAGATCCACGACCGGTCACGTCCCGCGTCCACCCTTCGACCCAAGCTCGAGAAGGCGCTCGCACCGACGACCGAGCGGGCTGTGTCGTCGATCACCCTGGAGATGATCCCGGCGTTGCGAAGCGTCGACCGTGAGGCTGTCGTCGTCGACGACGATATGCTCGTCGAGGCCGGGCTCGAGCGATCGACCACACCATCACCGGCTACGAGGGCGGACATCGAGGTGTCGGTGCTGCGACGAACCGACCACAAAAGGCGCGGGTCCCGGCATCTGCTACCTGCACGCCGTAGGCATCTTCCTTGGCGACCGGTTCCTGGGCTTGGCGCAGATCCTGCCTCGGGTCGTGCCGCACGACGCGGTGGCGGTGACGGTTGACTACCGGTTGGCGCCGGAGTTCCCGGATCCCTGCCCGGTCGAGGACAGCTACGCGGGTCTCGCCTGGGCCGCCGAGCACGCCGGCGAGCTGGCATCGACCCCGCGCGGCTGATCGTCGCCGGGGCCAGCGCCGGTGGTGGCCTCGCCGGCGGCACTGGTCTGCTCGCGAGAGATCGGCACGGCCCGCCGCTTCTGGGTCAGGTCCTGATGCACCCGATGCTCGACGACCGAGACCAGACCGGCTCGTCCGCGCAGTTCGACGGGGTCGGCGTGTGCGACCGCGCCAGCAACGTGACCGTCTGGTCGACGCTGCTGGGCGAACGGCGCGCCGGCGACGACGTCTCCATTTATGCGGCACCCGCCCGCGCCACCGACCTCTTCGGCCTTCCACCAGCGTTCATCGACTGTGGGTCGGCGGAGGTGTTCGTGACGAGGACGTCGCCTGCGCGGCGAGCCTGTGGCGCTGCGGCATCCAGGCCACGCTGCGCGTGTGGCCGGGCGGATTCCACGCCTTCGACCTGACGGCACCGGACACCCCCCTGGCCAAGGCGATGACGGCCGCGCGCGAGGCCTGGGTCAACCGGTTGTTCGCGATATAGCGTCCGCGGGCGGGCGCCCCGTCGACCTGGCACCTGTCCGACGTCGTCGCGACGCGAGCGAGAACGCCGCCGGCGCCAGGACCGGGCCGAGAGCGGCGCGGATGGTGTTGGGGAGCCAATTGTTGGTGGAGCAGTTCCTCCCGAGCGCGGTCGCGAATGCCTGGAACACCTCGACCAGGGCCGACGCACGGCTGGCGACGACCGCGACCACCACTGGCCGCCGGGACGACACCCCGGCCAGCAAGGTGACCGGAACCGTGAAGATCACGTTGGCCATCAGCTCGACCGCACCGAGCGTCGGGATGCTCCACTCTCGGCCGCGCAGCCGACCTCAAGGTCACGGTCGGACGGTGCGAGCGTCAGCAGCAGCGCGAGGGCAAACGGCCCCCCCGTGAGGGCCTCTTGCCATGAATGGCCGCGCCACCAGCAATCCACCGAGCAACGGCCAGCGGCCACGGGGCTAACAAGGTGGATTGAAATATCCAATCAATGGCTTGCGGATAGTTGGTAATGCATGTAACTTAGAAAACACCGCACATCGATCCTTTAGCGGGCCGTCGAGGGCCTACGCGCAGTTCCTCACATATCGCCACCGACGTTCCTGATCATGGCGCTCAAGGCCGCATCACGGCATCGCCTCGGCTTCAGAGGTCGAACGCACGCAGCTGAGGTGAAACGCCGGGCTCGACATCACGCGCACTAGCTGACAACCAACACGACGAGTAAGGCGGCAAGGCACATGAGTGGAACTGGTCCGTTCGTCTTCGAAGACGCAGTCGTCATCGACTCGGCCTGCGAGTTCGACTACTGGCGCACCCACCTGGACCAGTGGCAAAAGGGCGGCACGACCGTGTGCGTGCTCACGGTCGCGGCGCTCGGCGCTGCCCGGGAGGCCCTGTTCGCCTTCGGCAGGTGCTTCGAGTTCATCCGCAACACCCAGGGCATTCGACTGGCGACCTCGGTGGAAGAGATCCGGGCAGCCAAGGCCGCCGGTGAGATGGCGGTGGTGTTCCACTTCCAGGGCACTCGGCCGCTGGAGTACGAGCCCTCCCTGATCGAGGCCTACTGGCGGATGGGGCTGCGGATCGTGCAGGTCGCCTACAACCGTCGCGGGGTCATGTGCGACGGCTGCGAGGAGCCGCAGGACGCCGGGCTCAGCAAGCTCGGCGAGCAGATGCTCGCAGAACTGAACCGCCTCGGCATTCTGGTCGATGTCAGCCACACCGGATGGCGCTCAGCGCTGGAGGTCATCGAGGCGTCAAGCGCGCCGGTTATCGCCTCGCACTCGAACGCCTACGCCGTGCACGCGAGCACGCGCAACATCCCCGACGAGGTCATCAAGGCGATCGCCGCGAGCGGGGGAGTCATCGGCATGAACGGCCTGCCGTTCTTCGTCGCGGCCGACACCGCCCCCACGCTCGACCAGTTCATCGATCACATGGTCCACGTGGACAGCCTGGTCGGCACCGGTCACGTGGGCCTCGGCATCGACTACTGCCGCGGCACCCAGGTCGACGACGACGCGATGTTGACCATGGAGCAGTACGAGGGCCTCATCAAGGCACAGGTCTGGCGTCGGGAGACCTACCCGCCTCCGCCGTTCAATTTCCCTGACGGCCTCGGACAGGGCGGCCCGAGCGGCTTTCCCAAGCTCGCGGAGCGGATGCTCGAGCGCGGGTACACCGCCGAGGAGGTCCGCGGTGTCCTCGGGGAGAACTGGCTGCGGGTCTACGGCCAGGTCTGGTCCTGAGCTGACCTCATCGGCGACACCGCCGACCGGTGTGCGTCCGAACGTTTGGCTGCCTCCGCACTCATCCCAACAGATTGGAACCCTCATGACCCGCGTTGCCATCGTCGCCGGTGTCCGCACTCCTGTAGCGAAAAGGGACAAGTCTTACCGCGACGTCCACCCCGTCGATCTGCTCGCCGCTTCCTTCAACGGCGCCATCGCGGCCGCCGGGCTCAACCCGGCGGACGTCGACATGGGCCTCGTCGGTGCCACTGGCCAGGCCGGGGGACAAGCGCAGAACATTGGCCGCAACGCCTGGCTCTCGGTCGGCTTTCCGATGGCGGTGCCCATCTCCACCCTCGACGCGCAGTGCCCCTCCAGCCAGTTGGCCACCCATCTCGGCGCAGCCTCGATCGCGGCCGGGGACGCGTCGGTGGTCATCACCGGAGGCGTGGAGTCGCTGACTCGGGTGCCCATGGGCATCGCGACCGAGGTCGGTGAGGACGGCCCGTTCTCACCAAGCTTGTTCACTCACTGGGACATGCCGCACCAGGGTGAGGCCGCCGAGCGCGCCGCAGACAAGTACGGCATTACGCGCGAGGCGTGCGACGAGTATGGCGTCCGCTCGCACCTCGCCGCGCACGCGGCCTGGGAGCGCGGCGCGTTCAACGACGAGATCGTGCCCGTCACGGTCGACGGCACCGTCCTGCTGGACCGCGACGAAGGCATCAGGCCGGACTCCAACGTCGACAAGGCCCGCACGCTGCCATCCGTCTACCGGTCCGACGGTGTGAACAACGCCGCCAACTCCAGCCAACTCTCCGATGGCAGCGCGGCGATGGTCCTAGCCTCCGAGGAGGCCTGCGCCCGCCTCGGCCTGAGCCCGCTCGCCTGGATCCGGTCGACGAGCTGGGTGGGCAACGACCCCGACATCATCTTCGACGGCCCCAACTACGCGACCGCCAAGATCCTCGACCGAACCGGGCTCACCCTCGACGACATGAGGCTCATCGACGTCCACGAGGCATACGCGGTCCCGGTCCTGATCTTCCAGGAGCACTTCGGCGTGAGCCTGGACCGCGTCAACCTCGACGGCGGTGCCATCAGCATTGGTCACCCGTTCGGCGCGACGGGAGCCCGGCAGTTGCTCCACCTCGCCCACGCGCTGCGTGCCGCCGGTGGGGGCATCGGGCTCTCCACGATGTGTGGCGGCGGAGGAATCGCAACCGCCACCGTGATCGAGTCGGCTGGATGACCTGACCGACCCAACAGGAATCGAGGAAATGAGGAGTGGTTGTCATGCTACGAGAACTGGCTCGGTTCGCGTTGAGCAGGGTGATCATCGGGGTCTCGGCGTTGCTTGTATCGTCCTTTGTGGTGTTCGGAGGGCTTGACCTGGCCCCCGGCAGCCCGACCGACTTTCTTCTCGGCAACCGGCCGGCGTCGCCCGAACTGGTCGCCCAGGTTCGAGAGCAGTACCACCTGGACGAACCGTTCCTCAGCCGATACGGACTCTGGCTCCGCGACGCTGTACACGGTGATTTTGGGGCGTCGGCCATCCAGCATCGTTCTGTCGGGACCATGCTGGCTGACGGCATCCCTATCACTCTTCAGATCGTTGGGATGAGCCTGATTCTGGTTCTCGTGGTGGGGATGATCTTCGGAACCATCGCCGCCTACCGAGGCGGCCTGGTGGACGACCTCGTCGTGGCTTCGACGAGCGTGCTCAGTGCCACGCCCGCCTTCGTGGCGGCGCTGATCTTGGTCTTCTTCTTTGGAGTCGAGCTCGGCTGGCTCCCAGTGTTTGGAGCAGGTGAGCCGGGAGCCGACCGAGTGGTCCACTTGCTGCTCGCGTGTGTCGCACTGGCGCTCGCGTGGATCCCGCTCGTTACGCAGACCGTCCGCTCGGCCCTGGCCAAGCAGTTGAGTAGCGAGTACGTCGAGACAGCAAGGGCTCGAGGATTCGGCTCTGGGCGCATCTTCTGGCGGCATGTCCTTCCCAATGCGCAGCGGCCGATTCTCACCGCACTCGGTCTGGCGGTCACGGGCCTGCTGGCTTCGTCTGCGCTAGTTGAGGTCGTGTTTCAGTTGCCCGGTGTCGGAGCATTGCTGATCTCCTCCGTGACGTCGCGCGACTTTCCGCTAGTCCAGGCGACGTGTCTGTTCTTGGTCAGTGCTTTCGTCGTGGTGAACATCGCGGTGGAGTTCGCTACCTGGCTGCTCGATTCGCCCACTGTGGTGTCAGGAGTTCAGGCATGAGCGCGGGGGTGATGCTCGAGGCGCAGGAGCCTGTGGCCCACGGCGGATCGCGGGGGTTCGACGTCGTCGGCATTCTCGCGTTGTCCGGGGTGGGCCTTTTCGTCTTGCTCGCAATCGCTGGCCCGTGGTTGACCCCCCAAGACCCGGGTGCTGGAAGCCTGATCCAGGCCAATCTGGGTAGTGATTCAAGCCACCTGCTGGGGTATGACGGTCTAGGCCGCGACATCTTCTCAAGGCTGTTAGCCGGAGCCCGAACGAGCTTTCTCGGCCCCCTTGTGGTCGCCACCATCGTCACGGTGCTGGGAACCTCTCTGGCCTTTCTGGCGGCTTGGGTCCGCACACTTGGACTGGTGCTTTCGGGAGTCACCTCCGTGATGTTCGCCTTCCCGGGCCTGCTCATCGCGGCACTCGCCGCAAGCGTGTTCTCGCCTGGATTGGTCGCGGCCGTGATCGCCCTCAGTTTGGCCTACACGCCGCACATGATTCGACTTGTGCGAAGCGTCGCCGAAGAACAGATCGCAAAGGACTACGTCCTCGCGTTGCGGATCCAAGGGATGTCGGTCCCAAACATCACATTGCACCATGTCCTTCCGAACCTGCGGACATTCGTGTTAGGGCAAGCGTCCGTGACGCTAGCGTGGTCGACCGTCGACTTGGCGGCGCTCTCCTTCCTTGGCCTGGGCGTGCAGCAACCCGCCGTGGACTGGGGAGTCATGGTGGCCGAGGGGAAGACAGGCGTTCTGCAGGGCTATCCCACCGCATCAATCGCGGCCGGATTGTGCCTAGTGGTTGCGGTCGTGAGCTTCATCGTCGTCGGACATCGCCTCACCCGACGTGCCGAGGAGGTTGCGCGATGAGCATGCTCAGCATTGAGGGACTGACACTGACGGTCCCGCAAGGCCGTGGCCGCCGCGAACTTCTTCGCGGAATCGACCTGACGATCGGCGAAGGCGAAACCCTGGGACTTGTCGGTGAGTCGGGTTCGGGGAAGTCTCTCACTGCTCGCGGGGCCATCGGACTCTTCCCACGACGAGCGGCGGTCAGCGGATCCATTCGATTCGACGGTCGGGAAGTCCTGACGATGCCTCGGCACGCACTACGAGGATATCGCGGAAGTGAAGCGGCGATGATCTTCCAGGATCCACGGGCCCACATCAATCCAAGGCAACGCATTGGCGACTTCCTCTGTGAAGGCATGACCGTCATGGGCAACCTGCCCCGCCCAGAGGCAACCAAGCGTGCCACCGCACTGCTGGAGCGCGTGGGCATTCCTGACCCCGAGCGCCGCCTGCGCCAACGGCCACGTGAGCTGTCCGGCGGGCTCCTCCAGAGAGTCATGATTGCCAGCGCGCTCGCAATGCATCCGCGCCTGCTGATCGCTGATGAGGCCACGACAGCTCTGGACGTGTCCACCCAGAACGACGTACTGCATCTGATCAAGGAGCTTCAAGCAGAGGCGGGAATCTCGCTGATACTCATTACGCACAATCTCGACATCGCCGCCGCGGTATGCGATCGGACGGCTGTCATGTATGCCGGCGAAATCGTGGAGACCGCCTCGAGCGTCGGCCTTCACCGGGTCCCGCGTCATCCCTACACGGTGGGACTTCTCGGAGCCCGACCCGATGCCACGGAGCGCCACGACCGGCTGGCCGTGATCCCGGGACGACCCATCGGTGCGTTTGAGGCCCCCGCCGCGGCATGTTCTTTCGCTAGTCGGTGTCCGCACGTCGCCGATGTGTGTCACGGCGCTCACCCGCTTCCGGACCCATACCCGGGTGGCTCGGCGCGATGTCTGCGGGTGGCCGAGATTGCCGCCACGGGGACCGGGGTTGAGTCATGAGTGATGAACAGCGTCTGGTCGTCCAGGGGGCGACGAAGAGATTCGGTGACGTCGTGGCTGTCGACGACGTGTCCTTCACGCTAGGCGAGAGGGAGTCGCTTGGTGTTATCGGTGAGTCCGGATCCGGCAAGACGACTCTTGCGCGCATGGTCCTGGGGATCGAAGGGCCGACGTCGGGTCGGATCACGATCTGCGGGTACCGGCGGCCACACCGGATGCGCACTGGTGATTGGCGCCGGCAGGCGAAACTGGTTCAGGTGGTGTTCCAGGACCCCTACGCGAGTCTCGATCCATCACAATCGGGACGCGGCGCGGTGGACGAGATCTTGCGGCTTCATGAGCCATCCATGGACTCCCGGCAACGCGAGATCCGGGTGGGTGAGCTCGCGGAGACGGTGGGCCTCACGGAGCGGCAGTTCGGAGCAATTCCCCGTGACCTTTCGGGCGGGCAACGCCAGCGAGTCGCCATAGCGAAGGCACTGGCGCCGGCACCAGCCGTGATCATCCTCGATGAAGCGGTCTCGGCGCTGGACGTCTCGATCCAAGCCCAAGTGCTCAACCTCCTCAACGACATCCGCGAGCACGCATCGACGAGTTTCCTGTTCATCACCCACGACCTCGCGGTTGCCCGCCAAGTGACGGACCGCTGCTTGGTGATGAGGCGGGGCCGTGTTGTCGAAGAAGGCCCTACGTCTCAACTGCTCGACCATCCTCGGCACGAATACACCATTCGACTCGTCGCCAGCGTGCCTCGGGAGGGCTGGCGCCCAGTACCCCCGGACCCAAGCGATGGCCGCGTGGGATCAACCATCTACATAGGAGAGAAACGATGAGTAGTCGCCCGTCAGCAACCAGGCGCCTCGCCGTCTGGTTCACAGCAGCCACCGCCGCGGTTGCCCTTGGAGGGTGCAGTGGTCGATCTCATGCGCCGAACACGACTGAGCGTCCGACCTTCGACAAGCCGCCGGCGGCCAAGGGCCAGGTTGACTCGCTCACCTGGGCGACCCGCGGCGAGCCCGGGACCTTGGACTCCGCCAGCGCCTTCGGAGGCAACAGCCTGGTGATCTTGGGCAACGTCTGCGAAAGCTTGGTCAGCATGGCCGCGGACAACAGCATCGAGCCACTGCTCGCCTCGAAGGTAGATCACGCCGACCCGACGACGTACGTCTTCACCCTGCGCACCGACGTCAAGTTCTTCGACGGTTCACCGATGACGGCCGATGACGTCGTCTTCAGCCTCAAGCGCACGATCGACCCGACGGCCGGCTCGTTCTTCGGCAGCTACGGGAAGAACGTCGCGTCTGTCGAGGCGACCGGGACCAACCAGGTCACGGTCAAACTCAAGAAGGCAGACCCCGTCTTTTATCAGATGCTTGCCAGCCCGATGGGCCAGGTAGTCGAGAAGAAGTACGTCGTAGCGGCCGGCAAGGCCTATGGCACGGCGACGTCGTTGCCCATGTGCACAGGTCCCTACGAGGTTACATCCTGGGAGTCCGGGCAATCCATCTCGGTTAAGGCTAATCCGGACTGGTGGAAGGGCGACAAGCAGCTGACCAAGAGCGCGAAGTTCGTCTTCGCGACGGACGACGCGACGCTGAGCGCTGGACTCAAGACCGGCGAGATCGACGGTACGTTCTACCCCCCAGCCTCTTCATTGGGAGCGCTCGCGGCATCTAAGAGTCTCAACGTCTACACGGGACCGTCCACGACCTTCGATGCACTTGTCGTTACCCACCCCGGCGGCGTCATCGGCAACCCGAAGATCCGCGAAGCCATTCGGTTGATCATCGACTACAACGGCGCTGCTCAGGCGCTGTTCAGCGGCCACGCCGAGGCACTGAAGGCCCTGGCTCCGAGCGGATCGTGGGGCCCAGAGGGCTCGGAGGTGTTCAACATCTACAAGAAGGCCTACGACGAGCTCCCAGGCGGCAAGCAGGACCTAAAAGCAGCGAAGGAAGCCGTCAAGGCTTCCGGACAGGCGAATCCGACGGTCGTTCTGGCAGTTCCCAGCTTCTTGCCAGACTACGCGGCGTTCTCACATTCGTTTGCGGCCACCGCCAAGGAGGTCGGGCTGAACGTGGAGGAGAAGTCACTTCCGCAGGCGGACTTCTACGCTCTCTATTCCGATGCCAAGGCGCGCGCCAAGTACGACCTCTTCTCCACCCAGTGGCTCGGTTTCGCAGCAGACCCGACTGAGCTTTACTCGGCCGTCGGCATTCCTGGTGGCTCCGCAAACTTTGGCGGGTACGAGAATCCGGATCTCACCAAGCTCATTGAAGAAGCCTCAGCAACTGATGATGCGGTCGAGCGAGCCAAGATCGTGGTCAAGGCACAGGCGCTGATCATGGCCGACCTTCCGTGGATTCCGTACGTGTATGAGTACCAGGCCTTGACGCTCAACAAGCGACTTGCAGGTACGGCTATCGCGTCGCCACGGTGGGAGTACACCCCGTGGCTCGCTCAGACCGGATCGGCCACGTAAGGGCCGCACCAGACCACTCGGCACTCGTGCACCCGGCGGGTTCGACTCTTCCGCGTTGTTCACGGAGGTGAACCCGCCGGGTCTTGTCAGTTCTGCACACTCAAGGAGACCAAATGGACATCAGGAACACCGCTGCGATTGTCACCGGTGCCGCTTCGGGGTTGGGTGCGGCTACCGCCGAAGCACTTGCGGTCAAGGGGGCACACGTGTTCGGAGTCGACCTGAACATCGACAACGCGTCGGCGATTGATGGCGTGACATACGTGTCGGCCGACGTGGCGAATGCGGACGATGTTCGCGCCGCGGTTGTCCAAGCCGCTGCGGGGGCGCCGCTTCGAACGGTCGTCAACTGCGCTGGGATCGGCCCTTCAGCTCGTATCGTCGGCAGCAAGGGCACTCACGATCTCGATCTCTACGCCAAGGTCATCCGCGTGAATCTGCTCGGCACCTTCACTGTTCTCGCCACTGCTGCGGCGGCGATGGCGGCAACAGAGCCTGACAACCAGGGGCAGCGCGGTGTCGTGATCAACACGGCGTCCATTGCTGCGTTCGACGGCCAAGTTGGCCAGGCGGCCTACGCGTCGTCGAAGGGTGGAGTCGTCGGGCTGACGCTTCCTGCGGCTCGTGACCTTGCGCAGCACGGGATCCGGGTTATGACGATTGCCCCTGGAGTCATGCTCACTCCGCTGCTCATGACTGTGTCGGACGACGTCCGTGCCGACCTCTCTGCGGGCGTCCCGTTCCCGACGCGGCTCGGCGACCCCTCGGAGTTCGCGCACCTCGCGCTGGCGATTGTTGAGAACGACTACCTCAACGGCGAAGTCATCCGGATCGATGGGTCATTGCGAATGGCACCGCGTTGAGGAACCTCGACCTCGATCTCGCGGCCGTCGATCCTGACGTGCATCGCACCATCGGTGCCGCGCTTGACCGCCAGCAGATGACGCTGGAGATGATCGCCTCGGAGAACATCGCGCCAGTTGCGGTAATGCAGGCCCAAGACTCGGTGCTGACCGACAACTACGCCGAGGGCTACCCGGGTCGCCGCAACTACGGCGGCTGCGAGAACGTGGAGTCGGTCGATCCGCTCGCGATCGACCGCGTGAAGGAGCTCATGACGGCGGCCGCGCGCCCCGATCGCACGGTCGATTCTGCGTTCATCGGTGCAGTCACCGGGACCGTCATGGAGTCGATCCAGCGTGGCGAGCTCGGCGTACTGACCGCGCTGGCCGACGCCCAGGCCCATCGGCTGCTCGCCGATCTCATGGTGGCCGGGATGACCGGCAGTCCCGCCGGCGCACGTGAGGAGTAGCCGGTGACCGCGCTCGCCCTCGGCCGGAGGTCCGGCCCGCTCCGCGGTGTCCGTGTCGTGGAGATCGGCGGGATCGGACCGGGGCCGCACGCCTGCATGCTGCTCGCCGACCTCGGCGCCGAGGTGATCCGCATCGAGAGGCCGGGTGGGCAGGCGCTCGGCGGCGGGGCCGACGACCTGCTGACCCGTGGCCGGCCGTCGGTGGTACTCGACCTCAAGCGGCCCGAGGCGATCAACGTCGTTCTGCGACTCGTCGAGGCGGCGGATATGCTCATCGAGGGGCTGCGCCCCGGCGTCGCAGAGCGACTCGGGTTCGGCCCTGAGCAGTGTCACGAAGTCAACGAGAGACTCGTCTACGGACGCATGACCGGATGGGGCCAGGATGGGCCGCTCGCGGCGTACGCCGGCCACGACCTGACCTACATCGCGACCTCGGGAGCCCTCTACGGGCTGGGCCAGGCATCGGGGCGCCCACACTTCCCCGCGAACCTCTTGGGCGACTTTGGCGGCGGTTCCGCCTACCTAGTGATCGGCGTCCTTGCCGCCCTCCAAGAAGCGAGAAGCAGCGGACGGGGCCAGGTGGTCGACGCGGCCATCGTCGACGGCGTCTCGCACCTGAGCGCTATGGCGTGGGGCTGGCTGGCCTCGGGTGCCTCGGTCGAGAACCGCGCCGCCAACCTGCTCGACGGCGGTGCGCCCTTCTACGATGTCTATGAGACCGCGGACGGTAGGCACATGGCCGTCGCTGCGCTCGAGCCGAAGTTCTTCCAGACCTTCATCGTCCTGCTCGGGGTCGCCGACACGTGTCCTCCGCAGGACGACGCGACAGGCTATGCCGAGATGCGCGAGCTGTTCGTCTCGACATTCGCCACCCGGACGATGTCAGAGTGGGCGGAAATCTTCGAGTACACCGACGCGTGCGTCGCGCCGGTGCTGCGGCCGAGCGAGGCGGCTCGGCATCCGCACCTACGTGCCCGCGGGACATTGGTCGACCGCGACGGCCGCGTCGAGCCGGGGTCTGCGCCGCGGTTCAGTCGCACCGACGGCGAGATCGGCAGTCCTCCGACCGCGGTGGGCGCCTCGACGCGAGCCGCGCTCTCGGCGTGGGGGATCGAGGACGTGGAAGCCCTGATCGAGTCCGGCGTGGCCGTGTAGGTCTTAGGGCCACGCGGGGCTGGAGATCAGCTTCTCGGTGCAAGAAGTACCTCGATCAGTTGCCCCCGTCTCCTCGCCGGGGCCGAGCCGTGCGATGGTCGCAGCCTCCTGGTCGAGGTGCTCGTCGAAGCCGGCGCCGAGGCTGCCCCGAAAGGATGAGCGCGCGGCGCCCGCGGCGACGGCCGGTCCGCGCGAGCCGGGCGGCCATGCTCTCGGCCGCGCCCTGAAGGTCTGCCTCCTCGACGGCCGTGATGGCGATGCCGAGCGAGACAGCCTCGCCTCCCGGCACGCGACGCGATGCGAGCATGAGGTCCAGCGCAGGCATGGGCTGAAGTCCCGCACACCCCGTTCAGGATGCTCCGTGCCCACCGCGTGTCGCAGTGGTGACAAGCGAAAGCGCAGGCCGGTCGGACGGCGGCCTCGGTTTGTAGATCCGTCGCGAGAGGGCTCGAACGTTCGACCCCTTCACCTGCCGAGATGCAGATGTCGTGGACACGGAGAGGTAGTTTCACGCTGTTGCCGACCCATTGCCCAACCCGAGTCGGCGGTACCTCGGCGCGACGGAGGGGCCTTCTCTACCTTTCAAGAGCACGACACTATGACCTCGGCTTCTCCGGGCGACCTTCCGATCTTCAGGCAGAGGCGGCTACGCAAGCCACAGGGCCTTTGGGAGTCTGCGTGCCACAACTCATGCGTCAACTGTCGACGGCACCTGTACTACTGGCTTTGTGCCCCCGTTGTGCCCCCGGGCCGCGGCACCCCGCACTGCATGCACTCGCAAGTCACGGCTTGAGCACGTTTTCACTCCTTGCTCGAACTTTTGGAAGCCTTCGCAATGAGCAGGGCACCGACGAGCGACTGGCACGTAGAGCCATGCTGCGATAGGCCGCTGGGCTCGTGACTGATGTGGCGTGTGCTCCATTTGTGCCCCTAGGTTCAGCGCTACGCGCCTCCCGCGTCTGGGCCCCGTGTCCAACCACATGTGGCCGCTGGCGTATGCGGGTCGGTGCTTATGGCAAATCTGCGGCGCCGTGGCCCACACGCCGTATGCGGGAACGCAGCGAGCTGCATCCTCAACGCATCGCAAGGCGTAGTGGTCGGGGACCGGCTAGGTCCTTGACAGCCATTCGGCCGTCCCTAGGGCAAACTCGTCGACGGGCAAGACACCAACGCCAGTCGGCAGGGTCCCGAGCAGGGGGGCGTTGGCTACCTGCGAGAGGTCGAGCAGGTTCGACCGCTCGGCAAGGCCGGGGTCTGCTGGGTAGGAGCCGACCACGATGCCGAGCAGGGGGAGGCCACGGGAGGCGAGGGCTTCGGCGGTGAGGGCGGTGTGGTTCAGGGTCCCGAGTCTTGGGCTGGCCACGAGGACGTAGCCGATGCTGATTCCGTTGGAGCGCAGTGCGGTTCCGATGTCGGCCACGGTCCCGCCGTGGCTGTCGAGGTGGACGAGCAGCCCGCCGGCGCCTTCGACGAGGACGACGTCGACCTTGTTCGCGATGGCGGCGATGGAGCGTGCGTGCTCGACGACGCTCGGCAGAGTGACGTCTTGCAGTCGCGCGGCGGTGTCCGGTGCGAGTGGCGCCTGTAGTCGGACGAACTCGTGGAAGGTGACTCCGGGGTCTTCGCCGAGGAGTTGCTGCACGACCTGGAGGTCGCCGTCCTCGTCTGCTGTGACACCGGTCTGCAGCGGCTTCACCACTGCGACGGTTGCTCCTCGTCTGCGCAGCGTGACGGTGAGAGCGGCTGTCACCACTGTCTTCCCGACTCCTGTGCTGGTGCCCGTGACGAAGACGACCCTGGGAAGCGAAATCGGTTCAGACATCAGTGACCAGTCCGCGAAGGACCTCGACGGCGTGGTCGAGCACGTCCGGACTATGGTCGGCATGGGCGGTCAGGCGAAGTCGCGAGCTGCCGTCCGGCGTGGATGGTGGCCGGAAGCAGCCGATGCGTATGCCGCGTTCCTCGGCGTGGGCGACGGCTGCGAGTGCTTCGGCTGGGCCGGGCATGGTGACTGACAGGACCGCGCCCGCGGGTGTGGCGACACCACACGCTTCAGCGAGCAGCGCTGAGTTCGCTCGAGCCGCGGCGGGCAGGTGGGTGTCCCGGGCCAGGACGTCGAGGGCCCCGAGGGCGGCGCCGGCGGCGGCCGGCGCGAGCCCGGTGTCGTAGATGAACGGGCGTGCGGTGTTGACGAGGTGATCGCGCACAGCCTCGTGGGCCAGGACCGCTCCTCCTTGGGCTGCAAGCGATTTCGACAACGTCACCGTCACCACGACGTGGGCGCTCGCAGTGATACCGGCCTGTGCGGGGCCGCCCTCACCTCGTTCGCCCACCACGCCGAGACCATGGGCGTCGTCAACCAGGAGGACTGCGTCGAACTCGACGCCTAGGTCCGAGAGCTGCCGCAACGGCGCCGCGTCGCCGAGGACCGAGTAGACCGACTCCACCACGACGATCGCCCGCGACTGCGTGCGTTCGGCGAGCAGCTCGCGGACATGGTCGAGGTCGTTGTGGCGGCTGACGGCCACGGTGGCGCGGCTCAGGCGGGCTCCGTCGATGAGGGAGGCGTGCGCGTGGGCGTCGGAGACGATGAGGGTGTCGGGGTCGGCCAACGAGGTGAGGACCGCGAGGTTGGCGTGGTAGCCCGTCGACAGCACAAGCGCCGACGGGGCGCCGGTGAGCAGGCACAAGGCACGCTCCAGCTGTTCGTGGATCTCCAGGGTCCCGGTGACGAGCCGGGACGCCCCAGCCCCGCCGCCGTAGGTCTCTGCGGCGGCGACGGCGCCAGCGATCACGGCGGGGTGGCGGCGCAGTCCCAGGTAGTCGTTGCCCGCCAGGTCGACCAGCTCACCGGACTTGAACGGCCTGACCTGCCGGCGCAGCCCCCGGCGGTCACGCTCGGAGGCACGGTCGGCCAGCCAGTCGAGGAACACGCTCACTGGTGCATCCTCTCAGCCGTGAACCGTGGCCACGGCCTGCACCATGGCGTCGCAGATCGTGCTCAGGTCCTCGGAGGTCGTGACGTACGGCGGCATCGCGTAGACGAGGTCGCGGAACGGGCGGACCCACACCCCTCGCTCCAGCGTCGCTGCCGTGAGCTCGGCGACACGGGCCGGCTCGCGCAGCTGGATCACGCCCGCTCCGCCGAGGACCCGGACGTCGGCCACGGCGGGAAGGTCCTGCGCGGGCTTGAGGCCGGCCGTCAGTCCGGTCTCCAGGTCGCTCACCTGGGCGGCGAAGTCGTTGTCCTGCAACAGGGTGAGGCTGGCCAGCGCGACCGAGCAGGCCAACGGGTTGGCCATGAACGTCGGCCCGTGCATCAGCGCGCCTCCGGCCCGTTCGCTGCTCACGCCCTCGGCCACCTCGTCGGTGCACAACACGGCCGCCAGGGAGAGGTAGCCGCCGGTCAGGGCCTTGCCGACGCACAGGATGTCCGGGACGACCGCGGCACGCTCCAGCGCGAACATGGTGCCGGTGCGCCCGAACCCGGTGGCGATCTCGTCGAGGATCATCAAGGCGCCGTGCTCGCGCGCCAGGTCGGCAAGGACCTGCACCACGTGGGGGCTGTGGAACCGCATCCCGCCGGCACCTTGGAGCAGTGGCTCCAGGATGACGGCGGCAACCTCGTGCGCGTGCTCCGCGTAGAGAGTGCGGGTCTGGCGCTCCCAGGCCGCCATGGCCGGATCGTCAGCCGGGACGTCGATGCCGGGCGGCGGAGTGGGGGCGAAGACGTGCTGGGGGAGTAAGCCGGTGAACAGCGAGTGCATCCCTCCGACGGGGTCGGTCACCGACATCGGGTTGAACGTGTCGCCGTGGTACCCGCCGCGGATGGTGAAGAATCGAGTGCGCCGGGTGCCGGCGCCGACGTGGAACTGCAGTGCCATCTTCATGGCCACCTCGACGGACACCGAGCCCGAGTCCGCGAAGAACACCCGCTGAAGAGCGGGTGGTGTCAGCTCGACGAGTCGCTCGGCCAGCCGGACCGCAGGCTCATGGGTCAGGCCGCCGAACATGACGTGGCTCATACGGTCCAGCTGGGCGCGGGCTGCCTCGTCGAGCTGTGGCACGGCGTAGCCGTGGATCGCACACCACCACGACGACATCGCATCGATGGCGTCCAGGCCTGAACCGTCCGGCATACGCAACGACAGCCGCACGCCCGACGCCGACTCCACGAGGTATGCCGCCGAGGCAGTCCCAGCGGAGGAGTACGGGTGCCAGACATGGTCCCGGTCGAAAGCCATCAAGCGGTCGCCGTCTGTCATCGCGTCAGCCATCAGCGAGGGTCTCTCCGTGCACTGCGCACTGCGCGGACCAGCCCCGCGGCAGGACCTGCACCTTCATCCGCCGACGGCACTGGCCGCAGAACCGAGGCGGCTCCAGCGCCAAGGCAGGGTCGCACGCAGAGTGGTCCCCTTGCTCCCGCGCCTGACCGCAGCGGCCGCACCACAGGTCTCCGACCGGCATGCCCATCCCGCTCTCAGAACGTCTCGCTCAGGGCCTTGATCGGCATCCCGAGGTCCGCGAGCAGGCTGAGGTCTTCCTTCGGGTCCCGGCCAAGGGTGGTGAGGTAGTTGCCGACGATGACGGCGTTGATCCCGCCGAGCAGTCCGTCACGGGTGCCCAGGTCTCCCAGGGTGAGCTCCCGTCCGCCGGCGTACCGCAGGATCGTGCGCGGCAGCGCGAGACGGAACGCGGCAATCGTGCGCAAGGCGTCCTTGGAGTCCATGACCGGCAGGTCGCCGAAGGGGGTGCCGGGACGCGGGTTGAGGAAGTTGAGCGGCACCTCGTGCGGGGCCAGCTCTCCCAGCTGGGCGGCCAGCTCGGCCCGCTGCTCGAGCGTCTCGCCCATCCCGACCAGGCCGCCGCAGCACAGCTCCATCCCGGACTCCTTCACCATCAGGCAGGTGTCCCACCGCTCCTCGAACGAGTGCGTGGTCACCACCTGCGGGAAGAACGAGCGCCCGGCTTCGAGGTTGTGGTTGTAGCGGTGCACGCCCATGTCGACCAGGTCGTCGACCTGGTCCTGGCTGAGCATGCCCAAGGAGGCCGCGACCTGGATGTCGACCTCCGCCTTGATCGCTGCGACGCCATCGCGCATCTGGGCCATCAACCGAGCATCCGGTCCACGCACCGCGGCGACGATGCAGAACTCGCTCGCCCCGGTCTCACGGGTCTGCCGCGCCGCGCGGACCAGCTCGGGGATGTCGAGCCACACCGAGCGCACCGGAGAGCTGAACTGGCCGGACTGGCTGCAGAAGTGGCAGTCCTCCGGGCAGCCGCCCGTCTTGATGGAGACGATGCCCTCCACCTCGACCTCAGGTCCGTTGAACGCCAGCCGGACCTGGTGGGCAAGAGCCAGCAGATCCTCAAGCTTGTCGTCCCGGGTCCGCAGCACGTCGAGGATCTGGCCGTAGGTCAGCGGTTCGCCACGATCCAACACCTGCTCGCGAGCGACCTGGAGGATGTCGGCACTGACGGTTGCCTCAGCAGTCATGCAGGGATTCTGGCGCAGCGGCGTGGCGGGGGCGGATCGATCTCACACCCCGAACGTGGCACACGAGTATGAGCGCGGGCGTGATGTTGCTGATCAACGACAGCCCGTGCCGAGGACGTCTCCGGCGCGTCCGCCACGAACCTTGCCCCTCACTTCACTGGGTCGGCGATGATCACGCGGGCGGGGGGCGGCAACAAGGGGCGCCCAACGAGGTGGTGCGCGACGAGGGCCGTGATGTGGGCGGGGGTGAGCGGCTTCGCAATGTAGTGGTTGGCGCCGGCCAGCCGGCCCGCATCGCTCTCGACCTGTGAAGTGAGGTCGCTGATCAGGATCACCGGAACGTCTGCGAGGTGGCGCTGCCGACGGATCCACCAGCACAATTCGATCCCACCAAGGCCGGGCAGTTGCACGTCGAGGAGGACCACGCTCGGGTAAAGGTCGGCCAGCATCTCGATGGCCTCTCGTCCGTCCTCAACCGATACCGATTCAAGACCAGCCAGGCCCACAGCCGCGGACAGTGTTGCGCGAACGTTCGCATCATCGTCGGCGATCAAGGCGAAAGACTGGTTGGGGGGACGGTGCATCCCAGCCGCGCCCTTTCGCACGGCGTCAGGGCGGCTCATGCGCCATCAACGACGAGGGCACAGTGCAGGCCTCTTGCAATCTTCCCGCGAAGATGCGGCCCCAGCGGATTCACAATCGATGATCCCCAACCGACTTAACATCACCCACGTCACCCGGATGTCGTTGTACAACTTTCCGTTGCTACGTAAAGGGCGTGGCTCAAAGGTGTCAGATTGTGACTACATGGAATTAGACAGCACAACGGCATCGCTACGGTCGGGTACCTCCCTGATAATGGTGTGACGTGGCTCACGCGCGTCGACTCCGCGCAAACATGACACCCGAATCACGCTCTATCGCGCGCGGGCCGTAAGCGGCGCGCCGGGTCGCAGCACCCCCGGACATTGATGGCGAGTGACGACGGGCTGGAGTCTGTCCGCCGTTGCCGTGGGTGGCCGGGCGAGAATCTCGACGTGTTCCGGCTGCGCGTGCGTGTGCGCCGAGCCGACCGCGGCCCGCTCGGACGGCTGCTTCGCGCACGACGCAGAGGGTCCGGGCGAACCAGACCGGAAGCCTTGTGTACAACGGGTTTTGCAAAGCTGGACCGCCTTGGCCCGCGCCCTGCCTGTCAGTGGATGTGCGAACCGGCGGCTGAAAACGTCACCGGATCTGCGGCGGTAGATCTGGTGAGGTCGCACTCACCGAACTGATCGGGTCGTCAAACCTCTTGGAGGGGGATTTCCTTGACGCGGGGGCTCAAAAAGTGCGTCGGGCAGCGAGACGGTCGCGACCAGTCCTCCGCTCACCAGCCGCCTGAAACGGACGGTCAGCCCGTGCCGGTCGGCGATCTCGCGGCTGACGACGAGGCCGACCCCGGAGGCGGACCCGACTTGGGAGGCGCGCCCCGCGACGATGTCGTTGAGGCGGTCCAGAGCGTCGTCCGAGACGTCTGGTCCGCTGTCGCCGACCCTGACCAAGGTGGCTGAACCGGTTCCTGCGGATGTTGGTCGTTCACCGCGAACCCAAACCCCGCCGGACCGCGGCGACACGGCCAGAGCGTTCTCGAGGAGATCGCCCATCACGTGCACCAGGTCCGATGCGACGTGTGCCTGCACGCGACGGGTAGGGAAGGCCCCAACGGTCACGCGTTGGTACCCATTGACCTCTGAAACCGCCGCGCACGCTAGTTCGCTGAGCACCGTCGGCGCATAAATGCTGCGGACGGTGGGCAGTCCCGCAAGGACCAGGGCGGCGTTGCTGTTGCGGCGCAGCTGGGCCGCGAGGTGGTCGAGTCTGAACAGACCAGCGAGGCGTTCGGGGTCCTCCTCGCGGTGCTGCAGGGCTTCCAGCACTTCGTGCTGTCGATCAACCAGGGCCGCGCCGCGCTCGGCCAGCGACGCGAAGAGGTCCGCGGTCGGCGCAGCGTCGTCGCTCAGCAGCGTCCTCGGACTATCCCCGACAGCGTGCTTTGCGGAACTGCGGCCGGACGCCCGAGTGCCCTCGTGAACTGATACCGCGGACATCTGCCCCCTTGATCACGCGCACGTCTTCTCGACCTGCTCGACGCACTTATCGACCAATCGGCCAGCGATATCCGGCCACCGACGATCCGCGTTGCCGGACCGACAGTAATGATTGCGGCAGCGAAAGGTAAAGGAATGGCAAGTCCACATTGTGGAGGGCGCCTGAGCGGCCGACGGTCGAGCCATCTTCGGCCGGCTCGAGCACACCCTCCGAGGGCGGAGCGGGGCGCCCTTAGTTTGGGCGTAGTGCCGCGGATCGTTGCGTCCAATGGTCTGGGCGTGCACGAAAACCGTCGACTGACGTCGACCGTCCGCGGGGAATCCGCGGCGAAGTTCGTTGGTGAGCCGAGAAGTCGCTGGTGAGCGGGCGGCATACGTTGGTCTGTTGATCCACTTCTGAGGCCACCTATGGTGGCGGGCCGCATGGCGGGTCTCCCGATGGTGCCCCTTTGGACGCGTTGTCCCATCAGGATGTCTTGCGTGTCCCAAGATGCGCAGCGCTAAGGGAATGGACAGGCCCATGGATCTCATACAGAAGGCTCCTCAACCGCGGCCACTGTGGACCACCGAGGACGTCGCCGGATATCTCGCCGTGCCCGTCAAGACGCTCTACAAGTGGCGGCTGGAGAAGCACGGGCCTCCATGTCTGCGAGTTGGCAAGCACCTGAGGTACGTACCCGAGGACGTCGTAGCCTGGGTCGACAGCCGCAAGCAGCTCGTCTCCTGAGGAATCAGCGTGTCTAGGCCGGTGCTTGAGCTTGGGTCATGGGGCCGCATCTGGGTCAGCGTTGGCTCCATCGGCCGAAACGGCAAGCCCACGTCCTTCAGGGCGCGTGCGCTCTACCGCGACTTCGATGGCCTGACCCGCGAGGTGGCGGCCGAAGGGCGCACCAAGAGCGCAGCCGAAGCCAGGCTCTTGAACAAGCTGCGTGAGCGGGCCAGCGCCCAGCACGGAGGCTCCCTGAAGTCGACGGACAAGTTCTCCGTCGCGGCCGAGCAGTGGTTCGAGCGTGTGGGAGAGATGGTGGCCGACGGCCGGCGGTCGCCTGGTACCCGCGAGGCGTACAGGCGAAAGCTGGACAGCCACGTACTACCTGCGTTGGGAGAGGTCCGCCTGGGCGAGATCACGACGCCCCTGGTGGACAGCGTGATCCGGTCAATCAAGCAACGCGTTGGTCCACCGACAGCCAAGTCCAGCCGGACCGTCATCTCGGGTGTCCTGAACTTGGCGGTGCGACATGGGGCTATCGTCACGAACCCGGTCCGCGACGTCGAGACCATCGCCTCCAGACCGAAACGGCATCCCCGAGCGCTGGACGAGGACGAGCGTCGAGCCTGGTTCGCCATGCTCGCAAGCGATCCCACGGCGGTCGCTGCGGACCTTTCCGACCTGACATCGTTCCTCCTCGCCACCGGGGTCAGGATTGGCGAGGCCCTCGGCCTCCTCTGGTCGGACGTCAACCTGTCGACCGGCGAGGTTGAGATTCGACACCAGGTCATGCGGGTCAAGGGGGAGGGACTCGTCCTGGTCGGCACAAAGAGCGCGGCGGGTGAGAGGCTCCTCAAGCTTCCGAGATGGTGCGCAGAGATCCTCGAGGCACGACGCGCGCGAGGCGTCCACCTGACCGAGCCCGTCTTCTGCGACGCGCTGGGCGGTTTCCGTGACCCGAACAACGTGCGTCGCGACCTTCGCCGAGCCCGCGCGCCCCACGGGAGTCAGGCCCGTCAGAGCCTCGGCGCTTCCCTCGCTCGAGCCCGTCGCTCGGCGAAGCTGTCTCGACAGGGGGTGGCCAAGGCGTTCGACTGGCCCCGCTCACGTGTCGAACTCGTCGAGGCGGGACGGGTGCGCGTCGAGGTGGACACCGCCGCGGCCCTCGCGGATCTCTACGGGGTCAAAGCCGGAGATCGATCCGCGCTGTTGAGCCAGGCCAAGGAGGCGTCGCAACCCGAGGCGGGGGACGCCTTGGCCTGGATCACGTCGCACAGCTTCAGGAAGACGACTGCGACCATCTTGGACGAGGCGGGCCAGTCGGCTCGGCAGATCGCCGACCAGCTCGGGCACGCCAGGCCATCGATGACCCAGGACGTGTACATGGGCCGGCGGGCCAAGAACCCTGGAGCCGCTGCGGCGCTGGACTCCGCGCTGAACCGGAGGCCGGAGTCAAAGCCGGAGGGTTTCCCGGAGGGAAGTCGAGTTCCGCACGGCGAGACAGACGTGTGACCTGCAGTTTTGGTGCGCCATCAGGGACTCGAACCCCGAACCCGCTGATTAAGAGTCAGCTGCTCTGCCAATTGAGCTAATGGCGCGCGAGGAGAGACCTTAGCAGGACGATGCGGGCGGCGTGAAATCGGCTGACGCCACGGCTCATTCGCCGGTCCGACGCCGGCTTGCGGCCACGAGGGCGGTGCCTCCGGCCAGGGCGAGGGCGGCCACTCCGACGGCGAGCCCGATCCGCAGGGCGCGGCCTCTTCCCTCGTCATCGTCGGCAGGCAGAGCCGAGGGCGCGGGGGTGGTCGGCTCGCTGGTGGTGGGCTCGGTCGTGGTCGAGGTCGTCGCCGGGGTGCTGGGAAGCGGTGTGGCGGTGGGGACGGCAGCCACCGAGAAGGTGGTGCGGTCGGAGACCGGGTGGCCGTCCTCGCTGACCACGTGGAAGGACACCGTGTAGCGGCCGTTCGGCAGGTTGTCCGCCAGGGCCTGGGTGACCGTCGACCCGTCGACGACGGCCCTGCCCTCAGACACGGACCCGTCGGGGCCGGCCACGCTGACGGTGGCGAAGCTCGTGCCGATCGGCTCGTTGAACGTCAGCACGACCTTCGTGGGGACGGCGGTCACCGTCGCGCCGTCCTTCGGGGAGATCGACCTCAATGCTGCATGGGCGTCGGCGCCGGTCGCCATGACGAGTGAGCTGAGGACCCCCAGCAGCAGGCCGAGGATGGCGACCCACACGCCGATCCTGATGACCTTGCGCTTGCCCTCGGAGTCCATGAACACCCGACCATCCTGCCCGACGTCGCCTGCCGTGCCCCCGCCACCCCGGACCTCACGCGGCCTCGCGCACCAGCCCCTCGGTGTGCCAGACAGGCCCACGACGCGAGTGGGCGACGGTCATCCCGTGCTCGCGCAGCACCCCGAGCATGGCCTCGGGTGGGTGGGCGAAGGACTGGTAGTGATGGCCGGTCAGCCGCAGGACCGCGTTCTGGCTGGCGACGAAGGCGCGGGTCACCAAGGTCCGCGGCGGGTGGCTGAAGACCAGGAGTCGGCCTGCGTGGTCGGCAGCCGTCCCCAGCAGGCGTTCGTAGTCGGGGTAGCAGCAGACGACCCGGTGCAGCACTACGACGTCCGCACGCTCGACCGCGTCGGGCTCCTCGACGATGTCGTGCAGACGGCGTTCGACCCGGTCGGCCACGCCGGCCTCCCGGGCCAGCTCGTCGGCCAGGCCGTCGTAGGACGTGACCAGCTCGAGGTTGGTGGTGCGGGAGGCCCCACGCCGCAGCAGCTCCAGCTGGATCTCGCCGACTCCGCCACCGATCTCCAGGACCGTCGCACCGTCGAGCCCCTGCGCGGCCAGGAAGGCCACCATGTCGCGCTCGGCCCTGCCCAGCCCGCGCTTGCGGTAGCGCCGCGCCATTCGGCGGGCGAACCGCGGGCTGAACACCTTGTCGAACCCGTGCGGGTCGCAACAGCCGGGCATGCAGTCAGTCTCGCGGCCCGCACCGGCCGGCGCCAGAGCCACCGGAGCGATGAAGACCTGGGGCGCTCTTCATGACCACATGTCCATAGATCTCTTGTCAACACGTGTCACTGTGACCTGTACATCTGAGGGTGGAAGGGTGAACCGTCGTCGTGATGCGCACCGTGCAGACCGAAGGTCTCGCGCCAGGGTGCCCAGAGGACCTCCCTCCTCACCCTGGCCCTCTGCCCCGGAGGACTCCTGCTGCCTCTGTGGTTCTACATTGCTGCCGTGCTGTTGGCCAGCAACCTCGTCGCGGTCTGGCGGGTCTTGGAGGAGTAGACGACGAAGGCCCCTGACCGTGTCGGTCAGGGGCCTTCGGTTTGGGGTGAGCGACGGGGCTTGAACCCGCGACCCCCGCGACCACAACGCGGTGCTCTACCAGCTGAGCTACGCCCACCATGCGTCGCGACCGGACAATGCCGGTCGCGGAAGCGACGCCAATAGTACCTGTTCCCGACCGGTGCTCGTGACCACCCCGGGAGTGACGCAGAGCGGCCGGCGAGGCCGCGGCATACCGACTTGTCGTGGTGCGGCGGTCAGTCGTGGTCGACGATGTGCCGCGCCGCGATGCCCTTGGCGGTGTCGCTGTCCGGCCCGGGCGGTGCCACGAAGACGGCCTCCCGGTAGTAGCGCAGCTCGGCGATCGACTCGCGGATGTCGGCGAGCGCGCGGTGGCCACCGGACTTCTTGGGCGAGCCGAAGTAGGCGCGCGGGTACCAGCGGCGGGACAGCTCCTTGATGGAGGAGACGTCGATGATGCGGTAGTGCAGGTGGGCCTCGAGCTCGGCCATGTCGCGGGCGAGGAAGTTGCGGTCGGTGCCGACGGTGTTGCCGCCCAGCGGGGCCTTGCGTGGCTCGGGCACCCACTCACGGACGTAGGCGAGCACCTGCTCCTGCGCTGCTTCCATGGTCGTGCCGGCGGGCAGCTCCTCGAGCAGACCCGAGGTCGTGTGCATGCTGCGGACGAAGGCGTCCATCTGCTCCAGGGCCGCGTCCGGCGGACGGATCACGACGTCGACGCCGTCGCCGAGCTGGTTGAGCTCGAAGTCGGTCACGAGGGCCGCGACCTCGATGAGGGCGTCGGCCTCGAGGGAGAGCCCGGTCATCTCGCAGTCGATCCAGACGATGCGGTCGTTGACAGAGCGGTCGGTGGGGGTGGCAGTCACCGGGCCACCTTATTGCCCCGGTGTGACACGGGCGGCTGCGCGACCTCCTCGACTACCCTTCCCGGCATGACGTGGGGACAGGGCCAGGAGTATGCCGCGGACGCACCGCCCACGGGCGCGCCCACGCCCGCCGGTGCCGGGTCGACGCCCTCCGGCCGCCGCCGCCTGCGTGGGTGGCTCCTGGTCGGGCTCATCGTCGTCGGGTTCGGCCTCGCGGCAGTCGTGCTCGCCGTCTACTACGGCGGCACCCTCGGCCTGGTGACGACGCTCCTGGCGCTGGTGCTCGCCGCCATTCCGCTCGGCATCGTCATCCCCACCTTCCTCTGGCTCGACCGCTTCGAGGCGGAGCCGGCCCGCTACCTCGTCACGGCGTTCCTGTGGGGGGCGCTGGTCGCCGCGCTGGTCGCCGGCATCTTCAACACCGGCGCCAACATCGCCTTCCAGGCCGCGACCGGTCGTGAGGACGACGCGCTGCTCGCGACCGCGGTCTTCTCCGCGCCCCTGGTGGAGGAGGCGTCGAAGGGTCTGCTCGTCCTGCTGATCTGGTGGTTCCGGCGTCGCGAGTTCGACGGGATCATCGACGGGATGGTCTATGCCGGGGTGGTCGCGGCCGGCTTCGCCTTCACCGAGAACATCCAGTACCTCGGGATGGCCTACAGCGACGGTGGCGACTCGGCCCTCACTGGCACCTTCATTGCCCGCTGCCTGTTCACGCCGTTCGCCCACCCCATGTTCACTGTGCTGACGGGGATCGGGATCGGGATCGCCGCCACGACCCGCAACCGTGGCCTCAAAGTGCTGGCACCGGTCGGTGGCTACCTCCTGGCCGTGCTGTCCCACGCTGTGTGGAACCTGGCTGCCATCACCGGGGGCGCCGGGATGCTCTCGGTCTACCTCGTCGTCGAGGTGCCGATCTTCATCGGGTTCGTCGCGCTGGTCGTCTGGGCCCGTCGTAGGGAGGGACGCCTCATCGGCCGGCACCTCAGCGAGTACGCCGACGCAGGCTGGCTGTCGCCCAGCGAGGTGCAGATGTTGTCCACCATGAACGGCCGTCGCTCGGCCCGGGTCTGGGCTCGCACGTCCGGTGGCCGGGCCATGCTGCGGTCGATGCGCCGGTTCCAGGACTCCGCGAGCGAGCTGGCCCTCCTGCGAGCACGGATGCACCACAGCGCTGCCGACACCCGTGCGCTCGAGACCGAGCGCGAGCTCCTGCTGGCCATCACCGCCAGCCGCAGGGACTTCCTCGGCGCGTACTAGCGTGCAGGGCGTGCGCACCCTCGAACTCGCCTCCGCCATCGGTCCGGACCTGATCGCGCTCCGCCGCCGGCTCCACCAGATCCCCGAGCTCGGGATGTCGCTCCCGCTCACCCAGCAGGCGGTGCTCGAGGCGCTCG
This sequence comes from Pedococcus sp. P2_D7, assembly GCF_056404295.1. NCBI lineage: Bacteria > Bacillati > Actinomycetota > Actinomycetes > Micrococcales > Intrasporangiaceae > Pedococcus > Pedococcus sp. P2_D7. Next base: position 331,177 of record NZ_JBFUEH010000005.1, read on the forward strand.
ACGGGCTCGACCTGGAGATCACGCTGGGTGAGTCGCTGTCGTCCGTCGTCGCCGTCCTGCGCGGCCGTGGCACGACGACCGACTCGGGTGCCGACGCGACCGCGGCGGAGCGCCCGGTCGTGCTGCTGCGGGGTGACATGGACGCCCTGCCCGTGACCGAGGACCTGCCGCTCGACTACGTCTCGCAGCACCAGGGCCTCATGCACGCCTGTGGTCACGACCTGCACGTGGCGGGGCTCGTGGGCGCCGCGCGGATCCTCCACGAGCTGCGCGACGAGCTCGAGGGTGACGTCGTCTTCATGTTCCAGCCGGGGGAGGAGGGCCCCGGTGGTGCGAAGCCGATGATCGACGAGGGCCTGCTCGACGTGGCCGGGCGCCGGGTCGACGCGGCATACGCCCTGCACGTCTACTCCTCCGAGCATCCGCTCGGCACGTGGTTCGGTCGGCCCGGCCCCCTCATGGCTGCCGCGGACGAGGTGAAGGTGCGGGTGGTCGGCGAGGGCGGACACGGGTCGCAGCCGTTCCGCGCCAAGGACCCCATCCCGGTCGCGTGCGAGATCGTCGTGGCGTTGCAGACGCTGGTCACGCGACAGTTCGACGTCTTCGACCCCGTGGTCATCACGGTCGGGAAGTTCGTCGGCGGCACCAAGGACAACATCATCCCGGACGACGCGGTCTTCGAGGCGACGCTGCGCAGCCTGTCCGAGAAGGCCCGCGCCGAGATGGCGGCGAAGATCGAGCTGCTCTCGACTCGCCTGGCCGGGGCCCACGGCCTGACCGCCGAGGTCGAATACATCCCCGGTTACCCCGTGACGGTGAACGACGAGGGCGAGTACGCCTTCGCCAAGGGCACCATCGTCGACCTGTTCGGAACGGATCGTTACGTCCACCAGCGGAACCCGGAGATGGGTGCGGAGGACTTCGCCTTCGTCGGGCAGGAGGTGCCCAGCGCCTACGTGAACCTCAGCGCCTGTCCAGCCACGAACTACGCGTCGGCCCCCGACAACCACTCCCCGCGGGCCGACTTCGACGACTCGGTCGTCCCCGACGGTGCGGCCCTGCTCGCCGAGCTCGCCCTCCGTCGCCTGCGCCAGCTGGCGGATCCCGGAGGGAGCACGCGATCGTCCTAGACTCTGCGGCATTGCCCCCGTAGCTCAGCGGATAGAGCGAGTCACTTCTAATGACTGGGTCGCAGGTTCGAGTCCTGCCGGGGGCACCAACCACCGCGACTCCTGGCCATCCATGCTTCAGCGCGGGCCCCGATCGGGCCATTGATCCAGCACCTCTGGCCAGAAGTGGTGCCTTCAGGCGGCGGCTTGGCGGGCCGATCGCGAGTCGCGCTTCCGGCTGGCAGGATCGCCGGCATGGCTGAAGGGCGATGGCTGGAGCGGTACCAAGCAGGGGAGCGCGAGCTGGTGTGGCACGAGCTGCGCCAGCTGGGTGACCGGGTGCGTGCGCCCGAGTTCGCCGCTGAGGCCCAGGCCGTGTGCGACGAGATGGCGACGCGCGCCGCGCACAACGTCCGGTTGGTCGTGGACCGGCTCCGCGAGCAGGGGTACCGCTTTCACGTGAACGACAACCGGCAGGCCGCCGTCGAGCCGTTCCACCCGCCGGGCCCCGAGGCGCGGGCCCACGTCGCCTGGCTGGAGGACCGTCTCGGGCCGATCCCGATGGCCCTGTCGTCGTGGATCCGGTTGGTCGGAGACGTGTGGCTGGTCGGCACGCACCCGCGGTGGCGGGAGTCCTCCCAGGCCGACCCGCTCGTGCTCGAGGCGGAGGGCTCGCAGTACCCGGACTCCTCCATCCGCGACTACTTCGAGGACGAGCACGAGGCCTGGCAGGAGGCGCGCGACGCCGGGGACGACGAACCGTTCCTGCTCCCCTTGGCTCCCGACCGGCTGCACAAAGCCAACATCAGCGGCGGCGGCCCCTACGGCGTGCCCCTTCCGGACCGCACCGCGGAGGGACTCTTCGTCGGAGAGGTCGCCATGCCCTTCGTCGCCTACCTCAACCTCGTCTTCAGCCAGGGCGGCTTCCCGGGCCAGACCGACGGCGACGCGCAGTGGGAGGTCCGCAGCAGGCTGTCCGAAGGCATGCTCGCGCTCTGACCCGCGACGCCGGTGGGGCTACCTCGCGTCGCGTCCCGCACTGGCGCGTCCTGCCCTCGCGCGTCCTGCCCTCGCGCGTCCGCCGTCGCGCGTCGCGACCTCGCGCGTCGCGACCTCGCGGATCGGCGGTCAGCCGGAGAGCTCGACGACGGCGATCGGCTCGTAGTGCGGCCGCCCCTTGCCCTCGCCGCGGTGCGACGCGAACACGGTGACCTCGTCCGCGGTCCAGGCCGGACCGGCATACGCGTCGAGCACCCGCAACCACCGCGTCGCCTCGAATGGATGGCGTGACCTGGCCACGGTGAGGTGCGGCGTGAAGGGCCCACCCTCGGGGTTGGCGCCGGCATGGCTGCACGCGCGACGGACCGCACGGGCCAGTCCGGCCAGTGACTCGAGATCGTGCGGGTCGCCGTCGATCCCCATCCAGGTGACGCGTGCCTCGTACGGGTTGGGGAAGGCGCCCCCACCGCGGATCGACAGCGCCAGGGGTCGGCGGCTCGCGACCGCCTCGGCGACTCCCTCGACCATCGGGTCGACCAGCCGGCTCGGGATGTCGGCCATGAACGCCGTCGTGACGTGCCAGAGGCTGGGATCGGTCCAGCGCAGGTCCGGCCCGGCGTCCCGGCGCGGGTCGAGGAACTCCGCGAGGTCGTCCAGGACCGACTCGGGAGGGACGACGGCGGCAAAGATGCGCATCGTCCCATTCTGTCGGGGAGGCATTCCCGTGGAGTGCTCCGTGTGGCGCAGCGCTGGATTAGATTGGCGCGAGGAGGAAGGGGCCCCATGCAGCTGTCGAGCTTTCCGGGCGCAGCAGGACGTTCAACGTCTCGCTTCGAGTGGACGCCGCCGCGCACCTGGTTCGTGACCGCCAGGCTCCTCGAGCTCGCAGCCGCGGTGGCCATCCTCGGGTGGCTCCTCCAGAGCTGGCAGGTCTACCAGTCCACGGCGCAGAACTTCGGCGAAGACGGCACCCCGACGGCTGCACCTCCGTTCCTCGACCGCGTCACGCTCTTCGCGATGTACGGCTTCGGGTACGGGCAGACCCCGTTCGGCGCCCCGATCGCCTGCCTGCTCGTGCTCGGGCTGGTCGCCGTCCTGCACTTCGCCCAGCCGGTCAACCACGCGTCGGTGCTGCGCTGGGAGGTCTTCAGTCTCTGGGCGGTCGTGTTCCTGGGCAACCTGGCATTGGTCCTCTCGGTGGTGGTGGCACTGTTCCGCGGTGACCCCAACGCGCCGCCGGATGACGGGGTGGTTCGCCTTGACACCGGGCCCAGCATCATCGAGGTGCTGGCGGCCGGGGCGACCCTTCCGGTGCTGTGTCTCCTCCTGCTGTCGGTCTCGGCGCTCTGGTGGCTGCGGCTCCCCGTCGACTTCGAGGCGCCTGACGACGAGCCGGACACGTCGGCCCGGGCGCCCCGCCGCTGGCGGCCTGCACCCGCGCCCGACGCCAATGTCGACGACCTCACCCTCGACGGGGTGGAGCTGATCGAGCCGGTCGAGCGCCTGCACCCGCGCGACGACGGCGGCGACGGCTCGACGGGCAGCGGCTACGACGACTACTTCCGCAGGTTCTAGGGTCCTCTTTTCGAACGCATGCCTCCGGTCGGGTCTGTCGCGTGCAGTCGCGGTCGTTCGGTTCGTTAGGCTTGCGGTGTGATTTCCAGGGACGACGCCGTGTCCATGCTGGGCGCCGTCTCGACCCTCCGCGAAGAGGTCGAACAGGCCCGGCTGCCTCTCGACATCCCTGACGCGATGACCGGACGAGCGACCCGCGACGCCCTCCTCAAGCAGCTCGACGACTACGTCATCCCGCGGCTCCGCTCCCTCGATGCGCCCCTGCTGGCCGTCGTCGGGGGGTCGACAGGAGCCGGCAAGTCGACGCTGGTCAACTCGATCGTCGACGCAGAGGTCAGTCGCTCCGGGGTGCTGCGACCCACGACCACGACGCCGGTGCTGGTGCACCACCCCCAGGACGAGCGGTGGTTCTCCGACGACCGCGTGCTCCCCAACCTGAGCCGGGTCACCGGTGCCCCGAGCAAGGGTGAGGGAGGCGGGTCCCTGCGCCTCGTGCAGTCCAGCTCCCTCCCGCCCGGCATGGCACTGCTCGACGCCCCCGACATCGACTCGGTGGTCAGCGCCAACCGCGCGCTGGCCTCGCAGCTGCTCGCCGCCGCGGACCTCTGGCTCTTCGTCACGACCGCCGCGCGCTACGCGGATGCGGTGCCGTGGGACCTGCTGCGCGAAGCCTCCGAACGCGGCACCGCCGTCGCGATCGTCCTCGACCGGGTCCCGCCGGAGGCGATGGCCGACATCCGCAGCCACCTCGCGTCGATGCTGCGTGAGCAGGGCCTGTCCACCGCACCCATCTTCGGCATCCCGGAGGCGCCCCTCACGGCCGAGGGGCGCCTGCCTGAGCCCGACGTGGCCCGACTGCGGTCGTGGCTCACCGCGCTGGCCAGCGACGCCCGGGCCCGCTCGGTGATCGTCACGCAGACCCTGGACGGCGCCCTGGGCAGCCTCGACGAGCGCGCCCGTGTGCTGGTGACGGCGACCCAGCAGCAGGCGCAGGCCCTGGCGGCCCTCCACCAGGAGTCCGACGCGGCCTACCGCGAGGCGCTCGCCAACGTCGAGCACGGCATGACCGACGGCACCCTCCTGCGTGGAGAGGTGCTCGCTCGCTGGCAGGAGTACGTCGGCACCGGCGAGTTCTTCAAGCAGGTCGAGTCGACCATCTCCAAGGTCCGTGACCGGATCACTGCGGCGCTCAAGGGCCAGGCCCCACCCTCCGGAGACCTCGGTGAGGCGCTGCAGACCGGAGTCGCGGCCCTGATCAATGCCCAGGGGCAGGGCGCCGCGGCGACCGCAGCCCGTCAGTGGCGCAAGCTCCCGGGCGGCGACGCGCTGCTCGACCAGGCGACGGGGCTGTCGAAGGCGTCCCCCGACCTGGGTGAGCGCACCGAGCGGCTGGTCCGTGACTGGCAGGGCGAGGTGCTCGAGCTGGTGCGCGGCGAGGGCAAGGACCGTCGCACGACAGCCCGCATCGCGGCATACGGACTCAACGGCATCGGCGTGATTCTCATGCTGGTGGCCTTCGCGCACACCGGCGGCCTGGTCGGCGCCGAGGTGGGCATCGCCGGCGGCACCGCGGTCCTGGCCCAGAAGGTCCTCGAGGCCATCTTCGGCGACCAGGCGGTGCGAGACATGGCGACCAAGGCGCGCAAGCGCCTCCTTGAGCACGTGCAGGAGCTGTATGCCGCGGAGCGGGTCCGCTACGACGCGGCCCTCGAGGACGTGGAGACCAAACCAGGCCAGGCGCAACGCCTCGCCGACGCGGCAGCAGCGGTGAAGGCGGTTCGATGAGCCCGTTGACCATGGGCAGCAAGCAGGTCAAGGCAGTCAGCTCGGAGGAGCTGACTGCCAGGACCGGCGCCCTCGAGCAGGCCATCGAGGCCGGCGGGCGGGAGCTCGACCCTGCCGCAGTTGCGTCCGCCCGCGCCGTGGTCGACAAGATCGGCGAGCGGATCTCGAAGGCCGGCAACCACACCGTGGTCGCGCTCGCGGGCGCCACCGGTTCGGGCAAGTCCAGCCTCTTCAACGCGTTGGTCGAAGCCGACGTCGCCGTGGTCGGCGCTCGACGGCCCACGACCTCGCGGCCCGTGGCAGCGGTCTGGGGCGACGACGACGCCACCGAGCTGCTGGACTGGCTGTCCGTGGCGCAGCGCCACCACGTGACGCCTCGGGCGACCGACGCGACCCGCGTCACGCCCTGGACCCTCGACGGCCTGGTGCTGCTCGACCTGCCCGACTTCGACTCGCGGGTGGTCGCCCACCGCGAGGAGTCCGAGCGGGTGCTCGAGCTGGTGGACGTGTTCGTGTGGGTCACCGACCCGCAGAAGTACGCGGACGCGCGGCTGCACGACGACTACCTGCGCGTCCTGGCCACGCACGACGCCGTGACCGTGGTCGTCCTCAACCAGTCCGACCGCCTCACCCGCGAGGCGACCGGCCAGATCCGCAACGACCTCACGCGGCTCGCGGCGGTCGACGGGATCCCCGGCGTCCAGGTCATCACCACCTCTGCCACCAGCGGCGTCGGGGTCGACGACCTGCGGATGCGGCTCGCGACGGCGGTGGCCGCCCAGAACGCCGCCCAGCACCGCCTGCTCGCCGACGTGTCGGCCAGCGCCGCGACGTTGCGCGGCGGAGTGGCCCCGACCGAGGCGACCCTGTCCGAGACGGTGGATGCCGAGCTCGTCGACGCACTCTCGCGGGCCGCCGGCATCCCCACGGTCGTGGCCGCGGTCGAGCGTGACTACCGCAACCAGGCCTGGGGCCGCACCGGCTGGCCGTTCACCCGCTGGGTCCGCGCCCTGCGGCCCGACCCGATGAAGCGGCTTCGGCTCAACACCCGTGACGCGGTCGAGGAGAAGCTCGCCGTCACGGCCGGCGACGTGCGCACCGTGCTCGGTCGCTCGTCGCTGCCGCCCCCGACCCCTGCAGCGCGCTCGGCGGTCGAGCTGGCCACCCGTCGCGTGGGAGACCAGGCGGCCGAGGGCCTGCCCAGCCGGTGGGCCGAGGCGGTCGCCGACGCGGCGACACCGCCGGGCCCCGAGCTCGCCGACGCGCTCGACCAGGCGGTCGTGGGCACGTCGCTGAAGATGCGGGCTCCCCTGTGGTGGCGGCTGTTCGGAGCGGCGCAGCTCGTGCTGGCCCTGGTCGCGGTGCTCGGTTTCCTCTGGCTCGCCGTGCTCGTGGTGATGGGGTGGCTCGCGCTCCCCGACATCGAGACGCCGCGGCTCGGTCCGTTGCCCTACCCGCTGCTGATGTTCGTCGGGGGCCTGCTCCTCGGGCTCGGCCTGGCCGCACTGGCCCGTGCCCTCGGGCGCCGGGGCGCACGACACCGGGGTCGGCAGATCCGACGGCGCCTCACCGACAAGGTCGCCGAGGTCGCTGGCGAGCGCATCGTCGGCCCGGTGCGGGCCGTGCTCGATCGGCACCGCCAGACCCGCGAGTCGCTCGAGCGGGCGGAGCAGCTTTCGCGCCGTTGAGGCGTTGCTCGTGCACCGGTCGTCCCACTCCCTCGGGGTGTCCACAGGCGCGAGCGTGCCCTGTCGCGGGGGCCCTGGCAGCCACACCACAGTTGCCTCGTAACCCGGGGTCGTACCCCGGGCTCATGGACAGGTGAGACGACACAGATGAGGTGAGCGAGATGAACGAGTCCTACATCACGGTGACCGGTCGGGTGGTGGCCGACCCCGAGTCGCGGACCACCCGCCACGGGGTGCCGTTCGCGGCCTTCCGACTGGCGTCGACGGTGCGCCGGCTCAATCCCAAGACGCGGGAGTACGAGGACGGCGGCACCAGCTTCTACAACGTGACGGCGTTCCGGTCCCTCGGCGCCAACGTCGCGAACTCGCTCAAGAAGGGCGAGCCCGTGGTCGTCTACGGCCGGCTCCGGATCAACCAGTGGCTGCGCCAGGACAACAGCCACGCAACCTCGGTCGAGATCGACGCCTACAACGTCGGTCACGACCTCAGCTGGGGCACCACCTCGCTGACCCGCGTGTCCCGGGCCCAGCTCGACACGCAGGACCGGATGGCCGACGAGGGGGTGCAGGATGCGATGGCGGCACTCGAGGGTGAACCGGTCGCGGTCGAGGAGGACTTCGCCTCCTACGACCCCGGCGACCTCGCCACCCGGCGGGCCACGGGGGAGCACGACCCGGAGACGGACGACTACGAGGTGGCGCTCGAGCCGACCGGTGAAGTGCCTCGGGGTGACGGCGGTCGCGAGCTCTCGACCGTGTGACGCGGATTCGGGCGTGGGGGCCCCGGCCGATAGCCTTGCCCCCATGCCCGAGTTCATCTACGTCATGTCGAAGGCCCGCAAGGCCCACGGCGACAAGGTCATCCTCGATGACGTCACCATCTCCTTCTACCCCGGCGCCAAGATCGGCGTCGTCGGGCCGAACGGAGCCGGCAAGTCATCGGTCCTCAAGATCATGGCCGGCCTCGACCAGCCGTCCAACGGTGAGGCCCGGCTGACGCCCGGTTACACCGTCGGGATCCTCATGCAGGAGCCCGAGCTCAACGAGGAGAAGACGGTGCTCGGCAACGTCGAGGAGGGCGCCGGCGAGATCAAGGCGCAGCTCGACCGCTACAACGCCATCTCCGCCGAGATGGCCGAGCCAGACGCCGACTTCGACGCGCTGATGGAGGAGATGGGCAAGCTGCAGGAGGCCATCGACGCCGCCGACGCCTGGGACCTCGACTCCCAGCTCGAGCAGGCGATGGACGCCCTGCGCTGCCCGCCGCCGGACGCCGACGTGACCGTCCTCTCCGGTGGTGAGCGCCGCCGGGTCGCCCTCTGCAAGCTGCTCCTGCAGAAGCCCGACCTGCTGCTGCTCGACGAGCCCACCAACCACCTCGACGCGGAGTCGGTCCTCTGGCTCGAGCAGCACCTCGGGGCCTACCACGGTGCCGTCGTCGCGGTCACCCACGACCGCTACTTCATGGACAACGTCGCCCAGTGGATCCTCGAGCTCGACCGCGGCCGCGCCTACCCCTACGAGGGCAACTACTCGACCTACCTCGAGAAGAAGCAGGCCCGTCTGCAGGTGCAGGGCAAGAAGGACGCCAAGCTGTCCAAGCGGCTCAAGGAAGAGCTCGAGTGGGTGCGGTCCAACGCCAAGGCCCGTCAGGTGAAGTCCAAGGCTCGCCTGGCCCGCTACGAGGAGATGGCAGCCGAGGCCGACCGCACGCGCAAGCTCGACTTCGACGAGATCGCCATCCCGCCGGGCCCGCGCCTGGGGTCGACGGTGATCGAGGTCAAGGACCTGAAGAAGGGGTTCGGCGACCGCGTCCTCATCGACAAGCTCTCGTTCACATTGCCGCGCAACGGAATCGTCGGCGTCATCGGGCCCAACGGTGTCGGCAAGACCACCCTCTTCAAGACCATCGTCGGCCTCGAGGAGGCCGACAGCGGCTCGGTCAAGGTGGGCGAGACGGTCAAGATCTCCTACGTCGACCAGAGCCGCGGCGGTCTCGACCCCGAGAAGAACCTCTGGGAGACGGTGTCCGGCGGCCACGACTACATCAACGTCGGCCAGGTCGAGATCCCGTCGCGGGCCTACGTGTCGCAGTTCGGCTTCAAGGGGCCGGACCAGCAGAAGAAGACCGGCATCCTGTCCGGTGGCGAGCGCAACCGGCTCAACCTGGCGCTCACCCTCAAGGAGGGCGGCAACCTGCTCCTGCTCGACGAGCCGACCAACGACCTCGACGTCGAGACCCTGGGTTCGCTGGAGAACGCCCTGCTCGAGTTCCCCGGGTGCGCCGTGGTGATCAGCCACGACCGGTGGTTCCTCGACCGGGTGGCGACGCACATCCTCGCCTACGAGGGTGACGACGAGAACCCCGCCAAGTGGTACTGGTTCGAGGGCAACTTCGAGTCCTACGAGGCCAACAAGGTCGACCGCCTCGGCGCCGACGCCGCCCGACCGCACCGCGTCACCTACCGCAAGCTGACCCGCGACTGACGGGCCCGACTGCACGACGCATGACCACGAACCCCGACGAGGTCGTCACCGCCCCGCTCACCGAGCGGGACTGGGACGACCTCGTCGCGTTGTTCGGCACGCCGGGGGCCGTGGTGCAGGTGGTTCAGCCGGTGACGAGGCGGATGCCGAGGTCGGCGTATGCCGCGCCGATGGCGTCGGGGGTGCGCTTGATCTCAGGGTCGTACCAGCGGGCGACGTCGACGGCCATCGACATCAGCGCCAAGGTGGTGTCGGGGATGTCGTCGACGGAGAACTCGCCGCTGGCGACACCGGCCGTCACCACGTCGCGCACGACGGCGTCGATCTGCTTGCGCAGGGCGAGGACGGCGTCGCGGTGCTCGGGTGTGAGGTTCGCGAACTCGTACTGGACGATCCGCGCCACGCGGAAGTGCTCGGCGTGCCAGGTGGCGAACTGGCCCATGATCGCTCGCAGCGCCTCGGTGGGGGTCGCCGCCCCCTCCGCCGCGGCGCGGAGCATGTCGCGCGCTGCCACGTGGCCCTCCCGGCTGAGCTGGTAGAGCAGCTCCTCCTTCGAGGCGAAGTGCACGTAGACCCCGGCGGGGGACAGCCCGGCGCGCGAGGCGATGTCGCGGGTGGTCGTCGCGTGGAAGCCCCGGTCGGCGAACGCCTCGGCCGCCGCCTCGAGCAGGCGGTGGGCCGTGGCGGTGCCGGCGTCGTTGGACAACGCAGGCACGGAGCGCGCGGGGCTGGACATGGTTGACAGCATGCCCCAGTCATCGGACACTAAGCAAGCGCTTAGTAACCCAGGTTTGAACCATCACCGAGGATCCCGCGCCACCGAGGATTCAGCGTCACCGTCAAGGAGAGCCATGCCCCGCAATGTCTACGGTCCCGACCACGAGGCCTTCCGCAGCTCGGTCCGAGAGTTCGTCGAGCGCACGCTCAAGCCGCGCGCCGAGCAGATGCTCGAGGTGAAGTCGGTCGACCGTGACATCTGGAAGGAAGCGGGCAAGCAGGGCCTGTTCGGGCTCGACATCCCCGAGGAGTTCGGTGGCGCGGGCGCCGATGACTACCGGTTCAACGCCATCGCCGCCGAGGAGATCGCGGGCTTCAACTTCGCCGTCTCGTCGTGCTTCGGCATCCACTCCGACGTGTGCCCGCCCTACATCGTCGACCTCGGCACCCAGGAGCAGAAGGAGCGCTGGCTGCCCGGCATGGCCAACGGCGACCTCATCTGCGCCATCGCGATGACCGAGCCATCCGGCGGGTCCGACCTCGCCGCGCTCAGGACCACCGCCGTCCGCGACGGTGACGGCTGGGTCCTCAACGGTTCCAAGACGTTCATCACCAACGGCTACCAGGCTGATCTCGTGATCGTCGCCGCCCGCACCGACCCGTCCAAGGGCGCCAAGGGGATCACGTTGTTCATGGTCGAGGCCGGGATGGAGGGCTTCAGCCGCGGCCGCAAGCTCGACAAGGTCGGTCAGGAGGAGGCCGACACGTCCGAGCTGTTCTTCGAGGACGTCTTGGTCCCCGACGCCAACCGGCTCGGCGAGGAGGGCCTGGGCTTCATCTCGATGATGCAGCGCCTCCCGCAGGAGCGGGTCGGGGCGGCGGTCGCCAACACCGCGCACGCCTTCCAGATCTTCCGCGAGACGGTCGCCTACACCAAGGAGCGCAAGGCCTTCGGTCAGGCAGTCGGCTCGTTCCAGCACAACAAGTTCAAGATGGCCGAGCTGCAGACCAAGCTCGAGGTCACCCAGGCCTACGTCGACGACTGCATCGCCGCCCACGCCGAGCAGAAGCTCACCGCGGTCGACGCCGCCAAGGCCAAGTGGTTCTCCGCCCAGGTGCAGAACGACGTGCTCGACGAGTGCGTCCAGCTCTACGGCGGGTACGGCTTCATGAACGAGTACCGCGTGGCTCGCGCCTGGCGCGATGCCCGGGTCTCCAAGATCTGGGCCGGGTCGAACGAAATCATGAAGGAGCTCATCGGCCGAGACCTCGGTCTCTGACGTGGCTGCTCCTGACACCGCTGCTCCTGACACCGCTGCCTCGGCCCCGGCCCGACAGGGAGTCCACGCGGGCAAGGTCGCGATCGTCACCGGCGCCTCCCGGGGCATCGGGCTGGGGATCGCCCAGAAGCTGGTGGCCGAGGGCGCCCGCGTCGTCATCACGGCGCGCAAGCCGGAGGCGCTGGCCGAGGCGGTCGAGCAGCTCGGCGGCGAGTCCACGGCGCTCGGCGTCGCGGGCAACGCCGCCGACGAGGCGCACCAGGACGAGGTGATCCGACTCGCTCACGAGGCCTTCGGCGGCCTCGACCACCTGGTCAACAACACCGGCATCAACCCCGTCTACGGCCCCATCCTCGACGCACCACTCGACGTCGCGCGCAAGATCATGGACGTCAACGTGCTGGCCGCGTTCTCGTGGACCCAGAAGGCGATCGCCGCCGGGCTGGGGGAGGGCGACCGACCCGGCGCCATCGTCAACGTCGCGTCCATCGCCGGACTCGGGGCCACCGGCACGATCGGCTGGTATGCCGTGAGCAAGGCTGCGTTGATCCACCTCACCGTCGAGCTGGCGTACCAGCTCGGGCCGTCGATCCGCGTGAACGCCGTGGCGCCGGCCATCGTCAAGACGCAGTTCGCGCAAGCGTTGTACGAGGGACGCGAGGAGAAGGTCGCGGCGCGCTATCCGATGAAGCGACTCGGCGCTCCTGACGACATCGCCGGGGCCGTGTCGTTCCTCCTCTCTCCCGACGCCAGCTGGGTGACCGGGCAGACCCTCGTGGTCGATGGTGGCGTGACGCTCGGCGGAAATCTCTAGTGTCGCAACGTCATTCGGTCGGGAGCGTCGTCGTGAAGTGGACGGACGCATGAGGGCCTGGCAGGTCACGGCGCTGGGTGAGCCGGCCGATGTGCTGCAGGCCGTCGACGCGCCGTTCCCCGCCGTCGTGCCCGGGCACCTGCGGGTCCGGGTGCTGGCCACCGCGCTGAACTTCCCCGACGTGCTGATGGTGCGGGGCCACTACCAGGTGCGACCCGACCTGCCGTTCACCCCGGGCGTCGAGGTCTGCGGCGAGGTGCTCGAGCTCGGGGAGGGTGTCACGGGCTTCGCGATCGGCGAGCGGGTCGTCGGCACGACCGCGGCGCCCCACGGAGGGCTGGCGCAGGAGTGCCTCATGCCCGCCACCGGGACGTTCGCGGCGCCGGCGTCGCTCCCCGACGCCGAGGCGAGCGCGCTGACGATCGGCTACCAGACGGCATACGTGGGGCTCGTGCGGCGAGCCGCGCTCCGGGCGGGGGAAAGCCTGCTGGTGCACGCGGCGGCGGGCGGAGTCGGCACGGCGGCGGTGCAGGTCGGCAAGGCGCTCGACGCGCGGGTCGTGGCCGTGGTCGGCAGCGGGGCCAAGGCGGAGGTCGCGCGAGCGGCCGGGGCCGATGTGGTCGTCGACCGCTCGGCCGGCGACCTCGTGGCCGCCCTGAAGGAGGCGCTCGGCCGCAACGGCGCCGACGTCGTCTTCGACCCCGTGGGCGGCGCGGCGTACGACGCCTCGACCAAGGTGGTGGCGTTCGAGGGCCGGCTCGTGGTGGTGGGCTTCACCAGCGGCACGATCCCGGCCCCCGCGCTCAACCACGCCCTGGTCAAGAACTACTCGATCCTGGGTCTGCACTGGGGCCTGTACCTCCAGCGCGACCACGCCGTCGCTGCTGCGGCGCACGACCAGCTGGTGTCCTGGGCCGACGCTGGTGTCGTGCGACCGTTCGTGTCGCAGGTGGTGCCGTTCGACGAGGCGCCCGGAGCCCTCGCCCGGCTGGGAGCCGGGGAGAGCACCGGACGCCTGGTCGTGCTCGGCGCCTGACTCAGGCCGCGAGGCCCTGGGCGATCTTCTCCAGGGCGTCGTAGGAGTCGTTCATGCCGGTCTCCATGCCCGACGCGAGCACCATCTCGACCGTCTCCGGCGAGTCGTAGGTGATCACGGCGGTCAGCGTCGTGAACCCGTCCTGCTCGGCGAACGTGGACTCGATGACGGACTCCGGGCTCTGGATGTTGTCGAAGATCTCGGTGTGCACCATCCGGCCGGGCGGGTCGAGCTCGCGGTACTCGCCGGAGAACGACACCTCGTCGCCGGCGGGGGTGGTCTGCGCGAAGTGCCACTTGCCGCCGACGCGGAGGTCGACCTCGCAGGTGGTGACCTCGCCGTGCCCGGCACCCCACCACTGGCGGATGTGCTCGGGCTTGGTCATCGCCTCGTAGACGAGGGCTGCGGGTGCGGCGAAGGTGCGGGTGATGACGACCTCGCAGCCGTCGTGGGTGATGGTGGCGCGCTGGTGGGTGTCGGCTGCGTTGCTCATGACTGCTTCTCCTGGTGCGTGTCGGCGTGACCGGTGGTGGTGGGGCGTGCGGTCCCCTGGATGCGGGGCTGTTGGATGCGGGGCTGTTGGATGCGGGGCTGTTGGATGCGGGGCTGTTGGATGCGGTTGAGGTAGGCGTCGAGGTTGTCGAGGTTGGCCTCCCAGTGGCGGCGGTACTCCTCGAGCCACGACGTCGCGCTCTTCAGTGGGGTGGCGGTGATGCGGCAGTTGCGTCGCTGGCCGTCACGGTCCTTGGCGACCAGCCCGGCCCGCTCGAGCACCGAGAGGTGCTTGGAGATGGCCGGCAGGGTCATGGCGAACGGCTCGGCGAGCTCGCCGACCGTGGCGTCACCGTCGGCGAGGCGCTCGAGGATCGCGCGTCGCGTCGGGTCTGCCAGGGCGGCGAAGGTGGTGCTGAGCTGGTCGTGGTGGTTCATGATCCTTAACCGATCGGTTTATTAACTGATACGGAAACTATCAACCCGGACAAGGCCGCCTGTCAAGGCCCCCGGCTCAGAAGGACCTGGGGACAGCCGTACGCAGCTGCTGGAGGGCTGCGCGAAGAATCGGAGGAACCGGGCACCCCTCAGTCGAGCGGGCCACCGGCCACGTAGATGACCTGGCCCGAGACGAAGCCGGCCTCCTCCGAGCACAGGAAGGAGATGGTGGCCGCGATGTCCTCCGGCTGGCCGACCCGCTGCACCGGGATCTGGGCGGCCGAGTGCTTGATGAAGTCCTCGAACGGCACGCCGATCCGCTCGGCCGTGGATGCCGTCATGTCCGTCTGGATGAAGCCCGGGGCGACCGCGTTGGCGGTGACCCCGAACCGACCCAGCTCGATGGCGAGGGTCTTGGTGAAGCCCTGGAGCCCTGCCTTGGCCGCGGAGTAGTTGGCCTGGCCACGGTTGCCCTGCGCCGAGGACGACGACAGGTTGACGATGCGTCCGTACTTCTCGGCGGACATGTGCGCCTGCACCGCGCGGGTCATGAGGAAGGACCCCCGCAGGTGCACGCCCATGACGGCGTCCCAGTCGTCCTCGGTCATCTTGAAGATGAGGTTGTCGCGGATGATGCCGGCGTTGTTGACGAGGATCGTCGGCGGCCCGAGCTCGTCGGCGACCCGGGCAACGGCCGCCTCGACCTGGTCGGCCTTGCTGACGTCGACACCGACGGCGATGGCCCGACCGCCCGCCGCCTCGATCGCCTCGACGGTGCCGGCGCACGACGCCTCGTCGAGGTCCAGGACCGCGACCGCGTTGCCGTCACGAGCAAGGCGCAGCGCGGTGGCCGCCCCGATGCCGCGGGCTGCTCCGGTGACGACTGCGACGCGCTGGGTGCTCATGGGGACTCCTGCTGCTGGTGGGTGACGCCGGGGATGCGCCGTGGGTCTTCCGGCGAGTGTACTAAGCGCCCGCTTAGTGCGTGGGGCGGACCTGGCGTGTCAAAGGCGAGGAGTCGTGCACAATGGGTTCGCTGGAGGCCGTCGACGTCCTTCTTCACCCGGCCCCGCACCCGTGGGCTGATCTACGACGAAGGCGATGCATGGAAATCTGGCCCGGCAAGTCCTACCCCCTCGGCGCGACCTATGACGGCACGGGGGTCAACTTCGCGCTGTTCTCCGAGGTGGCGCACAAGGTCGAGCTCTGCCTCATCGACGACGAGGGCGCGGAGACGCGCGTCGAGCTGCCCGAGGTCGATGGCTTCGTGTGGCACGCCTTCCTGCCCGGCGTCCAGCCCGGTCAGCGCTACGGCTACCGCGTCCACGGTCCCTACGACCCGGCCAACGGTCACCGCTGCAACCCCCAGAAGCTGCTGCTCGACCCCTACGCCAAGGCGATCGACGGTCAGCCGGACGGCGACCAGTCGCTGTTCTCCTACGACTTCGACTCGCCGAGCGAGGACCCGGCCAGGGCCAACGTCGAGGACAGCCTCGGACACACGATGATGGGCGTGGTCATCAACCCCTTCTTCGACTGGGGCCAGGACCGCCTCCCTCGCCACGAGTACCACAACACGGTCATCTACGAGGCCCACGTCAAGGGCCTCACCCAGACCCACCCCGACATCCCGGAGGACATCCGCGGCACCTACGCCGCGATCGCCCACCCGGTGATCATCGAGCACCTCAAGGGCCTCGGCATCACGGCGATCGAGCTGATGCCGGTGCACCAGTTCGTGAACGACTTCACCCTGCGCGACAAGGGCCTGTCGAACTACTGGGGCTACAACACGATCGGGTTCCTCGCGCCGCACAACGGCTACGCGGCATACGGCACCCGCGGTGAGCAGGTGGCTGAGTTCAAGGGCATGGTCAAGGCGCTCCACGAGGCGGGCATCGAGGTCATCCTCGACGTGGTCTACAACCACACGGCCGAGGGCAACCAGCTCGGCCCCACCATCTGCTTCCGCGGGATCGACAACGCGGCCTACTACCGGCTCGTCGACGACGACAAGGCGCACTACTACGACACCACGGGCACGGGGAACAGCCTGCTCATGCGGCACCCCCACGTGTTGCAGCTGATCATGGACTCGCTGCGCTACTGGGTGACCGAGATGCACGTCGACGGCTTCCGGTTCGACCTCGCGGCGACGCTGGCCCGCCAGTTCCACGAGGTCGACAAGCTGTCGGCGTTCTTCGATCTCGTCCAGCAGGACCCGGTGGTCAGCCAGGTCAAGCTCATCGCGGAGCCCTGGGACGTCGGCGACGGCGGCTACCAGGTCGGCAACTTCCCGCCCCTGTGGACCGAGTGGAACGGCAAGTACCGTGACACGGTCCGTGACTTCTGGCGCGGCGACAGCGCGACCCTCGGTGAGTTCGCCTCGCGCCTCACCGGCTCCAGCGACCTCTACGAGCACAGCGGCCGCAAGCCGATCGCCTCGATCAACTTCGTCACGGCCCATGACGGCTTCACGTTGCGAGACCTGGTGTCCTACAACGAGAAGCACAACGACGCCAACGGTGAGGGCGGCAACGACGGCGAGAGCCACAACCGTTCGTGGAACTGCGGCGTCGAGGGCCCTTCGAAGGACAAGCGGGTCAATGCCCTGCGGCTGCGCCAGCAGCGCAACCTGCTCGCGACGCTCCTGGTCTCGCAGGGGGTCCCGATGATCCTGCACGGTGACGAGCTGGGTCGCACGCAGGGTGGCAACAACAACGGCTACTGCCAGGACAACGAGATCTCGTGGATCGACTGGAACCTCGACCAGGACCAGCTCGACCTCATCGCCTTCACCCAGCGGCTCGTCGAGCTGCGTCGTGACCACCCCGTCTTCCGCCGCCGCCGGTTCTTCGCCGGCTCGGCCGACCACGGTGGCGAGAGCCCGGTCGGCGACATCGCGTGGTTCGAGCCCGGCGGCAACCACATGGACGAGGACTCCTGGGCCAACGGCTACGCGCGCTCGATGATGGTCTTCCTCAACGGGCAGAGCATTCCCGAGCCCGACACGCGCGGTCAGCAGACCCTCGACGACCACTTCCTGGTGATCTTCAACGGCCACCACGACGTGCTGCCCTTCGTCCTGCCGGGCAAGGAGTACGGCGAACGCTGGGTCACCGAGCTGGACACCTTCGCGCAGGAGGTCGAGGCCAAGGAGTACAGGCCCGACGCAAAGGTGAAGGCGCACGGCCGCAGCGTCGTGGTGTTGCGCTGTCCTCGAGTGCTCCCCTCGGGATCGCCCGCCGGAGCGGCGCTCGCCCGCCGATGAGCTCGTCGACGGGCGCGGTGCAGGCCGGTATGCCGCAGGGCGCGGCAGCGCACCGGCCCGCCCCCGGGCGGGTGGTTCCCACCGCGACCTACCGGCTGCAGGTCCAACCGGCCTTCACCTTCGGCGATGCCGCCGAGCAGGCGGACTACCTTGCCGCACTGGGGGTTTCGCACGCCTACCTGTCACCCATCCTGGCTCCGGCACCGGGGTCGACGCACGGGTACGACGTGGTCAGCCACGAGTTCCTCAACGAGGAGGCGGGTGGCGCAGAGGGGTTCGACTTGCTCACCGAAGCCCTCCGGGAGGCGGGGCTCGGGGCGGTCGTCGACGTTGTGCCCAACCACATGACGACCCCGACGCCGGCCTCGCTCAACCACCCCTGGTGGTTCCTGCTGCGCGACGGTCGCGACTCCGACCACGCCCACTGGTTCGACGTCGACTGGGAGGTCGAGGACGGTCGCGTCCTGGTGCCGGTGCTCGGCCAGTCGTTGGAGGCGGTGCTCGCTGCCGACGAGCTCTCGGTGGAGGGCGGGGGTGGACCGCACGGTGACGAGACGGTCCTGCGCTACTACGACCACGTGTTCCCGGTCAGACCTGGGACTGAATCGCTCGACCTCGCCGATCTCGTTGCAGCGCAGCACTATCGGCTCTGCGACTGGCGCGAGGGTGGCAGCCGCCTCAACTACCGTCGGTTCTTCGACGTCACCACCCTGGCCGCCGTCAGGGTCGAGGACCCGGACGTGTTCCACCACACCCACCGGCTCCTCCTGGAGGAGTTCGGGGCGGGCACGATCGACGGGTTCCGGATCGACCACCCCGACGGGCTGGCCGACCCGGGCGGCTACCTCGCAGGGCTCGCCGACGCCACCGGTGACGCCTGGGTGGTGGCCGAGAAGATCCTCGAGGGTCACGAGCAGCTGCCCGACGACTGGCGGTGTGCGGGCACGACGGGCTACGACACCCTCCTGCGGGTGCAGCAGGTGTTCGTCGACCCCGACGGCGAGGCGCCACTGACCGACCTGCTCACCGAGCTCGTGGGGGAGCGACAGGAGCTCGACGCGCTGGTGCTGGCCGCCAAGGAACAGGTCGTCGCGCAGGTCCAGGAGGCCGAGGTCAACCGGCTCATGCGGTTGCTGGCCAGGATCGTGCCCGACGAGGACCAGGCCTCCTTGCGCCGTGGGCTGGGCGCGCTCCTCGTGGCGATGGACCGCTACCGCGCCTACCTCGTGCCCGGCCAGGCCGATGACCACGAGCAGCTGCAGGTGCTGGCCCACGCCGAGGCCCGAGCAGCCGCGCAGGTCGCCGACGCCGACCAGGACGCGGTCGGGATCGTCTCGCTCCTGGCCGCGGGCACTCCACTCGACGAGCTGGACGAGGCGGCGGAGGACGCCCACCGCGAGTTCATGGTGCGGTTCCAGCAGACCTGTGGCCCGGTGATGGCCAAGGGCATCGAGGACACCGCGTTCTACCGCTACGCGCGCCTCACCGGCCTCAACGAGGTCGGTGGCGATCCCGGCCGGCTCGGGCTCGACCCGACCGAGCTGCACGCGTTCGCGAGCCGGCAGCTCGCCACCTGGCCCACCACGATGACGACGCTGTCCACCCACGACACCAAGCGGTCCGAGGACGTCCGTGCCCGGCTCTCGGTCCTCTCCGAGCTACCGGGGGAGTGGGCGGCGTGGGTGGGCGAGACCCGCGACCGTGCGGCCGCCCACCGGGGCGACCGGCTCGACCCGGCCACCGAGTACCTCCTCCTCCAGACGGCCGTCAGCGCCTGGCCGGTCGACACCGACCGCCTGCGGGCCTACGCCACCAAGGCGGTCCGCGAGGCCAAGTTGCACACCACCTGGACCGACCCGGACAGCGCCTACGAGGCCGACGTCGCGACCTTCGTGGAGGCCCTGACCACCGACCCCTCGCTCGTCGAGCAGGTACGTCGGTGGGTGGAGCGAGCCGCCCCGGCCGCCCGCGAGATCCTGCTGGGCCAGAAGCTGCTCCAGCTCGTCCTGCCCGGCGTCCCCGACGTCTACCAGGGCACCGAGCTCGTCGACCTCTCCCTCGTCGACCCCGACAACCGTCGCCCGGTCGACTACTCCGCCCGCAGGCAGCGCCTCGCCCGGCTCGACGGCGGCGCGCCCGCCCGCGACCTCGACGACGAGAAGCTGCTCGTCACCGCCCGCGCCCTCCGGCTGCGCCGTGACCACCCCGAGTGGTTCACCGGTGAGCACGCCACGTATGCCGCCGTCCCCACGTCGAGCGGGCACGCGCTGGCCCTGGGACGTGGCGACGCGAGTGGCACGCAGGTGGTCGCCGTCGCCACCCGGCTCGGCGAGCGGTTGCGCGCGGACGGCGGCTGGGGCGCGGCCCGGATCGACCTCCCCGAGGGCACCTGGGTGGACCTGCTCACCGACCGCCGCGTGACACCCGGGACGGCGGGGTCGGTGCTCCTCACCGAGCTGCTGGAGGCCCTTCCGGTTGCCCTGCTCGCGCGGCATGGCAGCCTAGAGCGCACCTGACGCATCACCGCACCTGAACGCCGTCCGCACACGAGCACCGACCGTAAGTGAACACAGAGCCCCGATGAACACCCCACAGATGACGTCCCTGTCCGCGACGAAGCCGGCCGGCGAGCCGGTCCTTACCGGGCCCGAGCTCACCGTGTGGGCCCCGGCCGCCCAGGACGTGGAGGTCGAGTGGTCCCTCGACGACGGCCCGGCGCGGCGCTCGGCGATGGACCGCAAGGACGACGGCTGGTGGCGGTGGGAGGCCCCTGCCGCGGAGTGGGGCACGGCGGCATACCCCTGTCTGGACTATGCGTTCCGCGTCGACGGCGGTGAGGTCACCCCTGACCCGCGCTCGGCTTGGCAGCCCCACGGCGTGCACGGCGAGAGCCGCTGGTTCGACGCGAGCCGGCACACCTGGCGCGACGCGACCTGGGCCGGACCGCAGCACGGTGCGGGGGTCCTCGGTGCCGTGGTCTACGAGCTGCACGTCGGGACCTTCACGCCGGAGGGCACCCTCGACGCAGCCCAGCGCCGGCTGCAGCACCTGGTCGACCTCGGGGTCGACGTGGTCGAGCTGATGCCGGTGGCCTCGTGGCCGGGTCGGTGGAACTGGGGCTACGACGGCGTCGGGCCGTGGGCGGTCGACGACGAGTACGACGGCCCTGCGGCGCTCCAGCGCTTCGTCGACGCGTGCCACGGCCTCGGCCTCGGGGTCTGCCTCGACGTGGTCTACAACCACCTCGGCCCGGTCGGCAACTACCTGTCGCGGTTCGGTCCCTACTTCACCGACGCCCACCCCACGCCGTGGGGCAACGGGTTCAACCTCGACGGCCCGGGCAGCCTGCACGTGCGGCGGTGGATCATCGACAACGCGTTGCGGTGGTTCGCCGACTTCCACGTGGACGCCCTGCGCCTCGACGCCGTGCACGAGCTCAAGGACGACTCCGACCAGCACGTGCTGGCCCAGCTGGCCGACGAGGTGGCGTCGCTGAGCGCGCGCCTGGGTCGGCCCCTCGACCTCATCGCGGAGAGCGACGTCAACGACCCCCGCACTGTCACGCCGACGGCCGACGGTGGGCTCGGCATGGACGCCCAGTGGGACGACGACATCCACCATGCCCTCCACGTCACGCTGACCGGCGAGACGCAGGGCTACTACGGCGACTTCGCCGGCCACTGCCGGGCCATGCCGGACGGCGGACCGCTCGCGGTGCTGGCCAAGACGCTCACGAGGGCGTTCCTCCACGACGGCCGCTGGTCGAGCTTCCGGGACGCCGAGTGGGGTGCCCCGGTCGACCGCCGGAAGGTCGACGGACGGCGGTTCCTCGCCTACCTGCAGACCCACGACCAGGTCGGCAACCGGGCCGTCGGCGACCGCATCTCCGCAGTCGTGACACCGGGTCGCCAGGCTATGGGGGCGGCCCTCTACCTCACTGGTCCGTTCACGCCGATGGTGTTCATGGGGGAGGAGTGGGCGGCCTCGACGCCGTTCCAGTTCTTCACGGACTTCGACGAGCCGGAGATGCAGCGCGCCGTCACCGAGGGGCGACGTCGCGAGTTCGAGGCCCACGGCTGGGCCGCCGAGGACGTGCCGGACCCGCAGGACGAGCAGACCTACCGTCGCTCGCAGCTCGACTGGGCCGAGCTGCACGAGGGCGAGCACGCGCGGATGTTCGCGTGGTACCGAGCGTTGATCGCGTTGCGGCGGGGCGAGTTCGACCTGGGCAACGGCAGCCTCGAGTCGGTGGCGGTCGACTTCGACGAGGGCGACGGCTGGTTGGTCGTCCGCCGTGGCGCCTACCGGGTGGTCGTCAACCTTGCCGAGTCGCGCTGGACGGTGCCCCTCGATGCGGAGCCCGAGAGCGTGGTGCTCGCCTGGGAGCCGACGCAGACCCGGCTGCGCGGCCATGGCGTGCACCTGCCGCCGTTCACGGCGGCCGTGGTGCGGATGGGTCAGTCGACGGCGAGGTCGTAGGTCACCAGGTCGGTCTCCACGGCGAGCCGGTCGTAGGTCGACCGGGCCCGGGTGTTCGACGCTCGCGTGATCCAGCGGACCGTGGTCCACCCGCGCTCCCGGGCGCGTCGCTGCACCCCGGAGAGGAGCGCGTCGACGGCTCCGGTGCCACGGTGCTCCGGTGCCACGAACAGGTCGTCGAGGAAGCAGGACACCGATCCGTGGAGCGGCCGGACGAATGGCCGGATGTGGGCGATACCAACGGGATCCGAGCCCGGACGCGCGCGGACCACGAGGCACTCGAGCTCGTGGGCCGGGTCCGTCAGCCAGCCCCAGACGATGGCGCTGACCTCGTCGGGGCGGGAGGACTCGTAGAAGTCGAGGTAGCCGCGGTGCAGTCGTGCCCAGGCCTCGTGGTCGTCGGCGCGCAGGTCGTCGACCACCCACTGGCCCGGGTCACGCGGCGCCGCGTCGGGCACGCTCACGCGTCCTTGACGCGGACCATGCCCTCCTGGGCGACGGTCGCGACGAGGGTGCCGTCGGCGGCGAACATGCGACCGATCCCCAGGCCGCGCCCGCCCGAGGCCGAGGGCGACTCCTGGGTGTAGAGGATCCACTCGTCGGCGTGGACCGGCCGGTGGAACCACATCGCGTGGTCGAGGCTCGCCGGTCGCAGCCGCCGGTCGGTCCAGGTCAGCCCGTGCTTGCGGATCACCGGCTCGAGGAGGGTGTAGTCGGAGGCATAGGCCAGCACGGCTGCGTGGATCAGCGGGTCGTCGGGCAGCCGCCCCAGCGCCCTCATCCAGACGCTCTGGTGGGCGGTGAGCTCGGGGCCGGGTGCCACGAAGAGGTTGTTCTCGACGTGCCGGTGCTCGATCGGGCGCTTGACCAGGTGTCGGGCCCCCGGGTGGTCGATCCCGCCGAACTCCTCGGCGAGCGAGCGGAGCTCGTCGGGGCCGGGTACGACGGGCATCGGGTCCTGGTGGTCGAGACCACCGGAGGCCTCCTGGAACGACGTGATCATCGACAGGATCGGCAGGCCGTCCTGGATGGCGTGCACCCGCCGCGTCGAGAACGAGTTGCCGTCGCGCATCCGTTCGACGGCGAACCGGATGGGCTGGGTGTCGTCACCGGGACGCATGAAGTAGCCGTGCAGGGAGTGGATGTGTCGGGGTCCGTCGCCGTCGTCGACGTCCTGCATCGTCCGGCCGGCGGCGATCACGCACTGTGCGAGGACCTGGCCGCCGAAGACGCGCCCGTGGGGCATCTTCTGGCTGCGCCCCAGGAAGACCGTCGCCCCTGACTCGCCGAAGTCGGCGCGGTCGCCGACGCCCTCGACGGTGATCCTGGCCGTGCCGAGCTCCTCGAGGTCGAGGGTGTCGAGCAGGTCGGTCAGAGGGTCGAAGCCTGCGTCGGGGCCGGCGTCGACGCCGGCGGCGGAGTCAGGGGTGCTCTCGTCGCTCACGCCTCGACCCTAGCGGGAGCGGTGACGCGCTCACGCAGCAGTTCGACGGCCCTCCGGGCGGCCGGGTGGTGCTCGACGGACGCCTTCACGGCGACGTAGACGTGGCGCACCGGCGTGGGTGCCACGAGGGGGATCGCGACGACCCCGTCGGGCAGCCGGGTGGCCCCCAGCCCGGGCAGGACCGTGACCCCGACGCCGGCCGCGACGAAGGAGATCGCGGTGGGGTAGTCGTGGGTCTCGATGCGGAAGTCGGGGCTGAAACCCGCCTCGGCGCAGGCATCGAGGATGACCTGGCGACAGAAGCCACGGTTGAAGTCGTTGTCCACCCACTGCTCGCTCGCCAGGTCTGCGAGCGGGACGCTCGCCAGCCGGGCCAGCGGGTGGTCGGTCGGCACCACCACGGCATAGGGGTCGTCGAGCAGGTGGTGCACCCGGGACTGCGCGCGACCGGGGCGCAGGTGCTCGTCGGCACCTCCGACGAAGATCTCGAGGTCGGGGTCGGGGTGCTCGTCGCCGAGCAGCTCGATGAGCCGCAGGTCGAGGCGCAGCTCGGGGAACTCCTGCATCAGCCCGGCGACGACCGGCGGGATCCAGGCCGCTCCGGCGGAGGCGAAGTAGCTGATCGACAGCCGCCCCACGCGACCGGCGCGCAGGTCACCGACCACCCCCTCGACACCGCTGAGCGACTCCAGGACCCGGCCGGCCTCGTCGGCCAGGGTGCGCCCCGCGGCCGTCGGCTGGATGCCACGGCCCTTGCGCTCGATGAGGAGCAGGCCGGTCTCGCGCTGCAGGGTGGCGAGGTGCTGGCTCACGGCGGACGGCGTGTAGCCGAGGGTGGTGGCCGCCGCACCGACCGACCCGGTGGCGACGACGGTGCGCAGGACACGGAGCCGGTGCACGTCGAGCATACTCACGACCATACAGTCAGGCTTAACGAAAGTGAAGAAAGCATCGCTTGTGCTGATGTGTCAGGTTCCTCGACGATGGACCGGTGACCACCGCGACCAGTCCAGTCCTCGAGCCGTGCGACGCCCCCCTGCCTGAGCCGTCGCCGCGACGCCTGGTCAGCCCGCCGGCCCGGGCGTCGGGGGCAGCGCTCGTCACGATCGTGCTCTGGGCGTCGGCCTTCGTCGTGATCCGCAGCAGCGGTGCGCACCTGTCGCCGGGACCGATGGCGCTGGCCAGGGTCGCGGTCGCCGCGGTGGTGCTCACCCCCTTCGTGCTGCTGGGGCGCGGACGCGCCGCAGGTCCGCTGCTGCCCCGGGGCTGGCGCGCAGTGCTTCCCGTCGTCGGGTACGGCGCGCTGTGGTTCGCCGGCTACAACGTGGCACTCAATGCCGCCGAGCGGCACGTCGACGCCGGCACCGCGGCCCTCCTGGTCAACGTCGCCCCCGTCCTCATCGCCCTCGGCGGCGGGCTCTTCCTGCGTGAGGGCTTCTCGCGACCGGTCTTCCTCGGGTGTGCGGTGGCCTTCGCCGGGGTCGCCCTGATGGCGTCCGACTCCAGTGGACGGCGCGATGGCGCAGGCATCGCCTTCGCCCTCGTGGCCGCGGTGCTCTACGCGTCGTCGGTGCTCCTGCAGAAGGTCACCCTCCGGAGCGTCGACGCCCTGCGGGCCACCTGGCTCGGGTGCCTGGTCGGGACCGTGGTCACGCTGCCGTACGCCGGCGAGCTGGTGCACGAGGCACAGGGTGCCCCGACGTCGGCTCTCCTCGGCGCGGCCTACCTCGGCGCCTTCCCGACGGCCGTCGCGTTCACGACGTGGGCCTACGCACTGCGTCGTATGCCGGCTGGTCGCCTCGGTCCGCTCGGTTACCTCGTGACCGTGCTCTCGGTGCTGATGTCCTGGGCCTTCCTGTCGGAGGTGCCGAGCACGCTCGCCCTCGTCGGGGGAGCCGTCTGCCTCGTCGGCGTTGTGGTCAGCCGCCGGCGCCCCCGCTCACGCGACGAGCGGTGAGCCGCCCTGCCTCGACGGCCGGGCCGACTGCGCGTCGTCCCACGCGAGGGCCAGGCGCTCGACCGCCTCGTCGACCAACTCCGGTGCGTGACCGGTGAAGGGCAGTCGCAGGAACCGCTCCATGCCCCCCTCGACCGCGAACTGGGCCCCGGGGGCCAGCACGATGCCCCTCTGGTCGGCTGCCGCGCACAGCGGGGTCGACAGCGCCTCGGGCAGTTCGACCCACAGGCACAGGCCTCCCTCGGGAATGCGGAACCTCCACTGCGGCAGGCGATTTCGCAAGGCATCCACAAGGGCGTCGCGCGTCGAGACGATGGCCGCGCGCCGGTCGGCGATGATCTGCTCCCGGTGCCCGAGGAGGTCGGTCAGCACCAGCTGCTCCAGCACGGGGGCGCCGAGGTCGAGGGTCAGCCGGGCCCCGACCAGCGCCGGCATCAGCTCGCGAGGGGCGCGGATCCAACCCACTCGCAGCCCTCCCCAGAACGACTTGCTCGCGCCGCCGAGGGTCACCGTGCGGGGGTGGTGGGCGCCCAGGGGGCGGGGCATGCGGAGGTCGGGGTCGTGGGCGAGGTCGACCAGCGTCTCGTCGACGACACCGACGGTGTGGGTGCCGGCCAGGGCGTCACCGAGCTCGGCCCGCTGGGCGTCGGGCAGGAGGGCGCCGGTCGGGTTGTGGAAGTCGGGGATCAGGTAGGCGGCGCGCGGTGCGGTCTGGCGCAGGGCGGCCTCAGCGGCGCCGATGTCCCAGCCGTTGCGGTCGAGGGGCAGGGCCACGGCGCGGGCCCCGGAGCGTCGCAGGGTGTCGATCGCGTTGGGGTAGGTCGGGATCTCGAGCAGCACGCGGTCGCCGGGGGAGAGCAGCGCGCGAGCCGTCACCGCGAGCCCTGAGAGGGCGCCGCTGGTCACCATGACCTGGTCGGGTGTCGTCGCCAGCCCGCGCTCGGTGAACCGCTCGGCGAGGGCCTCGCGCAGCGACATCAGGCCGAGGGGGTGGTAGCCCGTGCCGGCGAGGTAGCGCGGCAGCTCGGCCACGGCCCGCTCGTAGGCGGCGACCGTGCCCGGCGGGGCGCTCATCGAGGCACAGGTGAGGTCGATCACGCCTGCGTCGCGCTGCTCGGACGACGGGTGGAGGGCGGTGCCCTGACGACGCCCGGCCGGGTCGCCCGGCAGGGCCACGACGCTGCCGGAGCCCTGCCGCGAGGTGAGGTAGCCGCGGTCGCGCAGCTCGGCATACGCCCGCGTGACGGTCGTGCGGCTCACCCCGAGGGCCGTCGTGAGGTCGCGCTCGCTGGGCAGGCGGGCCCCGACGGGCACGCGCCCGTCGGCGACGAGGAGCCGGACCGCGTCGGCGAGCCCGCGGTAGGCCGGCGCCGTCTCGAGGGCGGCGCCCAGCATGGGGACCAGCCGGGTCGCGGAGATCGCTCGGGTCGACATGCAGACCACTTTCTCACGATTGGCTATGGAGGAACAGACCAATGCAGGCCAATCTTGGCACCATGACCCGTACCTCCCTCGCCTCCCTCACCCCACGGCAGCAGCTGCGGGCCGGTCGGACCACCCGCCGGCTCGTCCAGCTCGCCGTAGGCCTGACCCTCTACGGGGTCTCGATGGGGATGATGGTCCGCTCCGGGCTCGGGCTCGACCCGTGGGACGTCTTCCACTACGGCATCGCCCAGCACCTGCCGGTCAGCTTTGGCACCGTGACGATCATCGTCGGCGTGGCTGTGCTGCTGCTCTGGATCCCGCTGCGGCAGTGGCCGGGACTCGGCACCGTCGCCAACGTGGTCGTCATCGGGCTGGCCACCGACGCGACGTTGGCGCTGCTCGACGCTCCCGACGCCATGGCCGTGCGGGTGGTGCTCCTCGTCGGGGGGATCGTCCTCAACGGGCTGGCTGGTGCGCTCTACATCGGGAGCCAGTTCGGCCCCGGACCCCGCGACGGCCTGATGACGGGGCTGGTGCGCCGCACCGGGCGCAGCTTCCGGCTGGTGCGGACCAGCATCGAGGTGACCGTGCTCGTCGTGGGTTGGCTGCTCGGCGGAGTGGTCGGGCTCGGGACGGTGCTGTATGCCGTGCTGATCGGCCCGGTCGTGCAGGTGTTCCTGCCGATCTTCACGGTGCCGCTCGACGGCGTGCCGGGCCCGGCCGGCGCTGCGGACGGATCGGGGTCAGGCGTCGAGGGCCAGGACGAACGGCAGCACGCCGGTGGCGCCCGCACGGCGCAGGGCGGCGGCCGCGACCGTGAGCGTCCAGCGCGAGTTGGCGACGTCGTCGACCAGCAGGACGGGTCCGTCGAGGCCGCGCAGGCCTGACGCCTGCTCGGCGCCGACCTCCAGACGACCCCACACGCCGGCCAGCCGGAAGGCGCTGTTGCCACCGGCCTCGCCGACCGGTCCACCATCGACGGGGTCGAGGGCGCCCAGCCACTGCATCCGACCCAGCTCGGCGATGCCCCGGCCCAGCGACTCGACCAGGAGGGGCCGGGTGCGCGAGGGGACCATGGCCACGGCCACTGGCCGCTCGGCCCAGCCCCAGTCGCGCAGGATCGGCACGCAGGCCCGCACCAGCTCGGGCGGCACCGCGGCATCGGTGGCCCGCAGCAGCGACCGGAGCTGTTGACCCCAGCCCAGGTCGGTGAGCCGGGCGACCGCCCGACCGGTCTCCATCGCCTCGTCGGGGCTGATCTTCCCGCGCACCGGGACACCCAGCCGGTCCATCCCCGTCGGCCACTGGGCCCTTGACTCCAGCTCGACCCCGGCCCGCTCGAGGCGACCACGGGCCGTGGTGACTGCGACGTCAGGGATGTCGGTGGGGAACCACACGCCGGCACACGAGTCGCACCGTCCGCACGCGGCTGCGGAGTCGTCGTCGAGCGACTCCTGGAGGAACTCCATCCGGCACCCGGCGGTCTGCTCGTAGGTGACCATGAGGTCCTGCTCGCGCACGCGGGCCGCCGTCACCCGCGCGTAGCGCTCGGCGTCGTAGGTCCAGGGCTGGCCGGTCGAGGTCCAACCACCTGGCACCCGCTGGACGGCGCCGTCGACGTCGAGCACCTTGAGCAGGAGCTCGAGCCGGGTGCGCCGGATGTCGACGATGGACTCCAACGCTGCCGTGGAGAGCGCCTTGGCCGAGCCCGCGAGCGCCGTGAGCACCGCGTCGGCCTGCTCCTGGCGTGGCATCGAGGCGGAGGCGAAGTAGGCCCAGATGTCCTTGTCCTCCGGGCCGGGCAGGAGCAGCACGTCGGCCCGCTCGGTGGCCCGACCGGCACGACCGACCTGCTGGTAGTAGGCGACCGGCGACGAGGGCGCGCCGAGGTGGAGCACGAAGCCCAGGTCGGGCTTGTCGAACCCCATGCCCAGCGCCGAGGTCGCCACCAGTGCCTTGACCTGGTTGTCGCGCAGCATCGCCTCGAGGCGCTCGCGGTCGGCCGGGTCGGTGCGTCCGGTGTAGGCCCGCACCTCGTGACCCGCCTCGCGCAGGGCGACGGCGATGTCCTCGGCGGCCGAGACGGTGAGCGTGTAGACGATGCCGCTGCCCGGGAGCGAGTCGAGGTGGGCGAGCAGCCACGCCAGCCGCTGCTCGGGCGAGGTCAGGGCCATCACCCCCAGGCGCAGCGAGTCGCGGGCGAGGCCGCCACGCAGGGTCAGCACGTCGTGGCCGCCGGCCCCGAGCTGCTCGACCACGTCGGTCACGACGCGGGCGTTGGCGGTGGCCGTGGTCGCCAGCACCGGGGTGTCGGCGGGCAGCACCGTGAGCAGGTCACGGATCCGGCGGTAGTCGGGGCGGAAGTCGTGGCCCCAGTCGGACACACAGTGCGCCTCGTCGACCACGAGCAGACCGCACCGGCGAGCAAGGTCGGGCAGCTGCTCGTCGCGGAACCTCGGGTTGTTCAGGCGCTCTGGGCTGACCAGCAGGACGTCGACCTCGTCGGCGGCCAGCGCCGCCGAGACCTGCCCCCATTCGTCGGCGTTCGCGGAGTTCATGGTCACCGCGCGGATCCCGGCCCGGCCGGCGGCCGCGATCTGGTCGCGCATCAGCGCCAGCAGCGGCGAGACGATCACGGTCGGCCCGGCGCCCTCGGCCCGGCGCAGGGCGGTGGACACGAAGTAGACCGCCGACTTGCCCCAGCCGGTGCGCTGCACGACGAGCACCCGCCGACGCTGGCCGACCAGCGCCTCGACGGCCTCGAGCTGGCCGTCGCGGAAGTCGACGTCGTCGCGGCCGACGAGGCGCCGCAGCACGGTGGTGGCCTGGGTGTGCAGGTCGGGTGCCGCGGTGGTCTCCATGGCGACCACCGTATGCCGCCGGCCCGACAGCCCTGCGAGGATGTCCACATGGCCAGCGAAGAGAGTCCCGTCCAGGTCTCCGACGACCGCCCCGAGCCGAGCGGGCCCACCGGCCGCTACCGGGTCAACGTGCCGCTCCGCTGGAGCGACATGGACGCCTATGGGCACGTCAACAACGTGCAGTTCCTCCGACTGCTGGAGGACGCCCGCGTGATCGGCTTCGAGGACTGGTTCGGCCAGGACCGGTCGGTGCTCTCGGAGGGCATCCTCGTGGCGCGCCACGAGATCGAGTACCTCGCGCCCCTGCTGTTCCGGGTGCCGCCCATCGTCGTGGAGATGTGGGCCACGAAGATCGGGGGGGCCGGCTTCGACCTCGCCTACGAGGTGCGCGACGGGCGGCCGTCGGCCGACGGTGGCGAGGGCGACGTGGTCTACGCCCGCGCGGAGACCACGCTGGTCCTCTACGACTTCGTGACCAGCACCCCGCGACGGATGGACGAGTCGCTGCGGGCCATGCTCAGGTCGCACTCGGGTGAGCCGGTGCCCTTCCGCTGGCGCCGACGCTGATGGAGCTGACCTTCCCCGACCTGCAGGGTCTCGACGACCTGCGCACCTACGTCGCCCGTGCCAAGGCCGCCGACGAGGACGGCGCGATCCGGCTGCAGGCGACCGGACCGACCCTGGCCGCCTACGTCGGGGTCCTGCCCGGTAGCGGCCTGATGGCCGAGGGGGTCGTGATCGGCCTGCGGGCGATGCCCCTGGCCGAGCCGGCCGACCTCGACGTCACGGTGCCGTTGGCCGCAGTCACCGACCGCCTCGCGCGCGAGGGCGGCACCACCCTGTCCGTGCCGCCAGTGACCGTCAGCGTCGCCTGGGCGGCGATGGCGCCACCCCGTGGCGGGTGGGAACGCGTCGGGGCGGTCGCCGCCGACGACATGTATGCCGTGGCGCGGCAGGGGATCGAGGAGGTCGCCTCGGGTGCGCCGGCGGATGCCGGTGGCTCAGCCGTCGCGGCACTTCGCCGGCAGGTGTGGGGGCGTCTGACGACCACGACCCCGCCCGTGCCCGCGGGCGGTGCGTTCGCGGCATACGTGCTCGGGTTCGTGAAAAGTGCTGGCGACGCGCCGGTGACGGTGTGGGCGCACGGCCGCTGGACGCGGCTCTCGACGCCCGGCGGTCACGTCCTGATCCGCTGACCGGCGACCACGACGAGGGCGGCGACGACGCTGAGTCCCAGCCACATGCTCACGAAGACCGGGATGTCCTGACCCGCGGTCGTGTGGCGGGCCGCGAAGACCGCGCCGGCCGCGGCGATCCCGAGCACCGAACCGAGGACGTCGGCGAGCTGGAGTGACGACGATGTCGTGCCGTGGTCGGCGGGCGACGTGAGGGTGAGCGAGAGGACCGAGAGGCTCGCGGTGCCCAGCCCCATGCCCATGCCGCACGCGACGAGCGCCACGGCGATGAGCCACGGGTGCCCGTCGAGGTGGGTGACCGCCACGACGCCGAGCAGCCCCGTCGCGAGGAGGAGGCCTCCGACGCTGACGAGCTGGTGGCGGCGCCCCGCCCAGCGGTCCCGGCCCTGGACCCAGGAGCCGGCCGACCAGCCGAGCGAGCCGACGGCGAGGCTCGTGCCGGCAGTGGCGAGGGACTGGCCGCGCTCGTTGACCAGCATGAGCGGGATGTAGGTGATGGTGCCGAAGAACGAACAGGTCAGCAGGAAGCGCGCCAGCATCACCGAGGGCAGCCCGCGACGCATCAGCCACGTGCCGCGCGGGAGCAGCATGGGTGCGGTGGCCGCGATCCCCACGACGCCGAGGACGGCGACCGCTGTCTTGACCGACCAGGTGAACTCGAGGTCGTGCGTGCCCCACTGGAGGGCGCCGGCGGAGGCCGCGATCAGGACGCCGAACCAGGCCGCCCTGGCGTGCGCGCGGTGGTCACGGCTGGACCCGTCGATGCCCTCGTCCGCCGCTACGATCTGCGACCGCCGGGCGAACACCAGCGCGATGGCGGCCACGACCGGCACGACCACCAGCCAGAAGACCCAGCGCCAGGACCAGGTCGTCGTGACCCACGCGGCGATCGGTGGACCGAGCAGCGAGGGCAGCACCCACGCAGCCGAGATCACGCTGAACACCTTGGGCCGCAACGACTCCGGGTAGGCGCGGCCGATGACGACATAGCCGGCGACGATGATCAACCCGGCTCCGAGGCCGGCCACGCCACGCCCAGCCAGGAACGGCCCGAACGACTGCGCGCCCCCACACAGTCCGCACCCGGCCGCGAAGAGCAGCTGGCCCGCGAAGAGCGATGGCAGGGGACCCGACCGGTCGCACCAGACCCCGGCCAGCACGATGCCGAGCAGCTGGGTGGTCAGCATGACCGAGAAGGCGAGCCCGTAGGACCGCACCGCGTCCAGCTCGCGGGCGGCGTCCGGCATGGCGGTGGAGACCGCCATGCCCTCGAAGGCGATCACCGTGATGAGCGCCAGCAGGGAGACGGACAGCAGCACGTAGCGAGGGTGGAAGACACCGACCCGCCCCGCGCCGGTGGTGCCCGCACCCGCACCCTCGACACGCTCTGGGGTGGGGCGGGGGGTGGGCGCGGTCACCGGCGCAACGGTACGCCGCGCTCGGCCAGGACATCGGCGAGGGTGTCGATGCGGTCGGACACGATGCCATCCACGCCGAGGTCGAAGAGCCGGTGCATCTCGGCAGCGTCGTCGATGGTCCACACGTGGACGTGCTTGCCCATGGCGTGGACGCGCTCGACCAGTCCGGGGGTGACCAGGTCGAGGCGGCGACCGCCGACGACGTGCCCGGTCGGGATCTGCAGGACGGCCGCGGGGGAGCGCAGCCACGAGGCGACCCGCTGCGGTGCCAGGCGCAGGGCGGTCACCTCTGCCGGTCCGGTCGCGGTGGCCAGCGCGGGGCCGAGGAGCCGGCGCACGGCCCGCAGTCGCCGATCGGAGAACGAGCCGACGCAGATGCGGTCGATCGCCGCCTGGCGCCGGATCACCTCGGCCAGGGGCGCGATGGCGCCGGGTGCCTTGACGTCGATGTTGATGCGGGTGTCGGGGAACTCCTCGAGCAGGTCCGAGAGGAGGGGGATCGGCTCGGTGCCGTGGATCCGCGCTGCCCGCACCACGGCATACGGGAGGTCTGCGATCAGGCCGCGCTGGTCGGTGACCCGGTCGAGCCGCTGGTCGTGGAAGGCGAGCAGCGTGCCGTCCGCCGTGGCGTGGACGTCGGTCTCGAGGTAGCGGTAGCCCATTCGCACCGCTGCGCGGAAGGCCGCGAGGGAGTTCTCGAGGTGGAGGTTGGCCGCGAGCTTGGCCCCGCCCCGGTGCGCCAGCCCGATGGGGGTCGGCGCATCGAAGTAGGCGAAGTCCGCTGCTCTCACGGCGTCAGTCTGCCGTGAGAGCAGCGGACCTGATCAGAGGGCTGCCCAGACCGTCGTGTCGGTCGGCACGAGGCCCTGGTCGGTCAGGTCACCCGAGGCCACCACCACGGTCGCGCCGTCGGGCAGGGCCACCGGCTCGGTGCCGAGGTTCGCGACGACGAGGGTGTCCTCGCCCTGGCCGGTGTTCACCAGGGCGACCACGTCGACACCGAACCCATCGACGAACCGCAGCCCACCCGTGCCGAGGTCGCGGTCGCGCCTGGTCCGCAGCAGGGAGCGGTAGAGCTCGAGGGTCGAGCCCTCGACCCCGTCCTGCTGGTCGACGGCGTAGTCGCCGTAGATCGCGGGCTGCGGGAGCCAGGTCTGGTCGGTCGGGCCGAAGCCGAACGACGGCGCGTCCTTCTCCCACGGCATCGGGACGCGGCACCCGTCGCGGCCGATCTCCTTGCCCTTGGAGCGGATGAAGGTCGGGTCCTGGCGGAACTCGGCCGGCATGTCCGTCGACTCGGGCAGCCCGAGCTCCTCGCCCTGGTAGAGGTATGCGCCGCCGGGCAGCGCAAGCATCAGCTGGGTCGCCGCGCGGGCGCGCCGCAGTCCGAGGGCCCGGTCGGGCTGGGGGTCCTCGGCGCTGATGCCGTTGGGACGGCGCTTGCCGACCGGCAGGCCCAGCCGTGAGACGTGCCGCACCACATCGTGGTTGGACAGCACCCAGGTGCTCGGAGCGCCCACCGAGTCGGCTGCCACGAGAGAGGCCTCGATGACCTCACGCAGGTCCGGAGCACGCCACTGGCTCATCAGGAAGTCGAAGTTGAAGGCCTGGTGCATCTCGTCCGCCCGGACGTAGCGCACCGCGCGCTCCTGCGGGCGCACCCAGGCCTCGGCCACGAGGATGCGGTCGGGCTCGCCGTACTCGGCCAGCACCTGGTGCCAGCGGCGGTAGACGTCGTGGACCGGGTCCTGGTCCCACATGGGAGGCATCGGGGCGCCGGGCTTCACCTCGCCGTCGAGGATGTGCAGCTCGGCGTCGTAGTCGGGAAGCCCCTTCTCCTTGATGAGGCCGTGGGCGACGTCGACCCGGAAGCCGTCGATGCCGCGGTCGAGCCAGAAGCGCAGGATCGACTCGAACTCGTCGCCGATCTCGGGGTTGTCCCAGTTGAGGTCGGGCTGCTTGGTGTCGAACAGGTGGAGGTACCACTGTCCGGGCTGTCCGTCGGCCTCGGTGATGCGGGTCCAGCCGTCGCCGCCGAACACCGAGTGCCAGTCGTTGGGCGGCAGCTCGCCGTGCGGGCCCTTGCCGTCCCGGAAGATGTAGCGGTCGCGCTCGGCGCTGCCGGGGGCAGCGGCGAGCGCCGCCTTGAACCACTCGTGCTCGTCGCTGGTGTGGTTGGGCACGAGGTCGACGATCACCTTCAGGCCGAGCTCGTGCGACCGCGCGACCATCGCGTCGGCGTCCTCGAGGCTGCCGAACAGGTCGTCGATGTCGCGGTAGTCGGCGACGTCGTAGCCCGCGTCGGCCTGGGGCGACTTGTAGAACGGGCTGAACCACACGGCGTCGACTCCGAGCGCCTTGAGGTAGTCGAGCCGCGCGGTGACACCGGGCAGGTCGCCGATGCCGTCACCGTCGGCGTCGGCCCAGGACCTGGGGTAGATCTGGTAGATCACGGCGTGCCGCCACCAGGCGGCGTCGGCCGAGGCTGCGGGGTGGATGAGGGTGGTGGAGAGGGTCGTCGTCACGGGGAACCATGCTGACGCATCGAACGCGTTCGGGGAAACCGGATCCTCACCGGGGGCCCGGTGTCTCGCAGGCTGGAACGGCGCCGGGCTCACTCCTCGTCGAGCGAGTTCACCATCGAGTGGGCGGCGCGCTCGAGGTAGTCGCGCAGCAGCAGGTCGTTCGCCGGGGGGAGGTCGAGGGTGTCGACCGCCGCCATGATGTGGTGCAGCCAGCGGTCGCGCTGCAGCGGAGTCACCTTGAACGGGTGGTGCCGCATCCGCAGCCGGGGGTGGCCGCGTTGGTCGGAGTAGGTGGTCGGGCCACCCCAGTACTGCTCGAGGAACATGCGGAACCGCTCCTCGGCCGGTCCGAGGTCGTCCTCGGGGTAGAGGGCGCGCAGCGGGGGGTCGGTGGCCACTCCCCGGTAGAACTCGTGGACCAGCTTCCGGAAGGTCTCGTGCCCGCCGACCTGGTCGTAGAAGCTGCCGAACTGCTCGCCACCGGGCGACTGGGCGCTCATCGGGGTCCCCGCAAAATATCGGAGCGACGAAGGAGCGCAGAACTTTGGGGGGTGATGTTCATCGGGCACCGGCCGCGGGGCCGAAGGGCGTCATGACCGGAGCCTTGACACCGTTCTCGTCGAACGCCGCCTTGACCCGCTCGCGGATCTCGCGCGAGACGCCGTACTGCTGCTCGGGGGCGGTCTTGGCGATCACGCGGATGGTCACGACCGAGCCGGTCATCGACTCGACACCGACGACCTGCGGCTCCTCCAGCAGCTTGTCGGTCCAGTCGGGGCTCTGGTCGAGCTCGTGCACCACGGTGCGGATCAGCGGGATCACCTTGTCGAGGTTCTCGGAGTAGGCGACCGGGATGTCGACCATCGCGGTGGACCAGCCCTGGCTCTTGTTGCCGACCCGGATGATCTCGCCGTTCCGGATGTACCAGACGACACCCTGGCCGTCGCGCAGCCGGGTGACCCGGAGCGAGACCTCCTCGACGGTGCCGATGGCCTCGCCGGTGTCGATGACGTCACCGACGCCGTACTGGTCCTCGAGGATCATGAAGATGCCAGAGAGGAAGTCCTTGACGAGGCTCTGGGCGCCGAACCCGAGGGCCACGCCACCGACCCCGGCCGTGGCGAGCACCGGTCCGAGCTGGATGCCGACCGTGGTCATGATCGTCAGGATCGTGATCAGGACCACGACGAAGGTGACCATGCTGCGGAGCAACGAGCCCATCGTCAGCGTGCGCTGACGGTGCCGCTCGTGGGCCGAGCCGGTGGCCTGGGCCAGGACTCGTCCTGCGCGGGTGGTCTCGCCCGCCCGCCGGGAATCCGACCGCGCGATGGTCGAGGAGACCACCCGACCGATGGACCGCAGCGCCAGCCACCGCAGGATGACGGCCGCGACGACGGTGATGACGATGTCCAAAGGCTTGCCGGTGAACCAGTCCCACGCCGACTCGGGCGTGACCTCGGACAGGGCGGCGAGGACCTGCGTGACAGCCTCAGGCATCGGCATCACGCTGCTGCGCGCGCAGGGCGCGGGCGATCGGGTCGCGGTTCTCGGTGACCAGGCGGCGCAGGGCTGCTGGCGCGTCGGGGTGCGCGGACAGCCAGGCCTCGGTGGCGTCGTGGAGGCGCTGGTCGGCCAGGATCGTGGGGTAGAAGCCGCGGACCAGGATCTCGATGATGGCGTGCGACCCCTTGCCCTCCACGGTGTCGAGCATCGCGTGGTACTTCTCGACGTAGGGCTCCAGGAGCGCGTTGTCGTGCACCGTCGCGAACCCGGCGGCGACCGACTCGAGGACCGAGTTGGGCAGGCCGGTCTCCTCGACGCCGCGGCGCCAGGCCTCGGCCTTGGCCTCGGCGGTCGGGAAGGAGGCGCGGGCCTGTTCGGAGTGCTCGCGCCCCGTGGCCGTGTTGTCGCGCGCCAGCTCGGCGTCGATGTCGGCCGTCGTCGCGGCGCCGCAGGCGGCGAGGGTGGTCAGCAGCCGCCACCGCATGTCGGTGTCGACGGAGAGGCCGTCCAGCACCTGCGTGCCGTCGAGGAGGCCCCGCAGGTATGCCGCGTCGTCGCCGCCGCGCTGGTGCGCGGCATACGCGCCGACCAGCTGGAGCTGGGCGTCGCTGCCGGGTTCGGCCGCCACGGCGAGGGCGCGCAGGTCGGCTGCCGCGCTCGCGAGAGCCGCATCACGGTGGGCCGGCGCGACGTAGAGGTGCAGCGCCGTCTGCAGCTGGCCCAGGAGCACCCGCAGCAGGGTCGAGTCGGTCTCGCCGGGGAGCGAGGCGAGGACGAGCGAGGCGAAGTCGCGCGCCGACATCTCGGCGTCACGGGTCATGTCCCACGCCGCGCCGAGGACCAGCGCCCGCGGCAGGCTGTCCTGGAACCCGCGGGGGTGGGACAGGGCGGTCGCCAGCGAACGCTCGTCCAGGCGGATCTTGGCGTAGGCGAGGTCGTCGTCGTTGACCAGCAGGAGGTCGGGAGCGGGGCGGCCGATGAGCTGTGGCAGGTCGGTGGACTCGCCGTCCACGTCGAGCTCGAAGCGGTCGGTGCGGACGAGCCGGTCGCCCGCGGCGTCGGTGCCGTCGATGTCGTACAGGCCCACCGCGAGCCGGTGCGGGCGCAGCGTCTCGAACCCCTCGGCGTAGGTCTGGACGATGCGCGCGGAGGAGACCAGGCCCTGGTCGTCGGTGGCGATCTCGGGGTGCAACGTGTTGACGCCCGCGGTCTCCAGCCACAGCTTCGACCAGGACCCCAGGTCGCGACCGGAGGTGGCCTCGAGCTCGCGCAGCAGGTCCTCGAGCCGGGTGTTGCCCCAGGCGTGCTTGGCGAAGTAGGCCCGCAGACCGGCGGTGAACGGCTCGCGCCCGACGTAGGCGACGAGCTGCTTGAGCACCGAGGCGCCCTTGGCGTAGGTGATGCCGTCGAAGTTGACCTCGACGTCCTGCAGGTCGCGGATCGGCGCGACGATCGGGTGGGTCGAGGACAGCTGGTCCTGGCGATAGGCCCAGGCCTTCTCGGAGGTGCCGAAGGTGGTCCAGGCGCTGGTCCACTCGGTGGCCTCGGCCTGGCAGGTGGTCGACGCCCACTCGGCGAACGACTCGTTGAGCCAGAGGTCGTTCCACCACTTCATCGTCACGAGGTTGCCGAACCACATGTGGGCCAGCTCGTGGAGCAGGGTGAGGGCGCGACGCTCGACGAGGGCCTCGGTGACCTTCGAGCGGAAGACGTAGATCTCGCTGACGGTGACCGCGCCGGCGTTCTCCATCGCGCCCATGTTGTACTCCGGCGTGAAGAGCTGGTCGTACTTCTCGAACGGGTACTCGCAGTCGAACTCCTCCTCGAAGAAGGCGAAGCCGAGCTTGGTGCAGTCGAAGATGTTGTCGGCGTCCAGGTGCGCCAGGAGCGACTGGCGGCAGAAGATCCCCAGGGGCACGGTGCCGCGCCGCGTCTGCACCTCGTCACGCACCACGGCATACGGGCCGGCGATGAGCGCGGTGATGTAGCAGGACATCCGCGGGGTGGTGCCGAAGGCCCACGTGGCCACGCCGTCGCGCACCGGCGTCGGCTGGGGCGTGGGGGAGTTGGACACGACCTGCCAGTGGTCGGCGGCGGTCACCGTGAAGGCGAAGGTGGCCTTGAGGTCGGGCTGCTCGAAGACCGCGAACATCCTGCGGCAGTCGGCCACCTCGAACTGCGAGTAGAGGTAGACCTCGCCGTCCACCGGGTCGGTGAAGCGGTGCAGCCCCTCCCCGGTGTTCATGTATGCCGCGGTGGCGTCGACGGTGAGCGTGTTGCGCTCCGCCGTGGCCGGGACCCGCACGCGGACCCCGTCGAAGTGGGTGGCGGGGTCCAGCGGCTCGCCGTTGAGCATGATCGACTCGACGGACGGGGCGATCAGGTCGACGAAGGTCTCGGCGCCGGGCTCCGTGCTCGTGAACGTCACCGTGGTCGTGCTCCGGAACGTCGTGTCCGAGGTGGTGAGGTCGAGGGTGACGTCGTAGTGGTCGACGGCGACGACAGCGGCGCGGGCGGTGGCCTCGTCGCGGGTGAGGTTCATGCCGGGCAACGGTGCTCCTGCGCGGTAGTGGGGTGACAGCGGGGATGGTGGCTGTGGTCGATGGTTTCGGCGGCCATCCTCGCACGGGTGGACGGCCGGGGGACCACCGCTGGTGCCGGCCTCGAGGGCCAGTGGCAGGATTGGGCGTGTGACTGCCACCCCTGTGTCCGAGACCCGTACGTCCGCCGAGTTCTGGTTCGACCCCCTGTGTCCGTGGGCGTGGATGACGTCACGCTGGATGATGGAGGTCGAGGAGGTCCGTCCCGTCGACGTGACCTGGTCGGTCATGAGCCTGGCGGTCCTCAACGAGGGTCGCGACCTCCCCGACAGCTACCGGCAGATGATGGATCGGGCCTGGGGCCCGGTGCGCGTCATCATCGCTGCGGCCCGCGACCACGGCGACAAGGTCATCAAGCCCCTCTACGACGCGATGGGCACGCGCATCCACCTCGGTGGCGAGAAGGACTACGCCAAGGTCATCGGCCCGGCCCTCGAGGAGGTCGGCCTGCCTTGGGAGCTGGCCGATCTGGCCGACTCCGACGTCCTCGACGCGGAGCTGCGCGCGAGCCACCAGCGGGCCATCGACCTGGTCGGTGACGACGTCGGCACGCCGGTCGTCGCGGTGAACGGCGAGGCCTTCTTCGGCCCGGTCGTCTCGCCCGCTCCCAAGGGTGAGGCAGCTGGACGGCTCTGGGACGGTTGCGTCCTCGTGGCCGGCACGCCCGGCTTCTACGAGCTCAAGCGGTCCCGCACCGTCGGCCCGATCTTCGACTGACGCCGACTGGCGACGACAGCAATAGGATCGCCGCGAGCGACGAACTTCGACTGAGGAGCACCCAGATGCGCGTCCACATCGGCGGCGACCACGCGGCATACGAGCTGCTCGGCGAGCTGGTCTCGTTCCTCGAGGCCGAGGGCCACGAGGTGACCAACCACGGGCCCCACACCCTCGACCCCGAGGACGACTACCCGGTCTTCGTGCTGCGTGCGGCCGAGGCCGTCGCCGCCGACCCGGACTCCCTGGGTGTCGTGCTCGGTGGCTCGGGCAACGGCGAGCAGATGGCGGCCAACAAGGTCGCCGGCATCCGCGCGGCGCTGTGCTACAACGCCGAGCTCGCCACGCTCGCGCGCGAGCACAACAACGCCCAGGTCATCTCGATCGGGGGGCGGATGAACACCGTCGAGGAGGCCAAGGCGATGGTCGCGGCGTTCCTCGCCACGCCGTTCTCCGGCGCGCCGAGGCACCAGCGCCGCATCGACATGGTCAGCGCGTACGAGGGGTCCGGCACGCTGCCGCCCGAGGCCTGAGCTCGCCGGCTGACCCCGCCGCTGATCCTCCGATCTGGCGCGCGCTGACCGACGTCCCACTACGCTGGCGGCGGGTCGGATCGGGGCCGACCCATCCCGCAGACGCTGAAGGTGCTCACGCCCTGCCTTGCCGAAGGAACTTCACAGTGGTTGTCGAGAGGACTTATCTCGCTCGGCGATCCATCATGTCCCGGGTCCAGCGCAGTCGGACCAGGTTCGTGCGCTGGGGCCAGCCATTGACCGCGGCGGCACTCATCGCCGCGAACACCCTGCTCTGCTGGACCATGTCCCTCTGGCCGGACAACGTCCCCTTCTCGGCGTACGTCCCGGTGGCGGTCCTCGCGGGCCTCTTCCTCACGCCGAAGGTGCTGGCAGCGGTCGACGTCGCGATCCTCATCGCGGGGGCCTACACGGTGGTGGACCACGACGCCATCCCCGCCATCCTGGGCGCTTACGGCGTGCTGACCAGCGTCATGATCATCATGTTCTGGGTCGCCGCGTCGCGGGCCCGCCTGGGGGTGCAGGGCAACCTCGGGGAGTCGATGCTGGTCGACCTGCGCGACCGGCTGCGCACCCAGGGCGAGCTCCCGGAGCTCCCGACCGGGTGGGGCGCGGAGCTGTCCGTCCTGTCCGCCTACGGTGACTCCTTCTCAGGCGACTTCCTCGTCACCAGCCGCCACGACGACGTCCTCGAGCTCGCGCTGGTCGACGTCTCGGGCAAGGGCATCGCCGCCGGCACCCGGTCACTGCTGCTGTCGGG
The DNA here is from genome assembly GCF_056404295.1 of Pedococcus sp. P2_D7. Lineage (NCBI taxonomy): Bacteria > Bacillati > Actinomycetota > Actinomycetes > Micrococcales > Intrasporangiaceae > Pedococcus > Pedococcus sp. P2_D7. Next base: position 372,286 of record NZ_JBFUEH010000005.1, read on the forward strand.
TGCGTTCGGGGGCCTGCTCGGGTCGCTGCCCTACGACACCTTCCTCCCGGCCGCGAACTCCTACCTGCTCCGCCAGGCGTGGGACGAGGGCTTCGCGACCGCGGCGCACGCCATGATCAACCTGACCACGGGGGAGTACAGCCTGGGCTCGGCCGGTCACCCCCCGGGCGTCCGCTTCTCGGCCGGCTCGGGCCGCTGGGAGGTCCTCGAGGGTGACGAGGGACCGGTGCTCGGCGTGACCGAGGGCCCGGCCTTCCCGCGGATCCGCGGTCAGCTCGGCCGCGGCGACGCGCTGCTGCTCTACACCGACGGGGTCATCGAGGTCCGCAACCGCGACCTGCGCGACGGCATCGACCGCATGCTCGGGACGGCGGAGCGGATGATCGGCAAGGGCTTCGAGGGGATGGCCGCGAAGATGTGCACCGCGGCGCGCGCGGGCGAGACCGACGACCGCGCGGCCGTCGTCGTCTGGCGGCGCTGAGCCCGAGCCGAGCTCGGGTCCGCGGCTCTGGTCCCCGTCAGCGCCGGCCCGACAGTCAGGCCGGCGAGCTCGTCGCGGCGCCGGTGGCCGCCCTGGCTGCCGTGGCTGCCGCTTGCCGCTGGGCAGCGCGGCGGGTGATGTCGGCGCACTCGAGGCAGACCGACTCGGGGATCACGCCGAGCCGCATCAGCCACCCGAAGACGATGCAGCCCACGCAGATCCCGGCGAGCGACTCCAGGGCCGGGAAGACCACCATGACCACGCCGATGAGGATGACCGGCAGGCTCGTCCCGGCCAGCCAGAGGATCGTCGCGGTGAGGGTGAAGACAGCCCCGACGGCGGCGGCGAAGCGCTTGGGCGGCCCCGCGGTGTAGCGCGGGGCCGCCGAGACGCGGGGTCGGACCCAGCGGTTGACGAGGATCGCCACCGGGCTGGCCGACGGTCCCCAGCCCGCGCGCAGGACGAAGTCCGCCGCGAGCACGGCATACAGCCACCACTGGTGGGCCGCGAGGGCGACGACGGCGAGCACGAGGATGACGCCCGCGATGAGGCGGACGGTGACGTCGTCGACGATGTTGGGGAAGCGGGAGATGCGCATGCCCCATTATGGATTACATAAGCACCGGTTATCGACTGGTGGGTCGCTGGTCAAGACGGGCGGGTGGAGGCCCGCACCGGCCGCCGGGCTCAGGGGATGTCGTCGTCCTTGCCGTCGAGCCCGTCGAGCGCGTCCTTGGCCCGGTCCGATCCCTGGTCGATCTGGTCGCCGTACTTGTCACCGGTCTTCTCGTCGACGAAGTCGCCGGCTCGGTCGAGCCCCTCGCCGACCTTCTCGCCCTGGCTGTCGACCAGGCCCTCTGCCTTGTCCTTGATGTTGTCGAACATGCTCATGGCGTGCCCTTCTGTTGGGTGCGACGGCTTCCCGTTCGGCGTCGACCGGGTGGTCGACCGGCCCGTCAACCGTAGAACGACTCGCGAGTGCCGTCGACGTGACGCGGTGCCCGGGCCTGAGGGTGCCTTCCCTACGCTGGGGCGATGGTTACCGAGGGGCGCGTGCGGTCCTACAACGCCCGCCGCGGACGGCTGTCGGCGCTCACCGTCGCACGGATGCAGACCCTCGCCCCCCGCCACTCGGTCCCTGCCGACGGCCCGCTCGTGCCGGAGCAGGCGTTCGGTCGCAAGGCCCCCGTCGTGCTGGAGGTCGGCTGCGGTCACGGCGCCGCAGCGCTCGCCTACGCCGCCACGCACCCGACGCACGACGTGCTCGCCGTCGACGTGTTCACCCCTGCGCTGGCTCGGATGCTGGCCGAGGCGGAGCGCCAGGGGCTCGGCAACGTCTGGGTCCACCAGGGCGACGCGGTGCTGCTGCTGGCCGACCGGGTACTCCCCGGCTCGCTCGCCGCGGTGCACGTCTTCTTCCCCGACCCGTGGCCCAAGGCCAAGCACGCCAAGCGCCGCTTCGTCTCGCGAGAGACCCTCGACCTGGTCGCCGACCGGCTCCAGCCCGGTGGCCACCTCCTGCTCGCCACCGACCACGACGGGTATGCCGCCCACGTGCGGTCAGAGCTCGCGAGCCACGGTGGGTTCGACGTCACCGAGGGGGAGCGGCCGCCGTGGCGGCCCACCGACGGCTTCGAGGCCAAGGGGCTGGCAGCCGGTCGTCGGGTCAGCGAGTTCCGTGCTGTGCCAGATCCTCGTCGGGGTAGCCGGATTTGAACCGGCGACCTTCCGCTCCCAAAGCGGACGCGCTACCAACCTGCGCCATACCCCGTCGACGGTGTGCCGATTTCAGGTCACACGATCGCGGGCATTAGGCTAACGCCTCGGATCAGCCGCTCCTTCGGGGGTCTGCCGGCCCGTGCGGGTGTAGCTCAATGGTAGAGCCCTAGTCTTCCAAACTAGCTACGCGAGTTCGATTCTCGTCACCCGCTCCACCGTCAGCGAGGGCCCGCACCGGACATCGGTGCGGGCCCTCGCTGACGGTGCCGAGGCGGGTCAGCCCTTCCCCCTCCGGCGCGCCCTTGCGGCCCCGCGGGCTCAGACGCCGTACTCCTCCAGCAGGCGCAGCCAGATCTCGCTCATCGTGGGGTAGGACGGGACGGCGTGCCACAGCGTCGTCAGCGGGACCTTGCCGACGATCGCCACCGTGGCGGCGTGGACCAGCTCGGCGACGTCCTGTCCGACGAAGGTCGCACCGACGAGGACGCCGGCGTCCTCGTCGACGATGATCCTCGCCTGCCCCTGGTAGCCCTCCGCCTGGAGTCCTGCGCCGGCTGCGGAGTCCATCGGCAGGTCGACCACCCGGATGGTGAGGCCGCGCTCGCGGGCCTCGGCCTCGCTGAGCCCGGCCGCGGCGACCTCGGGGTCGGTGAAGACGACCTGCGGCGACCCGACCCCGACCGCCCAGGGAACGGTGGTCCGCGGGTCCGGCTCACGACCGGCCGCGCGGGCGCCGAGCAGGTCGCCGACCGCCCTGGCCTGGTACTTGCCCATGTGCGTGAGGAGGGCTTTGCCGTTGACGTCGCCCACGGCATACAGCCAGGGCTGGTCGGGTGAGATCCCCTCGACCTCCATGCGCTCGGTGACCCGGACGTAGCCCGCGTCGTCGAGCTCGCCGCCGACCTCCTGCACCCCGAGGCCCTGCGTGGCCGGCGTGCGGCCCACGGCCACGAGCAGCTCGTCGGCGGTGACGCTGGTGCCGTCGGACAGCTGGACGGTCACCTCGCCGGTGGGCCCCAGGCGCGAGACGGACTCGGCCCGCGTGCCCAGGCGGACGTCGACGCCGTCGCGCTCCAGTGCCTCGGCGACGGCTCGTCCCGCGAACTCCTCGTGGCGGCCGAGGAGCCCGTCGGCCAGCTCGATGATGGTGACCTTCGACCCGATCGCGGCATAGACCTGGGCCAGCTCGCACGCGACCACGCCGCCCCCGAGGACGGCCAACCGGTCGGGGATCCGCCGGCTCGTCGTGGCCGCACGGTTGGTCCACGGGTGCGCCTCGCGCAGCCCGGGGATCGGAGGAATCGTCGAGGTGGTGCCGGTCGCGAGCACCACGGCCTGTCGGGCACGGAACGGCTTGCCGTCGACCTCGATCGCGAGCTCACCGGTCAGGCGGGCCTCCCCGCGCAGCAGCGTGATGCCGACGTGGTCGAGCCAGCCGACCTGGCCGCTGTCGTCGAACGTGTCGGTCGTGCCGATCCGGTTGATCCACGAGTCCCGCCTGGCCAGCACCCCCGCGGGGTCGATGCGAGCCCCGGCGGAGCCCTGCACCCGCTGCGAGGCGCGGGTGGCGTGGATCGGCCGCAGCAGGGCCTTGCTCGGCGAGCACGCGTAGAAGCTGCACTCGCCACCCACGAGGTGCTTCTCGACGATCGCGACCGTGAGGCCGGCCTCGTGGACCCGGTCCGCGGCGTTCTCGCCCACGGGGCCGGCGCCCACGACGATGACGTCCCACTCGGGGGGCAGGTCGGACGTGCTCGAGAGGTTGGTTTCGGCCATGACCTCAACGTAGACGGCGTGCGGTCGGCCTGCGCGAGGAGCAGCCCACGACGGCGGCCGACCCAGGTCAGCAGCAACCCGGCCAGCAGCAGGGCCAGGGCCAGGGCGGTCTGGGGCACGAGGCTCGATCCCGTGACGGCCAGTCCGTCGGGGCACCCCGGACACCTGTCGGGGACCGTTGGGTGCTGCGGCACGGGCGACGCCGGCGGTGGAGGAGCCTGCGGCATGGCGACGGACAGCCCCGCCGAGTCGTGGTCGTTCTCGTCCACCCGGTCGTTCGACGACGTGACCACGCCGGCGGTGTTGCTCAGGGACGTGCCCCCCGCCGCCGAGAGCACCCTCGCGGCCACGCGGACCTTGGTGGACTCACCCGCCGCGAGGTCGTCGAGTCTGCAGGTGACCCTGCGACCGGAGACCGAGCACCGGCGGCCGTCGGCCTCGGGGGTCCCTGACACCCGCAGCCCCGATGGGAGGGGGTCGGTCAGGACGACGCGGCGCGCGGTCGACGGCCCGGCGTTCGACACCAGGATCGTGTAGACGACGTCGTCGCCCACCTCGGCCGTCGAGCTCGAGACGGTCTTGCGGAGGCTCACGTCCGTGTCGACGACGACCCGGGTCGTGACGGTGTCGGCGTTGTCAGCCTCATTCGGGTCGCGCGTGGGGGAGGCGACCGACGCCGTGTTGGTGAGGGCACCAGTGGCGCCTCCCGCGACGAGCGCCCTGATGGTGATGGTGGCCGTCTGTCCGTCGGCGAGGGAGCCGAGCGTGCAGCCGACCGTGTGGTCGATGGTGATCGCTGCACAGGTGCCCAGGGTGGTGGACACGGACGCGTCGAGCAGGAACTCGTCGAGCAGGTCCGTGACCGTGACGCCGGTCGCGGCGAACGGGCCGGGGTTGTGCACCGTGACGGTGTAGGTCGCCCGCCTGCCGGCGACGGGAGCGCGTGGCCTGACCGACGTCAGCAGCGACAGGTCGGCGAACGGGCCGGTCGAGGCCGTCACCGCGTCGATGTTGTCGGCGGGGTCGGGGTCCGGCGTCGCGCTGCCGACGGTGGCGGTGTTGGAGAGGGCGCCCGTGAAGTCGCCGTCGAGGAGCGCGACCACGCTGATCGTCACCGGCCCGTCGGTGGGGTCCACGGACCCCAGTGAGCAGCGCACGGTGTGGTCCGCGCCCACGGGTGCGCACGTGCCAGCCGTCGTCGTCACCGTCGCTCCGAACAACGCGACATCGAGGACGTCCTCGACGGTGACCTCCGTGGCCGTCGAGGGGCCGTCGTTGTCGATCGTCATGGTGAAGGTGACGGCTTGCTCCGGCACCAGCACCTGCGGCGAGACGGTCTTCACGAGGGAGACGTCGGCGGAGGGGGCTGCCGCGGCGGACACCGTGGCGGTCCGGTCGGCGTGCTTCGGCTCGGCGGTGGGCGACTGGACCCGGGCCACCGCCGGGCTCGCTGCTGGCGAGCCGTGGGTCGGCGCGGAGGAGAGCTGAACTGAGGGCGGCACCGCGGCAGCCAGCGCCCGGTCCGCCGGAGCGATGACCGTGACGGCCGTGGTCAGGGCGACGACCAGCACCAGGAAACCTCGTCGGGGAGCCGCAGCCCGACGCCGCATCGAGTACTGGACTGACGGCACAGCGCGAACCCTTCTTCGTCCACTCGACGTCCGTCTGGCGGTGGCGCCGAACAGCGGCCGCCGTTGGCCGTTCGGCACATGCTAGGTGCGAGGTGCGGATGCGCCAATGGTCACTCGTCCCAGCCTTGTCCACTGTCTCCCAACTGCACGCCAACGGGCGTGAACGGCGAGGTTTCGGGTGGGAGGGGGAAGGGGACGCGGAGGCATCGGGGACGCCGACGGCCCCGGGGAATCGTCCCCCCGGGGCCGTCAGCGTGACTCGGGACGGGTCAGAACGCCGAGGTGCCGTTCGGCGTGCCGAGTCCGGTCGGGCCGTCCCAGCCGGACTTCGCCGTGCACCACGAGGCGCAGGTGCCGTTGGACCCCGACGTCACGTCGAACAGGCCCGCCGGGTTGGCGTAGGGGAGGGTGTTCGCGTAGCCCGCGGTGTTGCCGCTGAGCGCGTAGACCGAGGCGACGATCGGCGAGGAGAGGCTGGTGCCGCCGTACTGCGCCCACGACGAGGAGGTCCTCGACGTCGGTGCGTAGGTGGCCAGCCCCGTCGCCGGGTCGGCCACGGCCGAGACGTCCGCGATCGCGCGGCCGCTGCAGCTGGTCATCGCCGAGGTCTGACCAGCCGGTGCCGCGTTGAGGGTCGTGCAGCCCGAACCGGCGCCGTTCCAGGCCGACTCCGACCACCCGCGGGCGCTGGAGTCCTTCAGCAGCGACGTGCCACCGATGGCGGTGACGTAGTGCGAGGACGCGGGGAAGCTGCCGCCCTGGTACCCGTTGTCACCGGTCGACGCGGTCACGGCGATGCCGGGGTGGTTGTATGCCGCGCCGTACGAGCTGTCGGCGAGGTCACCACCGCCGTAGCTGTTCGAGATCGCGGCGACGCCGGCCTGCGTGGCTGCGGTGTTCACGGCCGCCCCGAGGTCGGTGAGGCTGGCGCTGTTCGCCTGCACCAGCACGATCTTGCAGCTCGGGCAGGTCGCCGAGACGGCGTCGAGGTCGAGGGCCTGCTCGCCGGCCCAGCCGACGTTGAAGCGGGGGAGTGCCGTCCCGCCCGTCTGGTTGATGATGCGCAGGCAGCCGTTGGCGGTGGTGCAGGCGGACAGGCCCCACTGGGCGCGGTAGGTCCCCAGGTCGCGCTCGGCGTTCGGGTAGCCGTAGGCGTCGACGATCGCGACGGTGCGACCGCCGGCCGACAGCCCGGTCACCTTGTAGGCGCTCTGGATGTCGGTGGGGGTCTTGCCGGAGATGGCATTCGGGGTGACCGGCCCGCCCGTGGGGCTGACTGCCCGGCCATCGGCATCGACCAGCTTGAGGGCGTGGCAGGCCGCGAGGCTGGGTGAGCTCGGCGTCGCGCACACGCGTTGGGCGTGCGCGTGGGGGGAGGGGGCTGCCGAAGCGGCGGTGACCGCGGTCGTGACGAGCCCCAGGGATGCCGAGGCTGCCAACGCGACAGAGAGGATCTGCGTGCGCATACGAGGTGTCTCCTGACGTGGAAGGAGGCGGCCACTACCGCCCCTCGCGTCGAAGACTTGCTCCGAACGCCTTGGCTGGCAATGGATTTCGGCGTCCAACGCTGCTGCTGGCGAAGAAATGGGCAGCGCTGGGGAGACCCTTGACGCAAAGTCGTGACGGATGTCATGGGCACTCGGGCCGGCGATGTGGGGCCGGTCCCACGCGGCATACTCCTGAGGCCGGTGGGTCGCCGGTTCGGAGCGTGGGCGTGCAACGGCTACGATGAGGTTTTGGCCCGGTCGCCGCCTGTTGAAGCCGGCGCAGCGGGCCTTCGCATTGCCCCATCACGAGGTGACCGGTGGTGCCCAGCACCACGGGCACGCACCACGCCCCAGCACCACCACCAGCACCACCACCAGCACCACGCCCCCCACGACCTTGGAGTATCCCGCAGTGAAGAGTGCCGTCGAGACCCTGAACCCGACCCGGGTCAAGCTGACCGTCGAGGTGCCGTTCGAGGAGCTCAAGCCGAGCCTCGACGCCGCCTACGCCACCATCGGCTCGCAGATCCAGGTGCCCGGTTTCCGCAAGGGCAAGGTCCCCTCGCGCATCATCGACCAGCGGGTCGGCCGCGGCGCGGTCCTCCAGGAGGCCGTCAACGAGGCCCTGCCGCAGTTCTACGGCCAAGCCGTCGAGGAGAACAAGGTCCGCCCCATCGGTCAGCCCGAGGTCGACGTGACCGAGGTGCCGGCCGAGGACGGCCAGGACCTCAAGTTCACCGTCGAGGTCGACGTGCGTCCCGAGGTCGACCTGCCCGAGGACTTCAGCGGCATCACGGTCGAGGTCGACGAGGCCAAGGCCTCCCCTGAGGACGTCGAGGCGCGGCTCATCGCGCTGCAGGAGCGCTTCGGCACCCTCAAGGGCGTCGAGCGCACCGTCCAGAACGGCGACTTCGTCTCGATCGACCTCAAGGCCAGCATCGGCGACGAGGAGATCGACTCCGTCACGGGTGTCTCCTACGAGGTCGGCTCGGGCAACATGCTCGACGGGCTCGACGAGGCCCTCAGCGGCATGGCCGCCGAGGAGACCAAGTCGTTCACCGCGCCGCTCGCCGGCGGCGACCGCGAGGGCGAGGACGCCGACGTGGTCGTGACCGTGCAGTCGGTCAAGGTCCGCGAGCTCCCCGCGCTCGACGACGACTTCGCCCAGCTGGCCTCGGAGTTCGATACCCTCAAGGAGCTGCGCGAGGACGTCACCAAGCAGGCCGAGCAGGCCGCGAAGTTCGAGCAGGGCGTCCAGGCCCGCGACAAGGTCCTCGAGCAGCTGCTCGAGACCATCGACATCCCCGTGCCCGACGGCGTCGTCGAGGCAGAGGTCAACCAGCACCTCGAGGGCGAGAACCGCCTCGAGGACGACGAGCACCGCGCCGAGGTCGACGCCAACACGCGCAAGGCCCTCAAGGCGCAGTTCCTGCTCGACGCCATCGCGGAGAAGACCGAGGTCAAGGTCGAGCAGCCCGAGCTCATCGAGTACCTCGTGATGTCCGCGCAGCAGTACGGCATGGACCCCAACCAGTTCGCGCAGGCGATCGACCAGCAGGGCCAGGTCCCCGCGATGGTCGCCGAGGTGGCCCGTCGCAAGGCGCTGGCCACGGTGCTCGAGCAGGCCAAGGTCGTCGACACGGCCGGTCAGCCCGTCGACCTCAACGAGGTCACTGCCACGGACGTCGCCTCGCAGCTGTTCGAGGGCGGCTCGGAGCACGACCACGAGGGCCACGACCACGGCCACGACCACGGCGACCACGAGGGTCACGACCACGCCTGACCGACCTCCTAACGAGGTCATCCAGCACCAAACAGTAGGTCGCGTCCCCTCTCGGGCACGCGACCTACTGCATTTGGGTGATTTCTTGGAGGCCTGCCGCGCCCGACCATGAGGCATGGACGTCACCAGTTTCCACAAGCTGCGGCTCGCGGTGCAGGAGAATGCCAGCCCGGCAGACCCCGCCCTGGCCACCCACCTGCGGCACGCGCTGCAGGCCGCCCTGTCCGAGAGCCGGCTGTTCGGCGAGGTCGAGCTCGGTCACACCGACGACCCCGACCAGCTGGTCATCGGGGTCTGCCGATGCGCCGACGGCGTGCTCCCGTGGGAAGCCGGCATGGGCCTGGAGCGGCTGTGGCAGACCGTGGCGGTCGACACGGCCTGGGAAGCGCACCACGTGTCGTGCACGGACAGCCTGATGGACTTCGAGGCCGCGGTGACGGTGGACGACAAGGGTCGCTACATCACCGTGCACGTCGTGGCCGAGCCGTCCGACGCCACCAAGGCGGTCCAGGCGGCCCAGGCCGCCGAGGCAGAGCGGGAGGCCGAGCGACAGGCCCAGCTCGCCGCCGAGGCCGGCGAGGGCGAGTCCGTCCAGGCCCAGCAGAGCGTCAGCATCCTGCGCTCCTGACCCGGTCGGGCTGGCTCAGCCGACCGGCGCCGTGGTCGTGCCGATCCGTAGGTCGGTGCGCTGCACGGCGTCCGCGGGTCGGTCGCCGTCCAACAGGCTGCGCAGCATCTCGCCCATCAGCCGTCCCTTGGCGCCGCCGTGCTGGTCGATGGTCGTCAGCGTGCCCGGGAACCACGGCAGCTCCACGCCGTCGAACCCGGTGACACTCAGGTCGTCCGGCACCCGCAGCCCCAGCTCCTCGGCTGCGCGGACGACCCCCATCGCGAGCAGGTCCGACTGCGCGACGACCGCCGTCGGGCGCTGGGCGGTCGGCACGTCCAACAGCAGGCGGGCGGCGACGGCGCCCTGTTCGACGTCGGGGATCGAGGTCTGCACGAGGCCCGAAGGCGCACGCGGCACCCCGCCCGCGTCGCCGAAGACGTCGAGGAAGCCGAGCGCCCGGTCGCGGGTGTCGGCGAACTCTGCCGCGCCGACGTCGGCCAGGCTGGCCGGCCCGGTCGCGGAGTCGTGCCGCAGCGGCATCATCACGTGCGCCACCCGCCGGTGACCCAGCGACTCCAGGTGCCGGCCCAGCTCGACCGTGGCGCCGCGGTTGTCCAGGGCGAGGTGCGTGATGCGGGGGTCGGCGGGGGAGCCGTCCCCGAGCATCGGTATGCCGCGCGCGGCCAGGTGGTCGACCGCCGGGTTCGTGTCCGGCCCGCACAGCGAGAAGACCACCGCGTCGAGGGCCGTGGCGGACAGCTGGGTGATGGCCCGCTCCGGGGTGCCCGCGGGCTGGGCGATGAGCAGCATCCCGGCGGGGATCTCGTCCAGCACCTGGGAGAGGCCGTCCAGGACGCTGACCGCAAAGGGGTCGCGGAAGGCGTGCAGCAGCCGGCCCTCGACGACGACGCCGACCACGCCGGAGCGCCCCTGCCGCAGTGACGACGCGAGGGGGTCCGGCCCGGCATACCCGAGCTGCTCCGCGGCGGCACGCACGCGGGCGACGGTCTCCGGCGCCACAGGGCCCTTCCCGCTGTAGGCGAGCGACGCCGTCGAGGTGGACACCCCCGCGGCCTGCGCCACGGCGCGCAGGGTGGGACGAGGTTGACGCGGACGGCTCATGGGCGACAGACTATCGAATCGATTCGACCGAATCGATTCGATCCGTCAGAACCCCTGTCGCAGACCCCTTCCAGAGAGAGCCGTAGTGAGCCAGCCCGCCGCCCCCGCAACCACCCTCGACACCGCCCGCGCGGTCCAGGCTCGCAACGCCGTCTTCATCGTCTTCGCGCTCGCCGGGATCGCGTTCGCGACCTTCGCGTCGCGCATCGCGGACAGCAAGGTGCAGCTCGGACTGAGCGCCGGTGAGCTGGGGCTCACCCTGTTCGCCGCCTCCGCCGGGTCGCTCACGGCCCTCCCGTCGGCGGGTCGCCTCGCGGACCGGCTGGGCGCCACGCGGACCATCCACCTCGGCATGGTGTTCGGGTTCACCGGGCTCGTGATCATCGCGGCCGCCGTCGACGTGTTCGAGTCGCGGTGGGTGATGGCCGTGGGGCTCTACCTGCTCGGGATGGGCGTCGGGGTCTGGGACGTCGCGATGAACCTCGAAGGGGCGGCCGTCGAGCGGTTGCTCGGCAAGACGGTCATGCCGCACTTCCACGCCGCCTTCTCCGGCGGCACCGTGCTCAGCGCCCTGGTCGGAGCCGGGATGTCGTGGGGTTCGGTGCCGCTCCTCGTGCACTTCTCCATCGCCATCGTGGCCTCCGCAGTCCTCGGGGTCTGGGCCCTTCGGTCGTTCCTGCCCCGGGACGTCGAGGTCACGCAGACCGACGAGCAGGAGGCTGCCGCTGCGGCAGGCACCCGGCCGCGGTCGGCCTGGCTGGAGCCGCGGACCCTCATGATCGGGCTGGTCGTCCTGGCTGCCGCCTTCACCGAGGGCACCGCCAACGACTGGATCTCCGTCGCCTTCGTCGAGGGCCACGGGGTGCCCGCGTGGGCCGGGGTGCTGGCCTTCGCCTCGTTCCTCTCGTTCATGACGCTGGGCCGCCTGGTCGGCACCCGGCTGCTCGACACCCACGGGCGCGTCCCGGTCCTGCGCGTCACCTTCGCCATGGCTGCCGTCGGGTCGCTCATGGTGATCTTCGGACCGGCCTGGCTGGCCTACCTGGGCACGGCGGTCTGGGGTGTCGGCGCGTCGCTCGGCTTCCCGGTCGGCATGAGCGCGTCGGCCGACGACCCGGCCCGCGCCGCCGCCCGCATGTCGGTCGTCGCGACCATCGGCTACACCGCGTTCATCGCCGGTCCGCCGCTGCTCGGCTTCCTGGGCGACCACTTCACCGTGCTGCGGGCCCTGATGGCCGTCACCGGCATGGTGGCGCTCGCGATGCTGGTCATCCCGGCCACCCGCGAGTCGGGCGAGCGTCCAGCTGCCTGAGTCGCCGCCTTGAGTCCTGTGCGCTCAGGGCGAACATGGAGCGGATCGGGGACTTCTGCCCACCATGACCGCGTTAGGGTCACTGACAGGCAAGGACCTCAAGTGATGGAGACATGGTGAACGAGATTGTCGGCGCGGGCGAGGGCCCGCAGGGTGGTCTGGACGACCACATCTACAACCGTCTGCTCAAGGAGCGGATCATCTTCCTGGGCTCCGACGTGCGCGATGACAACGCGAACGCGATCTGCGCACAGCTGCTGCTGCTCGCCGCGGAGGACCCGAGCAAGGACATCTGGCTCTACATCAACAGCCCCGGCGGCTCCATCTCCGCGGGCATGGCGATCTACGACACGATGAAGTGGATCCCCAACGACGTCGCGACCGTGGCGATGGGCATGGCGGCCTCGATGGGCCAGTTCCTGCTGTCCGCCGGCACCCAGGGCAAGCGCTACGCCACGCCGCACGCCCGCGTGATGATGCACCAGCCCTCCGGCGGCATCGGTGGCACGGCCTCGGACATCAAGATCCAGGCCGAGCAGATGCTCTACGTGAAGAAGCAGATGGCCGAGCTGATCGCCGAGCACACGGGTCAGACCAAGGAACAGATCGAGAAGGACTCCGACCGCGACCGCTGGTTCAGCGCCGAGGAGGCCAAGGAGTACGGCTTCGTGGACCATGTGTTCAGCAGTGCCGCACAGGCCGGTGGCCGCAGCGGCAGCGACGACAACCCGGTCACCGGGGACAAGTGAGGGATCGACACATGAACGCCAACATCAACCCCTCCATGCACTCGGCAGGCCCCGGCGGCCTGCACGTGCCGGGTCCGTCCAGCCGCTACATCCTGCCCCAGTTCGAGGAGCGCACCTCCTACGGCATGAAGCGGCTCGACCCCTACACCAAGCTCTTCGAGGACCGCATCATCTTCCTCGGCGTGCAGGTCGACGACGCGTCCGCGGACGACGTCATCGCCCAGCTGATCGTGCTGGAGTCCCAGGACCCCGACCGCGACATCCTGATGTACATCAACAGCCCCGGTGGCTCGTTCACGGCGATGGCCGCGATCTACGACACCATGCAGTACATCAAGCCCGACGTGCAGACGTTCGTCATCGGCCAGGCCGCCTCGGCTGCCGCGGTGCTGCTGTCGGCCGGCGCGAAAGGCAAGCGGTTCGCCCTCCCGAACGCCCGGATCCTCATCCACCAGCCCGCGCTGGTCGGTGGCGACTACGGCCAGGCGTCCGACATCGAGATCCAGGCCAACGAGGTGCTGCGCATGCGCACCTGGCTCGAGGAGACCTGGGCCGCCCACTCGGGCCGCACCCCCGAGCAGGTCCGCGCTGACATCGAGCGCGACAAGATCCTGTCCGCGGCCGAGGCCGTCGAGTACGGCCTGATCGACGAGGTCCTGCTCTCGCGCAAGGGCACCCTCTCGGACTGACCTGTTCCGGGGCAGCGTCCCCGACACCGCACCACCCGGTATGCCGCCCGCTCATGAGAGCGGGCGGCATACCTGCGTCGGGGGGTGGGGAACGGCACACTGGTGAGGTGCGTCCGACCGTCATGAAGCGTGCGCTGCTGGTCGTCCCGCTGGTGTTCGCCTCCCCGGTGTCGGAGCGGGCCTGGCTGGTCCCGCTGCTCGGTGGACTGGCCCTCGCGCTCGTGCTGGGAGTGGCCCTGGTCGTGGTGGTCCAGCGTGGTCGCCGGAGACAGTGACGAGGGGTCGCGGCGGTCCCTCGGCGTGTTGTCCGCCCTCAGCGGACAAGCGCGACGAACCGGCGACTCGACCGTTTCAATGGAGCGAAGGCGGTCTCCTGCGCTGTAGCGTCGGGGCGTTGCCGGTCCGAGGTGGACCGCACACCGTCGGGCAGATTCGTCAGACAGGTTCGTCAGACAGACCGGAGGGACTTCGCGTGGCACGCATGGGAGAGAGCGGCGACCTGCTGAAGTGCTCGTTCTGCGGAAAGAGCCAGAAGCAGGTCAAGAAGCTCATCGCCGGCCCCGGGGTCTACATCTGCGACGAGTGCATCGACCTGTGCAACGAGATCATCGAGGAGGAGCTGGCCGAGTCCTCCGAGCTGGGCCTCGACGAGCTGCCCAAGCCCCGCGAGATCTTCGAGTTCCTCGAGAACTACGTGATCGGCCAGGACGTGGCCAAGCGCGCGCTGGCGGTCGCGGTCTACAACCACTACAAGCGGATCCAGGCGGGCGAGACGGCCGGCAAGAAGGACGCCGAGTCGGTCGACATCGCGAAGTCCAACATCCTGCTGATCGGCCCCACGGGCTGTGGCAAGACCTACCTCGCGCAGACCCTGGCCCGCATGCTGAACGTCCCGTTCGCGATCGCCGACGCGACGGCGCTGACGGAGGCCGGCTACGTCGGCGAGGACGTCGAGAACATCCTCCTCAAGCTGATCCAGGCCGCTGACTACGACGTCAAGAAGGCCGAGACGGGCATCATCTACATCGACGAGGTCGACAAGATCGCCCGCAAGTCCGAGAACCCGTCGATCACCCGCGACGTGTCCGGTGAGGGCGTGCAGCAGGCCCTCCTGAAGATCCTCGAGGGCACCACCGCCTCGGTCCCGCCGCAGGGTGGACGCAAGCACCCCCACCAGGAGTTCATCCAGATCGACACGACGAACGTGCTGTTCATCGTGGGTGGCGCGTTCGCCGGTCTCGAGAAGCTCATCGAGTCGCGCAACGGCAAGAAGGGGCTGGGCTTCGGCTCCGAGCTCCACACGCCCAAGGACCTCGCCGACTCGATCCACGAGGTCATGCCCGAGGACCTCATGAAGTTCGGGCTCATCCCCGAGTTCATCGGCCGCCTGCCCGTCATCACCACGGTGAGCCCGCTCGACCAGGCCTCGCTCGTGACGATCCTGTCGCAGCCGCGCAACGCCCTGGTGAAGCAGTACAAGAAGATGTTCGAGATCGACAACGTCGAGCTCGAGTTCACCGACGACGCCCTCGAGGCCATCGCCGACCAGGCCCTCAAGCGCGGCACGGGTGCCCGCGGCCTGCGCGCGATCATGGAGGAGGTGCTCATGCCGGTGATGTTCGACGTCCCGAGCGACGAGGGCATCTCCCGCGTGGTCGTCAGCCGCGAGGTCGTTCTCGACAACGTGCTGCCGACCATCGTCCGGCGCGACGAGGAGCCCAAGCGCACCCGCAAGCGCTCCGCCTGAGAGGGCGTTCGCCCGCAGTCACCTCGTGAGGGCCGTCCGGTACTCCGGGCGGCCCTCACGGCTGCCCCGGACAGCACCGACTTCTGGCCACGCGTGCTGGGTGTGGAGGGCTTTTCTGCCGCTGGGTGGGGCATGGGTGGCCAGATGTCGGGGAGGTGGAACGTGTGCGTCAGGGGCGGGGGCGGTCCTCGCGGCTGAGCAGCCAGGTCGCGAACGCGAGCAGCGCGACGGCGGCGATCGCGGCATACGTCAGGGAGACCTGACCCCGGGCGCTCTCCTGCCCGGCGAGCAGCGCCACCGCCCACACCGGCACCGTGGCGGCGGCCACGACGGCGCCACGGCGGGCCCACCGGCGCAGGCTCACGGCCGGGACGGGAGCCGGGCCCGGCAGGCTGGCAGCGAGGCTGGCGGTGAGGTGCAGGACCAGGCCGGACCACGCAGCACCCAGCAGCGCGACCCACGCACCGGTGGTGGTGGGGACGGGGACGGCAGCGGCCCAGTGCAGCGCCTGGGCCCCGAGCAGCACCGTCACAAGCACCGAGTCCGGCTCCACCGCGGCATACCCGGTGAGCGCCACGATGCCGATGGCCACCACGACGATCGGGTGGGGGGACGAGACGAGGGTGAGGACCAGGAAGGTCAGCGACGCCGCGCAGAGCAGACCGCGCAGGACGAGCTGGGAGCGCGACATCAGCGGCTCACCACCCTCGGGGCGCGCGACCGACGGTGGAGGTCGCGGAGCACGAGGTCGAGCGTGCCCGGTCCGGCCCACGGGACGATCGGCACGCCCGCCTCGCGCGCCCTCGTCATCTCTCGGTGGCGCTCGAGCAGCCGCAGCCGCCAGGCCAGCCGGGTCTCCGTGGGGTGCTCCTGCGTGGTCGAGGCGAGCTGCGCCAGCGACGCCTGGGGGATGTCGGGTGAGGCCAGGCCTGAAGGCAGCGTGTCGACCGTGATGACGGAGATGCCGCGCCTGGCCAGGGCGACCGCGTGGGCGAGCACCTCGGGAGAGACAGCCGGGGTGAGGATGATGGCGAGGGTGCCGGCCGAGACGTGGTGTCGCAGCTGGGACCGGAGGCGCTTCTCGTCGCTCACGGTGCCGTCGGCGACGGTGACGCGGGCCAGCACGTCGAGCAGGCGGCGAAGGTGGTTGCTCCCGGCGGCCGCGGTGACGTGAGGGGTGTCGCGGGACCCGAGCACGAGGAGCCCGACGCGGTCGCCGCTGCGCAGGTAGTGCTCCGCGATCGCGCCCGCGGCTCGCACGGCGTTGTCGAGACTGCTGCTCGACCCCTCGATGCCGGTGCTCTGCCCGATGTCGTGCATGGCATCGACGAGCAGGAGGATCTCGGTGTCCTGGTCGGCGTGGGTCGCGGTGACGTGCAGCTCGCCGGTGCGCACCGAGACCGGCCAGTGCACCCGGCGGAGCCGGTCGCCGAACCGGAACGGCCGGATCTGGTCGAGCTCGCCGCCGGAGCCCTGGTGGTGGGAGCGGTTCTGGCCGACCAGGCCGTCGGGGTGGGGCACGGGGACCCGGGCCGAGAAGGTGTCGGGGAGCGGGACGGTCGGGATGGCCGGGAGGGACACCGACTGCGGCTCCCACCGAAAGGCGCCGAACGGCCCACTCACGGCGAGGATCGCCGGCCCGAGGGGGCGCCGACCCCAGCGCGTGCTCCGGCAGATGATCTCGAGGGAGCGGGGCTGGTCGTCACCGCCGAAGGCCGCGGCGATGGCTCGGTGTCCGGGGGTGAACTCGGTGTGCGGGGTCGGCAGGAGCGCGAGGCCGGCCTCCTCGACCCCTGCGCCGGGCGAGATCGTGGCCTGCCACCTGGTCGCCTGTCCCTCCCGCAGCAGGGGGTGGACCAGCCTGGCGACGACGGTCGGGGTGGCCTTGGGGCGGGTGACGGTGGCCCACAGCCCGACGACGAGCAGCGGGGCGCCGATCACCAGGGCGTCCGGACGGCGCAGCAGGACGCCGATCGCGGCCAGCAGCAGCCCCAGGAACAGCGCCCGGAGGTGGGCCGAGGTCACGCGCCAGCGCGCCTCCAGCGGGCGCCCGGGTGTGGTAGTCACGGACGCTCGAAACCAGTCCGCGGGCCGGTTGCCGTGGCCGCCGGGGTCGGCACCGAGGACAGCACGCTGTCGACAACGCTGGCCGCGGAGACGTCGTTCATCCACAGCTCGGGACGCACGGTGACGCGGTGGTCGAGGGCCGCGTGCGCCACCGCCTTGACGTCCTCGGGGGTGACGTAGTCGCGGCCGCGCAGCACGGCATACGCGCGGGACGTCAGCAGGAGGGCGAGCGAGGCGCGCGGCGAGGCGCCCATGAGCAGGTTCTGGTGGGTGCGCGTCGCTCCGACGAGCCGCACGCAGTACTGGCCGACGCCCTCGTCGACGGTGACGGTCTCGACGGCCCGCTGCATCTCGATGAGGCCCGCACCGTCGGTCACGCTGGCGACCACCTGGGCCTCCTGCTGGCGCGCCATCCGCCGCTGGAGGACCTCCCACTCGTCGGCAGCGCTCGGGTAGCCGAAGCTCACCCGCAGCAGGAACCGGTCGAGCTGCGCCTCGGGAAGCGGGTAAGTCCCTTCGTACTCAACGGGATTCGCCGTGGCGAGCACGTGGAACGGCTTGGGCAGCACGAAGGTCTCGCCCTCGACCGTCACCTGACCCTCCTGCATCGCCTCGAGCAGCGCGGACTGGGTCTTGGGAGGCGTCCGGTTGATCTCGTCGGCGAGCAGCAGCCCGGTGAACAACGGCCCCTTGCGGAAGGTGAACTCGTGGCTGCGCTGGTCGTAGAGGAACGAGCCGGTCAGGTCGCTGGGCAACAGGTCGGGGGTGAACTGGGCCCGCGCGAAGTCGAGCCCCAACGCCTGCGCGAACGAACGTGCCGCCAGCGTCTTGCCCAGCCCGGGGAAGTCCTCCATCAGCACGTGGCCACCGGCCAGGATGCCGGACAGCACGATCTCCAGGCTCTGGCGCTTGCCGACGACGGCGCGTTCGACCTCGGTGAGGATGGCGGTCGCGCGTGCGGCGACCTCGTCGAGGGTCAGGGTCACGAGAGCTCCTCCAAGGTGGTGGTGAACGCCGCGAGCTGGGCGGCGGTGAGGCGGGTGGTCGGGGGTGCGGCGAGGTATGCCGCGAGGTCGCGACCCAGGACCGCGCCAGCGTCGGTCATGGTCCCGTCGCCGCGGCTGCGGAGCCGTTCGGTGGCCAGGCTGCTGAGCGTGGCGTGGAGTCGGGCGCTCGGGACGGGGGCGCCGGAGCCGGCTTCGCGCACGTCCGTGGCGAGCCTGCTGATCCGGGAGTCGACGCCGCGGGCCGTGGCCGTGTCGGTGAAGGTGTTGTCCCAGTCCGTCGACTGGCGTGCCTGCCAGAGCCACTGGGCCACGATCGCCAGCGCCGCGACCAGCCCGGTGGAGGCGATCAGCAGGCCGACGTTGCCCAGGGCAGACACCGACACCGCGAGGGCGCCGATGACCACGGTGACGCCGAGGACGACGAGGAAGAGCTGGGCCGGCGAGCGGCCCGCGAGACGGCGGATCACCGGGTGACGGTCCTCTCCTGGGCGAGTCGCGCCATGGTGCGCCGGAGGTCGGCCTGCACCTGCACCAGGGCGTCGCGGGCGGAGGTCCGGTGCTCCTCGCCGATCGGGTGGGCGGAGAACCGGGCCTCGCGGTAGAGCGCTGCGAGTGTCTCGAGGGGCGCACGGTCGACCCGGTGGGAGCGCAGGACGGCCGTGACGAGCTCGGCTGAGGTGCGAGAGTCGTCGTCCCTGACGCCGGCGGCGCGGCACGCGTCCTCCATGGCCACCCAGGCGGCGATGACGGCGTTGGCCGGCGCGCCATGGGACAGCTGGCGCTCTCCCTCGAGCGCGGCCTCGAGGAGCGCTTCCGGCACGACGTCGACCGAGCCCACCAGGTCCGCGGTGACCTCGCGCGTGCGCCAGCGGTCGAGCAGCGCCCTGCCGATGGCGACCAGCACGATGACGATGACGACCACGAGCACGATCTTCATGGCGAGCTCGACGAGGGTGACGAGCCACGGGTCGGCATGGTGGACATCCGCGCCCTTGAGACCTCGTCCGGTGGGCAAGGGGTTGGCGCCCGGCCCGAAGTCCTCGCCGGGGGCGCTCGACTCCTTGCCGGAGAAGTCCTTGCGCGCGAAGACGCCCACCGGACCGGCTGCGGAAACCCAGGCAGCCAGCAGCAGCGTCGCCCCTGCCCCCACACCCACTGCCACACCACGCTGGTTCACGATGGTCGACCCTAGCAACGGCTCCCGTGGTGGCGAGCGAGCACGGCAAATCCCCTCCGATTCGTGACGAACCGATGAGTTTGCGCGACCACCGGAGTCTGCCTTGATGTCGCACCGGTGTGGTTGTCGTACCGGTGTGGTTGTCGTACCGGTGTGCCTAAGGTGGGCACGGTGTTCAGGGCAGGCCCAGTGGTCGGACGACGGAGGAGGACCCGATGACCGAGGTGCGCGAGCGGGTGGACGTGCAGGACTTCCCGGAGGCCGCCGACGGCTACCGGCGCGAGCTGACCGCCCACTGCTACCGGATGACGGGTTCGATCCACGACGCCGAGGACCTCGTGCAGGAGACCTACCTGCGCGCCTGGCGCGCCTACGCGGCGTTCGAGGGCCGGTCGTCGGTGCGCACCTGGCTCTACCGGATCGCCACGAACGTGTGCCTCACGGCGCTCGAGGGCAAGGACCGCCGCCCCCTCCCGGCCGGGCTGGGTACGCCGTCGAGCGACGCGGCCGACCGGCTCGTGGAGTCGACCGAGGTGTCCTGGCTGGAGCCGGCGCCTGACCCGCTGGTCGCGGGTGACGCCAGTGACCCGGCGACGATCGTCGCGCAGCGAGAGAGCATCCGGCTCGCGTTCGTCGCGGCCCTCCAGCACCTGCCCGCCCGCCAGCGCGCGGTGCTGATCCTGCGCGACGTCCTGCGCTGGAAGGCCTCCGAGGTCGCCGAGGCGTTGGAGACGAGCGAGGCCGCGGTCAACAGCGCCCTGCAGCGCGCGCACGCCCAGATCGCGAAGGCGAAGGTGAGCCAGGACGAGGTCCACGCCGAGCTGGACGCCGCCCAGCAGGAGCTGCTCGACCGCTACGTCAAAGCGTTCTGGGACAAGGACGTGAACGCCATCGTCGCCATGCTCACCCGTGAGGCCGTCTGGGAGATGCCGCCCTTCACCGGCTGGTACACCGGCGCCGAGAACATCGGCCGCCTGATCGACACCCAGTGCCCCGGGGAGCGCCACGACATGCCGATGGTGGCGACCAGCGCCAACGGCCAGCCGGCCTTCGGTCTCTACATGCGCCAGCCCGACGGCACGTTCACGCCCTTCCACCTCCAGGTGCTCACCCTCGAGGCCTCGGGTGGGGTCAGCCACGTCGCCGCCTTCTTCGACCTGACGCTCTTCGAGACCTTCGGTCTGCCCGCCTCACTCCCGGCCGGCTACTCCGGCCCGACGTGAGGCAGCAGGTGTCCAGCGCGGCCGGCCAGAGCCGGCCACCGCGGGCCGTCGAGCTGCTCGAGCGGGCGATCGGCTACACCCGGGCCAGCTTGGTCCTCGTGACCGAAGCCGACCTCGGGCGCCGCACGCCGTGCCGTGGGTGGCTGCTCCACGACCTGCTCACCCACATGGACGACTCGCTGGAGGCGATGGCGGTGGCGGCGCAGGCCACCTCGCTCAGCCTCGTGCCGTCCGTCCCGCCGACCGAGGGCACCGACCTGCTCGACAGCATCTGCCACCGGGCCCGGGGGCTGCTCGCCCACTGGCACCCGGTGGAGGAGGTGCCGGACGGCCCGGTGGGCCTGGGTGACCTGAGCCTGTCGCGGGACCTCCTCGGCGCGGTCGGGGCGCTGGAGATCGTCCTGCACGGCTGGGACGTCGCCGAGTCGATCGGCCAGCCGCGCTCGATCCCCCCGGGGCTGGCGATGGACCTGTGGCCGGTGGCCCGCGACCACATCACCGACGCCGACCGGCCGGTCCGGTTCGGTCAGCCGGTCCAGGTGTCGGACTGGGCGACCCCGGCTGCGAGGCTGCTCGCCCACGCCGGGCGGTCGACCCGCTGGTGACCGGGCGCGCCGTTGGTGGAAGTTTGCGGCGCCACCCGCGAGGATGAGGGCATGTCCTCGGGGTACCGGTTGCGCAGCGGTGACATCGGGCCGGTCCAGCAGTCCCCGGTGACCTGCGGTTCGGCCTGCCTCACGGTGGCCAGGATGTTGGTCAACCCCGTCTTCGCGCGGTGGATCACCTCCGGTGACGGCCCGCGCGCCGACGCCCCACCCGGCGCCACCGAGAAGGAGCGATTCGCGGCCTACGAGCGGGTCGTGATGAGGCGCACCAACCGCCTGTTCTCCGGCGGCGGACGGCTCAACATCCCGTGGCCCCGGTCGCTGGGCACCCCGCCCTGGGGGGCGCGCAAGGAGCTCGAGTTCGGGGCGTCGCGGCGGGGGACCGAGTACGAGCTTCGGGTGGTCCGGCAGCTCACCCGCAGCGCGCTGCGTGACGCGCACGCGCGCCTGGTCGAGGTCGTCGCCGACGGCGAGCCCGCCCTGCTCTATATCGGCAACGGCCTCCTGCCACGCCACGTCACGCTGGTGCTGCCGGGTGACGGCGACCGGGTGCTCGACGTCTACGATCCGGCGACGGGTCAGGTGACCATGTTGGACGAGGGCAGGTTCGCCAGTCGTGAGCTGCGGATCGCCGGGTGGGACGTGCCGTGGATCACGGTGCAGCCCAACGGAACCCGCCGCATTCAGGCCTTCGGCTTCTCCACGGGGATCAGCTCCGCGTCGCGCACGACGGGCATTTCGGCCTCGGCGTAGTCGACCGTCCCGGTGATCCGGCCGGCCGCTCGCAGGTCGGTCTCGGCGAGCCGGACCCGGTCGGTCCACGCGCCCTGGCCGGCCAGCACGATCGACGCCACCTCGGCGCGCATGCCGACCTTCGCCTCCGACTTGGCCTTGCGGACCCCGGCCAGGGCCTCGCCCACGGCGATGAGCAGGGCGGGGTCTCCGCCTTCGCCGACCGCCGCGTCAGCAGCCGTCGGCCACGGGGCCCGGTGCACGGAGCCTTCGTGCCACCACGACCAGGCCTCCTCGGTGACGTAGGGCAGCATCGGCGCGAAGAGGCGCAGCATCACGTCGAGCGCGATGCGCAGCGCCGCGCGCGCGGACGCCGCCTCGCCCTCGCCCTGCCCGCCGTAGGCGCGGTCCTTGACCAGCTCGAGGTAGTCGTCGCAGAACGTCCAGAAGAAGGTCTCGCTGACCTCGAGCGCGCGGGTGTGGTCCCACGACTCGAAGCCGGCAGTCGCCTTGGCGACGACGTCGCCGAGCTGGGCGAGCATGGCGCGGTCGAGCGGGTTGGTCACCGCTGCGACCAGTGCGCCGTCGACTTCGCCGCTGTGCTGGATGTCGATTTCGCCGCTGTGCTGGATGTCGACTTCGCCGAAGGACAGCGCGAACTTGGTGGCGTTGAGGATCTTGATCGCCAGGCGGCGACCGACCTTCATCTGCCCGGTGTCGTAGGCGGCGTCGGCGCCGAGGCGGCCCGAGGCGGCCCAGTACCGGACGGCGTCGGTGCTGTGCTCCTTGACGACGTCCTCGGGCGTGACGACGTTCCCCTTGGACTTGCTCATCTTCTTGCGGTCGGGGTCGAGGATCCACCCGGACAGGGCGGCATTGCGCCACGGCACCGAGCCGAACTCGAAGTGCGAGCGCACGACCGTCGAGAACAGCCAGGTGCGGATGATGTCGTGCCCCTGCGGTCGGACGTCCATGGGGAACACCCCGGCGAACAGCTCGGGGTCGTCGCGCCAGCGTCCGGCGATCTGCGGGGTCAGGGACGACGTGGCCCAGGTGTCCATGATGTCGGGGTCGCCGACGAAGCCGCCGGCCTGCCCACGCTGGGACTCCTCGTAGCCCTCAGGGGCCTGCGCGGCCGGGTCGACGGGCAGCTGGTCCTCGGTGGGCACCAGCTGCTTGTCGAAGACCGGGTCGCCGTGGTCGTCGAGCGGGTACCAGACGGGGATCGGCACGCCGAAGAACCGCTGGCGGGAGACCAGCCAGTCGCCGTTCAGCCCGCTCACCCAGTTCTCGTAGCGGGCCCGCATGAAGGCGGGGTGGAAATCGACCTGCCGGCCGCGCTCGATCATCTCCGCGTTGAGGTCGGCGTCGCGCCCACCGTTGCGGATGTACCACTGCCGGGAGGTGACGATCTCGAGCGGCTTCTCACCGCGCTCGTAGAAGTTGGCCTTGCGCTGGGTCGCCTTGGGCTCACCGTCGAGGTCACCGGACTCGCGCAGCGCGGCGACGATCGCCTCACGAGCGCTGAAGGTGGTCTTGCCCGCGACCTGCTCGGCGAACAGCTGCTCACCCGGGCTCCCGGCCAGCCACTCGGGAGTCTCGGTCTGGATGCGTCCGGACCGGGTGATGACCGACCGGGTCGGCAGCTGCAGCTCACGCCACCACAGCACGTCGGTCAGGTCACCGAAGGTGCAGCACATGGCGATGCCGGCGCCCTTGTCGGGCTCGGCCGCCGAGTGGGCCACCACCGGGATCTCGACCCCGAACAGCGGTGAGCGGACCGTGGTCCCGAACAGCGCGGCATACCGCTCGTCGTCGGGGTGGGCGATCAAAGCGACCGCGGAGGGGATGAGCTCGGGCCGCGTCGTCTCGATGTGGATCGGGCCGTCGGCGCCGTGGAAGGCGACGCGGTGGTAGGCGCCGGGGTAGTCGCGGGCCTCGAGCTCGGCCTGGGCGACCGCGGTCTGGAAGGTGACGTCCCAGAGGCCGGGCGCCTCGGACTGGTAGGCCTCACCACGGGCGAGGTTGCGCAGGAAGGCCTGCTGGGCGGTGGCGCGCGAGTGGTCGTCGATGGTGCGGTAGCTGATCTCCCAGTCGAGGCTGAAACCCATCCGGCGGAACAGCGACTCGAAGGCCTTCTCGTCCTCGACGGTCAGCTCGTCACACAGCTCGATGAAGTTCTGGCGCGAGATGGGGAGGGTGTCGGCGGCCTTGAGGCTCTTGGCGTCACCGCGGTGCGGCGGCTCGAAGCCCTCGACGTAGGGGAGCGACGCGTCGCCCCGCACGCCGTAGTAGTTCTGGACCCGCTTCTCGGTCGGCAGGCCGTTGTCGTCCCAGCCGATCGGGTAGAAGACCTCCAGGCCCTGCATCCGCTTGTACCGGGCCATGCAGTCGGTGTGCGTGTAGGAGAACACGTGCCCCATGTGCAGGGACCCCGAGGCGGTCGGCGGGGGAGTGTCGATCGAGAAGACCGACTCACGCCCCTGGGCGAGCGCCGTGGCGCGGTCGAAGCTGTAGGTGCCCTGCTCCCGCCATACCTGCGCCCACTTGTCCTCGAGCCCCTCGATCGAGGGCTTGTCGGGGATGGTGGCGGCGCCGGACGTGTTGGGTGCATCGGTCATGGCGTGAATCTTCCCATCCCGTCACCAGTGGTGACCAACGGGTTGCGGGTATGCCGCGGGCTCACTCGCGCGGTCAGGCGACGCTGGCGCGCCTGCTGCGCAAGCTCGACCCGTAGGGGCGGTCGCTGACCACCCCCTAGGGTTGGTCCATGGAACCCGTCTACACCCCGGTCATCGGGTTGGCCCGCGCACTCTTCGCTGCCCAGGGCCTCAAGATCACGATGACCGGCACCGAGCACGTGCCCCGCCACGGCGGGGCGGTGATGGCGATCAACCACACCGGCTACTTCGACTTCACGTATGCCGGGTTGGTGGGTGTCAAGGCCGGGCGCTACGTGCGGTTCATGGCCAAGAAGTCGATCTGGTCCAACCCGGTGGCCGGCCCGCTGATGAAGGGGATGAAGCACATCCCGGTCGACCGCGAGGCCGGTCTGGGGTCCTTCGATGCCGCCCGCGACGCGCTGCGCAGCGGAGAGATCATCGGCGTCTTCCCCGAGGCCACCATCTCCAGGTCCTTCGAGCTCAAGGCCTTCAAGTCCGGCACCGTCCGCCTTGCACAAGAGGGCGGCGTGCCGATCCTGCCCGTCACGATCTGGGGTTCGCAGCGCGTCTGGACCAAGGGCCAGCCGCGCAGGATGGGCCGGCACGGTATCCCCCTGTTCATCACGGCCGGCGCCCCCATCGTGGTCGGCGCCGACGAGAAGCCGGGCCTGGCCACGGTTCGGGTGCGGGCGGCGATGGAGACGCAGCTGCACGCCATGCAGGACCGCTACCCCCACTGGCCCGACGCGGAGCGACACCTGTTGCCCGTCCGGCTCGGGGGCACGGCCCCCACCGTCGAGGAGGCCGAGGAGATGGACCGGGCCGACCGGCGCCGGCGCAGCAGCCACTGACCGAGCCGGTCGGTGCGCAGCCCGCGAGGGTCTAGTGCTTGCCCTTGTTGACGTGACCCTTGCCGTGCGCCTGATCCTGTAGGGCCTGCTTGGCCTGGGCCTTCGCCTTCCCCTGCGTCGTGGCCTGGCCCTTGGCGAGGTGCGTGCCGTGCTGCTTGGCGTGGCCCTTGGCGAGGTGCTTGCCCTGGTGCTTGGCGTGGCCCTTGCCGTTCGCCTTGCTCTTGCCGTTCCCGGTCGCGGTCGGTTTGACGGTCCCGTTGCCCCGGGCCTTGCCGCTGCCCTTCCCGATGGTCTGGACCTTGCCCTTCGCCTTGCTCTCGCCGTTGCCGGTGGGCACGACGGGCGGCCGCGGCGTCGACGGGGTGGGGACCTCCGGAGGCGTCGGGGTGGCCGGCGGCTCGGTGGGCGTGGGCGTGGGAGCCGGCGTGTCGGTCGGCGTGGAGGGCGTCACGGGGTTCGGGTTGAAGACGGCCACCACGACCTGGACCTCGGTGCCGCGGGGCGAGCTCACGACCTGGTCGGTGCCGCCGCTGCCGTCCTGACCCCCGCCGGAGCCGGGAGTGCCGGTGGAGGGTTCCGTCGGGGCGGGCACCCGCCCGGGCGATGGTGTCTGGTTGGGCGTCTCGGTCGAGGGCAGCGGGCCGGGGACGATCGGGCCGTCGGCCGTGACGAGTGGACCGCGATCGCGGCCGAGGATGCCGTCGATGGCCACGCTGAGCAGGCCGCTCATGGCTGCGGCCGTGCTGATGCCGCCGACGGCGAGCAGCCACGCGGCAGCGGCGGCTCCGGCTCGGGCCGACCGGCTGGGGGTGCCGAGGATCCGCTGGGCGCTCGCCGGGGCAGACGACTGCAGGCTGTGGATGTCGACCACCGACGGCTGCTGGAGCGCGCCAACGGGCACCATCGAGGGCGCTGCGGTGGCTGCCGCGCCGAACGCGCGACCCGGAGCCGCCAGCGCCGCCGGCGCCGCCGCGACCAGTCCTGCGGGAGTCACCGGCCTGAGCAGCACCGGGAAACCAGCCGCGAACAGTCCTGCGGCGAAGGGCAGGTCGGCGAGCTCACCGGGAGTTGCCGGCACCCGCAGGGAGGCGATCAGCACCTCCAACGACATGTCGAGGTGCTGTTGGCCCTGCAGCACGAGGGTGAGGACGGTGTTCGGCTCCAGGCCGGTCAGCCGGGACACGGCGTCGCGGCCGAGGTTGGCCACTGCGCCCATGGCGAGGACCTCCGCCTCCGCCGGCGGGCAGGCGCGCAACGCGGCGACTGCGTGTCCCAGTGCGTCGGGCTCGACGTCGGAAGGCGGCGTCGACGTGCCTGCGGGCGCCAACGAGGAGGCGCCGTCGCCGGCCAGGACGGCGGTGCGGGCAGCGCCGACGACCAGCTCGAGCCAGGCGTCGTCGTCGGGCGGGCAGACCTGCAGCTGCGGCAGGGCCGTCGTCCAGGCCGTGCGGGCGAGCTCAGCGTGGTCGCCGTCGGCGGTCACCCGCAGGTAGCGCAGGAGCACCGGGTTCGTGGCCGCGTGGAGGCGTGCGAAATCGTCCGCGACGCCGCCCTGGGCGCCGAGGAGGTATATGGCGATTTCCCCCGGCACGTACCCAGTTTCGTCCTCTTGCGTGCGAATGCGCGTCATCCGTTCGGGTGATGTTGCCCGGATGACGCCGCGAAACCGGCGTCGACAGGCTTACAAAGGGTGGTTCGGGTCCGCCCTGCCGCGCTCAGAGCGGGTGTCCCAGATGGGCCATCGCCTGGCGGAGCAGCACGCCGTGCCCGCCGTCCATCTCCTCCAGGAGCGAGGGCGCCACGGCCTCCTCGGGGGTCAGCCACGCGAGGTCGAGGGCGTCCTGCTGCGGCTGGCAGTCACCGGCCACCGGCACCACGAACGCGAGCGAGACGGCGTGCTGGCGAGGGTCGTGGAAGGGGGTGACGCCGGGCGTGGGGAAGTACTCGGCCACGGTGAACGGTTGGGGGCTCGCGGGGACCTGGGGCAGGGCCATCGGCCCGAGGTCCTTCTCGATGTGCCGGATCAGGGCGTCGCGGACCCGCTCGTGGTAGAGCACCCGGCCCGAGACGAGCTCGCGGTTGATCGCGCCGTCTGAGGCCCGCAGGAGCAGACCGACCGCACTCACGGCCCCGCGCTCGTCGACCCGCACCGGCACAGCGTCCACGTAGAGGATGGGCAGCCGCTCCCGCGCGGCGTCGAGCTCCTCGCGGGTCAACCAGGCCTCACTACGGTCGAGTTCGAGGTTGCTCATGGCCTTGTTTCTACCAGTCGAACCGTGCGCCCCATCCGTCAGGACCAGTAGACCCGGCCGGGGTTGAGGATTCCGCGCGGGTCGAACAGTGCCTTCACCGCGCGCTGGCGCTCGAGCTCACGCTCACCGAGCTCCTCCGCGAGCCACGGCGCCTTGAGGGTGCCCACCCCGTGCTCGCCGGTGATGGTGCCCCCCATCTGCAGGGCCGCGGTGACCACCTCGGAGAACGCCTGGTGCGCCCGCCTCCGGCTCGTGGGGTCGGCCGGGTCGAAGAAGATGCTCGGGTGCAGGTTGCCGTCCCCGGCATGACCGGCCATGACGATCTCGAGGCCGTGCCTGGCGGCGATGGCCTGACCCGCGCGGATCAGGTCGGTCAGCCGACCCACGGGGACGCAGACGTCCTCGAGGTAGCGCGGGCCCTTGGCCTCCAGCGCCGGGCTCAGCGCGCGACGGCCGGCCAGCAGCAGGTCGGCCTCGGCGGGGTCGTCGGCCACGGCCACGTCCACGGCGCCCGCGTCGGTGAGCAGCGCGGCATACCGCTGCACGTCCTCGCCGGTGTGGTCCGGGCGGTCCGACTGGACGAGCAGCACCGCCTCGCAGTCCTGGGGGAAGCCGTAGTCGGCGAGCGCCTGCACCGCCGCCACGGCGGCGCGGTCGAGCAGCTCGACGAGCGAGGGCACGTGGCGCTCGCGGCGCAGGGCGACGATCGCCACGGAGGCGGTGTCGAGGGAGTCGAAGGTCGCCAGCACGGTGAGGGCGGGGTCGGGCGCCGACACCAGGCGGGTGGTCACCTCGGTGACCACCCCGAGGGTGCCCTCCGACCCGACGAACAGGCCGGTGAGGTCGAGGCCGGCCACTCCCTTCGCGGTGCGGTGTCCGGTGCGGATGACCTCCCCGCCGGGCAGGACGACCTGGAGGGAGCGGACGTAGTCGGCGGTCACGCCGTACTTCACGCAGCACAGGCCACCGGCGTTGGTGGCGACGTTGCCGCCGACCGTGCAGAACGCCGAGCTGGCGGGGTCCGGTGGGTAGAACAGCCCCTCGGCGGCCGCAGCGTCCTTGAGGCTCTGGGTGATGACGCCGGGCCCGAGCACGGCCAGCCCTTCGAGCGGGTCGACGGTGGAGATCGTGTCGAGCCCTTCGGTGTTGAGGACCACGCCGCCCTCGATCGCGACCGAGCTCCCGGTGAGGCTGCTGCGCGCGCCCTGTGGCACGACCGGCGTGCGGGTCTCGTGCGCCCACTGCATCACCTCGACGACGTCACCGAGGTCACGCGCCCGCACCACCTCGAAGGCGGTCGGCGCGGTGGCGCCGACCGACTGGTCGACGGCGTAGGTCGCCTTGACGTCGGGGTCGGTGACGGTGCGGATGGGCAGCGAGGTGTGCGTGCTCACTCGTGCAGCGTATGCCGCGGGGCCGGCTGGTCGGCGCGGTCACCGTGCTCGAGCGCGACGTCAGCAAGCTCCGCGTCGGCAAACTCCACGTCGGCGTCGAAGGCGGCCCGACGCGAGGCCCGGCGCAGGGTCCCGAGGACCGCGCGCCCGGTGACGGCGATGAGGACGACGTTGGTGACCGCGCGCCCGAGGTCCCACCAGACCGACGTGGCCAGGGAGAAGAGCCCGAACCGGCGCAGGTTCTCCCACGCAGGGGCACCCGCCACGAACGACAGGTCGCTCGCCAGCCCGCTGGCAAAGGGCCAGAACGAGAAGTTGAGTGCCACGCCGTAGAGCAGCCCGGCCAGCGCGCCGTAGACGGCCAGGAGGAGCAGCTCCCAGCGACGGGGGACCCGGGGGAGGAGGCCGGCGCCCAGGCCGACCCAGGCGGCGCCGAGCATCTGGTAGGGCAGCCACGGGCCGACCCCGCCGGTGACCAGCGCGGAGGCGAAGAGCGTGGTGGAGCCGAGCACGAACCCGAAGGCCGGCCCGAACACCCGGCCGCCGAGGACGAGCAGGAAGAAGACCGTCTCGAGCCCTGCGGTGCCGGCGCCCAAGGGGCGCAGGGCAGCCCCGACCGCGGACAGGACGCCGAGCATCGCCACGGCCTTGACGTCGAGCCCGCCCTCGCTGATCTCGAACAGCACCACCGCCATCAGCAGCGGCAGCAGGAGGGCGAAGACCAGTGGTGCATCGGCGTTCTGGCCGAGCCGCGAGCCGGCCGTCGCGAACAGCGGCCAGAGGAAGGCGAGCAGCCCGGCCACGGACACCAGGACGAGCGCCGCGGTGGAGCGCGGCCGCAGCGCGATGGCGCGCATCGGGGTGGCCATCAGGGCGCCCCGAGGGTGGTGGCGGCGCTCAGTACCTGGTCCAGGCACAGCAGCCGCGCGGGGGCGAGCACCTTGGCCACCTGCGGTGCGAAGGCGGGGGAGTCGCAGAGGATGTCGGTGGCCGTCCCGTCCGCGACGACCGTCCCCTCGGCCAGCACGACCACCCGGTCGGCCACCGTGGCGGCGAACTCCACGTCGTGGGTCGCCACCGCCAGGGCGGTCCCGGCTGCGGCGAGGTCGCGCAGGACCTCGGCCAGGGCGGCCTTGCCGGGGTAGTCCAACCCCCGGGTGGGTTCGTCGAGGAGCAGCGCCCCGGGCGACGCGGAGAGCTGGATCGCCAGCACCAGGGCCAGCTGCTGCCCCTCGGACAGGTCGCGGGGGTGGTGGTCGTCGGGTATGCCGGGTGCGAGCCGGTCGAGCGTGGCGCGCGTCGCGCCCGGTGCGGCTCCTGACTCGTGGTCTGCCTGCTGGCACTCGGCGCGCACCGAGTCGAGGTAGAGCAGGTCGGGGGCGCTCTGGGGGACCAGCCCGACGTGGCCGCGGCGGGTGCGGGGTGCCTCCGTGGCGGGGTCGACCCGCGCGCCGGTGGCCGTGACGACGGTGACCGCACCGTCACTGCGGGGGCCGCTGCCGTGGAGTGCCCAGAGCAGGGAGGACTTGCCAGAACCGTTGCGGCCCATGAGGACTGCGACCTCGCCGTCGCGCAGGGCCAGGTCCACGGA
The DNA here is from genome assembly GCF_056404295.1 of Pedococcus sp. P2_D7. Classification (NCBI taxonomy): domain Bacteria; kingdom Bacillati; phylum Actinomycetota; class Actinomycetes; order Micrococcales; family Intrasporangiaceae; genus Pedococcus; species Pedococcus sp. P2_D7. The sequence continues at coordinate 402,954 of NZ_JBFUEH010000005.1, forward strand.
GCGCACCGCGGCCACCGTCCCGTGGCTGACCGAGAGAGCAGACGCGACCAGCCGCGCGGCTCCTTGGGGCAGCGCGCGCCGGTTGGGGTCGGCGGTGCCGGCGGGACCCGTCTCGATGAGCTCGGCCCGCAGGGCGCTGGCTGCGCGCCGGGCATCCCGGACCGTCAGGGGCAGGGGGTCCCAGCCGGCCCAGCGCCCCAGGTGGACCACCGGTGGCGCGAGGGCCGAGGTGGCCATGACGTCGCTCGGCCGGCCGTCGCTGACCGTGCCGTCGTCGTGCACCTCGATGACCCGGTCGGCCGCGCCGACGATCCGCTCCAGCCGGTGCTCCGACAGCAGGACGGTCAGGCCGAGGTCGTGCACGAGCCGCGAGAGCGTCGCGAGCACCTCCTCGGCACCGGTCGGGTCGAGGGCCGAGGTGGGTTCGTCGAGGACGAGGAGCCGCGGGTTCGCCGTGAGCACCGACCCGATCGCGACCCGCTGCTGCTGCCCGCCCGAGAGGTCGCGCAGGGGTGCGTCGCGCAGGTCGGCGATCCCCATGAGGTCGAGCACCTCCTCCACCCGGCGGCGCATGGCGGCCGGGTCGAGGGCCAGCTGTTCGAGCGTGTAGGCGAGCTCTTCCTCCACAGTGTCCGTCACGAAGCCCGCCAGCGGGTCCTGACGCACGACGCCGACGACGCCCGCGAGGTCCCGTGGTCGGTGCGTGCGGGTGTCGTGGCCGAAGACCGTGACCCGGCCCGAGAGGTGACCGCCGGTGAAGTGGGGGACGGTGCCGTTCACGGCGCCGAGCAGGGTCGACTTGCCCGAACCCGTGCGGCCGGTGACGACGACGAGCTCGCCCTCCTGGAGCGCGAACGACACCGAGCGGATCGCGGGAGGTGGGCTCCCGGCATACCGGATGGTGACGCGGTCGAAGACGACCGGGGAGTGCGGGTCGACGGGGCGGCTCATCGCGGGTCTCCGCGCCGCGCGACCGGTGGGTCGGGGGCGACGAACGCCGGGAGGGCCGCCGCCAGGATGCCGACGACGGGGAGCAGCGGCAGCGCGGGGGCGGCCAGCGGCTCGAGGGGGAGGACGAGGGTGCCCGGCGCCCGGGCGGACTGCACGACCACGAGCACCGCGGCCAGCAGACCCGAGCCGGCGACGAGCCACTCGGGCACCGCCCACGGGTCGGGCCGGTAGACGCTGCGCTGCACGCTCCGCCCACCGACCCACATGCCGATCGCCGACAGGGCCAGGCCCAGGACGAGCATGGGCAGGCCGATGACCGCGGGCGCGGTGCTGTCGAGCAGGCCGTACATCCCGATGCCGGCGCCCAGGAGCCCGGTGAGGGTCAGCGCAGCGGTGACCCTCCTCGTGACCGGTGACTGCTCGGTCCGGCGGCCGTACCCCCTCGAGTCCATCGCCGAGGCGAGGGAGAGCGACCGGTCCAGCGTGTCCTGGAGGACGGGCAGCGCGACCCGGCCGACCGACCGGATCCCGGTGCCACCCTCGCCGCGCAGGACTCGGGCCCGCCGGACCCGCTGGACGCTCTCGGCCAGCTGCGGCGCGACGGTGACCGAGATGACCACGGCGGTGCCGATCTCGTGCAAGGCACTCGGGAGGGCCCGGAGGAGGCGCTTGGGGTTGGCCAGCGCGTTGGCCGCGCCGATGCAGGCGATCAGGCTGGCCAGCCGCAGCCCTTCGACCGCCGCCGCCAGCAGGCCCTCGAGGTAGAGCGGGCCGAGGAGGGTGATGCCGGGCAGCTCGATGCTGGGCAGCTGGTAGAGCCTCGTGCTGCCGAGCTTGTAGCCCACCACGACGTGCAGGAGTACCCGCAGGACGATGATGACCGCCGCGAGCACGAGGTACAGGCGGAAGGCCCGTGCCCACGGCGAGCTGCCGCGCTTGGCCGCGACGACCAGGCTGGCGACGGTCACCGCGAGCAGGAGCAGCACCGGGTTGCTGGTGCGTGAGCAGGCCACCGCCAGCCCGATCGCCCACACCCACCAGGCGACCGGGTGGAGGTGTCGGGACAGCGGGGAGCCAGCCGTGCGCACGGTCCTCAGCTGGTGGCTCGGCGACGGATCGCGACGTAGGCCGCGCCGGCGCCGACCAACGCGACCAGGCCGAGGCCGGCGAGCAGGGTGGTGGGCGAGCCCGAGTCCGTCGAGTCCCCCTGGGCCGCTGCGGTGCTCGCACTGTCGCCGGTCGAGTCCGTCGACGGCGTCGTGCCCGTGGTGGCGCCACCCGTCGGCGACGTGGTGGTCGTGCTCCCCGGGGTCGTGGTCGACGGCTTCGCGCCGGGCTTGGTCACCGAGCCGGCAGCAGAGCTGCTCCCGGCTGCCGGCGTCGACCCGGTCGAGGTGCCCGAGCTCCCGGGACGCGCGGGGGTGGTCGTCGTGGGCTTCGGCTTCGGCTTGGGGGCGGGCGGCCGGCTCGACGACGAGGACGGGCTCGGCGACGGCGTGGGTGCGGCTGCGGCGGGCGGAGGGCTGCTGGGAGCCCCTCCGGAGCCGAACGCGAACCCGATCACGCTGCCGGCCGCCGGGTTGTAGTCCGCCACGCCGGAGCTGCTGTAGGTCCACGATCCGCCACGGGGTGCATGGAAGAAGGCCCAGTAGGCGCTGGCCGGAGGCATCCGCTGGCAGGACTGGTCGGCAGGGACGCTGTTGATCTTGCAGACCACCGTTCCCGGGTACTGGACCGGGCTCACGACGGTGGCGACCTTTGTGAGCACCTTCATGGCGGAGGTGTCGTCCGCGGCGCAGAGCGTGCTGCTGCTCGAGCCGTAGTCGATCACCACCGTCACGCCGGTCGAGCTGCTACAGGCCGCCGCCTGGGCGGCCCCGCCCGGGAGGGCGAGGCCGCCGGCGACCACCAGACCGGCAATGGCGACGAAGCGCGCGACCAGCCGCATCAGGCGTGCACGCCCTTGCGCCGGGCCAGGACGATCGCGCCGGCACCGGCCAGCAGCAGCAGTGCGCCCAGCAGGGACATCGCCGCCACGTCGGTGCCGGTGAGGGCCAGCGAGCCGGGCGTGGCCGACCCGGGGTCGGCCGGGTCGTTGCTCCCCGTCGAGGGAGTCGAGGACGTGCTCGTGGTGGACGACGCAGGAGAGGTGGTCGTCGTGGTGGTCGTGCGGCAGTCGAGCGTCGGCGCGGTGGCCGCAGCCCCGTCAGCCGTGACCGTCAGCAGCGAGTCGCCGGCCAGGCCCAGGGTCGCCTGGGGCGTGGCCCGCAGCGCGCGGTCGATCGCCGCAGCCGTCGTCGGGGCAGCCTTGAGGGTGGCGTGGTCGGCCGCGGTGAAGGCGATGCCGCCGCGGAGGCCGGCGGCGAAGGAGCAGTCGAACTGCAGACCGGCCAGGAAGTCCTGGGCGCTCGCGAGCTCGGCGTCGAGGCCGCCCGCGGCGAAGGCCTGGGCTGCGACGCCCGCGGTGTTGGCGTTGTACTGACCGTCGTCGTTGAGGAAGCCGCCGTTGGGCGCCTGGTGCGACGAGAGCCACTCGAGCGCGTCCACGGTCGCGGGGTCGTCCGCGCCCAGCAGGCCGACGAGGGCCTGGGCGGCGAAGGCGGTCGCGTCCGCGTCACTGGAGCAGGCAGCACCCGCGACGTCGAGGTTGCCGCGGAACCCGCCGTCGTCGCACTGCTGGTCGAGGAGGTAGTTCCCAGCGGCGTCCGGCACCGAGCCCGTGGCGCGACCGAGGGCGATGATGTCGAGGACCTGCCCGATGGTGTTGGAGTAGTCGCCGCTCGGGTTGGTCGCGTCGCCGAAGTTGGACTTGTCCGAGAAACGACCGCCAACGGTCATCAGGCCCTCGAGGCGGGCGACGAGGTCCTGCCCACCGAAGGCGGTGGGGTTGCCGCCCTGGGCGACCACGCCGAGGACGAGCTTGCCGAGCGGGCCGGCGTAGGTCTCGGCGGTCGGGGAGCCGGGCGGGTCGGGGTAGCCCACGTAGTCGTTCACGTGTGCGGCGAGGTAGTCGGTGGTGGCGTCGGCCTGGTCGAGGCCGGCGCCTGCGCCGTCCAGCGCCAGGACGGCGTCAATGGTGTTGCCACCGTCGAAGAACGTCGAGGCGGGGTAGTTGTAGTGGTCGTCGCGCGCGGCGAGGGTGCGCACGATGAAGCCGGCGGCGTACGCGGCCTGGTCGGTGGGGTCACCCGGGACCAGGGCCGCTCGCAGGGTGGACCCCGCGCCGAACGGCATCCGCTCCGACGTCGCGGCCAGGGCCTTGGACCTCGCCGCGGTCTTCGGCTTCGACGGGGTCGTGCTCGTCGTCGAGGGCGGCGTGGTGGTCGACGTCGTGGCCGACTCGGTGGAGGTCGTGGTGGCCGTGCCGGTGGTCGGCGGGGTGGTGGTCGACGTCGTGGCCGACTCGGTGGAGGTCGAGGTCGTCGTCGACGGCGTAGTAGTGCTCGAGCTCGTGCCGGTGGTCGTGCCGGTGGGCTCGGTCGTGCCGGCGAACGCCGCGCCGGGGACTACCAGGCTGGCCGCCAGGGCCAGGGCGAGCGCCGCCGCCGGACGGGCGGTGCGAAGGGTGCGGTGCATGGTGCCTCTTCAATGCGAACGGTGTCGCGACGGTGCACCGGCACCAGAACGTGAAAGACCCCCGGCGTCGCTGGAGCGACATCGGGGGGCGGCCTCGGACTGGGTGTCCGGGCTCCGCCCCGCGTACCTCGACGGAAATGGAGCCGCTTCGCGTACCAGGTGTTCCGGCTTGCCGCGTTTCAGGCGGCCTACGGTTGCGGGTCAGCGCCGGCATCTGACCGGCTTCCCCTGGTGTCGCGTCGTGGTGTCGCCATGCGGTCGGGGACCTCAGGGCAACGCCGCTCAGACTACACCGCACGACGGCGTCCTCCGGCCGTGCGCACGTGCCCTTCGTCACGGATGGCTAGACTGGGGTGCACAGGCGTCGAACCGGCCATCACCGGGGAGCCTCCGGAAGAACGGCAGGGCGCCCCGCGGCATACGCAGGGCACCAGGCTCACTAGAACCGGACGGGTGGGTCCGTGACAACCTTGGGCAAGAGCGGCCGTATGCCGCGTGCGTCAGCACGCGGGGCACGGCAAGCGAGGTGGCACCGCGGTGCCGTCGGGAAACCCGGCGACGTCGTCCTCGTGTGAGAACACGAGTGATGTGAGGACCGCCGACACCATGACCTATCCCAAGGTCTCCAGCGACACAGTCTCGAGCGACACAGTCTCCAGCGACGCCCCGGGCACCTCCTCGGGCGTGCCCGCGTCCCCGCGCTTCCCGGAGATCGAGGAGCGCATCCTCAAGTACTGGGACGAGGACGGCACCTTCATCGCGTCGGTGGAGAACCGGTCGGCCGGCACCAACGGCGACAACGAGTTCGTCTTCTACGACGGCCCGCCGTTCGCCAACGGCCTGCCGCACTACGGCCACCTGCTGACCGGCTATGTCAAGGACCTCATCCCGCGCTACCAGACGATGCGCGGGCGCCGGGTCGAGCGACGGTTCGGGTGGGACACCCACGGCCTGCCCGCCGAGCTCGAGGCGATGGCCCAGCTCGGCATCAAGACCAAGGACGAGATCCTCGAGATCGGCATCGAGGAGTTCAACGCCAAGTGCCGGCAGTCGGTGCTGAAGTACAGGGGGGAGTGGCGCGAGTACGTCACCCGCCAGGCCCGCTGGGTCGACTTCGACAACGACTACAAGACGCTCAACCCCGACTACATGGAGTCGGTCATCTGGGCGTTCAAGTCGCTGCACGACAAGGGCCTGATCTACGAAGGCTTCCGCGTCCTGCCCTACTGCTGGAACGACCAGACGCCGTTGTCGAACCACGAGCTGCGGATGGACGACGACGTCTACCAGATGCGGCAGGACCCGGCCGTCACCGTCGGCGTGCGGCTGGACACCGGCGAGCTGGCCCTGGTCTGGACGACCACGCCTTGGACCCTGCCGTCGAACCTGGCGGTGATGGTCCACCCCGACATCGACTACGTCGTCGTGGAGTCGGCCGTCCCCACGGGCAGCACCGAGCGCTACGTCATCGGTGCGGAGCGCCTCCCGAGCTATGCGCGTGACCTGTTCGGCGACCCCAAGGCCGACGTCGGGTCCTTCGTCGTCGAGCGGCTCAAGGGTCGCGACCTGATGGGTCGCTCCTACACGCCGCCGTTCAGCTACTACGAGGGTCACGAGAACGCCCACCGCGTGGTCGAGGCCGACTTCGTCACGACCAGCGACGGCACCGGGCTGGTCCACAGCGCCGGGGCGTTCGGTGAGGACGACAAGATCGTCACGGACCGCGAGGGGATCGAGCCGGTCATGCCGGTCGGCCCGGACGGGTGCTTCACCTTCCCGGTCGCCGAATACGAGGGCATGCTCGTGTTCGACGCGAACCTGCCGATCATCGACCACCTCAAGGCCGCCACCCGCGGCGAGGCCGACCACGGCTCGGTCACGGACGGCACCGTCCTGGTCCGCCGGGAGACCTACGACCACTCCTACCCGCACTGCTGGCGCTGCCGGCAGCCGCTGATCTACAAGGCGGTCTCGAGCTGGTTCGTCGAGGTGACCAAGTTCAAGGACCGCATGCTCGAGCTCAACGAGCAGATCGACTGGACCCCGGACCACATCAAGAACGGCCAGTTCGGCAAGTGGCTCGACAACGCCCGCGACTGGTCGATCACCCGCAACCGGTTCTGGGGCAGCCCGGTGCCGGTGTGGCGCTCCGACGACCCGCAGTACCCGCGGATCGACGTCTACGGGTCCTTCGAGGAGATCGAGCGCGACTTCGGTCGGCTGCCCCGCAGCGCCGACGGTCAGGTCGACCTGCACCGCCCGTTCGTCGACGAGCTGACCCGGCCCAACCCGGACGACCCCAGCGGGCAGTCGACGATGCGCCGCGTCGAGGACGTCCTCGACGTGTGGTTCGACTCCGGCTCGATGAGCTACGCCCAGGTGCACTACCCGTTCGAGAACGCCGAGTGGTTCGAGCACCACTTCCCGGCCGACTTCATCGTCGAGTACATCGGGCAGACCCGCGGCTGGTTCTACATGCTGCACATCCTCTCGACGTCGCTGTTCGACCGCCCGGCCTTCAGCTCGGTGATCTGCCACGGCATCGTGCTCGGCTCCGACGGGCAGAAGATGTCGAAGTCGCTGCGCAACTACCCCGACGTGCGCGAGGTGTTCGACCGCGACGGGGCCGACGCGATGCGCTGGTTCCTCATGGGCAGCCCGATCCTGCGCGGTGGCAACCTCATCGTCACCGAGCAGGGCATCCGTGACGGCGTGCGACAGGTGATCATCCCGCTGTGGAACACCTGGTACTTCTTCTCGCTGTACGCCAACGCTTTTGGTGCGAGTGGGAGCGGGTACGAGGCGAGGTGGTCCACGGCCTCCACCGACCCGCTCGACCGCTACCTGCTGGCCAAGCTGCGCCAGTACGTCGAGACGATGACGACCCAGCTCGACGGGTATGAGGTGGCGTCGGCGTGCGAGACGACGCGTGGCTTCCTCGACGTGCTCACCAACTGGTACGTGCGCCGTTCGCGCGAGCGGTTCTGGGACACCGGGACCACGGCGGGCGGTGGAGCCGGCGGTGCTGCCGAGCAGGCATTCGACACCCTCTACACCGCGCTGGAGGTGCTGTGCCGCGTGACGGCGCCGCTGCTCCCCCTGGTGACCGAGGAGATCTGGCGCGGCCTGACCGGTGGCCGTTCCGTGCACCTCACCGACTGGCCCGAGGCCTCGGACCTGCCCGCCGACGACGCGCTCGTGGCGGCGATGGACCGGGTCCGCGACGTCTGCTCCGTCGCCTCGTCGCTGCGCAAGGCCGACGGGCTCCGCACCCGGCTGCCGCTGGGTGACCTCACCGTGGTGGTGGCCGACGCCGCCGCCTTGAAGGCCTACGCGCCGATCATCGCCGACGAGGTCAACGTCAAGCAGGTCACCCTCATCGACGAGAGCGACCCGGCCGCGGCCGCGTTCGCGGTCGACCAGCGGTTGACCGTGCACGCCCGGGTGGCCGGGCCCCGACTCGGCCGAGAGGTGCAGAAGGTCATCCAGGCCTCGAAGTCGGGCGACTGGTCGGTGGACGAGGACGGCACCGTGCAGGCCGGCGGGATGGTGCTGCAGAAGGGCGAGTTCACCCTCGAGCAGGCCTTCCTCGGGGAGAAGGACGAGCGGCACAGCCGCGCCTTGCTGCCCAACGGCGGCGGCGTCGTCGTCCTGGACACGCTGGTCACGCCCGAGCTCGCGCAGGAGGGGCTGGCTCGCGACATCGTGCGGGCCGTCCAGCAGGCCCGGCGCGACGGCGGGCTCGACGTGTCCGACCGGATCTCGTTGACCGTCACCGGTTCCCAGGCGGTCTGGGAGGCGACGGTGGCCCACCAGGCCCTGATCGTCGAGGAGACGCTGGCCAGCCAGTTCGGGTCCGCACCGCAGCTCGAGGCCCTGCCGGAGCGCGCCGACGTCGTCAGCGCGACGGTCGGCGACGGTGAGCCCGTGCGCATCAAGGTGATGAAGCTGTGAACTGACGCTGCGGGACGAAACGGGCGGCGGTCCGCTGCGACCGCCGCCCGTTTCGCGTCGGGGGTGGTCGCTGCGGGAGGATGGGCGCATGCCTGCTCCTGATACCGCCCAGCGCGAGGCCGCGCACAACCTCGAGGTCATGAAACGGCTCCGTGAGGTCGAGCAGGCCATCGACGCTCGCGCGCCGGAGACCGACATCGAGCCGTCCCTCGACCAGATCCGTGCGGTGATGGACCTTCTCGGCGACCCACAGCGCAGCTATCCGGTCATCCACCTCACCGGCACCAACGGCAAGACCTCGACGACGCGGATCATCGACTCGCTGCTGCGCGAGATGGGGCTGAAGACCGGGCGCTTCACCTCGCCCCACCTCCACTCGATGCGTGAGCGGATCGCCCTGTCCGGGGTGCCGATCAGCCCGGAGAAGTTCATCGCGGCCTACGACGAGGTGCTGCCGTTCGTCGAGATCGTCGACGCCCAGTCCGCGGAGGTCGGTCGCCCGCGGATGAACTACTTCCAGATGCTCGTGGCCATCGCGTATGCCGCGTTCGCGGACGCGCCGGTCGACGTCGCCATCGTGGAGGTCGGGCTGGGCGGGGCGTGGGACGCGACGAACGTCGCCGACGGCCAGGTGGCCGTCGTGACGCCGGTCAGCCTCGACCACACCCGCATGCTCGGCGACACGGTGGAGGCGATCGCTGACGAGAAGTCGGGGATCATCAAGGCCGACGCCCTGGCCGTCATCGGCGTGCAGGAGCCCGAGGTCACCGAGATCATGGCCCAGCGAGCGGAATCCGTGGGCGCACGGATCGCCTTGGAGGGCAACGACTTCGGCCTGCTCACGCGTGAGGTCGCCGTGGGTGGCCAGCAGATCTCGGTCCGCGGCCTCGGTGGCGAGTACGAGGACCTGCTGCTTCCGCTGCACGGTGCGCACCAGGCCCACAACACGGTGCTCGCCATCGCGGCGGTCGAGGCGTTCCTCGGCGGCGGCGAGCAGCGCCTCGACCCCGACACCGTCCGGGCGGGCATCGCGGCCGTGGCCTCGCCGGGGCGGCTGGAGATCGTGCGGCGTTCGCCCACCGTCCTCGTCGACGCGGCGCACAACCCCGCCGGCGCGCTGGCGCTGCGAGCCGCCCTGGAGGACTCGTTCAACTTCGCGAGGATCATCGGGGTGATCGCCATCCTCAAGGACAAGGACGCCACCGAGATGCTGGAGATCCTCGAGCCGGTGCTCGACCACGTCGTCGTGTCACGGACCACCTCGCCGCGGGCGATGCGCCCCGACGAGCTCGGCGAGCTGGCGGTCGAGATCTTCGGCGAGGACCGGGTCACGGTCGTCCAGGACCTGCCCGACGCCCTCGACACCGCAGCGGGCCTGGCCGACGAGGGCGGCGTCGGTGGGGGAGTGCTCGCCACCGGCTCGGTGACGACGGCGGCCGAGGTGCGCATGCTCCTCGGCGCCACCGAGGTCTGACCGACCCCGGCCACCCGAGCGGCCCGACCCCTCGACGGGACCGGGCCGCTGCGGGGTCCGCTACTTCTTGCCGATCTGGCCCACGTCGAGATGGGTCTTGGCGTCGGCCTTCGCGTGCTTCTCGGCGCGCTTCTCCTTGATGGACTTGCCCGCCTTCTTGGCCAGGTGTTGTCGAGGTGACTTGTCGGCCATGGCTGTGCTCCCAGCGCTAGGAAGCCTGAATGACTCCGTGCTCTGACAGTACGCCGTCCCGGCGCCTGCACGCGGCCGTGACCGCACGGCATACGCTCGAGGCATGATCGGGAAGTTCGTGGTGCTCGTCATCGTCGTGGCCGTCGTGTTCTGGCTCGTCACGAGGTTCCGTGACAACGGCCGGGGTGGTCGATGAAGGGGATCGTCTTCTACGGCTCCCTCGGCAAGTTCACCTGGCGGATGCTCGCCACCGTGCTGGGCAGCCAGGGAGTCGTCGTGTTCCTCGGGGCCCTGGTCGCGCGCGGGCTCGCCAGCGCCCAGGGTGACGACCGCAGCCACGCGTGGCTCTGGACCGGTGTCGGGCTGGCGCTGCTCTGCTTCCTCGCCGCTGGGCTGATGCGCCGCCCGTGGGGGGTGACGCTGGGCTGGCTGATCCAGGTGCTCACCTTCGCGAGCGCGGTGGTGGTGCCGGCCATGATCGGGGTCGGGGTCATCTTCCTCGTGCTGTGGGTCGGCTCGTTGGTCCTGTGCCGCCGGGTCGAGGACCAGGTGGCGGCCCGGGTCGAAGCCACCCAGCAGTAGCCACCGCGACCAGGGGCAGCCAGAGCTTGGCCGGCCAGATGGCGGCCCGCTCGGCGGTGCCCACCCACTCGTCGTGGCCCAGCAGCGCCACGAAGCAGGCGACGCCGACCAGGGCGACCGTCGCGAGGCCGAGTCCGACCCGCCGGGCGACGCCCGGAGCGAGCATTCGGGCGTGGAGCAGCAGCGCCAGCGGTTGCGCCGCGAAGACGGGCAGGGCGACCAGCGAGTGGGCGGTCGGATGCGTGTCGACCGGCAGCAGGCCGACGCCGACGGACGCGAGGCCGGCCACCACCCAGAGCCAGCCGACCAGGACCCTGCGGGCACTGCGCCCTCGACGCGCGAGCAGGGGTACCGCGCCGCCCGCCTGGAGCAGCCCGAAGACGACGAAGGCGGCGTTCATGGCGACGGGCGCCGAGGAGCAGCCCGCGTCACCGGGGTCGCAGGCCGTGCCGAGGGCGCTGATCGTGTCGTCACGCCCCGAGTAGGCAACCCCGGCCAGGGCGGCCACTCCCACCTCGCCGACGAGGTAGAGCGGCTGGGCCAGCCAGGCGGCATACGCGAAGGCCTCGCTCGTCCGCCTGGCCCCTCGCACACCGTGACGCTAGCCCCTGCTCTGCTCGGTAGGCTGGCCGACGTGACGACTCAGACCGAACGTTCCCTTGTCCTGGTCAAGCCCGACGGGTTCGCCCGCGGCCTCTCCGGAGAGGTCCTGCGCCGCATCGAGGCCAAGGGCTACACCCTGGCCGCGCTCGCGGTGACCACCCCGACCCGCGAGCAGCTGGCCGAGCACTACGCCGAGCACGAGGGCAAGCCGTTCTACGAGCCCCTCGTCGAGTTCATGTCCAGCGGCCTGGTCGCGGCAGTCGTCATCGAGGGCCACCGCTGCATCGAGGGCTTCCGGGCCCTGGCCGGTGCCACCGACCCGACCGCGGCGCTGCCCGGCACGATCCGTGGCGACCTCGGCCGCGACTGGGGCAAGAAGGTCCAGGAGAACATCGTGCACGGCTCCGACTCCGCGGAGTCGGCCGCGCGCGAGATCGCGATCTGGTTCCCGAACCTCTGACCGGCGGGGCCGCTGAGCCCCGGAGCCCTACGGGGTCTCGAGGTCGTCGAGACTGCTGATCACCACTTCGAGGAGCGCGGCCAGCTGGCCGCGCTCCTTGCGGGTCAGGCCGGCGAGGACGTCGGACTCGACGACGTTCGCCTCGCGCACGGCCGCCCCGAACAGCTCCCAGCCCTGGTCGGTGAGCTCGACGAGCACCCGGGTGCGGTTGTCGGGGTCGGGGGAGCGGCGGACCAGTCCGCGTTCGGTCATCTTGTCGAGCCGGTGCGTCATCGAGGACGCCGCCACGTTGCTGGCATCCGCGAGGCGGCTCGGCGTCATGGGCGCGCCGTCGGCGGTGGCCAGCTGGGCCACGACCGACCACTCGCCGTGCGACAGGTCGAGGTCGACGAGCTGGCGGGTGTACCACTGCTCGAGCTTGCGGCTCATCGAGTTCACCGCCGTGATGACCCGCTGCACCGACTCGTCCCCGCCGGCCGCCACATAGGTGGCGACGGCTTCCTGGTACTGCTCCTGGGCGCTCGGGGCGCGCTTTCCGCGGGGAGGCATGGCCCCATCTTCGCATGCTAAGATTTCGATATCGAAATATTCGGACTCGAAGAACTGTTGACCCTCCCATGCGCGCCCGTCTCCTGATCATCGCCTCAGCCGTTGCCATGCTCGGCTGGGGCACCGTCCTGCCCTACCAGTACGCCTACGCAGCCACCACGCGCGGCTGGGGCTCGCTCGTCGCGGCCGCCGCCTCGAGCCTGTTCTCGGTGGGCGCGCTGCTCGCGGCGCCCGTCGGCGGGCGCCTGGCCGACCGCAGGTCACCGGTCGCGGTCGCCGTCGCCGCCAAGGTCGTCGCCGCAGCCGGAGCCGCATCGCTGATCTGGGCGAACGGCCCCGTCTCCTTCCTCGTCGGCATGTTCGTCTTCGGCCTGGGGATCACCGCCGCGGGTCCGGCCCAGTCCGTCCTCGTGCTGCGCTGGGTCGGCGGAGCGGACCGCCGCAAGGTCTTCGCGTGGCAGTTCACCGGGCAGGCGCTCGGCATGGCCGTGGGTGCGTTCGCCGCCGGCTACGTCGTCGACCTCGACCGCGCCACCGGCATGTGGCCGGCGTTCGCCGCCGCTGCCGTCGGCTTCCTCGTCTCGGGTGTCCTCCTCCTGGCGGCCGGCGCCCGCCGCTGGGGTATGCCGGTCGGCTCGGTCGACGAGCCCGGCCTCACCTCCCAGGGCGTCGGGTCCACCAGCCCGCGCGAGGCCCTGCGCGCCATCTGGGCGATCCCGGCGCTGCGCTGGACCGCCCTCATCACGGTGACCCTGGCGCTGGGCTTCTACGCCCAGTTCGAGTCGGGCCTCCCGGCGTACGCCCTCACGGTCCTGCACGTCGAGGAGACCACCATCGGCCTGGCCGCCGCGGTCAACTGCGTCGTCATCATCGCGCTGCAGATGCTGGTCGTCCGGCTGACGGCCCAGCGCAGTGGGGCGACCCTCCTCATGGGCGTGGGCGCGATCTGGACCGTGTCGTGGCTGGTGCTGGCCGCCGCGTCGCTGAGCCCCGAGCTGTCCGCCGCGTTGTTCGTCACGACCTTCGGCATCTTCGCCGTCGGCGAGACGATGTACGCGCCGGTGCTCAACCCGCTGACCGCGAGCCTGGCCCCGTCCGGGCTGGTCGGCACGACCCTCGGCATGTTCACCGCGCTGCAGACCGGGTTCTCGGCGGTGGGACCGCTGGTCGCCGGCGTGATCCTCGGTGCCGGGCTCGGCAGCGTGTTCATCGGCCTGCACGTGGCCATCAGCCTGGTGGCCGTCTTCGCCGCCTGGCGCCTCCGGGCCGCGATGCGCCGGCCGCGCGAGGTGGCCCAACCCGTCCGACAGGCCGCCCTGGCTGCCTGACCACAGCCCGGCGGTTGCCTCGACGAGGCGAGTGAACCGTCACACCAGTCACACCCGCACCATCCTCGGAGCGGGTCGGGCGCGGCTCCCCGATCCCGCCCTGCCGCCGACCTAGCATCGCGGCGTGAGGAGCGGTGCGCGCGGGTGGATGACGATGGGCAGGGACCTGGCCATCGACCTCGGCACCGCCAACACCCTCGTCTACGAGCGCGGTCGGGGAGTCGTCCTGGACGAACCGTCGGTCGTGGCGGTCGAGGCCGGCACCGGCCGGCTGATCGCCGCCGGCACCCGGGCCAAGGAGATGCTCGGGCGCACGCCGGGGCATGTCCGGGCGGTCCGGCCCCTGGCCGACGGCGTCATCTCGGACGCCGACGTCACCGAGCAGATGCTGCGCTACTTCGTCGACCAGGTGCGACCGTCCCGGCTGGTCCGCCCGCGGATGGTGGTGTGCGTCCCGAGTGAGGTCACCGGGGTCGAGCGCCGGGCCCTCGAGGACGCCGCGATCCGGTCGGGAGCCCGCCGGGTCTACGTGATCGAGGAGCCGATGGCGGCCGCGATCGGCGCTGGCCTGCCGGTCAACGAGACCTCCGCCTCGATGGTCGTCGACATCGGGGGCGGCACGACCGACGTCGCGGTGATCAGCCTCGGCGGGATCGTGACGGCCAGGTCGGTGCGGGTCGGCGGTGACGAGATCGACGAGGCGGTGATCGCGCACGTCAAGAGCGAGTACTCCCTGCTGCTGGGGGAGCGCAGCGCCGAGGACATCAAGGTGGCGGCCGGCTCCGCGTTCCCCCTCAGCGAGGAGACCAGCACGCGCGTGCGGGGCCGCGACCTGGTGAGCGGCCTCCCTAAGACCGTGACGATCACCAGCCAGGAGGTCCGGCGGGCCATCGAGGGGCCGGTGCTCCAGATCGTCGACGTGGTGCGAGCCACCCTCGACGTGTGCCCGCCCGAGCTCGCGGGCGACATCCTCGACAACGGCGTCACGCTCACCGGTGGGGGAGCGCTCCTGCGCGGACTCGATGAGCGGCTCCGCCACGAGCTCGGCGTGCCGGTACGGGTCGCCGACGACCCGTTGCGGGCCGTGGTGCGCGGCTCCGGGCGGTGCGTGGAGGAGTTCTCGACGCTGGAGCGGGTCCTCATCGACACGCGCCGCTTTTGACGGGCTCGGGTGACCGATGCACGAGACCTCCCGACGCCGCCTCCTCGTGGTGCTGCTGGCCGTGACCGTGGTCGTGCTCGGGGTCGACGTCGCCGGTGGGCCGGGCGCGGGGCAGCTGCGGTCCGCCGGGGGTGCCGCGTTCGGGCCGATCGAGCGGGTCCTGTCGCCGGGTGCCGATGCCGCTGGACCCGGTGCGTCCGGGGCCCGCGACGGGGTGCTGCGCGACCAGCTGGTCGCGCAGACCCGCGAGACCCGCGAGCTCGCCGCGTTGTCCGGGGCACCCGACCTCGCGGGGAGCACCTTCCTGCCCGCTCGCGTGGTCGGCGTGGGGCGTCAGGGTGCCGCCGGGCCCGAGCGCGTCACCCTCGACCTCGGCGCTCGCGACGGCGTGAAGCCCGACTTGTCGGTCGTCGCCGCCGAGGGACTGGTCGGCCGGGTCGTCGCGGTCTCGCCCTGGACCTGCGACGTGCTGCTCGTCGGCAGCGCCGACCTGGTCGTCGGCATCCGCGTGGGCGCAGCGGGCACGCTCGGCTCGGTGGGCAGCGGCGCGCGCGGTCCCCAGCACCGCCCGGCCGGTCAGCTCAACCTCACCGTCGTCGAACGCGGGACGGTGCGGGCCGGCGACGCCGTGACCACCTTGGGCAGCGTCGGCGGGGCACCCTTCCCAGCCGGCCTGCGGGTCGGCACCGTGCAGGACGTCGACCAGGCGCCCGGTGACCTCACGCCGACCGCGTCGGTGCGACCCGCCGTCGACCTGACGACCCTCGACGTCGTCGGGGTCCTCCTCGCCGGACCGCGCACCACGCCCCGCACCCCCAGCACGGCGGGGTGAGGCCGTGCCGGTTCCGTCGCTGACCCTGACCTTCCGGAGCCTCGCCCTGCTGCTCGCGGCGGTCACCTCGGTGGTCCTCTCGGCACGCACGCAGCTCGCCCTCCCCGACCTCGTCCTCCCGGTGGTCGTGGCCGGGGCGCTCTGGGTCGGGCCGTCCCGCGGAGCCATCCTCGGGCTGGCCGGTGGCTGGCTGGTCGACCTGATGCCGCCCGGCTCGGCGGTGCTCGGCACCGCAGCCCTCCTGTATGCCGCGGCCGGCCTGGTCGCCGGTGCCGGCCGCCGTGAGGGCCAGTCGCCGTTCGGCTGGATCGCCACCGTCGGTGCGGCCGCCGCGGTGGTGGTGACGACCGGGCGGCTCGCCGTCGCGGCCCTGACCGGTGCGCCGGTGCAGTGGCCGGTGGTCGGCGCCGAGCTCCTGCTCACCGTCGTCCTCTGCGCGGTCCTCGTCCCGGTCCTCGTGCGCTGCGAGCAGCGGTTGGCCCGGAGCGGGCGGTGAGCCTTCCCGCCGTCCGCTCCGACCACTCACCTCGGGTGTGGGTGCTCGCGCTCGTCGTGCTGTGCTTCATGGGTGCCCTGCTCGGCAGGCTGGGACAGGTGCAGATCGCCGGCCACGCGGACTACCGGGCCGCTGCGGCCACGGTCAACACGCGCACGGTCACCGAGGCGGCGGTGCGCGGCCGGATCCTCGACCGCAACGGCACACCGTTGGTCGACAACACGACCGAGACCGTCGTCACGGTCGACCGGGCGGTGCTCGTGGACGCGGCTGACGGCGGCCGCGACCTCGTCCGGCGGGTGGCGATGGTGGTGGGCGCACCGTTCGGCCAGCTCTGGGGCCGCACCCAGCTGTGCGGGGTCAGTGGTGCGCCGCCGGCCCCGGTCTGCTGGGCGGGCTCGGCGTACGTGCCCATCCCGCTGGTCAGCGGCGTGGATCCCCGCAAGGCGCTCAGCCTCCTCGAGCGCCCGGACCTCTACCCGGGCGTCGGCGTCTCCGCCCAACCCGTGCGGGACTACCCCGCCGAGCCGACGGTCAACGCCGCCCACCTCCTCGGCTACCTCGGTCGCTCGGATGCCGACGACGTCAGGACGTCCAAGGGGGCGATCGGCGACCTCGACCTGGTCGGGCGGGCCGGTCTGGAGCAGCAGTACGACCACCAGCTGCGGGGCACGCCGGGCACGACCACCGTCGCGGTCGACCCGCGCGGGATCGTCACGAGCCAGCTCGGCCACGTCGACCCGACACCGGGACAGGACCTCGTCACCAACCTCGACGCCCGGGTCCAGTCCGCCGCCGAGAAGGCGCTGGCCACTGCGGTGGCGAGCGCTCGGAAGCGCGGCGACCGGGCCGACTCCGCCGCGGCAGTGGTCCTCGACGTCACCAACGGAGCGGTGGTGGCGGCGGCGAGCTACCCGTCCTACGACCCGCAGGTGTGGACCGGCGGCGTCGGCGCCGACGAGTTCGCCCGGCTCACCGACCCGAAGGCCGGCACGCCGCTGGTCTCCCGGGTGACCTCGGCGGCGTTCTCGCCGGCCTCGACCTTCAAGGTGGTCAGCCTGCCGGCCGCAGTCGCAGCGGGGAACTCCCTCGGCGGCACGTACAACTGCACGTCCGGCTACACGATCGGCAACCGGCGGTTCGCCAACTTCGAGTCGCGGGCCTACGGACCCATCTCGCTCCGGCAGGCCATCGAGGTCTCCTGCGACACGATCTTCTACGACTTCGCCTACCGCTCGTGGCTGGCGCAGGGCGGGCTGGCGGCGAAGTCCGATGCGCGTGACCCGTTCGTCGAGATGGCCGACCGGTTCGGGCTCGGCCGGACCACGGGCATCGACCTGCCCGGCGAGCAGGCCGGCCGGATCCCCGACCGGCAGTGGAAGCAGACCCAGTGGGAGGACACCAGGGTCGACACCTGCAAGCGGGCCCGGACCGGCTACCCCGAGGTAGCCGCCACGGACCCCAGCCGCGCGGCATACCTCAGGCAGCTGGCCGTCGAGAACTGTCAGACCGGCTTCCAGTTCCGCGCTGGTGACGCGGCGAACTTCGCGATCGGCCAGGGAGACATCACGGTGAGCCCGCTCCAGATGGCCCAGGTGTATGCCGCGATCGCCAACGGTGGCACGCTCTGGAAGCCGCAGGTCGCGCGGGCCCTCGTCACGCCCGGTGGCGCGACGCAGAAGGTGACGCCGGTGAAGGCCGGCACCGTGGCGTTCCCGCCCGGCACCCTGGCCTTCCTGCGCGGCGCGCTGGGTGGGGTCGTGACCAAGGGCACGGCGCGCGGCGCCTTCGCCGGGTTCCCCCTCGCGCAGTGGCCGGTGGCGGGCAAGACGGGCACCGCCGAGGCGTTCGACAAGCAGGACACCTCGTGGTTCGTGTCCTACGCGCCGACCACCAGACCGAGGTATGCCGTCGCGGTCGTGGTCTCCCAGGGCGGCACCGGCGCCGAGGCCGCCGCGCCCGCAGCCCGGGCGATCCACGACGTCCTGCGCACCCTGCGCTAGGCACGGGCGAGGTGGGGCGTCGCCGGACGAGTCAGTAGGCTGGCGCGCATGGCTGACTTCGACGTCGTAGTTCTCGGTGCTGGTCCTGGCGGTTACGTCGCGGCGATCCGCGCCTCCCAGCTCGGCCTCCGGGCCGCCGTGGTCGAGGCGAAGTACTGGGGCGGTGTCTGCCTCAACGTCGGCTGCATCCCGTCCAAGGCGTTGCTGCGCAACGCCGAGCTGAGCCACATCCTGACCCACGAGAAGGAGAAGTTCGGGATCGAGGGCGACGCCACGATGTCGTTCGGCCCGACGCACGCCCGGTCGCGTGCGGTGTCCGCGGGCATCGTCAAGGGCGTGCACTTCCTGATGAAGAAGAACAAGATCACCGAGATCGACGGCTGGGGCACCCTGACCAGCCCGACCTCGATGGACGTCGCGCTCAGCTCCGGTGAGAAGCAGACGGTCACGTTCGACAAGCTCATCATCGCCACCGGCGCGACCACGCGCCTGATTCCCGGCACCTCGCTGTCCGACCGCGTCGTGACCTACGAGGAGCAGATCCTCACCGACCAGCTGCCCGGCTCGATCGTCATCGCCGGCTCGGGTGCCATCGGCGTCGAGTTCGCCTACGTCATGAAGAACTTCGGCGTCGACGTCACCATCGTGGAGTTCCTCGACCGGATGGTGCCGACCGAGGACGCCGAGGTCTCCAAGGAGCTGCTCAAGCACTACAAGAAGCTCGGCATCACCGTCCTGCTGTCGACCAAGGTCGAGTCGATCGACGACAGCGGCGAGAAGGTCAAGGTCACCGTCTCGCCGGCGGCCGGGGGCGACGCGCGGGTCATCGAGACCGACAAGGTGCTCCAGGCGATCGGCTTCGCCCCGCGGCTCGAGGGCTACGGCCTCGAGGCGCTCGGCGTGGCCACCGAGCGCGGCGCCATCGTCATCGACGACCACTGCCGCACCAACGTCGAAAACGTCTACGCCATCGGCGACGTGACCGGGAAGCTCATGCTGGCCCACACCGCCGAGGCCCAGGGCGTCGTCGCTGCGGAGACGATGGCCGGCGCCGAGACGATGCCGGTCGAGTACGACTTCATCCCGCGGGCGACCTACTGCCAGCCGCAGATCGCGTCGTTCGGCTACACCGAGGAGCAGGCCAAGGAGAAGGGCTTCGACGTCAAGGTGGCCAAGTTCCCGTTCTCGGCCAACGGCAAGGCGATGGGGCTCGGGGACGCGGTCGGCTTCGTCAAGGTGGTCGCGGACGCGACGCACAACGAGATCATCGGCGCCCACCTCATCGGCCCCGACGTCACCGAGCTGCTGCCCGCGCTGACGCTCGCCCAGAAGTGGGACCTCACCGCCGACGAGGTGGCCCGCAACGTCTTTGCCCACCCGACCCTGTCGGAGGCCGTCAAGGAAGCCGTCGAGGGCATCGCCGGCCACATGATCAACCTCTGACCCGAGACTTCGTATGCCGCGCGTCAGCCTGCCGATCACGACCGAGCGCCTCGTCCTGCGCAGCTTCCTGCCGCGTGACGTCGACGACGTGCTCGCCTACCGGTCGCAGCCCGACGTGGTCCGCTACATCCCGGGGGAGCCGAGGAACCGCGAGCAGGTGTCCGACCTCGTGGCCCACTCGACCACGGCCGGCCTGATCGACGACAAGCGCACACACCTCACGCTCGCGGTCGACCGCGGTGGTCGGGTCATCGGCGACGTCATGCTCGCCTTCAACGGGCTCGACGGCTCCGACGGCAAGCAGGTCGAGCTCGGCTGGGTGTTCACCCCCGACGTGGAGGGGCAGGGCTACGCCACCGAGGCGGCCCGTGCCCTCGCCGAGGTCGCGTTCACCGAGCTCGGGGCGCACCGGGTCTGGGCGCAGCTCGAGCCGGAGAACACCGGCTCGTCGCGGATCTGCGAGCGGCTCGGGATGCGGCGCGAGGCGTACTTCGAGAAGGGGTCCTGGTTCAAGGAACGGTGGACCGACCTGGCCGTCTACGCGATCCGCGCCGACGAGTGGACGTCCGGGGCCACGTCCTGACCTCCGCCACGGTTGCCGCGACGCCAGGGACCGGGGAGCGTCGCTCCCCGCTCCCGGCACTGACGGGGCTGCGGGTGCTGGCCGCTGTCTGGGTGGTGCTGTTCCACTACCGCGCCGACATCGAGGCGCTCGCCCCGTGGACGCTGCCCGCCGACACCTTCATGCGGGCCGGCTACCTCGGCGTGGACCTGTTCTTCCCCCTGAGCGGGTTCATCCTCGCCTACAACTACGCCGACGCGATGCGCACCTTCTCGCGGGGGTCGGCCGTGTCATTCGTGCGCAACCGGTTCGCCCGCGTGTGGCCGGTGCACTTCGTCGCGCTGAACATCGACCTGGCGATGGCCGTGGCGACGGGGACCCTCGGCATCGGTGCGGGCGGGCACCGTCGCACGCCCGCGGCATACGGGCAGAACGTGCTGATGGTGCACAACTGGTTCAACGACCGCCCGAGCTTCAACGGTCCGGCGTGGTCGATCGCGTCGGAGTGGTTCGCCTACCTGCTCGCGCCCCTGCTCTTCGTGGTCGTCGCGCGGGTGGTGCGGGCCCGCACCTCGCTGCTGCTCGCGGTCCTCTCGTATGCCGCGATGCTCACCGTCTTCGCGGTCTTTGCCCTGCCCAACGGCAACCTCGAGCACATGTTCTACGTGCGGATCATGGGGGAGTTCATCGCCGGGATGTTCCTCTGCCTGGCGTGGGTGCGGGGTGGTCTGGCCCTGGGTCGGCTCGCGCCCGTGCTGCCGGTCGCGGTGGTGGCGGTCGCGCTCGTGCCGGCCCTCTCGTCGGGCGACTACTGGATGGCTCCGGTGATGGGCCTCGTGGTCGTCGTCGTGGCCTCGGCCGGCGGCTGGGTCGGCTCCTGGCTGTCGACCTCGCTCATGGTCGCGGCAGGGGAGGCGTCGTACTGCCTCTACATGACGCACTACCTGATGCGGCCGGTCGTGACGTGGCTGCGCGAGTGGGGTGACGACGCCTGGTGGTCGGCCGGGATGGCCGTCGTCGCCCTCGTGCTGGCGCTCGGCGCGGCTGCCTGGTTGATGCACGTGCTGGTCGAACGCCCGGCGCGACGCCTCCTCCACGCGCGCGCTGCGCGTCCGAGCCCCGAGCCGGAGCGCGCACCCGCGGCCGCGCGGAGCTGACCTGGCGCCTCCGGCCCCCGCACGAGCAGAGGTCACACGTCCAGCGCCCTGCTACGACACTGCTCGCAGCGGGCGAGCAGTGTCGTAGCAACCCGACGGCTGTTGCTCCGCGGCTCGGAACTGGCGCGCGTGGCCGGATTAGCGCTGGGGCCCTTCGCGAGGCGATGGGTCCGGCAGCGGCTCCCGACGGCGATTAGGGAGGCGGAGCACGCCGCTGGTAACCTTGTGCTCGCCGTAGACCGGCCGCGGATTCAGAGAGCCCAGGTGAACCAGCCCTGGTGCACCGCGCAACGATCACACGAAGGAGCAGTGCCGACCCATGCCGTTGAGCGCAGACGTCAAGCAGAAGATCATGTCCGAGTACGCCACGCACGAGGGCGACACCGGCTCCCCCGAGGTCCAGGTGGCGATGCTGACGCAGCGCATCCTCGACCTCACCGAGCACAGCCGCCAGCACAAGCACGACCACCACAGCCGCCGCGGCCTGCTCCTCCTGGTCGGCCAGCGTCGCCGGCTCCTGCGCTACCTCGAGAGCGTCGACGTCGAGCGTTACCGCTCGCTGATCAAGCGCCTCGGTCTGCGCCGCTAAGCATTCGACAGGGACGGTCCTCGCCACGAGGACCGTCCCTCTCGCATGAGGGTGGCACTCGGTGCCGCCCGACAGCACCACCACGAAGAAGAACCCGTGCACAACGACGATGCACAGGGTCATCTGAGAGACAGACTCTCAACAGAAGAGAAGGAGGGCCCATGGAGGGTCCAGAGATCCAGTTCGCCGAAGCAACCATCGACAATGGTTCGTTCGGCACCCGCACGGTCCGGTTCGAGACCGGACGCCTGGCCAAGCAGGCCGGTGGCGCAGTCGCCGCCTACCTGGACGAGGACACGATGCTCCTCTCCACCACCACCGCCGGGAAGTCTCCCCGCGAGGGTTTTGACTTCTTCCCCCTGACGGTCGACGTCGAGGAGCGGATGTACGCCGCGGGCAAGATCCCCGGCTCGTTCTTCCGCCGCGAGGGTCGCCCGTCGACCGACGCGATCCTCACCTGCCGCCTGATCGACCGCCCGCTGCGCCCGACCTTCACCAAGGGTCTGCGCAACGAGGTCCAGGTCGTCATCACGGTGCTCGCGCTCAACCCCGACCACCAGTACGACGTGCTCGCCATCAACGCGGCCAGCGCCTCCACGCAGATCTCGGGTCTGCCCTTCTCCGGTCCGATCGGTGGCGTCCGCGTCTCCCTGATCGACGGCCAGTGGGTCGCGTTCCCGAACTTCTCCGACATCGAGCGCTCGACCTTCGACATGGTCGTCGCCGGCCGGGTCGCGGGCGATGACGTCGCGATCATGATGGTCGAGGCGGAGTCGACCGAGTCCACCTGGGACCTGGTCAAGAACGAGGGCAAGCAGGCCCCGACCGAAGAGGTCGTCGCCGAGGGCCTCGAGGCCTCCAAGAAGTTCATCAAGGCGCTCTGCGAGGCCCAGTCCGAGCTGGCGAGCAAGGCCGCCAAGCCCGTCCAGGACTTCCCGATCTTCCTCGACTACGAGGACGACACGTATGCCGCCGTCGAGGCTGCGACCTCGGACGACCTGACGCAGGCGCTCACCATTGCCGGCAAGCAGGAGCGCGAGGAGCGCATCGACGAGCTGAAGGACTCCATGAAGGAGAAGCTCGCCGCTGAGTTCGAGGGGCGCGAGAAGGAACTGTCCGCGGCCTACCGTTCCGTGCAGAAGAAGCTGATCCGTCAGCGCATCCTGCGCGACAAGGTCCGCATCGACGGCCGTGGCCTCGCCGACATCCGCGCCCTGGGCGCCGAGGTCGAGGTCCTGCCCCGCGTGCACGGCTCGGCCATCTTCGAGCGCGGCGAGACCCAGATCATGGGTGTCACCACGCTGAACATGCTCCGCATGGAGCAGCAGCTCGACACGTTGTCGCCGGTGACGCGCAAGCGCTACATGCACAACTACAACTTCCCGCCCTACTCCACCGGTGAGACCGGTCGGGTGGGTTCGCCGAAGCGTCGCGAGATCGGCCACGGAGCGCTCGCCGAGCGTGCGCTCATGCCGGTGCTGCCGACCCGCGAGGAGTTCCCCTACGCGATCCGACAGGTGTCCGAGGCCCTCGGCTCCAACGGCTCGACGTCGATGGGCTCGGTCTGCGCGTCCACCCTGTCGCTGCTCAACGCCGGTGTGCCGCTGCGCGCCCCGGTCGCCGGCATCGCGATGGGCCTCATCTCCGAGGAGGTCGACGGTGAGACGCAGTACGCCGCGCTGACCGACATCCTCGGTGCCGAGGACGCCTTCGGTGACATGGACTTCAAGGTCGCCGGCACCCGTGAGTTCGTCACGGCCATCCAGCTCGACACCAAGCTCGACGGCATCCCCGCGTCGGTCCTGGCTGGCGCGCTCACCCAGGCCCGCGACGCGCGCCTGCACATCCTCGACGTCATGAACGAGGCCATCGACGCACCGGACGAGATGAGCCCCTTCGCTCCTCGCGTCATCTCGGTGCAGGTCCCGATCGACAAGATCGGCGAGGTCATCGGGCCGAAGGGCAAGATGATCAACCAGATCCAGGACGAGACCGGCGCCCAGATCTCGATCGAGGACGACGGCACGATCTACATCGGTGCGACCGACGGCCCCTCGGCCGAGGCCGCCCGCGCGCAGATCAACGCCATCGCGAACCCGCAGATGCCGGAGATCGGCGAGCGCTTCCTGGGCACCGTGGTGAAGACCACGACGTTCGGTGCGTTCATCTCGCTCCTGCCGGGCAAGGACGGCCTGCTGCACATCTCCGAGGTGCGCAAGCTCGTCGGTGGCAAGCGGATCGAGGCCGTCGAGGACGTTCTGGCCGTTGGCCAGAAGGTCCAGGTCGAGCTCAAGGAGATCGACCCGCGCGGCAAGCTCTCGCTGGCGGCCGTCCTGGCCGAGGGTGAGGGTGGCGACGCCGAGGCTGGCGAGGCTCCGGCCGCGAACGCCGACGCCGACACCGAGTCCGAGACCCAGACCGACGCCCCCCGCGCGGACCGCGAGGACCGTGGCGAGCGTCGCGAGGGTGGTCGCAGCCGCAACCGCCGTCGTGGCGGCCGTGGCGACGACCGTGGCGACGACCGTGGCGGCGACGCTGCGGAGGGCGCGGCCCCGGCCACGTCCGAGGACGCCGCAGGCTGATCGACTGACCCACGCGTGACGAGCGGGCCGGTCCACCGAGAGGTGGGCCGGCCCGCTCTGTGTTGGTCAGGTCCTGTTGGTCAGGTCCTGTCGGTCAGCTCATGGCGGTCAGGTCGTCGTGGCTCGGACGCAGCAGTGCTCCGGGGTCGGCTCGAGGCGGGTGCGCACCTCAGGGCACCCCAGCCCCTCGATCGCACCGTCGACGAGGGCGAGGTTCATCGCGCACACGAGGTCGGTGTGGTCCCGGGCGAGTCGGTCGAACGGGCAGTTGTCCAGAGCCAGCTCGGTGCCGTCGGGGCTGAGCCGCGGCTCATAGCCGTGCCGCTCCAACAGCTGGGCCACCCTGGCCAGTGGCCGGCGGGCCCGGGGCGCCGGCGGTTGAGCCGCGAGCTCCCGCCCCGTCGTGGCTGCCGCCGTCGCGACGGCAGCGGGCAGCGTCCCGCCCGTCGTGGTCACCGCGTCGATGGCCGCGGCGAGGATGGCCCCCGCCAGGTCGTAGCGCCGTGGCGGCAGGGAGACGTCGACCGTGCGACCCGCACGGCGGTAGAGCTTGGTCGGCCGCCCGGCGCCCGGTCCCGACCTCCCCGACAGGCGCTTGAACTCGACCTCCAGCAGGCCCGCCTCGACCAACCGGTCGAGGTGGAACTTCGCAGAGTGCACCGGCAGCCCCACCGCGGTCGCGGCGTGTTCCCGGCTCACGGGGGAGTCGGCCGCGGCGACGTGGTCGTACAGCGCCCGTCGGGAAGGCTCGGCAAGCGCGCCGAGGGCGGTCAGGTCGTCGCTGGTGGTCATGACACCTCTAAAGGACAGATTCGTTGACTATTTTGGCACTGCGGTCGTAAAGTCAAAATATCACTCCGATAGAAAGTCTGGGAGCAGTCATGGACACGACACCGTCAACCACCACAGCACTTCCCACCGACGTCACCAGCCCGGCTCAGCCGGGAGCCAAGCAGGCCTTCCTCGTCCTGCGCACCGCCTTCACGGTCGCACCGATCCTCTTCGGCCTCGACAAGTTCACCAACCTGATGACCGACTGGACGGCCTACCTCGCGCCGTGGATCGACCACCTGGTGCCCGGGACGGCGCAGCAGGCGATGTACGCGGTCGGCGTGACCGAGGTGGTGGCCGGACTGCTCGTCGCCGCGGCGCCGCGGGTCGGGGGCCTCGTCGTCGCGGCGTGGCTGGCCGGCATCATCGTCGATCTCGTGACGCTGGGCGACTACTACGACGTCGCCCTGCGTGATGTGGGGCTGCTCGCGGGCGCCGTTGCGCTCTCCCGGCTGGCGCCACCGGTGCACCTGCGCAGAGGATGAGGGTATGGCTGACCAGCGCAGGTTCGTGATCGTCGGTGGCGGGCTCGCCGGAGCCAAGGGAGCGGAGGCCTTGCGCGAGCGCGGCTTCCAGGGGTCGATCGTGCTGTTCGGGTCCGAGGACCACCTGCCCTACGAGCGTCCTCCGCTGTCCAAGGGCTACCTCAAGACCGGCGAGGGCCTCGACGAGGCCTTCGTCCACCCCCGTGAGTGGTATGCCGCGCACGACGTCGACGTGCGCACCGGCACCACCGTCACGGCGATCGACCGCGACGCCCGTGCGGTCGTCACCGCGGACGGTGAGCGCACGGCATACGACCGGCTCCTGCTGGCCAGCGGCAGCTCGCCGCGCACCCTCACCCTGCCCGGCCACGACCTCGGTGGGGTGCTGTCCCTGCGGACCATCGAGGACAGCGACCGGATCCGTGCGCTGATGCAGCCCGACGCGCGGCTGGTGTTCGTCGGGGGCGGGTGGATCGGCCTGGAGGTGGCGTCCGCGGCGCGCGAGGCCGGCGCCGACGTCGTGGTGCTGGAGAGCCTCGAGCTGCCGCTGGTGCGGGTGCTCGGGTCACAGGTCGCCCAGGTCTTCGCCGACCTGCACCGCGAGCGCGGAGTCGACCTGCGCACCTCGGTCACCATCGTGGAGATCGAGGGCTCGGACGGTGCCGCGAGCGGGGTCCGGCTCGCCGATGGCTCGGTCGTCCCCGCGGACGCGGTGATCGTCGGCATCGGCGCGGTCCCCAACGTCGCGCTGGCCGAGGCGGCCGGGCTCGCGGTCGACAACGGGGTGACGGCCGACGCGGTCGGGCGCACCAGCGACCCGGACATCTTCGTCGCGGGCGACCTCGCGAACGTCGAGCACCCGTTCCTCGGGCACCGGGTGCGGGTGGAGCACTGGGCCAACGCGCTCAACCAGCCCGACCTCGTGGCCGCGGCGATGCTGGACCAGGACGGCCCCGAGCCCGAGCTGCCGTACTTCTACACCGACCAGTACGACCTCGGCATGGAGTACCACGGGCTCGGTGGCCCCGACGACGAGGTGGTGGTCCGGGGGAGCCTGGCCGACCGCGAGTTCGTCGCGTTCTGGCTGCGCGAGGGGCGGGTGGTGGCCGGCATGAACGTCAACGTGTGGGACGTCGGCGACGGCATCAAGGCGCTGATCCGCTCGCGCACGGTCGTGGACCGGGACCAGCTGGCCGACCCGGACGTCGACCTCGCGGGCCTCGCTGGTCCCGTCTGAAGACTCTGACCCGAACTTTACCTTCCTGACCCATTCCAGACATTCCGCATTCCCCGTCCGCGTGATGTGATGCTCGACGGCCCGGACCACCGTCCTGGGGCTGCCAATCCTGAGTTCGCTGTTGGAGGACTGCTGTGCGCGTACCCCGCAAGCACGTGATGGGAGCGGTGGGCGCGATCGCCCTCACTGCTGGAGTAGTGGGTGTGGCCCCGACGAGTGCGCTGGGCGCACCGTCCACGGGGGCACCCGTGGTGATCAACGAGGTCTACGGCGGGGGTGGCAACTCCGGTGCCGCCTTCAACCGCGACTTCATCGAGCTGGTCAACAAGACCACCGCTGCGGTCGACCTCGCCGGCTGGTCCGTGCAGTACGCCTCGGCAACCGGCACGAGCTGGACGACGAAGACCAACCTGACCGGCACCATCCCGGCCGGTGGGCGGTTCGTCGTCGGAGGCGCAGGCGGCGCCAACGGCGCGTCATTCACCCCGGACCTCGAGGGCGGCATCAACCTCAGCGGCAGCGCCGGCAAGGTCGCGCTCGTCAACACCCAGACCGCCCTGCCCGGCACCACCTGCACCGATGCCTGCTCCGACCTGCCCCAGGTCATCGACTTCGTCGGGTACGGCTCGACGGCGAACGACTGGGCCGGCACGGCCGCCGCACCCGGTACGGCGAACGCCACCTCGGTGTCGCGCAACAGCACCAGCACCAACACGGCGAACAACGCGGCTGACTTCACGGTCGGCACTCCGACACCCGGCGCGGGCACCCCGCCGCCCCCCGGCACCCCGGTCCCCAAGACCATCGCCGAGGTGCAGGGCACCGGTTCGACCTCGCCGCTGGTCGGGGAGAACGTCATCATCAAGGGCGTCGTGACCGCCGCCTACCCGACCGGTGGCTTCCACGGCTTCTACCTGCAGACCCAGGGCACCGGCCCCGAGCCGAGCGCCACCGGTGCCTCGGACGGCGTCTTCGTGTTCCAGTCCGGGTCGTCCACGCCGTTGGACGCCGACGCCGTGCTCGGCAACTACGTCGAGGTCACCGGCAAGGTCAGCGAGTTCAGCGGGCTGACCGAGGTGACCGCTGCGGGGGCGGACATCGTCGACGCGGGCGAGGACTTCAGTCCCGTGCAGGCGCTCACCGTCCCGTGGCCCGCGACCGACGCGGGTCGTGAGTCCCTGGAGGGCATGCTGTTCCAGCCCTCCGGCGACTACACCGTCACCAACACCTTCGGCACCAACCAGTTCGGTGAGGTCGGCCTGGCCGTGGGTGACCACCCGCTGCTCCAGAACACCGAGGTGGCCGCCCCCGGCAGCCCCGAGGCCGCCGCGGTCGTGGCCGACAACGCCAAGCGTGCGGTCACCCTGGACGACGGCGCGTCGAGCAACTTCACGGCGAGCAGCTTCGTCCCCGCGGTGTGTGGCACCCGGCCGATCCCGTGCCTGCTCAACAGTGACCTCACCCCGGCCTACGTGTCCACCACCAAGCCGGTCCGGGTGGGCGAGGCCGCGACCTTCAGCGCCCCCGTCGTCGTCGACTTCCGCTTCAGCCTGTGGCGCTTCCAGCCGACGGCCCAGGTCGTCGGTCCCGACAACGCCACGTCGCCGGCCAGCTTCACGAACACCCGCACCGCGGCACCGGACAACGGTGACATCAACCAGCTCGGCACGGCCGACCTGAAGGTGGCCTCGTTCAACGTCCTCAACTACTTCACCGACCTCGGTGACCAGGACCCCACCTGCCTGGCCTACTACGACCGCGACGACAACGGCGTCACGGTCCGCGACGGCTGCGACCGCCGCGGCGCGTGGGATGCGGGCGACCTGGCTCGCCAGACCGAGAAGGAGGTGTCGGCGATCAGCGCGCTGGACGCCGACGTCGTCGGGCTGATGGAGATCGAGAACTCCGCCAAGTTCGGCCACCCCCGGGACACGGCGCTCGCGGCCCTCGTCGCAGCCCTCAACGCCAAGGCCGGCGCCGGCACCTGGGCGTTCGTCCCGTCCTCGACGGACCTGCCGTCCGCCGACGACCAGGACTTCATCACCAGTGCGATCATCTACCAGCCGGCGAAGGTCATGCGGGTGGACCGCTCGCGCGCCCTGGGTGACCAGAGCGGGCCGACGCAGGCCTTCGGGAACGCCCGTGAGCCGATCGCCCAGACCTTCCGGACGAAGACCGGCAAGGGTGACAAGTTCCTCTTCGTCGTCAACCACTTCAAGTCCAAGGGCTCGGCCGGTCCGTTCCCGGGTGACGAGGACAGCGGCGACGGTCAGGGTGCCTCGGTGACCAGCCGCATCCTGCAGGCCCAGGCCCTGCGCGACTGGGTGCCGGCGGTCGCGGCGGAGTACGGCGCCAAGGGCATCGTCATGGCGGGCGACTACAACTCCTACACGATGGAGGACCCGCTCGACGTGCTCTACAAGGCCGGCTACACCGACGTGGGCAGCACCTTCGACCCGTCGAGCTACTCGTACTCCTTCAGTGGCCTGTCGGGCTCGCTGGACCACATCCTCGTCAACGACTACGCGCTGCGGATGTCGACGGGTGCCGACCACTGGAACATCAACTCCGGTGAGTCGTTGGCGCTGGAGTACAGCCGGTACAACTACCACTCGACCGACTTCCACCAGTCGGGTCCGTACCGCTCGTCCGACCACGACCCCGTGGTCCTGGGCCTCAAGGCCTTCGTGCAGTAAGCAACCCAGATCGACCAGCGGGCCCGGTGCCCCGGTGCCACGGGCACCGGGCCCGCTGTCGTGCGGCCGGCTGTCGTTAGGGTGGTCCCGTGAGCGAGACGATCAAGGTGGCCGTGATCGGTGCGGCCGGGCGCATGGGCGCCGAGGTATGCCGGGCGGTCACCGCCGCGGCCGACCTCGCGCTCGTCGGGACGTACGACCAGGGCGACGACCTCGGCGACCTCAGTGGGGCCGACGTCGTGGTGGAGTTCTCCGTCCCCGCGGCGTCGCCGGGCAACGTGGCGCACTGTGTCGGGCAGGGGGTGCACGTCGTGGTCGGCACCACCGGCTGGGACGACGCGAAGCTGGACTCCCTGCGGGAGCCGCTGGCCGCGCACCCCGAGGTCGGGGTCCTCATCGCGCCCAACTTCGCCATCGGCGCGATCCTCATGATGCGGTTCGCCCAGCAGGCCGCTCGGTTCTACGAGTCGGTCGAGGTCATCGAGCTGCACCACCCCAACAAGGTCGACGCGCCCTCCGGCACGGCGGCCCGCACCGCCCACCTCATCGCTGCGGCCCGCTCGGACGCCGGCCTCGGCGACGTGCCGGACGCCACCACCCAGGACCCCGAGGGCACCAGGGGCGGCCGGGTCGACGGCATTCCCGTGCACTCGGTGCGGCTGCGTGGCCTGGTCGCCCACCAGGAGGTCCTGTTGGGCGGGGAGGGCGAGCTGCTCACGCTGCGCCACGACTCCTTCGACCGCACCTCGTTCATGCCGGGGGTCCTCGAGGGGGTGCGCCACGTCGGCGCCCACCCCGGCCTCACCGTCGGGCTGGAGCACTACCTCGGCCTGGACGACTGAGTGCGCGAGAAGGTCACCGCCCTCGTCCTGCTCGTGGTCCTGGGCTTCTACTCCGCCACGATCGGGTGGCGCGGGGTCGAGCTGGTCCGTGACGGACGGCCGGTCCCCGTGCTCCTCGGGCTGGCCGTCATCCTCATCCCCGTCGTCGCGCTCCTGGCCATGGTGCCGCTCGTGCGGTTGGCCAGGGACGGCTCGGCGATGATGGCGCAGGCCCGCGAGCGTGGGGCCGAGGGAGCCTGGGGCGCCGAGCTCGAGCAGGCCGAGGCGAGCCGGGTCGCGGGCGACCGGGCAGGGGAGCAGCGGCACTACCGAGCCGCAGTACGGGCGTGGCGCGCGAGCCGCGTGGGGTGATCAGGGCGCCAGCCGCGCCGCCCCGGCATACCGTGGTGGCATGCACCGTTCGCGCATCGGAATCGTCCTGGTCGACCACCCCGGCGAGCACCACGACGCGGCCCTGGCCTTCTGGGCCGGGGTCCAGGGGGTGCGGCCCGTCCCTGACGGGCCGTACGCCAGCGTCGGGGAGATCGGGTCGCTGAACCTCGAGGTCCAACGCCTCGACGAGGGGCAGCCCAGGGTCCACCTCGACATCGAGAGTGACGACATCCCGGCCGAGGTGGCGCGCCTCGAGGCGCTCGGCGCCACCGTGGTGGAGCGCCGGGACGGCTACGTGATCATGGCCGACCCGGGCGGCGTCGTGTTCTGCGTCGTGGGCATCCAGACCGGTGACCGGTTCGAGGAGGACGCCCGGGAGTGGCCGTGACCTCGGCGCCCTAAGGTCAGGGCAGCCCCAGCAGGCGCAGCCCGGCGGCCACCGCTGCGGCGAGCACGACGACGATCAGGAACGGCGCGCGCAGCAGCAGGGCCACGATGGCCACGCCCACGGCGGCCGCCCGGGAGTCGAGCACGGTGGAGCCGGTCGAGGTGGTCAGCGTCTGCACCGCCACCAGGGCCGCCAGCAGGGCGATGGGCAGCGCCGACGTGATGCGCGTGGTGCGGTCACCGTCCAGCCACGTCTCCGGCACGAGGTGCCCCAGCAGCTTGAGCACGAACGCCAGCCCGGAGGCGACCAGCACGGCGGTCCAGGTGCTCATGCCGGGTCCTCCCACTGGTGCGGTGCTGCTGGGTCGTGGTGCGTCCGCCGCGACAGGCCGGCCAGCAGGGCGGTGCCCGCCGCCACGAGGACGGGCACACCCGCAGGAGCGTGCGGCGCCACGAGCACCGCGGTCAGGGCGGCCACCGCAGCGATCGCGAACGCATCGGCCGACTTCAGCCGGGGCCAGAGCAGCGCGCAGAAGGCCGCCGCCGCGGCGGCGTCGAGGCCGTAGCGACGCGGGTCGCCCATCGCGTCACCGACGACCGCGCCGACGAAGGTCATGAGGTTCCACAGCAGGTAGATGCCCATCCCGGTCGTCCAGAACCCGACCCGGGCGGCGGTGCGGCCGGGCTGCGCCACGGCCACGGCGGTCGACTCGTCGATGGTCAGCTGGGCGGCGGCTGCGCGGCGCAGCCCCCGGGCCCCCAGCATGCGGGAGACCTGGAGACCGTAGAGGGCGTTGCGCACGCCGAGCAGGGTCGAGGTCGCGATGGCGGCCACTGCCCCTGCGGGTCCGGCCGCCAGCACACCCACGAAGGCGAACTGCGACCCACCGGAGAAGAGCAGCAGTGACAACGCCTGCGTCTGCACGACCGACAGGCCCGCGGCGACCGAGAGGGCGCCGAAGCTGAGGCCGTAGGTGCCGGTTGCCACCGCGACGGACACCGACTGCCGCACGACGCGGCGACGTTCGTCCGGGTCGAGTGCGCCGGTGGACGCGGCCGGGACCGCGCTCACCGAGCCGGAGGCGCCGGGGCGGGTTCTTCCGGGCCGAGCTCTTCCGGGCCGAGCTCTGCGACGAGCCGCACCTCACGGGCGGTGTCGCCGTCGGGGGAGACCACGCGGTCGCGGAAGGCGCCGTCGGGACCGAGTCCGCCGGCCAGGAGGAACCCGCGGGTCGCCTCGTCGGAGGCCAGGACCCACGCGTGCATCCGGGTGGCCCCGGCTCCACGCAGGGTGTCGACGACGGCGTTCAGCAGCCGGGAGCCGTGACCGACCCGACGGGCGTCGGGGTGCACGCCGAGCGCGGACAGCTCGCCGGTCTCGGGTGACGCGTCGGGGTCCTGGCTGGGCCCGATGGAGGCGAACCCGACCACCTGATCACCGGCGCAGGCCGCGAGGAGGCGGTAGACGCCCTGGGGCGGGGACGCCAAGGACTGGCGCCAGACCGAGGCGAAGGCCTGCGGCTCGAAGGTGGCGAGGACCTCCTCGGGCAGCACCGCGGCATACGCCTCCCGCCACACCACCGCCTGGACCAGGCCCACGGCGGGGGCGTCGGTCTCGCGGGCCACGCGCACGCTCGCGTCCGCGAGCGGGCCGGGCGAGTGGGCGTGGTGGTCGTGCTGGTGGGCCATGCCCTGCATCCTGCCATCGACCGCTCAGGGGGCCCGCGCGCGGTCAGGACCCGGTCAGGCGCGTTCGTAGGTGACCCAGCTGAACCCCTCGCGGCCCTCGCGGGCGACCTCCTGCCAGTCCTGCGGGTCGATCTCGGGGAAGCGCACGTCGCCCTCGGGGGACTGGTCGACCTCGGTGATGAGCAGCCGGCGGGCCCAGGGCATCGCCTCGGCATAGACCTGACCGCCCCCGCACACGAAGACCTCGTCGGCCGGACCGGCCAGCGAGAGGGCCTCGCTCAGGGAGTGCGCGGTCTCGACCTCGGAGTGGGTCCAGTCGGCCTGCCGGGTCACGACGATCGTGCGCCGACCGGGGAGCACCCGACCGATCGAGTCGAAGGTCTTGCGCCCCATCACCATCGGGTGGCCCATCGTGGTGCGCTTGAAGAACGCGAAGTCCTCGGGGAGGTGCCACGGCATGTCGTTGTCGGCCCCGATGACGCCGTTGCGGCCGACCGCGGCAATGAGCGTCACGTTGGTCATGGGGCACAGGCTATCGAGCGTCCCGACGGGACGGTCGGGTCAGACCGCGATCGGCGCCTTGATCGAGGGGTGGGCGTCGTAGCCGACCAGCTCGAAGTCGTCGAGGTCGAACTGGTCGATGTCCTTGCCGGGGGTGATCCGCATGGTGGGCAGCGGACGCGGCTCCCGGGTGAGCTGGAGGGTCGCCTGCTCGACGTGGTTGGAGTAGAGGTGGGCGTCGCCGAGGGTGTGCACGAAGTCGCCGGGCTCGAGGTCGCAGACCTGCGCCACCATCATCGTCAGCAGGGCGTAGGACGCGATGTTGAAAGGGACGCCCAGGAAGATGTCGGCCGAGCGCTGGTAGAGCTGGCAGGACAGCCGCCCGTTGGCGACGTAGAACTGGAACATCGTGTGGCACGGGGGGAGCGCCATCGAGTCCACGTCGGCGACGTTCCAGGCGGACACGATGTGGCGGCGGCTGTCCGGGTTGGTCCGGATCGACTCGATGACCTTCGCGATCTGGTCGACGTGCCGACCGTCGGGAGTCGGCCAGGACCGCCACTGGTAGCCGTAGACCGGTCCGAGGTCGCCGTTCTCGTCGGCCCACTCGTCCCAGATCGTGATGCCACGGTCGTGCAGCCACTTCACGTTGGAGTCGCCGCGCAGGAACCAGAGCAGCTCGCCGATGATCGACTTGAGGTGGAGCTTCTTGGTGGTGAGCACCGGGAAGCCCTCGGACAGGTCGAAGCGCATCTGGTAGCCGAACACCGAACGGGTGCCGGTGCCGGTGCGGTCGGACTTGTCCGTGCCGGTCGTCATGACGTGGTCGAGGAGATCGAGGTACTGCTGCACGGAGGCAGCGTAACCCGAGCCATCGGCATACCTCCGGCGCCGCGTCGATGCCGCCAGCTCGGCGTCGCCTTCCCGCCAAATTGCGCTCCGGTCGGTGTCCGCCGCACGGGGCGTGCTCGGCGGGGCGATAGCCTGCAGGCATGAGCACCTCGTCCCCGTTCGGCCGCGTCCTGACCGCCATGGTCAGCCCGATGCAGGCCGACGGAAGCCTCGACCTCGAGGGCGCCCGCCGGCTGGTCGCCCACCTGCTGGACAGCGGCCACGACGGCATCGTGGTCAACGGCACGACCGGCGAGGCCGCCACCCTCAGCGACGACGAGTCGATCGAGATGGTCCGGGTCGTCGCCGAGGCCGCCGACGGACACGCCGCGGTGGTGGCCGGCGTCGGCTCCAACGCGACCGCGCACAGCGTCGAGATGGCCACCCGTGCGGTCGACGCCGGCGCGACCGGGCTGCTGCTCGTGTCGCCCTACTACAACAAGCCGACCCAGCCCGGGCTGGTCGCGCACTGCCACGCGGTGGCCGACGCCACCGACCTGCCGGTGATGCTCTACGACATCCCGGGCCGCACCGGCATCCCGTTCGACACCGCCACCCTCCTCGAGCTCGCCGCACACGACCGGATCGTGGCCGTCAAGGACGCCAAGGGTGACCCGTGGGCCACCACCCACGTGCTGGCCGAGACCGACCTGCTCTACTTCTCCGGCGACGACGCGACCACCCTGCCCTGGCTCGCGCTGGGTGCCGTGGGCACGGTCAGCGTCGTCGGCCACGTGGCCGGCAAGGACTATGCCGCGATGGTCGCAGCCGTCGACCGCGGCGACCTCGCCGCCGCCCGCGACATCCACCGACGGCTCGTCCCTGCCGTCGACGCCATCATGAGCACCTCCCAGGGTGCGATCATGGCCAAGGCCGCGCTCGTCGAGCTCGGCGTCATCGACCACGCGACGGTGCGGTTGCCGCTCGTCGAGTCACCACCGGAGCACCTGGACATCCTGCGCGCCGGTCTCAAGGAGTCTGGCCTGCTGTGAGTCATCCCCACCCCGAGCTCAACCTGCCCCGGCCGCTGCCCAAGAACGGCGTGCGCATCATCGCGCTCGGTGGCCTCGGCGAGGTCGGCCGCAACATGGCGGTCATCGAGCACGACGGACAGCTGCTCGTCATCGACTGCGGGGTGCTGTTCCCCGAGGACCACCACCCGGGCGTCGACCTGATCCTGCCCGACTTCGAGTACCTCGAGGACCGCCTGGACGACATCCAGGCGATCGTGCTGACCCACGGCCACGAGGACCACATCGGTGCCGTGCCCTACCTGCTCAAGCTGAAGCGCGACATCCCCGTCGTCGGGTCGATGCTGACGCTGGCCCTCATCGAGGCCAAGCTCAAGGAGCACCGGATCACCCCCTACACCCTCGGGGTCAAGGAGGGGATGCGCGAGAAGCTCGGCGTCTTCGACTGCGAGTTCGTGGCGGTCAACCACTCGATCCCCGACGCGCTCGCGGTGTTCGTGCGGACGCCCGGCGGCACGATCCTGCACACCGGTGACTTCAAGATGGACCAGCTGCCGCTGGACAACCGCCTCACCGACCTGCGCGCCTTCGCCCGGCTGGGGGAGGAGGGCGTCGACCTCTTCATGACCGACTCGACCAACGCCGAGGTCCCGGGGTTCACGACGCCGGAGAAGGACATCGCGCCGGCCATCGACAAGGTCTTCCGCGACGCCGAGCGCCGGATCATCGTGGCGTGCTTCTCCTCGCACGTGCACCGGGTCCAGCAGGTGCTCAACGCCGCGGAGCAGGCCGGCCGCAAGGTCGCCATGGTGGGTCGCTCGATGGTCCGCAACATGGGGATCGCGGCCGAGCTGGGCTACCTCCACGTGCCCGACGGCGTGCTCGTCGACGTCAAGAAGCTCGATAACTTCCCCGACGACCAGGTGGTCCTCATCTGCACCGGCTCGCAGGGTGAGCCGATGGCAGCCCTGTCCCGGATGGCCAACCGCGACCACCGCATCGACGTCGGCGAGGGCGACACGGTGCTGATGGCCTCGTCCCTCATCCCCGGCAACGAGAACGCCGTCTACCGCATCATCAACGGCCTCATGCGGCTCGGCGTCAACGTCGTGCACAAGGGCAACGCCAAGGTGCACGTCTCGGGTCACGCCAGCGCCGGCGAGCTCCTCTACTGCTACAACATCGTCAAGCCCCGCAACGTCATGCCGGTGCACGGCGAGTGGCGCCACCTCGTGGCCAACGCCGAGCTCGCCGTCCAGACCGGTGTGCCGCGTGAGCAGGTCGTGCTGGCCGAGGACGGCGTGGTCGTCGACCTGGTCGACGGCGTCGCCCGCATCGTCGGTGCCGTGCCGTGCGGCTACGTCTACGTGGACGGGTCGTCGGTCGGCGAGTTCGACGAGGCGCTGCTCAAGGACCGCCGCATCCTGCGTGACGAGGGCTTCATCTCGGTCATCGTCGTGATCGACGCCGCGACCGGCAAGATCGCGGCGGGCCCCGAGATCCAGGCCCGCGGGTTCGCCGAGGACGACGAGATCTTCAGCCAGGTGCGCCCCAAGATCGAGCAGGCGCTGGCGGAGGCCACCGGAAACGGGGTCACCGACTCCCACCAGCTCGAGCAGGTCATGCGCCGGGCCATCGGCGGCTGGGTGGGCGGCAAGATCCGTCGCCGCCCGATGATCATCCCGGTCGTCATCCAGGCCTGACCTGTGCTGGGTCCGCCCGACAAGGTTGCGCTCCACCCGAGAACCGTTCCCGGGTGAAGCGCCCCTTTATCGGGTAACCCGATAAAGGGGTGGCGGGTGGGGTGCGAGCTGTCGGCCGGGGTATGCCGCGGGTCGGCTACCAGGGGCGGGCGACGTCCAGGGCGCGCGGGTCGTTGACCGGCGCCCAGCCCTGCGGACCCTCGACGTACTCGGCCCGCGGGCCGTGCTCGGCGAGCTCGGCCACGGCGGCGAGCAGCCGGTCGACGTGCTCGGCCGTCGTGGCCAGCCCGACACTGGCGCGGACCGCGGTCGTCGACGCCGCGGCATACGGGTCGTCGAGCAGGGCGTCGACGCACAGGTGCGCGCAGAACTTGCCGTCCCGGACGCCGATCCCGTGCTCGGCCGACAGGGCGGCGGAGACGAGCGAGGACTCCACGCCGTCGACGGTGAAGGTCGCGACGGCCACGCGCTCGTGGTCGGGGCTGAAGAGGGAGTAGGTCTCGACGCCGTCGATGGCGGCCAGGCCGTCGAGCAGCCGGCGCCCGAGGGCCGCCTCGTGGGCCTCGATCGCCTCGGCGTGGGAGCGCAGGCTGTGGCAGGCCGCGGCGAGGGCGACGGCGCCGATGACGTTCGGGCTGCCGGCCTCGTGGCGGGCCGCGCCGTCCTGCCACACGACCCCGCGGGTGGTGACTGCCTTGGTGGCCCCGCCCCCGGCGAGGTACGGCGCGGCCGCGTCGAGCCAGTCGACCCGTCCGGCCAGCACCCCGGCGCCGAACGGCGCGTAGAGCTTGTGACCCGACAGCACCACGTAGTCGACCCCGAGGTCGTCGAGGTCGACCGGGCGGTGCGGTGCGTACTGCGCTGCGTCGAGGACGACGCGGGCACCGCCCCGACGCGCGATCGCCGCGAGCTCGCGGATCGGCCAGATCTCGCCGGTGACGTTGGAGGCGCCGGCGAGCACGACCAGCTTGTGGCGGCCCGGGTGCTCACGCAGCGCCGTCCGCAGCAGCACCGCGGCGTCACCGACGCTGCCGGGCACCGGGAGGCGGTGGGTCCGACGGGGTGACCACGGCAGGAGGGCCGCGTGGTGCTCGGTCTCGAAGACGAACACCTGGGTGTCGCGGGGGAGGCAACGGGCCAGCAGGTTGAAGGAGTCGGTGCTGTTGCGGGTGAAGACGACCTCGTCGCCCTCGCGCGCCCCGACGAACGCGCGCACCTCGGCCCGGGCCTGCTCGTACCAGGAGGAGGTCACGCGGGAGGCCCAGCCGTTGCCGCGGTGCACCGAGGAGTACGTGCGCAGCGCGCTGTCGACGGCGGCCTTGACGCTCACCAGGGCCGGGGTCGAGGCGGCGTGGTCGAAGTTGGCGTAGTCGACCGTGCCCTCGAGGGTCGGCACGGGCAGCGACTCGGAGACCACGGCAGGAAGCGGTCCGACCTCGCCCCAGGTGTGCGCGTCCGGGACGGGGCGCAGGTGGGTGCGGGCGTGGGCGAGGGGCGCGCTCCGGCGGAAGGCGGGTGGGGGGGTGCTCGCGATCGACATGGGGAGTGCTCCTGGTCCGGGTGGGACCCGAACGTGCTCCCGGGTCCGCGCTTGCCGGCTGCGGGTGCAGACGGCCCGGTCGTCACCCGGAGCACCCCACCGCGGAGGAGGGTTGCTGGTCAGCAAGCCGGGGCTTCGCGCTGACACTCATGACCTGGTGTCGAGAGTAGGGCGTCGAGCACGGGGCGATCCAGCCCGTGGGCGGAGCTTCCCGTCATCTGAGACGTGGACCGCGAGGACTCGAGGGGTCTGCGACGTGGCCTGGCGGGGGGTCGGCAGAGCCGGGTCCCGCGACCGGTTCCCCCTCGATGCGCGCCTGCGCCGACGACCACTGCTGGTCGTCGGCGCAGGCCCCGCCAGACGCAAGGCCGAGCGTGTCACCTGGGGTCGCCTCTTGGTAAGGGGAAAGGGGCTCGGGCGACCCAATCGCGACCAGATGTCGACCGTTCGGATGAGGGACGGTGGGGGCAGATTGCCCCCCGGTGATACGCGTGTGACGCGTGTTTCCGGTGTGACCTTCGCGTAGCCTGCGGAGCATGGCGACACGTCCGTCCACCTCAGCACGATCAGCAGCAGGGTCGCGCTCGTCCGGGAGCCGGGGCACCGCAACACGCCCCGCCAACCGCAAGAGCAGCACACCCCGCAAGACCTCCGCCCGTGGCAAGACCAAGGGGGGAGGGCTGCCGCTGCCCCTTCGCGCGGTCCGGGGCACCTGGATGGGCATGGCGCACGTGGCCGGTGGCGCCGTGCGCCGGGTCGGCACCAGCGCCCGTGAGCTCGAGCCCGAGCACCGCCGTGACGGGCTCGGCTTCTTCCTCATCGGACTGTCGATCCTCGTGGCCGCCCGTGAGTGGTGGGCCTTCGACGGCGCCCTCGGTGACATCGTGCACGCCGTCGTCGCAGGCACCTTCGGAGTCGTGGCGTATGCCGTGCCACTCGCCCTGCTCTTCCTGGGCATCCGCTTCCTGCGCGCGCCGCAGGAGGACTCGGCCAACTCCCGCATCGGGGTGGGCCTGGGTGCCCTCGCGTTCGCGGCCTCCGGGTTGGCCCACGTCGCCGCGGGCATCCCGACCCCACCCCAGGGCGCCGAGGGCATGCGGGACGGTGGCGGGATCATCGGGTTCCTGGCCTCGAGCCCGCTCGAGGCCGCGGTGTCGGTCTACGGCACCGTGCCGATCCTGCTGATGCTGGGCTTCTTCGGCCTGCTGGTGATGACCGCGACCCCGGTGCACATGATCCCCACGCGCCTCTCCGACCTGCGCGACCACCTGCTCCACCGTGGCCACCCCGACGACGGCGCCGCGGCGCCCCTGGAGGTCGCCGAGGAGAAGCCGAAGCGTCGTCGCCGGGTCATCGACCCGGAGGGTCCGCTCGAGGGTGACGAGGCGTTCGAGCAGGCCGCCCTGGTGGCCCCCGACGGACGCCGGTTCCGTCCCGGCGAGAAGCGCCCCACCACTCCGGGAGTCCTTGCCCCGGAGTCGAGCACTGCAGCGAAGAGCCCCGTGATCGAGGTCAAGGCCGCCCTCGAGGCGCCGCCCACGACGCCGCTCCCGCAGCGTGTCGAGCAGCTCGCCCTCGCCGGCGACATCACCTACACGTTGCCCGACAACGCGATCCTCGAGCCCGGCTCGCCCCACAAGACCCGCAGCGCCGCCAACGACCGCGTCGTCGAGTCGCTCACCCAGGTCCTCGAGCAGTTCGACATCGACGCCCAGGTCACGGGCTTCAGCCGCGGCCCGACGGTCACCCGCTACGAGGTCGAGCTCGGCCGCGGCACGAAGGTGGAGCGCGTCACCGCGCTGTCCAAGAACATCGCGTATGCCGTCGCGTCGGCAGACGTGCGCATCCTCTCGCCGATCCCGGGCAAGTCCGCGATCGGCATCGAGATCCCCAACGCCGACCGCGAGAAGGTGAGCCTCGGCGACGTCCTGCGCAGCCAGGCCGCGCGCGGCAACGAGCACCCGATGGTCATGGGGGTGGGCAAGGACGTCGAGGGTGGCTACGTCATCGCCAACCTCGCCAAGATGCCCCACCTGCTGGTCGCGGGCGCCACCGGCGCCGGCAAGTCGAGCTTCGTGAACTCGATGA
Source organism: Pedococcus sp. P2_D7 (assembly GCF_056404295.1). NCBI lineage: Bacteria > Bacillati > Actinomycetota > Actinomycetes > Micrococcales > Intrasporangiaceae > Pedococcus > Pedococcus sp. P2_D7. The sequence goes on from NZ_JBFUEH010000005.1 coordinate 443,682, forward strand.
TCACCTCGATCCTCATGCGGGCGACGCCCGACGAGGTGCGCATGGTCCTGGTGGACCCCAAGCGCGTCGAGCTCACGGCCTACGAGGGGATCCCGCACCTCATCACCCCGATCATTACGAACCCCAAGAAGGCGGCCGAGGCGCTGGCCTGGGTGGTCCGTGAGATGGACACCCGCTACGACGACCTCGCGCAGTTCGGGTTCAAGCACATCGACGACTTCAACAAGGCGGTCAAAGCCGGCAAGGTCAAGCCGCTGCCCGGGTCGGAGCGGACCATCCACCCTTACCCCTACCTGCTGGTCATCGTCGACGAGCTCGCCGACCTCATGATGGTCGCGCCGCGTGACGTGGAGGAGTCGATCGTCCGCATCACGCAGCTCGCGCGCGCCGCCGGCATCCACCTGGTGCTGGCCACGCAGCGACCCTCGGTCGACGTCGTCACCGGCCTGATCAAGGCCAACGTGCCGTCGCGGATGGCGTTCGCGACCTCCTCGCTCGCCGACAGCCGGGTCGTGCTCGACCAGCCCGGAGCCGAGAAGCTGATCGGCCAGGGTGACGCGCTCTTCCTGCCGATGGGTGCCTCCAAGACGATGCGCGTGCAGGGCGCCTGGGTCACCGAGTCGGAGATCCAGCAGGTGGTCAAGCACGTGACCGGCCAGCTCAAGCCCGACTACCGCGACGACGTCACCGTGGTCGCGGCCAAGAAGCAGGTGGACGACGACATCGGTGACGACCTCGAGCTGCTGCTGCAGGCCACCGAGCTGGTCGTGACGACGCAGTTCGGCTCGACGTCGATGCTCCAGCGCAAGCTGCGGGTCGGCTTCGCCAAGGCAGGACGGCTGATGGACCTGCTCGAGTCGCGGGGCGTGGTGGGTCCCTCCGAGGGCTCCAAGGCCCGCGACGTGCTGGTCAAGCTCGACGACCTGCCGATGACGCTCGCGCTGATGCGCGGCGACGTCGTGGCCGATCCGGAGCCGGTGTTCGACGTCGATGCGCTCTCGGGGTCGCCGTCCGGCACCCACGAGTCCGTCGAGCGCACCGACGAGGTCCGCACGGGGTATGCCGCCGAGCCGGACCCGCGCTACGCGAACGACCCGGTGGCCCGGGCCCACGACGGGCTCGACGAGGTCGAGGAGTCGACCGACGCGTGGGAGCTGACCGGCCGCGACTGAGCAACACCAGTTGGTGAGAAATGGGGCACGGGATGGAATGGATCCCGTGCCCCATGTCGTTGCGCAAGGGTGACTGCCGCCCCCGAGACGACCACTGCCCGCACTGCCCCCACGTCCGCCACTGCTGCGCCCGCCGCGCCGGTGGCGCCGACGGGGCGTTCCTACGTGCGGTTCGTCCTCGTCCTCGGTGCACTGATCGCCATCGGGCCACTGACGATCGACACCTACCTGCCCGCCCTGCCGTCCATCACGCGTGACCTCGCCGCGTCGGAGTCGGCCGTCCAGGGCACCCTCACGGGCATCCTGCTCGGCATGGGCCTGGGTCAGCTGCTCGTGGGTCCGCTGGCCGACGCCGTGGGCCGCCGGCGCCCGTTGATCGCCGGACTGGCGCTGCACATCGCGGCGTCGGTGTTCTGTGCGTTCGCCCCCTCCATCGAGCTGCTGACCGTCGGTCGCGCGATCCAGGGGCTCGGCAACGCGGCTGTCGCGGTCGTCTCCATGGCCATGGTCCGTGACCTCTTCGCCGGTTCCGCCGCCGCGACGATGCTCTCGCGCCTCATGCTCGTCATGGGTCTGGCCCCGGTGCTCGCGCCGACACTCGGTGGCTTCATCCTGCAGCTGACGTCGTGGCGCGGGGTGTTCGTCATCCTCGCCGTCGCCGGCGTGCTGATGGTGACGCTCGCGAGCCTCGCGCTCCGGGAGACCCTCCCCGTCGAGCGGCGTCGCCCGCTCGCGTTGCGTCCGGTCCTCGCCACCTACGCCAGCCTGTTGCGCGACCGGACCTTCGTCGGGCTCGTCCTGATCAGCGGCCTGATGTTCGCCACCCTGTTCTCCTACATCGGCGGATCGTCGTTCGTGCTGCAGGACATCTACGGCCTGAGCGTCGCCCAGTTCGGGCTCGCCTTCGGGGTCAACTCCCTCGGCTTCCTCACCGGCTCGCAGCTCAACCCGTTCCTGCTCAAGAAGTTCGCGTCGCGCCAGCTGGTCCGGGCCGGGGTGTCGATCGGCGCCACGGCTGCCCTCCTCCTGCTCGCGTCCGCCGCGACCGGCTTCGGGGGCCTCACCCTGATCCTCGTGCCGCTGTGGTTCCTGCTCTTCGCGTGCGGCCTGACCCTGCCCAACACCCCGGCACTTGCCTTGACCCGGCACGGTGAGGCGGCCGGGACTGCGGCGGCCCTGCTCGGTGCGTCGCAGTTCGTCATCGGTGGAGCGGCCGCTCCGCTGATCGGTGTCATGGGTTCCGGCTCGGCCGTCCCGATGGCCCTGGTCATGGCGACCACCGCGACCCTCGCGGCCGTGGTCGCGGCCCGCACGCTCCGGGTCCAGGTCGTCACCGCCTGACCCTGCGCCGCGCCGCCACGGTGACGGCCACCTCTAGGGTGGTCGCCATGCGCGAATGGTTCGACGCCGTCAAGGGCCACCCGAGCGGTGTGCTGCTCGCAGCCCAGCTGCTCGAGGTGCTGGCCTACCCCTTCGCGGGTGACACCCCGCTGGGGCGCACCCTCATCGGGGTGTTCGGCGTCCTCGTGCTGTCGATCGCCGTGTATGCCGTGCGCGCGACGCCAGCCCTGACCTGGGTGGCGGTCGTGCTCGGGATCCCGGTCGTCGCCCTCACCATCGCCGAGGGGTTCGCACCCACGAACCAGCAGGTCGTCTTCTGGTCCGCCGTGCTGCACGCCGCGTTCTACGGCTACACGGGCTACGGGCTGATCCGCTACCTCTTCGACGACTCGTGGGTCACCCGCGACGAGGTCTTCGCCGTGGGCGCCAACTTCACGGTGGTCTCGTGGATGTTCGCGCACCTCTTCATGGCGGTGCAGGTGGTCGTCCCGGGGTCGTTCACCGCCTACCAGGGAGAGGGCCACCGCACCTTCCTCGAGCTGCTCTACCTGTCGTTCGCCAACCTCACCAGCGTCGGGCTGTCCGACGTCACCGCCGTGCTGCCGTTGGCCAGGTCGGTCGTGATCATCGAACAGGTGGCGGGCGTCATGTACGTCGCGCTGATCATCGCGCGCGTCGTCGGTCTCACCATCACGCGCTGGCGCAACTGAGTCCGTCGAGGAGGCCGGAGCCAGCTAGGAGTCGAGCTCACCGATCGTGGCGAGGCTCGGACCACGCTGCTCCTGCAGCGCCCTCGCGCCTGCCTCGGCGTCCCGCAGGACGCGCACGATGTTGCCGCTGGTGAGCTTGCCCAGGTCGTCGTCGGACCAGCCGCGGTCTGCGAGCGCGGCGAGCAGCCGGGGGTAGCCGGTGACGTCCTCCAGCCCCTCGGGCAGGGTGCCCACCCCGTCGTAGTCGCCTCCGAGCCCGACGTGGTCGACGCCGGCCACCTCGCGCACGTGCTCGACGTGCCGGACGACGTCGGCCAAGGTGGCCGTCGGGGTCGGGTGCGCGGCCGCGTAGTCGTCGTAGAACGCGGTGTATGCCGCGTCGGCCGGCGTGATGCCCTGCCCGGCGGCGATGTCGTTCAGCTCGTGCCGCCACGCGGCAGCCTGCGGGCTGACGAAGGTCGGGACGAACGTCACCATGCAGACGCCGTTGTTGTCGCGCAACGACTCCAGCACGTCGTCGGGCGCGTTGCGCGGGCTGTCGCAGACGGCCCGCGCCGAGGAGTGGCTGAAGATGGCCGGCACCTCCGCGACGCGCAAGGCATCCCGCATGGTGTCGGCTGACACGTGGCTGAGGTCGACGAGCATGCCGATCCGGTTCATCTCGCGCACCACCTCGACGCCGAACGCGGACAAGCCGCCATGGACCGGCTCGTCGGTGGCGGAGTCCGCCCAGTCGACGTTGCTGTTGTGGGTGAGCGTCAGGTAGCGGACCCCGAGCACGTGCAGCATCCGCAGGGTCGCGAGCGAGCTGTTGATCGAGTGGCCGCCCTCGGCCCCGAGGAGCGAGGCGATCCGCCCGGACTCCCAGGCCGCCTCGATGTCGTCAGCGGTGCGCGCGAAAGCCAGCTGACCGGCATACCTCGCCACCATCTGGTGGCCCGCATCGATCTGCTCCAGGGTGGCGCTCACCGCGTCGTCCCCGCTCAGCGACGCCGGCACGAAGACCGACCAGAACTGTCCGCCGACCCCGCCCTCCCGCAGCCGGGGGAGGTCGGTGTGGGTCGGGGTGCCGCCGGCCTCGAGGTCGAGCCGGTCGAAGTCGTACCCGACCTGCTCGCGCGCCTCCCACAGGAGGTCGTTGTGCCCGTCCACCACGGGGTGACGGGCGAGGAGGGCGCTGATTCGGGCAGTGGTCGCATCGGCTGTGGCGGTCATGGCGCCACGCTACCCACCCTTAGAGTGGGCGCATGAGCTCGACAGCACAGCGCAGCGTCGCCCTGGTCACCCTGGGGTGCACCCGCAACGAGGTCGACTCCGAGGAGCTCGCCGGCCGGCTGGCGGCCGAGGGGTGGCTGCTCGTCGACGACGCCGACGACGCCGACGTCGCGGTGGTCAACACCTGCGGGTTCGTCGAGCAGGCGAAGAAGGACTCGATCGACGTGCTGCTCGAGGCCTCGGCCCGCAAGGGTCACTCCAAGACGCAGAAGGTGGTGGCCGTCGGCTGCCTCGCCGAGCGGTACGGGCAGCAGCTCGCCGACGAGCTCCCCGAGGCCGACGCGGTGCTGGGCTTCGACTCCTACGTCGACATGTCCACGCACCTGCGCAACATCCTCGACGGGCACGCGCCCGCGTCACACCTGCCGTCCGACCGTCGCCAGCTGCTCCCGCTGGCACCGCTGCAGCGTCAGGACGGCTCGGCCGGCGTGGCGTTGCCCGGGCACGGCAACACCGCCGGCCCCACGTCGCCCGAGCTGCTGTCGCCCGAGCTGCTGTCGTCGGAGCCGGTGGACGTCACCATCGACGGCCCGGTCCCGGCCTCCGGCCCGCGCGTCATCCGGGCCCGCCTCGACGGACGCCCCTGGGCGCCGCTGAAGATCGCCAGCGGCTGCGACCGCCGGTGCGCGTTCTGTGCCATCCCCATGTTCCGCGGCGCCTTCGTCTCCCGGCGGCCGCACGACATCATCGCCGAGGCACGCTGGTTGGGGGAGCGCGGAGTCAAGGAGCTCTTCCTCGTCAGCGAGAACTCCACGTCCTACGGCAAGGACCTCGGTGACCTCGGTTTGCTCGAGAAGATCCTGCCCGACCTCGCCGCCGTCCCCGGGATCGAGCGGGTCCGGGTCAGCTACCTGCAGCCGGCCGAGATCCGCCCCGGACTGCTCGACGCCATGGCGTCCGTGCCCGGTGTCGTCCCCTACTTCGACATCTCCTTCCAGCACGCCTCGGCACCGCTGCTGCGCTCGATGCGGCGCTTCGGCGGACGCGAGGCGTTCCTCGGGCTGCTCGACGAGGTCCGCGCCAGGGTGCCGCTGGCCGGCATCCGGAGCAACGTCATCGTCGGCTTCCCCGGGGAGACCGAGGACGACCTGGCCGAGCTCGAGGCGTTCCTCGTGGCAGCCCGCCTCGACGTCGTGGGTGTGTTCGGCTACTCCGACGAGGACGGCACCGAGGCGGAGTCCTACGGCGACAAGCTGTCCGAAGACGTGGTGGCAGAACGCGTTTCGCGCTTCACCGCCCTGATCGAGGAGCTCAACCTCCAGCGCGCCGAGGAGCGGATCGGGGAGCAGGTCGACGTGCTCGTCGAGTCCGTGCCGAGCGATGGGGCGGACGACGACGAGACCTCGGTGGTCGGCCGGGCCGCCCACCAGGGGCCTGACGTCGACGGAGTCACGCTGCTCGACCCCGCCGAGTTCCCCGATGTCGCCGTCGGCGACATCGTGCGCGCGGTGGTCACCGGCACCGAGGGGATCGACCTGCTGGCCGCGCCATGCTGAGTGAGTCCGCACCGGCTCCGGACCCGGCCGCCGCCCCCGTCGCGGTGCCGCCCCCGAGCTCCTGGAACATCGCCAACGCCCTCACCGTGACCCGGATCCTGCTCGTCCCGGTCTACGGCTGGCTGCTGCTCTTCGACGGGGGAGGACGGCCCGGCATGCGCTGGGCCGCGGCTGGCGTCTTCGTCGTGGCCACCCTCACCGACCGCGTCGACGGTGACATCGCCCGGCGCAAGGGGCTGATCACCAACTTCGGCAAGATCGCCGACCCCATCGCCGACAAGACGCTGATGGGCATGGCCTTCGTGGGTCTGTCGATCCTCGGCGAGCTCCCGTGGTGGGTCACCCTCCTGGTGCTCGTGCGCGAGTGGGGCGTCACGGTCCTGCGGTTCTTCGTCATCCGGCACGGCGTCATGCCGGCCGGTCGCGGTGGCAAGGTCAAGACCACGCTGCAGTTCTTCGGCCTCCTGCTCTTCACGCTGCCACTTGCGTCGTTCTCCGGCGCTGACACCTGGACGACCGTGGCCGACGTCATCGTGGGTCTGGCGGTGACGGTGACCGTGGTGACCGGTCTGGACATCGCGGTCAAGGCGCTGCGGCTGCGCCAGACCAGCGAGCGGTCGGCGATGAAGCGAGCCCGTCGCGCGGCCCGACAGGGATGACGACACCGGCGCAGGTGGTCGCCGCGCTCGTCGCGACGGGACGCACCGTGGCGACCGCGGAGTCCCTCACCGGCGGCCTGGTCTGCGCGGCGCTCACCGACGTGCCCGGCGCCTCGGCGGTGGTCAGGGGTGCCGTGGTCGCCTATGCGACCGAGCTCAAGGCGCAGGTGCTCGGGGTCGACGCTGACCTGCTCGCCACCGGTGGCGCCGTCCAGGCCGAGGTGGCGCGCCAGATGGCGACCGGCGTATGCCGCGTGCTCGGGGCCGAGGTCGGCGTCGCCACCACCGGGGTCGCCGGTCCGGAATCGCAGGACGGCCGCGCGGTCGGCACCGTGTTCGTCGCGGTCGCCATGGAGGGCCGGGTCCTCGTGCGCGAGCTGGCGCTGTCCGGCGACCGGGGGACCATCCGGGCCCGCACCGTCGACGCGGCCCTGGGACTGCTCACGGAGGCGGTGGCGGGTGGGGTGAGTGGGACGGAAGATTCTCAGCCCGCGGACGGTTGACCTCCTCGTACCGCGTGTTCTGCGAATCCTGCGCGCGAAGCGTCAGGGCCTCGGGGTAACGTTGGTGCCCACAGTCCGCGCGACGACCATGGCCGTCAGCAGCAATGACCGCACGAGCAGTGAAGGAGGCGTCATGATTCTGCTTCGTCGTGAACTTGGTGACGTGCTCCGCGAGCAACGCCAGACCCAGGGCCGCACCCTGCGCGAGGTGTCCGCCGCCGCCTCCGTCTCGCTCGGGTACCTCAGTGAGGTCGAGCGCGGCGAGAAGGAAGCGTCGTCTGAGCTGCTGGCCTCCATCTGTGGGGCTCTGCACCTGCCGTTGTCCGAGGTGCTCGGACAGGTCTCCGAGCGGGTTGCCGAGACCGAGGCGCTCACCGCGCCCGTCTCGCTGCCGCTGCCCGCATCGGCCCTGGTCTCCGCCTCCGCTGCCTGACGAGCGCACGGTCCCGCCTGCTCCGCAGCCCTATGCCGAACAGGTCGTCCTCGTCGACCACGACCCGCTGTGGGCCGTGGAGTTCGAGTCCGACCGGCACGCCATCGAGACCGTCCTGGGCGGCACGGCCCTCGCCGTCGACCACGTGGGCTCGACCTCGGTGCCGGGTCTGCCGGCCAAGCCCATCCTCGACATCCTCCTGCAGGTGCCCGACTCCGCCGACGAGCCGTCCTACGTACCCTCGCTGCTCGGTCTCGGCTACCGCGTGCGGGTGCGCGAACCGCACTGGATGGAGCACCGGGTGCTGTCCCGACGGGTCGCGGACGGTGACCCCCACAGCATCAACCTGCACGTGCTGTCGCCCCGCTACGGGGCGGGCGAGATCGGCAGGATGCTCGGCTTCCGCGACTGGCTGCGCACGCACGACGACGACCGCGCGCGCTACGCCGCGGTGAAGCACGAGCTGGCCGCCCGGCGCTGGCGCTACGTGCAGGACTACGCCGACGCCAAGTCAGCGGTGGTCGAGGAGATCCTCGCCCGGGTCGCTCAGGCTCGGCGGTAGGACGTCGCCCGCCCCGAGGTCGACCCGAGGGGGCGTTGGGGCCGGCCGTCATCGGTGGGACCCAGCCCGTGCTGGCAGCCGGGACAGTAGAACATCGTCCGCTCCCGCCCGGGGGGCCCGATCATCGCGACCCGGATCGTCGCACCGCACCGCCGACAGGGGCGACCCGACCTGGCGTGGACGTAGTGCTCCTCGCCCTTCCTGCGGTGGCCGGTGCTCGACTGCACGGCATGGTGGCGGGACTGGTCGAGCAGGGTGTGGGCCCGGGTGACCAGCCGTTCGAGGTCGGCGTCGTCGAGGTCGGCGGCCGGGGTCCATGGCCCGAGGCGCGACAGGAAGAGCGCCTCGCTCGCCCAGAGCGTGCCGATCCCGGCCAGGTTGCGCTGGTCGAGGAGCGCCGCCCCGATCGGGTCGGTGGAGGCGCGCAGGTTGGCCAGGGCCACGGCCAGGTCCCAGTCGGGACCGAGCAGGTCGGGCCCGAGGTGCCCGACGAGGGTGTCCTCCGCGCTGGTCGGCACGGCTTCGAGCAGCCCGAGGCGCAGCCCGAGCGCGCTCCACGACGCCGTGCCGACGGCGGCTCGCAGGTCGTCGCGACGCAGCCAGCGCGGGGTGTCCGCCGGGCTCTCGACCCGCCACTGTCCCTCCATCTTCAGGTGCGAGTGCAGCGTGACCCCGCTGTCGAACCGGTGGAGCAGGTGCTTCCCACGGCTGACCACCTCGAGGGTGTGGGCACCGCGCAGGTCGAGCGTGGCCACGCTGGGGAAGCGCAGGTCGCACAGGACGACCTCGGCTCCGGCCAGTGCCTGGTGGAGCCGATGGGCGGTGCGCCAGACGGTGTCGCCCTCAGGCACTGCGGTCCCGGCCCACCGGCGTCGGGGCAGTGGTCATCGCCGCAGCCGCAGTCCGCGCGGCGTCGCATGGAACCCGGCATTGGCCAGCGCCGTCGCGAGCGGGTGGGCGGAGCCGAGCACCGAGCCACCGTCGGCCTTCTCCACGGTGAGCCGTCCGAGGGCACCCTCGCGGACCGCGAGGGCCAGGGCGTCGGCGGCACCCTGAAGCGACTGGACGTCGTCGGTCCAGGAGAGGAGCGTCTTGCCGCCGCGCTCGACGTAGAGGACGAGCTCGCCGTCGACGAGCACGACGAGCGCCCCGGCCTTGCGAGCCGGTTGGTGACCGCGCTTGCCGGCGCCCTTGCCAGCGCCCTTGCCAGCGGCCTGGTCAGCGTCGTGGTCCGGGCCCTCCGGCCCGATCGCCCGGTCCGGCCACGGGAGGGCGGCCCCGTAGGCGTTGGCCGGGTCGGTCGCCGCCAGGACCATGGCAGGGACACTCCGGTCGGCCTCGTCGCCGACCGGCCTGGCGCCGGCCCGCAGCCGGTCGACCGCGCCGGTGGTGGAGAACTGCGAGGCCCCGAGCGACTCGACGAAGTAGCCGCGTCGCACCCGACCGGACTCCTCGGCAGCGGCCAGCACGCGGTAGACCCCGGCGAACCCGCCCGGCACCTCCTCGGCCACGACCGAGCCGCGGGTGACCACGCCATAGCGGTCGAGCAGCACCTCGGCCGTCGCGTAGGCGCGGACGGTGGCGTCCTGCTCTCCCTCGGGGAGCAGCGACCAGCGACCGGCACCGCCCGCCGGACCGCTGCGCGTCGGCAGCGAGGGCCGGCCCAGCCCGCGCTGACCGGACAGGGCACCCAGCGAACCCCGCCGGCCGGCATACCGGGTCGTCCGGGGACCGGGGCGGCTGCGCTTGTGGCTGGTGCGACCGCCCGAGAGGAGCGCACGCAGCGGGGTGAGGGTGTCGTTGCTGACCCGGCCGTCCCAGGTGAGCGTCCAGAGGTCGGCCAGGAGCTGCTCGTCGTCGAGGCTGCCCACGGCGTCGGCGAGGGTGCGGAAGAAGTAGGCGCCACCGCCGGCCAGCGCGTCGACCACGGCCTGCTCGCTCTCGCCGAGCCCTCTGTCGGTGAGCGGCGCGAGCGTGAGGTGGGCCGTGTCGGCGAGGTGCAGCGACACCCAGCCGTCGTCGCCGGGCAGCGCACCGTGGCCGCGCCACAGCACCTCGCCGCTGCTGGTGAGGTCGTCGAGCAGGGCAGGGGAGTAGTCGACGACCCGGGACGGCAGGACCAGGCTCTCGAGCGCGCTGGCCGGCACGACCGCCCCGGCGAGCTGCTCCACCGCCCGCACCAGCCCCTCGCGACCACGCAGGCCGCCACCGACGGACTGCCACTGGGGCAGGAACCGGGCGAGCTCGACGGCAGGGACCGGCTCCACCTCGGCGCGCAGCGCAGCCAGCGAACGACGGCGCAGCAGCCTCAACACCTCGGCGTCGCAGTAGTCGAGGCCGTGGACGCCCCCACCGTTCTCGGTCGGGAGCAGCTCGCCCTCCACCACCCGGCCGGAGGACACCAGCCGGCGCAGCGCGTCGAGGGCCACCGCCGGGCCCACGCCCCACCACGCGGCGACCGAGGCGGCGGGGAAGGGGCCGTGCGTGCGGGCGTAGCGACGGACGAGGTCGCCGAGCGGGTCGGGCACCGACTCCATGAAGGTCTGCGGGATGCCGACCGGCAACGAACAGCCCAGGGCATCACGCAGGCGACCGGCGTCCTCGATCGCCGCCCATCGCTCCTGACCCGCGACCCGGACCCGGATGACCCGACGGGCCCCCTCCAGCTCGACCAGCCAGCCGCCGATCTCCTGGTGCGTCAAGGTGTCCTTGGACCGCGCCCGGATCGCGTCGAGCGGCAGCGGGCCCAGCACGCGCAGCAGGTCGGCGACGTCCTCGGCATCACGGCACGCGCGCTCCGCCACGAGCCTCTGGAGCTCGGACTCGGTGCGGGTCACCTCGGCCGGGTCGAGCAGGTCGCGCAGCGAGAGCCCTTCACCGCGTCCGAGCAGCTCGGCGAGCAGGGTCGGGTCGAGGGCGAGCGCGGCGGCCCGCTTCTCGGCCAGTGGTGAGTCGCCCTCGTAGAGGAACTGGGCGACGTAGCCGAACATCAGCGAGCGGGCGAAGGGCGACGGCTGGGTCGACTCGACGTCGACAAGGGTGACCTCACGGGACTCGATGGAGCGCATCAGCGCCGTCAGCCCGGGCACGTCGAACACGTCCTGGACGCACTCGCGCACCGTCTCGAGCACGATCGGGAACGACGCGTACTGGCTGGCGACCTCGAGCAGCTGGGCGGCCCGCTGGCGTTGCTGCCACAGGGGTTGCCGACGGTCGGGCCGGCGACGGGGGAGCAGGAGGGCCCGTGAGGCGCACTCCCGGAAGCGGGCCGCGAACAACGCGGACCCGCCGATCTCGGAGGTGACGAGGTCGTGCACGTCGTCGGCGTCGAGCCGCACGAGCTCGAGCAGCTCGGCGCCCACTCCGCGGCCGGAGCCGCCGTCGTCCTCGAACTCGAGGTCGGGCAGCCGGAAGACGATGCCGTCGTCGCCGTGCATCGCCTGGACGTCCACGCCGTAGCGCTCACGCATCCGCGCCGAGACGCACAACGCCCACGGGGCGTGGACCTGTCCCCCGAACGGGGAGTGCACCGCCACCCGCCAGTCGCCGATCTCGTCGCGGAACCGCTCCACGACGATCGTGCGGTCGTCGGGCACGTGACGGGTGGCCTCCTGCTGCTCCTTGAGGTAGCCGAGGAGGTTGTCGGCAGCCCACTCGTCGAGCCCGGCGGCCGCGACCCGGGCGCGGGCCTTCTCGGGCGAGAGGCCGACGACCTCGCGGACGAAGGCCCCCACGGCCCGGCCCAGCTCGGCGGGTCGGCCCTGCTGGTCGCCCTTCCAGAACGGCAACCGCCCGGGCAGGCCGGGTGCAGGGGTCACGAGGACGCGGTCGTGGGTGATGTCCTCGATCCGCCAGGTCGAGGTGCCGAGGGTGAAGACGTCGCCGACCCGCGACTCGTAGACCATCTCCTCGTCGAGCTCGCCCACACGGCGGCCGGCACCCTCGCTGGAGGCCAGGAACACGGCATACAGGCCGCGGTCGGGAATGGTGCCGCCGGAGGTGACGGCGAGGCGCTGGGCCCCGGGCCGGCCGGTGAGGACGCCGGTGACGCGGTCCCAGACGATCCGCGGACGGAGCTCGGCGAACTCGTCGCTCGGGTAGCGCCCCGACAGCATGTCGAGCACCGACTCGAGGATCGAGCGCGGCAGCGCGGCGAACGGCGTGGCCTTGCGGACCACGGACTCGAGGTCGTCGACGGTCCACTCGTCGAGGGCGCACATGGCGACGATCTGCTGGGCCAGGACGTCGACCGGGTTGGCCGGCACCCGCAGCGACTCGATGGCGCCGGCCCGCATCCGCTCGACCACCACGGCGGTCTGCACCAGGTCGCCGCGGAACTTCGGGAACAACACGCCCCGGGACACCGCCCCCACCTGGTGGCCGGCCCGGCCGACGCGTTGCAGACCCGACGCGACCGAGGGCGGGGACTCGACCTGGATGACGAGGTCGACGGCGCCCATGTCGATGCCCAGCTCCAGCGAGCTGGTCGCCACCACGGCCGGCAGCCGCCCGGCCTTGAGGTCTTCCTCGATGAGCTGGCGGTGCTCCTTGCTGACCGAGCCGTGGTGCGCGCGGGCCAGCACGGCGGGTGCGCCGGACGACGCGCCCGACTGAGCCATCAGCTGGGCCGGGGTGCGGTTGCCGGCGTGCCGCGGGGCCGGCTCGGGTGACGCGTCGCCCTGCGCCTCGCGCATGGTCTCGAGCCGCTCGTCCCAGATCTCGTTGAGCCGGGCGGTGAGCCGTTCGGCGAGACGGCGCGAGTTGGCGAAGACCAGCGTCGAGCGGTGGGACGACACGAGGTCGACGATCCGCTCCTCGACGTGGGGCCAGATCGAGGCGCGGCGTTCGGCCCCGGAGGCGGGGCCGGACAGGTCGTCCTCGATGACCTCCCCGAGGGCGGACATGTCGGCGATGGGGACCACGACGTCGAGGTCCCACTCCTTGGTCGACGGCGGGCGCACGATCTCGACCGGGCGACCCCCGGCGAGGTAGCGGGCGACCTCGGAGACCGGCTCGACGGTGGCAGACAGCCCGATCCGCTGGGCGGGCTTCTCGAGCAGCGCGTCGAGCCGCTCGAGGCTGAGGGCGAGGTGGGCGCCACGCTTGGTGCCGGCGACGGCGTGCACCTCGTCGAGGATGACGGTCTCCACGCCGGCCAGGGCCTCGCGGGCCTGCGAGGTGAGGATGAGGAACAGCGACTCCGGCGTCGTGATCAGCACGTCGGTGGGTGTGCGGGCGAAGGCGCGGCGCTCACCCGCAGGGGTGTCGCCGGACCGCACCGAGACGGTGATGTCGGGTGGCGCAACGCCGAGCCGCGTGGCCGCGTGGCCGATGCCCACCAGGGGTGAGCGCAGGTTGCGCTCGACGTCGACGGCGAGCGCCTTCATGGGGGAGACGTAGAGCACGCGACAGCGCTTGAGCTTCTCGGCCGGGGGTGGCTCGGCGGCCAGCCGGTCGAGCGCCCACAGGAACGCCGACAGGGTCTTGCCCGACCCGGTGGGGGCGACGACCAGGGCGTGCTGCCCGGTGGAGATGGCCTCCCAGGCCCCCGCCTGCGCGGCGGTGGGCGCAGTGAAGGAGCCCCTGAACCACGCCGCGGTGGCGGGGGAGAACCTGTCGAGCACGTCTGCTGCCATGAGGGTGACAGCCTCTCACCCGAGACTGACAGCGGCCTCGACAGGCAGGGCGTTGACGGGCAGGCTGGCCGCCATGTCGGCCGAGCGCGTCCACTGGGGCGCGGTCCTCCCTGCGGCAGCGGTCCAGGCCGTCGCGCTGACGCTTGGCTCGGTCGGGTACGGCTACCACCGGGACGAGCTCTACTTCCGGATGCTCCCTCCCGCGTGGGGCTACGTCGACCAGCCTCCGCTCACCCCGTTGCTCGCCAGGCTGACCACCCACCTCGCGGACGAGCCGTGGGCGCTCCGTCTCCCGGCCACCGTCGCCACCGTGCTGTCGGTCGTGGTGATCGCCCTGGTCTGCCGCGAGCTCGGCGGCGGGCGCGGTGCCCAGGCGATGGCGGCCTGGGGTTACGCCTTCGCGGCGATGCCGTTGATGCTCGGCCACCTCCTGCTCACGTCCACCATGGACCTCCTGCTGCTTGCCCTCGTCGTCCTGGCCGTCCTCCGGGCCACTGCCGGCTCGCGGCACTGGTGGCTCGCGGCGGGTCTCGTGGCCGGGCTCTCGACCTACAACCGCCTGGTGGTCGTCGTCGTGGGTGCCGGGCTGCTGCTCGGTCTCGCGGCACTGGGGCCGCGTCAGGCTTTTCGCTCCCCGAGCGCGTGGGCCGGGGCCCTCGTCGCCGTCGTCGTGAGCCTGCCCAACCTCGTCTACCAGGCGACCCACGACTGGCCGCAGCTCGCCATGGGCGCCGCACTGTCGGACAACAACGCGCAGGAGGTCCGGGCCCAGCTGCCGTTGCTGTTGCTGGTCATGCTCGGCCCGCCGCTCGTGGCGGTCTGGGGGACCGGCCTGGTCTGGCTGCTGCGGCGCGAGCGTCACACCACCGTCGGCTACCTGGTCGTAGGGGCCGTCGTGGTCATCGTCTTCACCGTCGTGTCGGGCGCCCAGCCGCACTACCCGATCCACCTGCTGGCCGTGATGTATGCCGCGGGCTGCGTCCCGGTCGCCCGCTGGCTCACCTCGCGCCGGGTCCTGCGCGGGGTGGCCGTCGGGCTGCTCGCCGTCAACGCGGCCGTCTCGCTCACGCTCGCCCTTCCCGTGGTCCCCCTCGCGCGCGTCGGTGGCACCCCGCTGCCGGACCTCGGTCCCCTCGTCGCCGACCAGGTCGGATGGGAGCGCTACGTGGGCCAGGTCGCCGCGGCATACCGGGGGTCGGCGCTGCACCCCACGGAGGTGATCACCTCCAACTACGGCGAGGCGGGCGCCGTCGCGCGGTTCGGTCCGGCCCTGGGGCTGCCGCGCGCGGTGAGTGGGCAGAACTCGCTGGCCACCGTCGGCCGACCCGCGGACGCCAGCACGGTCGTCGTGGTCGTCGGCTACCAGCTCGACGAGGTGGCCGGCCTGTTCGGGTCCTGCGAGGTGGTCGACCGCCTGGACAACGGCGTCGGCGTGGACAACGAGGAGCAGGACGCCCCCGTGGCAGTGTGTCGCGACCCCTGCGAGCCGTGGGATGTCCTCTGGCCGCGGTTCCACCACCTCGACTGACCGGTCGGTCGTGTCGTCGGAGCGTCCTAGACTCTGCCCGTGCGGCTGAGCCACTTCTGGAACCTGATGAACGACGAGTTCGGCGAGACCTACGCCAGCTCGCTCGCGCAGCACCACGTGCTGGGCGTCCTCGGTGACCGCACGGTGGCCCAGGCCCTCGAGGCGGGGGAGAGCCCGCGCCGGGTCTGGCTGGCGCTCTGTGACGCCAT
The DNA here is from genome assembly GCF_056404295.1 of Pedococcus sp. P2_D7. Taxonomy (NCBI): domain Bacteria; kingdom Bacillati; phylum Actinomycetota; class Actinomycetes; order Micrococcales; family Intrasporangiaceae; genus Pedococcus; species Pedococcus sp. P2_D7. The sequence goes on from NZ_JBFUEH010000005.1 coordinate 459,206, forward strand.
GGACGTGCCCGAGTCGCGCCGGCTCGGGATCGAGCGACGGCCCGCACGGTGACCTCGGTCGACTGGTCCGCCCACCCGTTGGTCCTCGCACCGATGGCCGGCGGGCCGTCGACGGTCGCGCTCGCCGCGGCCGCCGCGGACGGCGGGGTGTTCCCGTTCCTGGCCGGCGCCTACCTCACCCCGGAGCGGCTGCGCGCCGACCTCGCCGAGCTGCGCGCCCTCACGCCGACACCCTTCGCCGTCAACGTGTTCGCGCCGTCCCCCGACTTCCCGTCGATGCACCAGGACGCCCTGGGGTATGCCGCGTTGCTGGCTCCGTGGGCAGCCGCGGCGGGCGTCGAGCTGGGCACGCCCCGCTACGACGACGACTTCTTCGCCGCCAAGGTGGACGTGCTGGTCGACGCGGCTCCGGCCCTGGTGAGCTTCGCATTCGGGTGGCCGCCGGCCGACGTCGTCGGCAGGCTGCAGGAGGCGGGCACCGAGGTCTGGGTCACGGTCAACGAGCCGTCCGAGGTCGAGTGGGCCGAGGCGCTCGCGGTCGACGGCCTCGTGGTGCAGGGATGGGAGGCCGGCGGTCACCGTGGCGGCCCCGTGGACACCGGCGACACCCAGCTCGAGCTGCTGCCGCTGGTCGCGGAGGTGGCCCGCCGCACCGACCTGCCGATCATGGGGGCCGGCGGCGTGATGACCGGAGCCGAGGCGGCCGACGTGCTGCGGGCCGGAGCCGCCGCGGTCGCCCTCGGCACCGCGTTCCTGGGCTGCCCCGAAGCGGGAACGGCCCCGGTCCACCGGCACGAGCTCACCCACCGTCGCGGCACCACGGTGACGCGCGCGTTCACGGGTCGCAGCGCCCGCGCCCTGACCACGACGTGGACCGAGCTGTTCACGGAGGCCGCGCCCGCGGCATACCCCCACGTCCACCACCTCACGGCCCCGCTGCGCGCCCACGGCAAGTCCACCGGTGAGGCGGAGCTGGTGCACCTGTGGGCCGGCACCGGCCACGAGCGCCTGCGCTCCCTGCCCGCGACCGAGCTGGCTCGCGTGCTCGTCGAGGAGCTCGCCGAGGCCAAAAGCGGATGAGCGACGTCGGTCCGGGTCGGTAGCGTGGCGCCGGTGACCGAGGAGATCCTGCTGAGCGCCACCGGGCTGACCAAGACGTTCGGGGAGTTCACCGCGGTGGACGGCATCGACTTCGTGGTGCGCAAGGGGGAGTGCTTCGGGTTCCTCGGTCCCAACGGTGCGGGCAAGTCGTCGACCATGCGGATGGTGGGCTGTGTGTCGCCGGTGACCAGTGGCGAGCTGCGGCTGTTCGGGCTCGACCCCGCCGGCCACGGTCCCGCCATCCGCGCCCGGCTCGGCAGCTGCCCCCAACGCGACACCCTCGACGAGGAGCTCACCGTCGAGGAGAACCTCTGGGTCTACGGCCGCTACTTCGGCCTGTCCCGCAAGGAGGTCCGCACCCGAGCCGCCGAGCTGCTCGACTTCGCCCAGCTGACCGACCGCGCCGGCGACAAGGTCGAGCCCTTGTCCGGCGGCATGAAGCGACGCCTCACCATCGCGCGGTCGCTGATCAACTCACCCGAGATCCTGCTGCTCGACGAGCCGACCACCGGGCTCGACCCGCAGGCCCGACATGTGTTGTGGGACAGGCTCTTCCGGCTCAAGCGGTCGGGCGTGACGCTCGTCCTCACGACCCACTACATGGACGAGGCCGAGCAGCTGTGCGACCGGCTCGTCGTGATGGACCACGGGCGCATCGTCGCCGAGGGGTCGCCCCGGTCGCTCATCGACGAGTACTCCACGCGCGAGGTGCTCGAGCTGCGGTTCGACGCCGAGGACCACAAGGACGTCGCGGAGCAGGTCACCGGGATTGGCGAGCGGGTCGAGGTCCTGCCCGACCGGCTGCTCGTCTACGCCGACGACGGCGACCGGGCGGCCGCGGTGGTGCACTCGCGCGGTATCGAGCCCTTGTCGGCCCTGGTGCGACGGGCCACCCTCGAGGACGTGTTCCTGCACCTGACCGGCCGGACGTTGGTCGACTGATGGCGTCGGCCGCGCCCCTCCACCCCGACGCGCTCACCCGGGCCGCGCACGGCCCGCGTCCGCCCCTCTCGACCGGGGAGCGCGTGCTCGCGGTGTTCGCGTACTTCCTCACGGTCTACCGGCGCACGTGGCGGGGCAGCATCATCGGCCGGTTCCTCTCGCCGTTGTTCTTCCTGCTGGCGATGGGTGTCGGCCTGGGGTCACTGGTCAACGCCCGGGTGGGTGGGGTCGACGGGCTGCCCTACCTGCAGTTCGTCGTGCCGGCGATCGTGGCGACCCAGACGATGTGGGTGGCGATGGGGGAGTCGACCTACCAGGTCCTCGGCTACATCAAGTGGAACATGGGCTACCACGCCATGCTCGCGTCGCCGATGTCGGTCCGCGACGTGCTGCGCGGCCACTTCCTCGCGGTGGCGGCCCACCTGACCACCGCCACGACCATCTTCATGGGGGTGGCCGCGCTGTTCGGGGGTTTCCGGTCGGTCGCTGCGGTGTTCTGCCTGCCGATCGCGATCCTCACGGGGATGGCGTTCACCACCCCGATCTTCGCGTTCACGGCGCGGCAGGAGGGTGACGGCGGCTTCAACATCCTCTTCCGGTGGGTGGTCACGCCGTTGATGCTCTTCTCCGGCACCTTCTTCCCGATCGAGCAGCTCCCCGCCTGGATGCAGCCGATCGCCTGGGTGACGCCGCTGTGGCACGGGGTCGAGGCCTGTCGCGACGTGGCCACGGGCACCGTGTCGGTGGGGCCGTTCGTCGGTCACGTGCTGGTCCTCGCGGCCTACGTCGCGGTCGGCTGGTGGCTCGCCGAGCGCTCCTTCGCCACGAGGCTGGTCCCGTGAGCGCCCCGACCATGACTCGGCTGACCAGCCTCGTGCCGATGCCCGCCGGGGCCGGTCTCGCGCGCATGCTCGTGGAGCGCAACATCAGGTCGTTCCGGCACGGGTGGATCGCCCTGGTCACGGGGTTCGCCGAGCCGGTGTTCTACCTGTTCTCCCTCGGCATCGGGATCGGCGCGCTGGTGCAGACCGTCACGACCGACTCGGGCGCCGAGGTCCCCTACCCGCAGTTCGTCGCCCCCGCCCTGCTGGCGGCCTCCGCGATGAACGGTGCCGTCTTCGACTCGACCTTCAACGTGTTCTTCAAGCTGCGCTATGCCAAGCTCTACGACGCGGTGCTGGCCACGCCGATGGGGCCACGCGACATCGCGGTCGGTGAGATCGCCTGGTCACTGGTCCGGGGCGGTCTCTACTCCGCGGCCTTCCTCGTGGTCGCCCTGCTGGCCGGGGCAGTGGGGTCCTGGTGGGCGGTCCTGGCGCTGCCGGCAGCCGTGTTCATCGGGTTCGCCTTCGCCGCGCTCGGCATGTTCGCCACGACGTTCATGAAGTCGTGGGTGCACTTCGACTACATCACCCTCGCGATCCAGCCGATGTTCCTGTTCTCCGCGACGTTCTTCCCGCTCTCCACCTACCCCGAGGCGCTCCAGTGGGTGGTGCGCGTGACGCCGCTCTACCACGGGGTGGCGCTCGAGCGGGCGCTCATGCTGGGGGAGGTCGGCTGGGGTGTGCTGGCCCACGTCGGCTACCTCGCCGCGCTCGGCGCCATCGGGGTCGTGGGCACGGCGCGCCGGCTCGAGAAGCTGCTGCTCTCATGACGTCATCGACCCCGACCCCCGACGTCCGGACGGCGCGTTTCGCCGACCTCGACCCCCTGACGGCCTACCGGCTGTGGGCGCTGCGCTCGGCGGTCTTCGTGGTGGAGCAGGACTGTCCCTACCTCGACCTCGACGGTCGTGACCTCGAACCGCTGACGCGGCACCTGTGGGTCGAGCAGGACGGCGAGCCGGTGGCCACCCTGCGGCTGCTCGACGACGGCGACGAGCTGCGGATCGGACGGGTCGCCACGGCGGTGTCGGCCCGCGGCCGCGGCCTGGCCGCCAGCCTGGTGCGGGCGGCCCTGGCCCTGGCCGGGGAGCGGGCCGTGGTGCTGGACGCGCAGTCGCACCTCGTGGACTGGTATGCCGGGTTCGGCTTCGCTCCCAGTGGGCGTGGGTTCCTCGAGGACGGCATTCCGCACACGCCGATGCGGCGCACGGGTCGAGGATCCGGACCGCTGACCTGACGGCTGTCCTGACCGCTGTCCTGACCGCTGCCCTGACCGCTGTCCTGACCGCTGACCGGACCGCTGTCCTGACCGCTGTCCTGACCGCTGCTCTGACCGCCGAGCTGACTGGATCGTGGTTCGCGGCGTGTCGCGTGTCGAATGCCGGATTTCGAACAGGTGTTCGGTAGATTCATCCCCAGGTGGAACTGCCACAGAGCCACCGTCCACAGGTCGTGCGAGCGACCCGGACGGCTGTCGGTGCCGACACCTAGCGTCTGACCCGAAGCAGAGCAGCTGCCCGAGGGTCGAAGGCAGGCGCGCCCGACTCGAAGCGAAAGAAGGAATGGTGGCCAGAATGGCTGGAGCGAACTCCGCAACGGTGGACCAGAAGGCAAAGTCCCTCGACAGCGTCATGGGGCAGATCGAGAAGTCGTTCGGCAAGGGCGCGGTCATGCGTCTCGGCGACGACGTCCGCCCCCCGATCGACGTGATCCCGACCGGCTCGATCGCGCTCGATGTCGCGCTCGGCATCGGCGGTCTCCCGCGCGGCCGCGTGGTCGAGATCTACGGCCCGGAGTCCTCGGGCAAGACGACGGTCGCCCTCCACGCGGTGGCCAGTGCGCAGAAGGCCGGCGGCATCGCGGCCTTCATCGACGCCGAGCACGCCCTCGACCCCGACTACGCCAAGAAGCTGGGCGTCGACACCGACGCCCTGCTGGTCAGCCAGCCCGACACCGGGGAGCAGGCGCTCGAGATCGCCGACATGCTGATCCGGTCCGGCGCCATCGACATCATCGTCATCGACTCGGTGGCCGCGCTCGTGCCGCGCGCCGAGATCGAGGGCGAGATGGGTGACAGCCACGTGGGTCTGCAGGCCCGTCTGATGTCGCAGGCCCTGCGCAAGCTCACCGGTGCCCTCAACAACACCGGCACGACGGCCATCTTCATCAACCAGCTCCGCGAGAAGATCGGCGTCATGTTCGGCTCGCCCGAGACCACCACGGGTGGCAAGGCGCTGAAGTTCTACGCCTCGGTGCGCCTGGACGTGCGTCGCATCGAGACCCTCAAGGACGGCAGCGACCCGGTCGGCAACCGCACCAGGGTCAAGGTCGTCAAGAACAAGGTGGCCCCGCCGTTCAAGCAGGCCGAGTTCGACATCCTCTACGGCCAGGGCATCTCCCGCGAGGGGGGCCTGATCGACATGGGGGTCGAGCAGGGCTTCGTCCGCAAGGCGGGCGCTTGGTACACCTACGAGGGCGACCAGCTCGGGCAGGGCAAGGAGAACGCCCGGCAGTTCCTCAAGGACAACCCCGACCTCGGCAACGAGATCGAGAAGAAGATCAAGGAGAAGCTCGGCATCGGCCCGCAGGTCGACAAGCCTGCTGACGCAGCGGTGCCCGAGGTTCCCGTCGAGTTCTGAGCTCTGAACCACCCAGATCGACATGACTGATCGACACGACGCGGCCAGGGCAGCCTTCGAGACTGCCCTGGCCGCGACGACTGTTCCCCCTGGCGACCCCGAGGACGACCTCCAGACCCGCGACGGCGAGCCGGACGCCTACGACGTGGCGCGCCAGATCGTGCTGCGTCAGCTGGCCCTGTCACCCAAGAGCCGTCAGCAGCTGCGCGACAAGCTACGGACCCGCAACTGCCCCGACGACGTCGCCGAGGCAGTGCTCGACCGGATGACCGACGTGGGGCTGGTCGACGACGAGGCGTACGCGGGGATGCTCGTGCGTTCCCAACAGGCCGGTCGAGGCCTGGCCAAGCGGGCGCTCGCGCGCGAGCTGCGCACCAAGGGCGTGGACGACGAGACGGCCCGGGCGACCCTCGAGCAGATCGAGCCCGAGGCCGAGCGTGACCGGGCCGCGCAGCTCGTCGCCAAGAAGCTCCGGTCCATGCACGGGCTGGAGCCGCTGGTGCAGAAGCGGCGGTTGGCCGGCATGCTCGCCCGCAAGGGTTACCCGGCCGACCTGGCCATGGCCGTCATCCGGGAGGCCATCAACTCGGCCCCCGAGCACCAACGCGACTGACCTGACTGTCCCGGGCGTACCCTCCGGCTGTGACCGCTCCCGACGTGCCCGCAGCTCCCCTGGGGTGGGGCACGGTCGTCGCCCGGCGCCTGCGCACCCTGGCCGGCCCGGAGCGCACCCTCCGCCGGAACCAGTACCTCGCCGCGCTGCTGGCCCTCATCGCCGGAACGCTCAACTCGGTCGGGTTCGTCGCCGTGTCGGTGTACACCTCGCACATGACCGGCCTGACCGCGTCCGTCGCGGACCACCTCGTCCTGGGGTCGTTCTCGCTGGTCTGGGTGGGCGTGGAGGCCATCTCGGCCTTCGTGCTCGGGGCCATGACGTGCGCGCTGCTGTTCAACTGGGGGCGACGTCGTGGCCTGCACGGGCGCTACGCCAACGTGCTCGTCGTCGAGGCGCTCCTGATCCTGGCCTTCGGTGCCGTCGCGGACCGGCTGGTGTGGGAACACCGTGACCACGTGTTCGTGGTCGTGCTCTGCTTCACCATGGGTCTGCAGAACGCCATCATCACCAAGATCTCGGCCGCTCAGATCCGCACCACCCACGTCACCGGGATGGTCACGGACATCGGGATCGAGCTCGGCAAGCTCGTCTACCGCAGCCGCAGGTCGGGTGAGCCTCCGGTGCGAGCCGACCTCGGAAAGCTCGGCATGCTCGCGGGTCTGGTCGGCTTGTTCTTCGTCGGCGGGGTGCTCGGCGCGGCCGGCTACCTCGCCGTCGGCTTCCCGGTCCTGATCGCGCCGGCGCTCGTGTTGCTCCTGGTCGCGTCGCCTCCGCTCCTCGTCGACCTCCGCACCCACTGACCACGTACCCTTGGCGGTGCCATGACGACGCACGCCACCGCGCCCCCGAGCGCTGCCAAGACCTACGACGTCCGCACCCACGGGTGCCAGATGAACGTGCACGACTCCGAGCGCCTCGCCGGCCTGCTCGAGACGGCCGGGTACGTCGACGTCAACAGCCTGCCCTCGGGCGCCCGCCCGGAGGCGGCCGACGTCGTCGTCTTCAACACCTGCGCGGTGCGGGAGAACGCCGACAACAAGCTGTACGGCAACCTCGGCCAGCTGCGACCGGCCAAGACCAGGAACCCCGACATGCAGATCGCCGTGGGTGGCTGCATGGCCCAGAAGGACCGCGCGACCATCGTGCAGCGGGCGCCGTGGGTCGACGTCGTCTTCGGCACCAACAACATCGGGAGCCTGCCGGCCCTGCTCGACCGGGCCCGGCACAACAAGCGCGCCGAGGTCGAGATCCTCGAGAGCCTCGAGGTGTTCCCGAGCACCCTGCCGACCCGACGCGACTCGGCCTACGCCGGCTGGGTGTCGATCTCGGTGGGCTGCAACAACACCTGCACGTTCTGCATCGTCCCGAGCCTGCGCGGCACGGAGGCCGACCGTCGCCCCGGGGACGTGCTGGCGGAGGTCCAGGCGCTGGTCCAGCAGGGAGTCGTCGAGGTGACCCTGCTCGGCCAGAACGTCAACACCTACGGCGTCGAGTTCGGCGACCGCCTGGCGTTCGGCAAGCTCCTGCGCGCCTGCGGCGACATCGACGGGCTGGAGCGGGTGCGCTTCACCAGCCCGCACCCCGCCGCCTTCACCGACGACGTCATCACCGCCATGGCCGAGACGCCCAACGTCATGCCCAGCCTGCACATGCCGCTGCAGTCGGGCTCCGACCGGGTGCTCAGGGCGATGCGCCGGTCCTACCGCAGTGCCAAGTTCCTCGGGATCATCGACCGCGTCCGCGAGCAGATCCCGGACGCCGCGATCACGACGGACATCATCGTCGGGTTCCCGGGGGAGACCGAGGCGGACTTCGCGGAGACCCTGCGGGTGGTGCGCGAGTCGCGCTTCGCGAGCGCCTTCACCTTCCAGTACTCCATCCGCCCGGGGACGCCCGCCGCGACGATGCCCGACCAGCTCCCGAAGGCCGTCGTGCAGGAGCGGTACGAACGCCTGCTGGCCACCCAGGAGGAGATCTCCTGGGCCGAGAACCGCACCGTCGAGGGCCGTGACGTCGAGGTGCTGGTGGCGACGGGCGAGGGTCGCAAGGACACCGAGACCCACCGCCTGTCGGGACGGGCGCGGGACAACCGGCTGGTCCACTTCGCGGTGCCCGACAGTGCCGAGCGCCCGCGTCCGGGCGACCTGGTGACGGTGGGCGTCACCTACGGCGCCCCGCACCACCTCGTCGCCGACGCGGCCCTGGGGGGTGGCAGCTACTCGGTGCGTCGCACCTCGGGCGGCGACGCGTGGGCGGCACTGCAGGACGCGCCCGTCCCCGGCAAGCCTGCCGTCTCCCTCGGGATGCCGGGTCTGGGCCGACCGACGGCCGCTCCAGACCCTTCGTGCCGGTGACCTGTGGGTGATCTGAAAGACTCCCGCGCATGACAGTTCGCCCCATCGTCATCACGGGGGAGCCCGTGCTCCACCGTCGCGCCGAACCCGTGGAGAAGTTCGACGACGACCTGCGCGACCTGGTCACCGACATGTTCGAGACCATGGACGCGGCGCACGGTGTGGGGCTGGCCGCGCCCCAGATCGGCGTGGGGCTGCGCGTCTTCACCTGGCAGATGGACAATGACGACGACGTGCCGACCCGCGGCGTCATCGTCAACCCCTACGTCACCGCCACGAAGCCGTCGGTCGACGAGCCCGACCCGCACGACGAGGCGGAGGGGTGCCTGTCGGTGCCGGGTGAGAGCTTTCCCCTCAAGCGTGGTGAGCGGGCCACCGTGACGGGCTTCGACGTCGATGGCGCCGAGGTGTCGTTCGAGGCGAGCGGCTGGTTCGCCCGGTGCATGCAGCACGAGTACGACCACCTCAACGGCTTCCTCTACGTCGACCGCCTGAACGAGCGCTGGGGCAAGAAGGCCCGCAAGGCGGTCAAGAAGCAGGGCTGGGGCAAGCCCGGCTTCGCGTGGCTCCCGGGCGTGGACCCCGACCCGTTCGGCCACGACGACGACCACGACCACGAGCACGACCTGTGAGCCGGTGACCTCCAACCCCAGGACGACGCCACTGGTCGTCGGCGTCGTCGGCCCCACCGCGACGGGCAAGTCCGACCTCGCGCTCGACCTCGCGGAAGCCCTGGGCGGAGAGGTCGTCGGAGCCGACGCCAGCCAGCTCTACCGGGGCATGGACATCGGCACCGCCAAGGTGCCGCCGGGCGAGCGACGCGGCATACCGCACTACCAGCTGGACGTGCTCGACGTCGTCGAGGAGGCCAGCGTGGCCGCCTACCAGGTCGCGGCGCGCGAGGACCTCGCGGCGATCCAGTCCCGGGGGCACCACCCGATCCTGGCCGGCGGCTCGGGGCTCTACGTCCGGGCGGCGCTCGACGTGCTCGAGATCCCCCCGACCGACCCCGCGGTGCGGGCGAGGCTGGCCGACCGCGCCGAGGCCGAGGGCACGCCCGCCACCTTCGCCCGGCTGGAGGAGCTCGACCCTGCTGCGGCGGCGGCCATCGAGCCCGGCAACACGCGCCGCATCGTCCGCGCGCTCGAGGTCATCGAGCTGACCGGTCGACCGTTCTCGGCCACGATGCCGACCCGCACCTACCTCCAGCCGACCGTCGTGCTGGGGCTGCGGCTGCCGCGCGACCTGCTCGACGACCGGGTGGCCACGCGGGTCCGCCGGATGTGGGAGGAGGGGCTGCTCGACGAGGTGCGCCACCTGGAGACGCTCGGGCTCCGGCAGGGCCGGACCGCCGCACGGGCGCTGGGCTACGCGCAGGCGCTCGCCGAGCTCGATGGCCTGATGACCACCGAGCAGGCCCAGGAGGAAACCACCGCGCTGACCCGCCGGCTGGTCCGTCGACAGGAGTCGTGGTTCAACCCGGACCCCCGCATCACCTGGCTCGATGCCCTGGCGCCGAACCTCGCCGAGCAGGCGGTTGCGGTGGTGCAGGCCGCCATCAGCGACAATGGTGCGCATGGCTGACCAGACCGCCTTCACGAAGGGCCACGGCACCGAGAACGACTTCGTCCTCGTGCCGGACCTCGAGGGCGTCCGCGACCTCTCGGCGCAGCAGGTGGCCCTGCTGGCCGACCGTCGGGCCGGCATCGGCGGCGACGGTGTCATCCGGGTCGTCCCGACCGCCCTCGCCACCGAGCCCGGGGTGCTGTCCCAGGCGGCCGGGGCGCGCTGGTTCATGGACTACCGCAACGCCGACGGCAGTGTCGCCGAGATGTGCGGCAACGGCACCCGGGTCTTCGCGACCTACCTGCGACGCGAGGGCCTGGAGACCGCCGACGAGTTCGCCATCGCGACGCGGGCCGGCACCAAGGTCGTGCGGTTCGAGTCACCCGAGCTGATCGCGGTCAACCTCGGTCCGTGGCGCCTGGCCCAACCGGCCATCGCCGACGAGGAGGGCTTCGACGCGCTGGTCCACCTCGAGCGCCACGAACCCCTCTCGGCGTTGACGCTCGACCTCGGCAACCCGCACACCGTCGTGGCGCTGCCGGAGACCGTCGACCTCGAGTCCCTCGACCTGCACCTGCCGCCGGTGGTGAACCCGCTTCCCGAGTACGGCACGAACGTCGAGTTCGTCCGGCCGATGGGTGCGGGCCACGTCCGTATGCGCGTCCACGAGCGGGGCGTGGGGGAGACCCGCTCCTGTGGCACCGGTGCGGCTGCGGCCGCGCTGGCCACCCGCTTCTGGGCCGGCGACGTCACCGACACGTGGACCGTCGACGTGCCGGGCGGGCGGCTGCGGGTGCGCGCGCTCCCCGGCCAGGAGGTCGAGCTGGCCGGCCCGGCCGCCCTGGTCGCCGACGGCACCACCGACCTGGTCTAGCTGGCGGCGCGCCGCACCTCGAGGATGCGGAAGCCCTTGTCCGAGGTGAACCGGGTCACGGCATACGTGTCGGGGTCGAGCTGCTCACCGAGCCAGCGCTGCAACGAGTCGGAGCCGAGGTTCTTCTGCACCACGAGGTGCGCCACGCCGCCGGGGGCCAGCCGGGGCAGCCAGGTGAGCATCAGGTCGTGCAGCACCGCCTTGCCGACCCGGATCGGAGGGTTCGACCAGATCGCGTCGAACCGCACACCCTCAGGTATGCCGTCCGGCTGGCTCGCGTGCAGCCGGTCGAGTCCCAGCGACGCCGCCGTGGTGCGGAGCAGGTCGAGGGCACGCTCGTTGACGTCCACGCCATACACGGTGGCCTCGGGTGAGCGCAGCGCGAGGGTGAGGGCGATCGGTCCCCAGCCGCACCCGAGGTCGAGGAGGGTGCCCTCGGTCGGTGGCGCGGGGGCGTGGCGCAGGAGCACCGCGGTGCCCTGGTCGACCCCCCCGGGGCTGAAGATGCCCGCCGCCGAGCGCACCTCGACGGTGCGGCCCGCGAGCCGCACGGTGATCGTGCGCTGCTGGGCAGGGCTCGCGGGTTCGGCCGTGAAGTAGTGGTCTTGCGTGCTCATCGGGCCCAACGGTAGACGGAAGGACATAAACCGGTCGCTGCGGTCGTTGAAAAGGTGAGATTCTTGAGGGGATATGACACTGAAGCGATCAGACATCTTTGACCTGAAGGCCACCGCGCTGGCGACCGAGGACGGATTCCTCCCCAGCGACGGGGCCGGCTATGACGGGGACCAGTACGAGCGCGAGGACCGCGCTGCACTGCGCCGGGTCGCAGGGCTGTCCACCGAGCTCGAGGACATCACCGAGGTCGAGTACCGCCAGCTGCGCCTGGAGCGGGTGGTGCTCGCCGCGGTCTGGACCGAGGGCACCGCCGAGGACGCCGACAACTCGATGCGCGAGCTCGCGGCACTGGCCGAGACCGCCGGTTCCACCGTGCTCGCCGGCCTGGTGCAGCGCCGGGCCAAGCCCGACACGGGCACCTACCTCGGCTCCGGCAAGGCGGTCGAGCTGCGCGACGTCGTCATCGCGGAGGGAGCCGACACGGTCATCTGCGACACCGAGCTCACGCCCAGCCAGCGGCGCGCGCTCGAGGACGTCGTCAAGGTCAAGGTGATCGACCGCACCGCGCTGATCCTCGACATCTTCGCCCAGCACGCGAAGTCGAAGGAGGGCAAGGCGCAGGTCGAGCTGGCCCAGCTGCAGTACCTCCTCCCGCGGCTGCGTGGCTGGGGTGAGTCGATGTCCCGCCAGGCCGGTGGCCAGGCCGCCGGTGGCCAGGGCATGGGCTCGCGTGGTCCGGGTGAGACCAAGATCGAGCTGGACCGTCGGCGGATCAACACCCGGATGGCCAAGCTGCGCCGCGAGATCAAGGAGATGAAGACCAGCCGCGACACGCGTCGCCTCTCCCGCAAGGCCAACGAGGTGCCGAGCGTCGCGATCGCCGGCTACACCAACGCCGGCAAGTCGTCGCTGCTCAACCGGCTCACCGGCGCCGGCGTCCTCGTCGAGAACCAGCTGTTCGCGACCCTCGACCCGACCGTCCGCCGCGCAGAGACCGAGGACGGCCGCCTCTTCACGCTGGCCGACACCGTCGGGTTCGTGCGCCAGCTCCCGACCCAGCTGGTCGAGGCGTTCCGCTCGACGCTGGAGGAGGTGGCCGACGCCGACCTGCTGCTGCACGTCGTCGACGGGTCGCACCCCGACCCCGAAGGCCAGATCAGCGCGGTCCGCGCGGTGCTCGCCGATGTCGACGCGGCCTCGGTGCGCGAGGTCATCGTCGTCAACAAGGCCGATGCCGCTGACCCCGAGGTGCTGGATCGGATCCAGCGGCACGAGAAGCACTCGATCGTGGTCTCGGCTCGCACCGGTGCCGGGATGGAGGAGCTGCGGGCCCTGATCGCCGAGGAGCTGCCGCGACCGACCATCGACGTCGAGGTGCTGGTGCCCTACGACCGGGGTGACTTGGTCAGCCGGCTGCACCAGGAGGCCGAAGTGCTCTCGAGCGAGCACACCGGCAGCGGCACGTTGGTGAAGGCCCGGGTGCACCCCGACCTGGCCGGTGAGCTCGCGGCCTTTGCCGCCTGACCCACCGACCGACGTGGAGATCCGCCTCGGCGGCCTCGAGACACCGCAGGTCGCTGCCCTGCTCGCCGAGCACGTCGAGGACATGCGGCGATACTCCCCACCCGAGAGCGTCCACACCCTCGACCTGGACCGGTTGCGCACGCCGGACCTCACGTTCTGGAGCCTCTGGGACGGCGAGCAGGTGCTCGGCTGCGCCGCCCTGCGCGAGCTCGACGCCACGCACGGCGAGCTCAAGTCGATGCGCACCGCCCCGGCGCACCGCCGTCGCGGCGTCGCCGCTGCGCTGCTCGACCACGTCGTGGCGGAGGCCCGACGCCGTGGCTACCGACGCCTGAGCCTGGAGACCGGCTCGCCGGTCGAGTTCGCCCCCGCCAGGACCTTGTATGCCGCGTACGGCTTCACGTCGTGTGGCCCCTTCGGTCCCTACCTCGACGACGAGTTCAGCGTCTTCATGACGCTGGACCTGGCGGAGTGGCCCGGTCGAAGGGTTGACGCCACGAACGGTAAGTCGTAACTTACCGTAAGTGAGCACTTACGTAGAGACGTCACGACGCGGGGACCCGTGGATCGCCCTGGGGGATCCCACCCGCCGCTCCGTCGTCCGCCTGCTCGCCGCAGGGCCGGCCTCGGTGACGGAGCTGGCCCAGCGCCTCCCTGTCAGCAGGCCCGCCGTCTCGCAGCACCTCAAGGTGCTCAAGGACGCCGGGCTCGTCGCCGTGCGCCCGCAAGGGACCAGGCGCATCTACCAGGTGGACCCGGTCGGAGTGGCCGCCCTCCGGAGCGAGCTGGACGGCTTCTGGGGTGCCGCACTGACCAACTTCGCCCAGCTCACCGAACAGCACCGCAAGGAGACCGAACGATGACCAGCACCGCAGCCGCCACCTCCGTCAGCCTCGACATCACCGTCGACGTTCCGGCGGAGACCGCCTTCCGCCTCTTCACCGAACAGTTCGACCAGGTCAAGCCGCGCGAGTACAACCTGCTCTCGGCGCCGATCGAGCAGACCGTCTTCGAGTCGCATGTCGGCGGCCACATCTATGACCGCGCCACGGATGGCTCGATCTGCCGATGGGCCCGCGTGCTCGCCTTCGACCCGCCGGAGCGAGTCGTCTTCACCTGGGACATCACCCCGCGGTGGCAGCTGGAGACCGATCCCGACAAGGCCAGTGAGGTCGAGGTCTCTTTCATTGCCCAGGGGGACGGCCGGACCAGGGTCCTCCTCGAGCACCGGCACATCGACCGACATGGCGAGGGATGGCAGGACTACGCCACGGGTCTCGCGGCCGAGGACGCCTGGCCGTTGTTCCTGGCCCGCTTCGCCGACCTGACCCACTGACCCACGGTCGTCGTCAGAGGCGGCGCATCGCCCGCGTGAGCACGACCGGTTCGCCGGCCTCGTCGGAGGCGTCGAGGTCGACGACCGCCTCGATCACCCAGTCGTGGTCACCCTCGGGGTCGTGCAGCGTCTGGCGCACCTCCCAGAGGCGGTGGTCGGGGTCGGGTTCGTCGGTGCCCGGCGCAGGCCCGGTGGCCGCCGTGACCGCGAGCAGCTGAGGTCCTCGGGCGTCGGAGTCGGTGGCGATGCTGTCGTGGTCGGCGTAGTAGGCGCCGAGGGCCTCGTCCCACGCGTCGCGGTCCATGAGGGTGTGCCGGGCGGGCTCGGGGAGGGCGGCGTTGGCCGCATCGAGCTGGGCGAGGTCGCCGAACCGGTCCAGCGCCGCCAGCTCCACGCGGCGGAACATCGCGTTGCGGACCATGACCCGGAACGCGCGCTCGTTGGCCGTGATCGGACGGGCCGGTCGGGTGCCGCCGTGGGCGGCCAGGCCCTCGAGCTCCTCGAGCCGCTCGTTCGCGTCGGGATCGGACAGCGCCTCCCACTCGTCGAGCAGCGAGGAGTCGGTCTGGCGCACGGTCTCGCCGAGCCACTCGAACAGGTCGTCGAACGTCTCGCTGCGATGCGCAGCCGGCACCGTCTGGCGCAGGGTCCGGTAGGCGTCGGTGAGGTAGCGCAGCACCAGCCCCTCCGACCGGGCCAGCTGGTAGGTGGAGACGAACTCGGTGAACGTCATCGCCCGCTCGTACATGTCACGAACGACGGACTTGGGGGAGAGGGCCGACTCCGACACCCAGGGGTGGCTCTGCCGGAAGATCTCGAAGGTGGCCTCGAGCAGGTCGGCGAGCGGTCGCGGCCAGCTGACGTCCTCGAGCAGAGCCATCCGCTCCTCGTACTCCACGCCGTCCGCCTTCATCTCGGCGACGGCCGCACCCTTGGCCTTGAACTGCTGGGCCATGAGGACCTGGCGCGGGTCGTCGAGGATCGCCTCGATCACCGAGACCACGTCGAGCGCGTGGGTGGGCGACTCGGGGTCGAGGACGTCGAACGCCGCGAGAGCGAGCGGAGCCAGGGGTTGGTTGAGGGCGAAGTCGTCCTGCAGCCCGCCACGCACCTCGATGGTGCGTCCGTCGGGCGCCGGCGGCGAGATCCGTTGCAGCACACCGGTGTCCAGCATGCTCTTGCCGAGGGTGATGGCTCGACGCGACAGCCGGGCCTGGTTGCGGGGCGTCTCGTGGTTGTCGCGCAGCAGATGGCCCAGGGCGCGGACCGGGTCGCCGGGGCGCTGGACCATGTTGAGGATCATCGAGTGGTCGACGCGCATGCGGGACACCAGCGGCTCGGGGTCGGCCGCGACCAGCTTGTCGTAGGTCTGCTCGGTCCACGAGACCTCGCCGTCGGCGGGCTTGCGACGCTGCACCTTCTTGAGCTTCTTCGGGTCGTCGCCCGCCTTGGCGATCGCGCGGGCGTTGTCGATGACGTGCTCAGGAGCCTGCACGACCACCGAGCCGCTGGTGTCGAACCCGGCCCGGCCCGCGCGCCCGGCGATCTGGTGGAACTCGCGCGCCTTGAGGATCCGCTGCCGTGACCCGTCGAACTTCACCAGTCCGGTGAACAGCACCGTGCGGATCGGCACGTTGATGCCGACGCCGAGGGTGTCGGTGCCGCAGATGACCTTGAGGAGGCCGTCCTGGGCGAGCTGCTCGACCAGCCGGCGGTAGCGGGGGAGCATGCCGGCGTGGTGCACCCCGATGCCGGAGCGGACGAGCGTGGACAGGGTGCGACCGAAGCCCGCCGTGAACCGGAAGCCGCCGATCCGCTCGGCGATGGCGGCCCGGTCGGCCTTGACGGTGCCCTTGAGCGAGAGCAGTGCCTGGGCCTGCTCCAGGGCCGCGGCCTGGGTGAAGTGCACGACGTAGACCGGGGACTGGTGGGTGGTGAGCAGCTCCTCGATCGTCTCCGGCAGGGGGGTGAGGGCCCAGCTGAAGCCCAGCGGCACCGGTCGCTCGGTGCCCGTCACGAGCGCGGTGCCGCGACCCGTGCGCCGGCTGAGGTCCTGCGACAACTCGGTCAGGTCGCCGAGCGTGGCCGACATGAGGATGAACTGCGCCTGGGGCAGCTCGAGCAGCGGGACCTGCCAGGCCCAGCCGCGGTCGGGCTCGGCGTAGAAGTGGAACTCGTCCATGATGACCAGGCCCACGTCGGCGTTCGCACCCTCGCGCAGCGCGATGTTGGCCAGGATCTCGGCGGTGCAGCAGATGATGGGGGCGTCCGGGTTCACCGAGGCGTCGCCGGTGAGCATGCCGACCTCGGAGGCGCCGAACACCTCGCAGAGCGCGAAGAACTTCTCGCTCACCAGCGCCTTGATGGGCGCGGTGTAGAAGCTGACCCGGTCAGTGGCCAGTGCGGCGAGGTGCGCGCCGGTGGCGACCAGCGACTTGCCGGAGCCCGTCGGGGTCGAGAGCACGACGTTCTCACCGGCCAGCAGCGAGATCAACGCCTCCTCCTGGTGGGGGTACAGCGGGGTGCCCTGGTCGCGCGCCCAGCCCTCGAACGCGGCATACACCTCGTCGGGCCCGGCCCCCTCGGGCAGCAGGGCGTCGAGGGTCAGCGGCGGGGCGGAAGGCATCGCCGGCCATCCTCTCACCCTGCTCAGGGAGACCGCCGTCAGTGGCCCTCGGTAGCGTCCTCGCCGTGACCCAGGACCACACCGAACCCCGCACCGCCCGCCTGCGGCTGACCCGTCCCACCGAGCAGGATCGCGCCTTCCACGCGGCGGTGCACAGTGATGCGCGGCTCTCCACGCATGCGCCCCACGTCCTCGGCACACCGGAGACGAACGCGCACTTCTTCGACGCGATCCTCGACCACTGGGCGACGCAGGGCTTCGGCTACTGGGTGGCGCGCGACCGTGACTCCGGTATGCCGCTGGGCTGGGTGGGCGTGCAGCGCCGCGACGAGCACCTCAACCTCTACTACCGGTTCGTCACCGAGGCGCAGGGGCGCGGACTGGCTCGCGAAGCCGCCCGGGCAGCCGTCGCGATGGCCACCGAGTGGTATCCCGCTCTGGCCGTGCGCGCCCTGGTGAAGGAGCACAACACCGCCTCGGTCCGAACCGCGCTCGCCGGCGGCTTGGTGCGCACGGCTGTCACCGAGGTGCTCTCCGACGACCTGCCCGACGAGCCGCACTCCGTGGTCTTCGAGGCACCTCGCGTGACGCGCGTCGACGACCTCGACGACGCCGGCCGTGAGGAGCTGCTCGATCTCTGGCAGCGGGTCAACGATGCCGGCGGAGCGGTCGGGTTCCTGCCGGGCGCGCCACGTTCGGCCGTCGCGGAGCTGCTCTCGGTGCACGAGCGGCAGATGGCCGACGGGGACGGGTTCGCCGGGGCCCTGAGGGACCCCGATGGTGCTCTGGTCGGCTGGGGATGGTGCGTGGTCGGTCCGAACCCGTTGCGGCGCCACGCGCCATGGCTCTACCGCGTGATGGTCGAGCCGGGCAGGCAGGGCTCCGGACAGGGTGGGCTCCTGCTCGCAGGGCTGCACCGGCTGGCTCGCGGAGACGGCGCTGAGCTGCTGTTGCTGAGCACCCGCAGCGGCGCAGGAGTGACGAGGTTCTACGCCCGGCACGGCTACGACGAGGTCGGTCGGGTGCCGGGCGTGATCCGGGTCGCTCCGGGAGATGACCGTGACGAGGTCTTCATGGCGCGACGACTCGACGGCTGCCCGCTGCAGGTCCACGGCGGCGACTGACGGGGTCAACCGCCGCCGGGGTAGCCGCTGCGCCGGCTCGCCCAGCGGGCGAGGTCGACCCGGTTGGCGGTACCGGTCTTGCCCAGGAGGTGGCTGACGTGCGAGCTCACCGTCTTCTCGCTGAGCACCAGCTCCCGCGCGATCTCCCCGTACGTCCGGCCGGCCACGATGTGGCCGAGGATCTCGGACTCGCGCCTGGTGAGGCCTGCGGTGCCCGCGACGTGGAGTAGCTCGTGGGGGCCTGGCGGTTCGGCCAGCGGGACGCGCGCGCCCCGAGCGAGTGCCTCCAGCTCGTCCACGATCGGCCGCACCCCGAGCTCGCGGGCCATCACGTGGGCGCGCCGGAGCGCGTCGGCGGCCGCGTCCCGGTGGGGCTGTCCGGAACTGAGCTGCGCCTCCGCCCGACGCCACAGGGAGTAGCACTCCTCCCACGCCAGGACGCCGTGGAGGGCGGTGGCCGCCTCGACCCATCGTTGGGGAGCCTCCTCGTCGCGCCGGGCCCGAGCCACCTCTCCCTGGTACATCGCCTCCAGACCGTCCAGCTGGTTGCGGTAGCCGGGCGTCAGTCCACCCTTGTCGGCCAGGACGTGCGGAAACGCGCGGGTCAGGGCATCGATCTCGGCGAGCTCCGCAGCCGGGTCCCGACCGGCATCGCGGGCCTGCTGCACCAGCTCGGCCAGGGCTCGCGCGGCGATCGGGAGCAGCCATTCGCACATGGTGGGTGGGGCGCCCGGGAGGGCGGTCCCGGACACCGCAGCGTCGACGGCCTCGCGCAGGTGGCCGCCGCACAGGAGCACCATGGCCCGCACGGCGTCGAACTCGAAGGCGAGGAAGGTCGACGTGTCCGCGAAGAGCTCGTCGGCGCGCGCCAGGTGCCCCTCTGCCTCGTGGATGCGACCCTGCAACGCTGCCAGCCACGCGGCGTTGAGTCGGCTCTGCACGTCGACGAGCGCGCTGGGGGTCGCGCCGAGGGCTTCCCGGATCAGCCGGGCCGAGGTGTCGAGGTCCCCGGCGTGCAGGTGTCCGAAGGCCTCGTTGCCGGCCAGCCAGGCCACGTAGGTGGACGGCAGGCCCAGAGCGGCCAGCTGGACCCGGCGACGGCCCACCATGGCCCGCCACTCGGGGGTGATCGCGCCGTCGACGGCGTTGGCTTCCCAGAGGGTGGCGTGCACGAATGCCCATCCGTCCCGTGCCTCGGCGGCAGCCGCGACCGCCTCGCCCCCCATCCGTCGGGCGTCGTCGAAACGGTCTTCGAAGACGGCCAGCATCGAGTTCGCGGCCAGGGCGTAGGCCAGCGCCTCGGGGTGGGCGCAGGCCCTCGCGCGTTCCAGGGCGCGGGCGGCGATCTCGGGGGCGGCCGGATCGTCCTGCCACAGGCTCGCGTGCGCCAGCTCCGCCAGCGCGAGGGCGTACTGCCAGGAATCGGGTTCGGGTGCGGCGAGCTCGACGGCGCGCCCCAGCTCGGTGGGGTCGAGGAAGCCCTGGCCCGTCGAGAAGCGCAGGTGCTGCCGACGGACCATGAGCTCGCTCAGCGCCAAGGCGTCCCCCGTGGGCTGCAGGGTGGCCAGCAGCGCTTCGACGGCCAGCAGCTCCTCCTGCACGTCCCCCGCGGCCGCGGCCACCTCGCGCAGCCGCTGCCAGAGGGCGGCCGGAGGTGGGGGCTCGCTCTGGACGGCCAGTGCGCGCAGCAGCAGGCGCAGCTCGGTCTCAGGCGCGCCGGCGGCCGCTGCCTGGTCAGCGGCCCGAAGGGCCCAGTCGTGCGCCTGTGCAACCTGACCGGCCCGGTGGTGGTGCTCGGCGATCAGGCTGAGGGTCTCGATGTGGACGTCGTCGGCCAGCCCCAGCTCCACCTCCAGCTCCAGGGAGGCGGCGAAGGCAGCGTGCAGCCGTTGCCGCTCGGGCCGGTCGAGGCTGCTCTCGAGAGCCTCGGCCTGGAGCGGGTGGTGGAACCAGTACCCACCCTGGGTGTCGACCTCCAGGAGGTCGGCCTCCACGCACTCCCGCAACGCCGACCGCAGGTCGGTCACCCCGGCCAGGCCCGCGGCGTGGTCGAGCATCGTCCCGCGGGCCACCCTCCCTCCGACCGCCAGGACCCGCGACAGCTCACGGGCGGGTAGGTCGAGGCGGTGCCAGGCCCTGAGCACTGCTGAGGCCAGGTCGTCGGGAACCCCGGGTCCGAGGACCGTGGCAGCAGGGTCAACCCCTCGTACCAGCAGCCGGTTGAGATACGCGTTCCCGCCGGTGCGTCCGAAGACCTCTCTGACCAGGCTCTGGTGCGGCACGTCGCCCAGGACGCCCCGGAGCTGCTCGCGGGTCTCCTCGAGTGTCAACGGTCCCAACGACATCTCGGCGAAGCCGGGCAGGCGCCGCACGTCGGCCAGCCAACCGTGCAAAGGGTGGCCGGCCACCAGGTCTCCGCGCCGCACGGTCGTCAGCAGGGCCAGCCGACGAGGGGTCAGCCCTGCCAGGACCCACATGAGGACGTCGAGGGTTCCCGGGTCGGCCCATTGCAGGTCGTCGACCACCAGGGCAACCGGGCGTTCGGCACATCGGCGCTCCAGCCAGGCGTCGAACTCCTCGGCCGTCCGTGCACTGTCCACCCCGGTCATCGTCGGGCGCTCGCCGGGGGGAACGGTGGCCACCGCCGCGCGCAGGGGGAGCAAGGGGACGGTCACCGAGGTCATCGCGAGGCAGGCGCCGCTCAGCACCAGGAAGTCCGAGGCCAGTGAGCACGCGTGCTGGGCAAGCCGGGTCTTGCCCACTCCGGCGTCACCCAGGACCAGGACGGCTCGGCCCTGGCCGGCGCGCGCCGAGGCAATGGCCGAGGCGAGCTCGTCGAGCGCCTCGGCTCGGCCGACGAAGACGTCGTCAGCTGCCGAGTCCGGTGGTGACACGTCTTCCAGTGTGTCGCCGTCGGACCTCGGGCGACAGCCGATATTGAGGGGGTCGAGGGCTGTTTCTCAGGGGGTGCTCCCGATGTGGCTCAGGTGCCGTCGGCCGGACCGTGGAGGTGTCAGCAGGGATCACCTCTCGAAGCACCAGGAGCACACCGTGAACGCAAGCCAGAGCACCGTCACCTCGACCCGACGCACCAGCCGCGCCTGGGGCGTCATCGCCGCTGCGACCGTCGTCGTCGCCCTGAGCGCGCTGCCCGCCGCCGCTCGGCAGGACGCGGGCCAGATCGACCAGCCGTCGCAGGCCACCTCCTCGCACTTCTGCACGCCGGAGCGGGTGGGCACCCAGTTCGTCGCGTGCGACAACCTGACCGGGAACGGGGTCCCGGCCCCAACGTGGGTGCACGAGAGGTGACACGACACGGCCCCCACCAGTGACCCCGGCGCTCCTCGGAGCGCCGGGGTCACGGCCGTTCGCGGCACGCTGGGGACGCTGGCCCGAGGAACCCGAGCCACGGCATACGCTGACCCAATGGCTTCACTCGACGACTTGTTGCACGCCGCCGTCCAGGGAGTCGGGGGAGTCGAGCGACCGGGCCAGGTCGAGATGGCCCACGCGGTCGAGGATGCCGTGGCCACCGACGAGCACCTGCTGGTGCAGGCGGGCACCGGCACCGGTAAGTCCCTGGCCTACCTGATCCCGGCCGTCATGCACGCCCAGAAGACGGGCAAGCCGGCGGTCGTGGCGACCGCGACCCTGGCGCTGCAGGCCCAGATCGTCGACCGTGACATGCCGCGGCTGGCCGAGTCCATCGCCCCGCTGCTCGGGAAGCGGCCGACGTACGGCCTGGTCAAGGGGCGGCGCAACTACCTGTGCGCCCACAAGCTCGAGGGTGGGTTCCCCGACGACGAGGACGGGTTGTTCGAGGTCGGCGAGGTCGACCGGGCCGCGTCCCGGCTGGGCCAGGAGGTCGTTCGCCTGCGGGAGTGGGCCGAGACCACGGAGTCGGGCGACCGCGACGAGCTCGTGCCGGGCGTGAGCGAACGGGCCTGGCGGCAGGTGTCCGTCAGCGCCCACGAGTGCATGGGGAGCAAGTGCCCGGCGTTCGCCGACTGCTTCGTCGAGCGGACCCGGGAGGCCGCCAAGGACTGCGACGTCATCGTCACCAACCACTCGTTCATGGCGATCGACTCGTTCGAGGGCCGGCAGATGCTGCCCGAGCACGACCTGCTCGTCGTCGACGAGGCGCACGAGCTGGTCGACCGGGTGACCTCCACCATCACCGACGAGATCACCCCCTCGATGGTGGCGGCGGCAGCCAAGCGGGCTGCGCGCATCGCCGAGTCCACCGACGCCGTCGACGACGCCTCGGTCTTCCTCCAGGGCGTCCTCGACGAGCTCCCCGAGGGCAAGCTCAACGGCATACCCGACGCGCTGTCCCTGGCACTCGCCCGGGTGAGGGACACGACGCGGCAGGTGCAGTCCGAGCTCAAGCCCGAGAAGGGCGTCGAGCCCGACGGCGCCCGCAAGGTGGCCCAGGCCGCCATCGACGAGATGTTCGAGAACTCGTCACGCATCCTGGAGCAGCGCGACCTCGACGTCGTGTGGGTCAGCCGCGACCAGCGCCGCGGTTCGGTGTTGCGAGTCGCGCCCATGAGCGTGGCGATGTTGTTGCGCGACAAGATCTTCGGTGACCGCACGGTCGTCATGACGTCGGCGACGCTCGAGCTCGGTGGCACGTTCGACGCCGTGGCCGGCACGATGGGGCTGCGCGGCGAGGGAGCTCCGGAGTGGCGTGGGCTCGACGTGGGCAGCCCGTTCGACTACCCCCAACAGGCCATCGCCTACGTCGCCCAGCACCTGCCCGCACCCGGCCGCGACGGCCTCAGCGAGCAGACCCTCGACGAGATCGAGGCGCTCGTGCGGGCAGCGGGTGGCCGCACCCTCGGACTGTTCTCCTCCATGCGGGCGGCCAAGGAGGCCACCGAGGCCATGCGCGAGCGGTTCGACGGCGACATCGGCTTCCTCTGCCAGGGCGAGGACCAGATCACGACGCTCGTGCGCCAGTTCGCGCGCGACCCCCGCACCTGCCTCTTCGGCACCCTGACGCTGTGGCAGGGCGTGGACGTGCCGGGCTCGGCGTGCCAGCTCGTGATCATCGACCGGATCCCCTTCCCACGACCCGACGACCCGTTGTCGTCGGCGCGCTCGCAGGCCATCGCCCGGATGGGCGGGAACGGCTTCATGGCTGTCTCCGCCACCCACGCCGCGCTGCGGCTGTCCCAGGGCGCGGGGCGGCTGATCCGCCGGGCCGACGACCGGGGCGTGGTCGCCTTCCTCGACTCCCGCATGATGACCGCGAGGTATGCCGGGTTCCTCCAGCGTTCGCTGCCCCCGTTCTGGCCGACGACCGATCGCGAGCGCGTGCTCGCCGCCCTGAAGCGGCTCGACGAGACGGCGGCTCCGCCGGTCGAGGTGCACGAGCCGGCGTTGCGGGGGATCACTGGATCCTTGGACGCGGCCGAGCACCCGCGGCCGGTGGCCGACGCGCCCCCGCCCGCCGAGTCGGCCCGCACCGCCGTGACGGCCGGTCATGCCTGGACGGCCGAGTCGGACGAGGAGCTGCGCGACGGGCTGGAGCTGGGGCTCTCGGTCGACGAGCTGGCGGAGAGCCTGGAGCTGCCCGCCGACGTGGTCGCTGCCCGGCTCAAGGGCCTCGGCCTGGAGGCGTCCGGGGCGGCCACGCTGTCGTTCGAGTGACGCTGTCGTTCGAGTGACGCTGTCGTTCGAGTGACGCTGTCGTTCGAGTGACGCAGTCGGTCCGTGAGCGATACTGGCGCGATGACGGACACGTGCACGCTCCACGTCGTCGGTGACGGGCCGGTGGCCGAGGCCCTGCTGACGCTGGCGTCCCCGCTCGGCTGGACGGTGACGGCCTCGACGGACGACCCCGGCGTTCCCGAAGGTGTCGACGCCCTCGTGGTGACCAGCCACCACGAAGGGGTGGACGGCCCGGCGATCCGTGCGGGGCTGGACGCTGGCACGGCATACATCGGGGGGATGGGTTCGCGCAGCACCCAGGCGCGGCGGCGGGCCTGGCTGCTGGAGAACGGCGTCACCGAGGAGGCGCTCGCGACGGTGCACGCGCCGATCGGGCTCGACATCGGCGCCAACGCGCCGGGCGAGATCGCCGTGGCGATCCTGGCCGAGGTCATCGCGGTCCGGGCCGGGCGGACCGCAGCCGGGTCGGTGGCGGACCGGGAGGGACCGATCCACCCGGACCTGCCCGCTGGCGACGCGTACTGCCCCGGCGGGTGACCCCGGCGCTCCCGATGGTGTCGGTCCGTCGTGGGAGGCTGGGCCCGTGACCGCCACTGCGACGCGCACCGTCCCGCCCCTCGTGCTGATCTCGGGGCCCGAGGCCGTCATCGCCGACCGGGCCTTGAGCGCAACCATTGACGACCTGCGGGTGGTCGACCCCGACGTCGAGGTGATCCGGCTCGCCGCCGAGACCTACGAGGCCGGCGCGCTCGGCATGCACGCGAGCCCGTCGCTGTTCGGGGGAGCGAAGTGCATCGTCGTCGCCGACCTCGACGAGGCTCCCGACGAGCTGCAGGAAGACCTGCTGGCCTTCCTCGCGGCGCCCGAGCCCGACGTCACCCTGGTCGTCACCCACAAGTCGGGGCAGCGTGGCAAGAAGGTGCTCGACACCCTCAAGAAGTCCCAGGCCCGGGTCCTCGAGGCCCCGGCCATCAAGTCCGACCGCGACAAGACCGACTTCGCCGCGCACGAGTTCCGGGCGGCGGGTCGCCGGGCCACCCCCGACGCCGTGCGTGCGCTCATCGAGGCGGTCGGCAAGGACGTGCGCGAGCTCGCTGCGGCCTGCCAGCAGCTCGTCGCCGACACGACCGGCACGATCGACGAGGAGCTCGTGGCCAAGTACCACGGGGGCAAGGTCGAGGCGACGGGCTTCAAGGTGGCCGACGCCGCGGTGGCCGGGAATGCGGGTGACGCGCTGCGCCTGCTGCGGCACGCCATCGCCACCGGGGTCGACCCCGTGCCCATCGTGGCGGTGCTCGCCCAGCAGCTGCGCCAGCTGGTCAAGGTCGGCGCGGCGGGGCGCGGTCGGTCGGCCGAGGTGGCCCGCGACCTCGGCATGGCGCCGTGGCAGGTCGACAAGGCGCGGCGCGGTCTGTCCGGATGGGGTCCGGAGGGCCTGGCCGAGGCGATCCAGGCGGTCGCCCACGCCGACTTCGAGGTCAAGGGTGGTGGCCGCGACCCGGTCTACGCCGTCGAACGTGCCGTGCTCACGATCACCCGGGCCCGCACCGGTCGGTGACGCCCGCCGGTGACGCCCGCCGGTGACGCCCGCCGGTGACGCCCGCCGGTGACGTTTTGGGGGAGTGGCCCACTCGCTGGTAGATTTACCCGTCGCGTGCGCGCATGGTCGTGCGCGCATGCAGCTTCATCCAGAGCCACTCAACCACAGGTGCCCCACGCCTGGTCCCGAGAGGCTTCTGCCGCCCTCTAACGGCAACCACCGACCAACCAAGAGAGACACACCTGTGGCAAACATCAAGTCCCAGCTCAAGCGGATCAAGACGAACCGTACGGCGACCGAGCGCAACAAGGCCGTCAAGAGCGAGCTCAAGACCTGGATCCGCAAGTTCCAGAAGGCCGTCGACGCCGGCGACGCAGCGGCGGCGAAGGATGCCCTCGCGACCGCCAGCAAGAAGCTCGACAAGGCCGCTGGCAAGGGCGTCATCCACGCCAACCAGGCCGCCAACAAGAAGTCGGCCATGGCGAAGAAGGCCGCCTCGCTCTGACGCGAGTCGCCTCCACGGCAGCAAGGGCCGGTCACCCCTCGGGGTGACCGGCCCTTCGCGTTCGCCGTGGCTCAGGTCGCCGCGCGGACCGCCGCCGCCACTTCGTCGAACCGGTCGCGGTCGAGGACAGCACCCTCTCTCCGCACTGCCGCGGGGTCCACGCGCAGGATGCGGTCGACCCGCACCTCGCTCGCGCGGCCCTTGCTGTCCCAGGCCCCCGACCCGATGTCCTGCCAGTGCCTACCGTGCCGCGCCTCCTGGGCGTGGTCGCGGTCGTGGTCCTTGCTGGTGAGCATCAGGGCCAGCAACCACCGGTCGTCGCGTCCCACCAGCAGCACCGGCCGGTCCTTGCCCTGACGGTGGTCCTCCTCGAACGGCACCCAGGTCCACACGATCTCGCCGGGATCGGGTTGACCGTCGGGCGTGGGCGCGTACGCCAGGTCGGGGGTCCCGGTGAAGTCGCCCGGGTAGGTCGACCGAACCTGCGCCTGCGAGCCGGGCTGCGGCTGGGGCTGGGGCTGCCGGGTTCTCGGTGCCTCCACCGGTGGCGGGGCGGCCGGGGCACCCCTTCGCCAGAGCTGGGTCAGTCGCGAACGCAGAGAGGCCATGCCACTCACGCTAGTCGGAACGCCTCCGTCAGAACGGCGGCAGCCCGTCGGCGCCGGCCCGCTCCGATCGGCTGCGCGGACCCTCGTGCCGAGACGCAGGCGGGCCGTGGAGGAACAGGCAGCTCAGCCGCAAGGTCCGGCGAGGTCTTCGCCGTCGGTTGCGTTCGGCCCGGGCCAGGTCGTGACTGAGCTCGTCCTCCCACGCAGACCAGAGCACGCCGACCTCGTCGCAGGGTTGTTGCTCCCTTCGGCGCGTCGCAGGTGATGGCGTCCGGACTGAAGACGGGCTGCCGTCCCGGCCGTCGGAACGAGACAGCTCGGTGGGGCACGACGGATCGACGGACGCCTGACGCTCCTCAGACGGGTCTCGGTGCTGTCTGGTCCTGTCGAGCTGGAGGAAGTCGATCGGCAGGGTGGTGCGTCTGCGCCCGGACGGGTCGGTCCACGTGACGGTGGCGTCGGGATCGATGCGCACTCGCCATCGCACGGTCTGCTTGATCCGGTGGTGACGGCGGCACAGGCACATGAGGTTGCCCGCCTCGGTCGGACCGGACGGCCACGGTCTGACGTGGTCGAGGTCGCAGAACACGGCGCTGACGGTGCACCCCGGGAACCGGCATCGTCCGTCGCGGGTCTTGACCAGCTCGACGAGTGCAGGCGGCGGCCGGTACGCCTGCGACTCGGTCGATCGCCCCCTCCGGCGGTCGACGCGGGGGTCGTCACCGGGACGCCTGGCGGTGGCGAGCAGCGCGCCCGTGTCGGCATGGCAGGCGACTACGGCTGGCCCGGAAGCGTCAGGGCCGTTGGAGTTGTCAGGGCCGACGGAGTTGTCAGGGCCGCCGGAGCCGTCAGGGCCGCCGGAGCAGTCGGGGAGGGAGCGAAGCCACGCGCTGCGAACCACGGTTTCGCCGGGCATCCCGAGCCCCATCACGGTCACCAGCCCGTCATCCTCACCAGGCCCTGTGACCGGGCCAGTCACCGGCTCGGGCGGGGCGGTGGTGCGGCCGGTCTGGGGCGCACTTGACTGGTGCGACGCCCGTCGATCAGCGGGCACGGCCAGCTGGACCACGAAGGTGCCCTTGGCACGGGAGTGGATCAGGTCCATCAGCGCGTCGGCCCGGGCCTCGTCGACCCCGCTCGCGCGGCCATCGCGGACGTACTGCCGTGCCAACCCGTCGATGACTGCCCAACCGCTGCGGGCCTGCTCCACCGGGAAGCTCCCCATCCACGTGTCGACCCCGGGCTCGTCACCGGGCCACCGACGAAGGCTCCGCGCAGCCCGGGCCCGGGCCGCCTTGGCCCGCACCAGGTCGGCGTCGACGGCTCCCAGCACGCGCCGCACGCGGCGGCGCAGGGCGGCGGGCGGTTCCGTGCCCAGGGTTCCTTCGATCCTGGTGGTGACCTCGCGGCACACCTCCGGGTCCGCGTCGCGCAGCTCCTCACAGACGACCCCGGCGCGGTAGGCGTCCAGTCGACCGGAGGCCATCGCCTCGTGGACGACGGGCGCTCGGGTCACGATCTCTACGGCACTGGTCATCCGACTGGTCGCGGCCGCGTCGCTGAGGCCGAGCTGGTCGCTGACCAGGGCGGGTGCGTCGAGTCGCTGGTGCCCCAGGCCGCGGTGCTGTTCGACCACCGTGCCGTCCTCGAGCTCGACGTCCTCGATCGCGGCGAGGTGGGTCATGGCCAGCACCTGCAGGGCGGCGGTCTGGTTGGCGATCGACTGGCACTGCTGCACGAGGGCGACCAGCTCCGCCACCGAACGGCGCCGACCGTCCACACGCAGTCGAACCAGCTCCGCGCGGAGCGGCTCGGCAATGACGGATGATTCGAACATGCGTTCGAGTCTACGGCCCGGGTCTGACAAGGCGACTGGCCCGAGCGGAGCTCAAGGAAGAGGGCGGGGCGGCCCAAGCCTGCCGCGGCGACTCGCGAAGGACGGCTCCCAGCCGGTGCCTTCAGGCGTTGCGGCGCACGCCATCGGCCACGGCGGCGAAGCGCGCCGCGTCGATGGCCGCGCCCTCCCGCCGGATCCGGCTGGGCTTGACCCGGATGATGCGGTCGACGCGCACCTCGCTGGGCCGCCGCTGGCGATCCCACGCGCCGACGCCGATGGAGACCCGGTCGGGCGCTGTCCGTCTCCGAGGGTCAGTGCCGGCCCGCAGCTTGGTGGTCAGCATGGCCCCGAGCAGCCAGCGACCATCGCGCCCGATGAGCAGCACCGGACGGTCCTTGCCCTGGCGATGGTCGTCCTCGAACGGCACCCAGGTCCAGACCACCTCGCCGGGGTCGGGCCGCCCGTCGGCGACCGGGGAGTACTCCATCTCGGGAACGCCGGTGTAGTCGCCCGGATAGGCCCCGGTCAGCCATCTGACGAGCCGTCGCAGCCAGGTGGTCTGCGCGACCGCCGAACGTGTCGTGTCCCCCATGTCGGCAACGCTAGCGGCGTGGCGTGGCCGCCGGGGCGGGAAAGGCCGGTAGGTCGGCGAAGGCCGGCCGGGTGGAGGTGTGGCGGTAGTCGAGCTCCGGCGTCACGGGCGGACCCTCGGCCGCCACAGCAGGCGGCCGGGGCGTCGACGGTCACGCAGGGCGTGCGAGCGCCAAACCAGCACGGGGTGGGAGGCGAGGGCGTTGACGACCCAGACGAAGAAGCCCTTCTCGGTGGTGGCCCGGTCGGCCAGCGCGTTCACGTCGACGGTCCGGTTGAGGTACTTGCCCGCGGCGAGCGTCGACATGGCCCCGGCGCTGCCGTGCGGGACGAGGGAGTAGCCGAAGTTGTCGGCGGTGTACTCCTGGCTGCGGCTCAGGGTCGACCCGACGAAGGGGATCCACTGGGCGCCGCTGATCGCCAGGACCCGCCAGTAGCTGGTGTGGCCGGCCGCGATGTGGCCGACCTCGTGGCCGAGGATGAACCGCAGCGCGTCAGGGTTGCGGGCCTGGCCGCCGATCTCGAATAGGTCGCTGTAGACGAAGATGAACCGCCGGAACCCGTGTCCGGAGGCTGCGGCGTTGATCATCCCGTTGCCGAGGACCACGTAGGCGTCCGGCACCTTGGGCAGGCCGTAGTGGGCGCAGGCGTCGAGGAGCATCTGGTGCGCCTCGGGGTACTGCGTGGGGGAGATCTTCACCCCCGACAGCCGCAGCCCGGCATACAGCTGGCCACGGAGGAAGTAGATGAGCACCGGCGCGGCCAGGAAGAACACGGCATACGGGTCGGGCTGGCGTCGGTCGATGATCGCCGACACGACCTCGTAGGTCGAGATCGTCCACACGAGGAACGACCCGAGGATCACCACCACGAGGCAGAGGTTCTCCAGGGGGTGCCGCAGGTGCGACCGCATCTGCTTGCGGTAGCCAGGCGGCGCGCTGGGCGTGCTGGGCGGTGTCCCAAGCGGCGTCTCGGGCGGCGAGGCGTACTGGATGGGTTCGGACATGGTCCCCTCGAGCTGTCGGTGGTCGGTCCGACTCTAAAGGCCCTCCCTGATCGGGAATGTCCCGGGCGCGCCCCGTCGTTGCACCCGCGTGACCGACGCCCTCGCCGACCCCTCCCGCGAGCTCGGCGTCGACGCCGTCGTGCGCCCGACGCACGTCAACCTCGCGCTGCTGGCCCTGGCCGTCGGAGGCTTCGCGATCGGCACCACCGAGTTCGTGACGATGGGCCTGCTGCCCGAGGTCGCGGAGGGTGTGGGCATCGACATCCCGACCGCCGGTCACGTGGTCTCCGCCTACGCAGCGGGGGTCGTCGTCGGCGCCCCGGTGCTCGCCACCCTGGGCTCCAAGATGCCGCGCAAGCGCCTGCTCCTCTGGCTGATGGGCGCCTTCGCCGTGGCCAACGTGCTGTCCGCGTTCGCGAACAGCTACGGGCTGCTCATGGCGGCGCGCTTCCTGTCGGGCCTGCCGCACGGCGCCTACTTCGGCGTCGGCAGCCTCGTGGCGGCGTCGTTGGTGCCGGCACACCGGCGCACCTGGGCCGTCTCCATGATGATCACCGGCCTCACGGTCGCCAACATCGTCGGCGTGCCGGTCACCACGCGGATCGGCCAGGCCTACGGGTGGCAGTGGCCGTATGCCGCCGTGGGAGTGATCGCGCTGCTGACCGTCCTCGCCGTGTGGCGCTGGGTGCCGTTCTGCCCGCCCGACGGCGGGGTGACCATGCGGTCGGAGCTGTCCGCCCTCAAGCGACCGCAGGTCTGGCTGGCCCTGGGGATCGGCACCGTGGGCTTCGGCGGGATGTTCTCCACGTTCTCCTACATCTCCCCGACGATGACCGAGCTCGGTGGGTTCGGCCGGGCCACGATCCCGTTCATCCTCGCGCTGTACGGGGTGGGGATGACGGTCGGAGCCCTCCTCTCCGGGCCGGCCTCCCGCCTCGGCCTGCTCCGGGGGATCACTGTCCTCCTGGGCGCGATCGCGGTGATGCTCTTCCTCTTCGGCCCGGCCGTGCACGCCGCGAAGTGGTCCGGCCTGATCGCCGTTTTCGTGCTCGGCCTGCTGCCGAGCATCCTCGTCCCGATGCTCCAGACGCGTCTGATGGACGTGGCCCACGAGGGGCAGGCGCTCGCGGCCGCGCTCAACCACTCGACCCTCAACATCGCCAACGCGCTCGGCGCCTGGCTCGGGTCGATCGTGCTCTCCGCCGGGCTCGGCTACGAGTGGCCCTCGCGCGTCGGGGGCATCCTGGCCGTCGCGGGGATCGGCATCGCGGTCTGGTCGGCGCTCCTGCAGCGCTCGACGCGGCGCACCCCGCCGCAGGCGCAGCCCGCCTAGCCCTACGAACCCGCCCGGCGCCGACCCGTTTGACGCCTCCTGCGCCGTGCTGCGTCACTGACACCCTCGGTCGCATGGGAGGATGGGCCGTTCCGTTCTTCCCCGACGCTCGTGAGGTTTGAAGCACCCGTGTCCCCGATGGCCCGCACCGCGCTGCAGCCGCACGCAACGCCGCCGGACCTGATCCGGAACTTCTGCATCATCGCCCACATCGACCACGGCAAGTCGACGCTGGCCGACCGCATGCTCCAGATCACCGGTGTCGTCGACGGCCGTGACATGCGCGCCCAGTACCTC
The DNA here is from genome assembly GCF_056404295.1 of Pedococcus sp. P2_D7. NCBI lineage: Bacteria > Bacillati > Actinomycetota > Actinomycetes > Micrococcales > Intrasporangiaceae > Pedococcus > Pedococcus sp. P2_D7. The sequence continues at coordinate 490,803 of NZ_JBFUEH010000005.1, forward strand.
GACAAGATGGACATCGAGCGCGAGCGCGGCATCACCATCAAGAGCCAGGCCGTGCGCATGCCGTGGGAGCTGGACGGCACGACCTACGCGCTCAACATGATCGACACCCCGGGCCACGTCGACTTCACCTACGAGGTGTCGCGGTCGCTGGCCGCCTGCGAGGGTGCGGTGCTGCTCGTCGACGCGGCGCAGGGGATCGAGGCGCAGACCCTGGCGAACCTCTACCTCGCGATGGAGAACGACCTCGCGATCATCCCCGTGCTCAACAAGATCGACCTGCCCGCTGCGCAGCCGGAGAAGTTCGCCGAGGAGCTGGCCGGCCTGATCGGCTGCGAGCCCGAGGACTGCCTGCGGGTCTCGGGCAAGACCGGCGTCGGCGTCGAGCCGCTGCTCAACCAGATCGTCACGCAGCTGCCTCCGCCGACCGGTGACCCCGACGCGCCCGCCCGCGCGATGATCTTCGACTCGGTCTACGACACCTACCGCGGGGTCGTGACCTACGTCCGCGTCATCGACGGCAACCTGAACCCCCGCGAGAAGATCGCGATGATGTCGACCAAGGCCACGCACGAGCTGCTCGAGATCGGGGTCAGCTCGCCCGAGCCCACTCCGGCCAAGGGCCTGGGCGTCGGGGAGGTGGGCTACCTCATCACCGGTGTGAAGGACGTGCGCCAGTCCAAGGTCGGCGACACCGTCACCAACGCGGCCAAGCCGGCCAAGGAAGCGCTCGGGGGCTACCGCGACCCCAAGCCGATGGTCTTCTCCGGCCTGTACCCGATCGACGGGTCGGACTACCCCGACCTGCGCGACGCCCTCGACAAGCTCAAGCTCAACGACGCTGCCCTGGTCTACGAGCCCGAGACCTCCGCGGCGCTGGGCTTCGGCTTCCGGATCGGCTTCCTCGGCATGCTGCACCTCGAGATCGTGCGTGAGCGGCTCGAGCGCGAGTTCGACCTCGACCTCATCTCGACACTGCCCAACGTCGTCTACGACGTGACGATGGACGACGGCAAGGTGCTCACGGTCACCAACCCGAGCGAGTTCCCCTACGGCAAGGTCAGCTCGGTCACCGAGCCGATCGTGCGCGCCACCGTGCTCGCGCCGAGCGAGTTCATCGGCGCGATCATGGAGCTGTGCCAGCAGAAGCGCGGCACGCTGCGCGGGATGGACTACCTCTCCGAGGAGCGCGTCGAGATGCGCTACACGCTGCCGCTCGCCGAGATCGTCTTCGACTTCTTCGACCAGCTCAAGTCGCGCACCCGCGGCTACGCCTCGCTCGACTACGAGCCCGACGGCGACCAGGTGGCCGACCTCGTCAAGGTCGACATCATGCTGCAGGGCGAGACGGTCGACGCGTTCAGCTCGATCGTCCACAAGGACAAGGCCTATGCCTACGGCGTGATGATGGCCGGGAAGCTCAAGGACCTCATCCCGCGCCAGCAGTTCGAGGTGCCGATCCAGGCTGCCATCGGCTCACGCATCATCGCCCGCGAGAACATCCGGGCGATCCGCAAGGACGTCCTCGCGAAGTGCTACGGCGGTGACATCAGCCGCAAGCGCAAGCTGCTCGAGAAGCAGAAGGCGGGCAAGAAGCGGATGAAGAACATCGGCAGCGTCGAGGTGCCGCCAGAGGCCTTCATCGCCGCGCTCTCGAACGACGCGGTCACCAAGAAGTAGGGGACCTGCCCACCGAGGTTACCGACGGGTAATGTCAGGTCCATGACTGACACCTACGCCCTCTACCGGCGCCTCGCGGCATACCCGCAGGGCAAGCGGCTGTTCTCGCTCGTCTTCGAGCAGGCAGCGCCCTACTTCCGCACGGCGCGTCCGCGGTTCGTCGAGCTGGGTCCCCACCGCGCCGAGCTGACGATCAAGAAGCGTCGCCGGGTGCAGAACCACCTCGGCACGGTCCACGTCATCGCGATCTGCAACGGGCTCGAGGCCGCGATGGGTGCGCTCGCCGAGGCGACGATCCCGAGCACCCGTCGGTGGATCCCGAAGGGCATGGAGGTCGAGTACACCGCCAAGGCGACGAGCGACATCACCTGCGTCGCCGAGACCGACCCGGCCGACTGGGCGCGCGCCGGCGACGTCGAGATCCCGGTGCGGGTCAAGGGGACCCGGGACGACGGCACCGCGGTGGTGCAGGGCACCATCCGCCTCTGGGTGACCGACAAGCCGGCCCGCTGACCGTGCTGCTCCGCCGCGCAGGCGCCGGTATGCCGGGTGGCCGGCTCAGCCGCGCAGGCTGGCCCGCAGGGCGCTGACCTCGTCCTGCGACCATCCCTGGGCACGCAGCCACCCGGCCGCGCCATCGTGGCGTTCGGCCAGTACCTCCAGGATCCGTCGCATGGTCTCGGGCCGGGGCCGGTGGTGGTCGACCGGCTGGTCCTGGAGCGCCTCGCCGTACGCGGGACGGGCCATCAGCCGGGCCATGACGAGCTCGATGCGCTCGCCGGTCGCGACGTAGTCGGCGACGACGTCGTCATCGCTCACCCCAGCCACCGAGAGGGCGAGGCCGACCACCGTGCCGGTGCGGTCCTTGCCTGCGGCACAGTGCACGATCGTCGCCCCGCGGCTGCGCGCGACCACCGCCAGGGCGGCGCTCACGGAGTCGGGCCGGTGGGTGAGGTAGCCCAGGTAGTGGCTCGCCCAGTAGTCGTCGTCGAGGCGGGGCTGGGCGTCGGCCTTCTCCTGGTCCTTCGTCGACCAGGGCAGGGCCAGGGCCTCCTGCGCCGTGACCGCGCGGACGTCGTCGCGGAACAGCGAGTGGTGGTGGTGCGTGAGGTCACGGGCCCGGAGGGGGCCCGGGCCCTCCAGCGTCAGCTCCGCATGGCTGCGCAGGTCGACGACGTCGGTGACCCCCAGCTGTTCGAGCGCCTCGACGTCAGACTCGCTGAGGTCCTGCAGGTTGTCGGACCGGAGCAGGCGGCCGGTGGCCACGACGCCACCGTCGGTCGTCGGCAGCCCACCGACATCGCGCATGTTGACGACGCCGTCGAGCTCGATCCAGCGGGGAGTGGTCACCGCTCGACCCTACGTGGGGAGCTGGACCAATAGGTGAGGGCCTCGGAAAGTATGAGTTTCCGAGGCCCTCGACGATCAAGACCGAGGTCCTGATCGACGCTCTCGCCGAAGCGATTGCGTAGGCGTATTTCTAGTCGAGCAACCCCCGCGCCACAAGGGGTTTCGCGAGAGTTTCCCCAAGTTTCTCGGTCCAGTTTCACCCCATTCCGGCGTGTCGCCGAGACACGCCGTGTCAGGGCCACGGGCGGTCGCCTGCGAGGATGGAGCCATGCCCAGCGCCCTGCCCGATGGTGACCCGGCACCGTCCGACGGCCGGTTGCCGCACGCGTCACTCGCGACTCTCGGACACCACCAGTTCGGCATCTACCTGCACGTCCCGTTCTGCTCGGTGCGCTGCGGCTACTGCGACTTCAACACCTACACGCTGACCGAGCTGGGGGTCGACGGCGCGAGCGTGGCGACCTTCGCCGATGCCGCCCTGGCCGAGCTGTCCCTGGCCGAGGCGGTCCTGGGTGACGCCCCCCGGGTCGACACCGTGTTCGTCGGTGGGGGCACCCCCACGATGCTCGCCGCCGGCGACCTGGCCCGGATGCTGCACGGCATCCGCGCGGGGTTCGGGCTGGCTCCGGACGCCGAGGTGACCACCGAGGCCAACCCCGACTCGGTGACGCCCGAAGGGCTCGAGGTGCTCGCCGCGGCCGGCTTCACGAGGGTGTCGCTGGGCATGCAGTCGGCCGTGCCCCACGTGCTCCGCACGCTCGAACGCACCCACGACCCGGCCAACGTCGAGCGCGCGGTGCAGGCCGCGCGGGCGGCTGGGCTGCAGGTCAGCCTCGACCTCATCTACGGCACCCCGGGTGAGTCGCTGGACGACTGGCGCACCAGCCTCGACGCCGCCACCTCCCTCGCGCCCGACCACGTCTCGGCCTACGCGCTGGTCGTCGAGGACGGCACCAAGCTCGCCGCCCAGGTGCGACGGGGCCAGGTGCCCGCGCCCGAGGACGACGACGAGGCGGCCAAGTACGAGATCGCCGACGAGCACCTCGCGTCGGCCGGCTACGGCTGGTACGAGGTCAGCAACTGGGCGCTGCGCGACGACGCCCGCTGCCGCCACAACGAGGGCTACTGGGCCGACGGCAACTGGTGGGGCATCGGCCCCGGAGCGCACAGCCACGTCGGGGGAGTGCGGTGGTGGAACGTCAAGCACCCCAACGCCTACGCCTCCCGAGTCGGCGAGGGACTCAGCCCCGCACAGGGCCGGGAGACCCTCACCGGCGAGCAGCGCTATGACGAGCGCGTCCTGTTGGCCGTGCGACTGGTCGACGGGCTCCCGATCGGTGAGCTGCGCGACGAGGGTCGGGTCGCCGTCGCGGGCCTGATCGCCGACGGCCTGGTGGACGCGACAGCGGCCCTGCGTCGTCAGCGGGTGGTGCTGACGAGGCAGGGCCGGCTGCTCACGGACACCGTCGTGCGACGGCTGCTCGGTCTGCGCTGAGCTCCTCGCCCAGACGACTACTTCACCAGGCGACTACTTCACCAGGCGACTACTTCACCAGCTCGGGCGTCAGCGGGTAGCGGTACCACTCGCCGTTGTTCGCCTTGATCGCCGCGACGATCGACAGGACCACCCAGGCGACGGCGGTGATGATGAGGAACGGGATCCCGATCAGGACGAACGACAGCAGGCCGAAGACCCAGAACGCGATCGTGATGATGATCTGGAAGTTGAGGGCCTGCGCCGCGTGGAACCGCACGAACGGCCCCCGGTCCTTGACGATGAGGAAGACGATCAGTGGGCCGAGGAACGGGATGCCCACCAGAGCCGCCACGAACGGCGCGAGGTGCACGAGGGTGGCCCAGGTCTTCTCGTCCTGCGGCGACATGGGCCGGGGCGCCACGCCGTAGCCCTGTGGCGGCTGCTGCGGTGGCTGCTGCGGCGGTGGCGGGATGTTCGACTGCGGCTGCTGGGGTTGGTCGGTCATGGCTCTCTCCGTGGTCTGCGTGGGTCTGTACCCAGTGAAACGCATGATCGGGCGCAGAGCTGCTCAATCGGGGTGGGTTCGGGGGTGTGGTCAGGGGCGAGTCAGGGCCGACCCTGACCCAAGGGCTCAATGGCCAGGTTCTGTGACGCTGTATTGATCTCGCGACTCCGTCACGCTGTATCAATCTCGCGACTCCGTCACGCTGTATCAATCTCGCGACTCCGTCACGAAGTCGATCAGCTCCTCGACGCTTGCGAGCAGCGTCGGCTCGAGGTCGGCGTAGGAGCGGACCGTGCCGAGGATCTGCTTCCAGGCGCGGGCGATGTCGGCCTGGCTGTCGTGGGGCCAGCCGAGGTGGTCGCAGATGCCGTCCTTCCACGACCGCCCACGCGGGATGACCGGCCACGCCGTCAGCCCGAGCCGTTCGGGGCGCACGCTCTGCCACACGTCGACGTACGGGTGGCCGAGCACCCGCACGTGCGCGGCATGCGGCCCCTTGGCGGCGGCCTGGACGACGCGGTGCTCCTTGGTCCCGGGGAGCAGGTGGTCGACGAGCACGCCCATCCGGCGCCCGGGCCCGGGCTGGAACTCGGCGATCGCCCCGACGAGGTCGTCGACGCCGTCGAGCATCTCGACGACCACTCCCTCGACCCGCAGGTCGGCGCCCCAGACCTTCTCCACGAGCTCGGCGTCGTGGCGGCCCTCGACGAAGATCCGCGACCCGCTGGCCACCTTGGCGCGGGCGCCCTCGACGGTCCGTGACCCGGAGGCCGTGCGGGAGGCGGCCACCCGTGCCTCGGCCAGCTGGGCGCGGGCCGCCGCGGTGGGTGGGGTCAGCACGACAGGGGCGCCGTCGAGCAGGAAGCCCGGTCCCATCGGGAAGCCCTTGGTGCGCCCGCGCCGGTCCTCGAGGTGGACGACGCGCATGCCGCCGGCCTTCTCGACGCGGACCACGGCGCCGCACCAGCCGGTCTCGACGTCCTCGACGACCAGCCCGGTCTCGGCCTCGACCTCGCGGGAGCGACCCCGTGGGGGGACCTTCCAGTCACCGGACAGGACATCGGAGCCATAGCGGTCGGACACCGAGGCAGGGTATGCCGCGGACGCGCCTTCGCGGCGCGGGCGCGCCGCCCGTGCTGGTCCCGGCCCGGGAACCACGTAGACTTGGCACTCGCTGAGTGTGAGTGCCAACCTGACCGAACGGAGGTGTCGATTGAGCGAGGAACGTCGTCTCGCCGTGCTGCGCGCGATCGTGCAGGACTACGTCCAGACCTCCGAGCCGGTGGGGTCCAAGTCGCTGCTCGACCGCCACCAGCTGGGGGTCTCGGCCGCGACGGTGCGCAACGACATGGCCGCGCTGGAGGAGGAGGGGCTGATCGCCGCTCCGCACACCAGCGCCGGACGGGTGCCCACCGATGCGGGCTACCGGCTGTTCGTCGACCGGCTCAGCTCCGTCAAGCCGATGACCGCCGCCGAGCGGGCCGCCATCGCCCAGTTCCTGGAGGGGGCGGTCGACCTCGACGACGTCGTCGACCGGACGGTGCGGCTGCTGGCCTCGCTCACCCGCCAGGTCGCCGTGATGCAGTACCCCTCGCTCACCCGGTCCACCGTGCGCCACATCGAGTTCGTGCCGATGGGTCCGAGCCGGCTCATGGTCGTGCTGATCGTCAACACCGGCCGGGTCGAGCAACGCGTCATCGAGACCCCCCACGACTTGTCCGCCACGGACGGCGAGGCCCTCCTGGGCCTGGTCCGCGCCAAGGTCAACGCCAGGGCCGTCGGGCAGCGACTCGTGGAGGCCGCCGCGTCGCTGGCCAGCCTTGCCGACGAGTTCGACCCCGCGGACCGCGACCTGGTCCGCTCCGTCGTGCAGTCGCTCGACGACGCCCTCGTCGAGGAGCGCGAGGAGCGCGTGGTGCTGGCGGGCACCTCCAACCTCGCCCGGGTCGGCACCGACTTCCCGCTCAGCATCGGCCCCGTGCTCGAGGCGCTGGAGGAACACGTCGTGCTGCTCAAGCTGCTCGGCACGGCCAGGGAGACCTCCGACGCGGTCTCGGTGCGGATCGGGCACGAGAACCCCTTCGCCGGACTCCAGTCCACCTCAGTCGTCTCGACGGAGTACGGCTCGGGCTCGGACCTCGTCGCCGGGCTGGGCGTGCTCGGACCCACCCGCATGGACTACCCCACGACGATGGCGTCGGTGCGGGCCGTGGCCACCTACGTCTCCCGGATCCTCGCGCAGTGACGCGCGTCCACCTGCCCCACCGACTGTCAGCACCATCGACACCAAGGACATCTCGTTGAACGACTACTACCAGGACCTGGGCGTGTCCCGGGACGCCAGCCCCGAGGACATCAAGCGGGCCTACCGCAAGAAGGCGCGGACGCTGCACCCTGACGTCAACCCGAGCCCGGAGGCCGAGGAGCAGTTCAAGAAGGTCTCGCAGGCCTACGACGTGCTCTCGGACGCCGAGAAGCGCCGGTCCTACGACATGGGCTCCGACCCCTACGCCGGTGGCGCAGCGGGCTTCGGCCAGGGCTTCTCGTTCAGCGACATCATGGACGCCTTCTTCGGCGCCGGTGCCGGCCAGGCCCAGCGCGGTCCGCGGTCCCGCCAGCGCCGCGGCCAGGACGCCCTGATCCGGCTCGACATCGACCTCGCCGACGCGGTGTTCGGTGCGGAGAAGGAGCTCGCCATCGAGACCGCCGTGGTCTGCTCGACGTGTCACGGCGACGGCGCCCAGCCCGGCACCTCCCGGCGGACCTGCGACGTCTGTGGCGGTCGGGGTGAGATCCAGCAGGTCCAGCGCTCGTTCCTCGGCCAAGTCATGACGACCCGTCCGTGCGTGACCTGTCAGGGCTACGGCGAGGTGCTGGTCAGCCCCTGCTTCGAGTGCTCCGGCGACGGCCGGGTCCGCACCCGGCGCACCCTCACGATCAAGGTCCCCGCAGGCGTCGACACCGGCACCCGCATCCAGCTCGCCGGCGAGGGCGAGGTCGGCCAGGGCGGCGGCCCGGCTGGTGACCTCTACGTCGAGGTCGCGGTCCGCCCCCACCAGACGTTCCAGCGTCGTGGTGACGACCTGCACTGCACGGTCGAGCTCCCGATGACGGCGGCAGCGCTGGGGACGACGGTCAAGCTCGAGACCTTCGACGGCACCAACGAGCTCGAGATCAAGTCGGGCACCCAGGCCGGCGACGCGATGACCCTGCGGGGCCTTGGCGTCACCCACCTGCGGGGCACCGGCCGCGGTGACCTCATCATCCACGCCAACGTGCAGACCCCGACCCGGCTCGACGAGCAGCAGGAGGCGCTCCTGCGCGAACTCGCCACGCTGCGCGGCGAGGAGCGCCCGGAGGGCCGGCTGTCCCCGGCTCACCCCGGGCTGTTCGGCAAGCTCCGCGACGCCTTCAAGCCCAAGTAGCAGCCGACCGTCGTGACCCTGCCGCTCTTCCTCGTCGACCCCGTCGTCGTCGCCGGCGCCGCTGTCGGCAGCCGGGTCGTGCTCGACGGTCCCGAGGGGCGCCACGCGGCGACCGTCCGCCGGATCGGCGTCGGGGAGCAGGTCATGCTCGCCGACGGCGCCGGGCTGCGGCTCACCTGCGCCGTCGTCGGCTCAGGTAAGGCCGACCTGGAGCTCAGCGTGGTCGAGGTCGACCACGAGCCCGCGGCCCAGCCCCGCTTCGTGCTCGTGCAGGCGCTCGCCAAGGGCGACCGCGACGACCAGGCCATCGAGGCCGCGACCGAGTTCGGGGTCGACGAGGTCGTGCCGTGGCAGGCGTCCCGTTCCATCGTCCAGTGGCGCGGCGAACGCGCCGACAGGGCCCGCCGCAAGTGGGAGTCCACCGTGGTGGCGGCCGCCAAGCAGTCCCGCCGCGCCCGCGTGCCGGTGGTCGCGGACCTGGCCACCACCAAGATCCTCGCCGCGCGCATCGGCGGCGCCGCGGCGGCATACGTGCTCCACGAGGACGCCACCCAGAGCCTCGCCGCTCAGGTGCTCCCGACCGCGGGCGACGTGCTGGTCGTGGTCGGCCCGGAGGGCGGCATCACGCCCGAGGAGGTCGCGGCGTTCGAGGCGGCCGGCGCAGTGACGGTGCGGCTGGGCGACACCGTCCTGCGGTCCTCCAGCGCCGGGCCGGCGGCCCTCGCCGTGCTGAGCGCTGCCAGCCGCTGGCGCTGACCGCCCCCAGCTCACTTCACCGAGAACGACACGATCTTCTCGGCAGCGACCTTGTCGCCGCCCTCCATGCTCATCGCGAACACCCGGATCGAGTAGTCACCCGCGGGGAGCCGGCCGAGCGAGAAGGAGTAGTCGCCCTGGCTCGGACCTCCGCTGGACGCCATTGCGGTGCCGGTCGACACCTGCGTCGTGCCGCGATCCAGCTGCCAGTTGAGGTGGGCCTCGAAGACGATCGCCAGGCCCTTGACCACGACCGGCTTGCTCGCCGGGAGCACCTGGTCACGAGAGGGCGAGGTCACCCAGATAGGGGCCACGTCCTCGTAGAGGCGGTCCGACGGTGGACGCGTGAAGTCCTGGTCCGTGGAGATCGACCCGAAGAGCGTGGTCGACCCGTCAGCGACCGCGAAACGCACGGGGAGGGTCTGCTGGATCGCCGCTTGCGCGGTCCAGACCAGCTCCTGCACGGCGAGCCGCTTGTTCTCCTCGCCGACGACCGCACTCGACGAGCCGGCATTGGCCAGGTGCACCGTGATCACTCCATCAGCCACGGTCACGTCGCCGATGGTCTGCCCCGACCACGGCTGGAGGTAGCCGTCGGTGTTGCTGTACGGCTGGGCGTTGATGGCCAGCACCAAGGCCGCCTTGGCCTTGGCCGCGGCGGTGGCGCCGGTGGACAGGTCCTGACGGAGGAACTCCCGGAACAGCCGGTAGGTCGGCTTGGCGTCGCCGATCGGGCCGACGAAGTAGACCGGGAGCGACATCGACTCGGTCGCGGCAGGTGCGCTCGTGGTCGGCGAGCTGGTCGGGGAGCCGGTCGACGACGCTGACTGCGTGGGGCCGTGGGTGGCCGGTGGCGTGACCGACGGTCGGTCGTCCTGCCCGGACCACCAGACGCCACCGATGATGGCCGCCACCGCGGCTGCTGCGGCCAGTGGCAGCACCCAGCGCCGGGTGCCCGAGCCCCCCGTGGCGGTCACCGGCCCGACCTCGTGGGCCTCGTGCAGGATCGTGTCGAGCCGGTTGGACGGGCGCACCTGCTCGGCGTCGCGGGCCAGCGCCTGGCGCAGCCGTCGCTCCACCTGGTCGAACTCGCCCGGCTCGTAGTCGGGGTGCAGGAAGTCGGTGCGGTCGCTCATGACGTCGCCTCCATCCGGTCGCGCAGGGTCGCGAGCCCGCGGTGCGCATGGGCCTTGACCGAGCCCGCGGAGATGCCGAGCGCATCGGCGATCTCGGCCTCACTGAGGTCGAGGTAGTAGCGCATGGTCAGGACCTCTCTCTGGCGCTGGGGGAGTCGTCCCAGCGCGCCGATCATGGTGGTGGTGCTCTCGGACTGGAGGGCGCGCTCCTCTGCGCTCGCCTCGCTGTGCCGGGCGTATGCAGTGGGGCCGCCCTGCTGCTCGCGCGTCACGTAGCGCTCCTCCACGCCGCGGTGCCGCAGGCCGGAGCGGGCTCCGTTGACCACCGCGCGACGCAGGTAGGCGGCCGCGGCCTGGTGGTCACGGATGGTGTCCCAGCGGCGGTGCACCGCGATGAAGGCGTCCTGGACGACCTCCTCGGCCGCGAGGTCGTCTCGCAGCAGCAGCCAGGCCAGCCGCACCAGCCCAGTCCAGTGCGCGGCATACAGCTCGGTGATGGCTTCGTCGGCACTCGGCCGCACCTCACCACCCCGGTCGCGCTCGGCCACACTCAACAGTCTCACGCCACCTAGACGCGCAACCCCTCTGGCCGGTTGACGCGCCGATACCCTCTTGTTTGTGGAAGACACCGGCGTGGACGACACAGGCATGGACGACACCACCATGGACGACACGGGCCGGCGCGACGGGACGACGCGGAACTCCGATCCGGACTGCCTGTTCTGCAAGCTCGTGGCGGGCACGCTCCCCGTGACCGTCGTGTACGAGGACGAGGCGACCTTCGCCTTCCGTGACCTGGAGCCACAGGCCCCGACGCACGTCCTCGTGGTCCCGCGCCACCACGTGCCCGATGTCGCCGCCCTCGTGCAGGAGGCTCCGGAGGACGTCGCGGCCCTGATGCGCGCCGTGGCCGCCGTGGCGGCGCAGGAGGGGCTGGCCGACCGTGGCTACCGCTCGGTCTTCAACACCGGAGCCGAGGCGCACCAGACGGTGTTCCACGCCCATGTCCACGTGCTCGGCGGCCGGTCAATGGCTTGGCCACCCGGCTGAGCAGCACCGTAGACTGGGCAGACCATGTCAGATCCTGAACATCCGACCACGCTGGGGGGCGCGCCCGAGGGTGCTCTCCCGGTGCCCACGCACACCGTCGAGATCCCGCCACAGGTGCAGATGGTGACGCTCCTCGGCCCGCGGGACGAGCTCCTCCGCACGATGGAGCGGGCCTTCCCGAAGCTGGCGATCCACGTCCGCGGCAACGAGTTCCACCTGTCCGGCCCGAGCGCCGAGGTGGCCCTGGCCGAGCGCACGATCGACGAGCTGCTCCTGGTCATCGACGGCGGACAGCCGCTCAACCGCGACGCTGTCGAGCGCTCGATCAGCATGCTGCGCGCCCAGACCACCGAGCGTCCTGCCGACGTGCTGACGATGAACATCGTGAGCAACCGCGGCCGCACCATCCGGCCCAAGACGCTCAACCAGAAGCACTACGTCGACGCCATCGACGCCCACACGATCGTCTTCGGGATCGGCCCGGCCGGCACCGGCAAGACCTACCTCGCGATGGCCAAGGCCGTCGCCGCGCTGCAGGCCAAGCAGGTCAACCGGATCATCCTCACCCGCCCGGCAGTGGAGGCGGGGGAGCGGCTCGGCTTCCTGCCCGGCACCCTCAACGACAAGATCGACCCCTACCTGCGGCCGCTCTACGACGCGCTGCACGACATGGTCGACCCCGAGTCGATCCCGCGGCTGATGGCCGCCGGCACCATCGAGGTCGCGCCGCTGGCCTACATGCGTGGCCGCTCGCTCAACGACGCGTTCATCATCCTCGACGAGGCCCAGAACACCTCGCCGGAGCAGATGAAGATGTTCCTCACCCGGCTCGGGTTCGGCTCGAAGATGGTCGTCACGGGCGACATCACGCAGGTCGACCTGCCCGACGGCACCAAGTCGGGGCTGCGCGTGGTCCGCGACATCCTCGCCGACCTCGACGACATCCACTTCTCCCTCCTCACCGCGCAGGACGTCGTCCGGCACCGCCTCGTGGGCGCGATCGTCGACGCCTATGAGCACTGGGACGAGCGGACACAGGACTCGGGAGGGCGAGGACAGCGTGAGCGTCGACGTTCTCAATGAGACCGACTACCAGCTCGACGAGCTCGAGCTGGTGGCGCTGAGCCGCTACGTCATGGGCGAGATGCGGGTCCACCCCGGAGCAGACCTGTGCCTTCGTCTGGTCGACGAGGCGGCGATGGAGGTGCTCCACGTGCAGTGGATGGACCTGCCCGGCCCCACCGACGTGATGAGCTTTCCGATGGACGAGCTGCGGCCGGGTCGCGAGGGCGAGGAGCCCGAGGAGGGTGTGCTCGGCGACATCGTGCTGTGCCCGTCCGTGGCAGCCAAGCAGGCCTCCGACGCCGGTCACGCGACCGAGGAGGAGCTCCTGCTGCTGACCACGCACGGGATCCTGCACCTGCTCGGGTACGACCACGCGGAACCCGAGGAGGAGCGCGAGATGTTCGAGCTCCAGCGTCAGCTGCTGCTGACCTTCCTCGCGGGCCGCGGGCGTCCCGCCCCGTGATGGTGACGTCATGACCGGACTCGTCTTCGCCGCCCTCGTCAGCGTCGCTGCCGCCTTTCTGCTGTCCGCCGCCGAGGCCGCCCTCTGGCGGATGTCGCGGGTCCGCGCCCAGGAGCTGCTCGAGGAGAAGCGACCGGGCGCCAAGGCCCTCAACCGCATCGTCGGCGACAGCGCGGCATACCTGTCGGTGACGGCGTTCCTGCGCATCGTCGCGGAGTCGACCACCGCCGTCCTCATCACCCTCGGGGCGATCAACCTCGTCGACGGCTTGTGGACGCGGCTGCTCGTCGCGATCGGCGTGATGGCGCTCGTCTCCTTCGTCGTCGTGGGCGTCTCGCCCCGCACGCTCGGCCGTCAGCACTCAGACTCCGTTGCCCTGCTTGCCTCTCCGCTCATCGTCGGGCTGCGCACCTTCCTCGGCCCGGTCGCCCGGGTGCTGATCGCGCTGGGCAACGCGGTGACCCCGGGGCGCGGCTACCGCGACGGCCCGTTCCAGAGCGAGTCCGAGCTGCGCGACCTGGTCGACCTCGCGGGGGAGAGCGCGGTCATCGAGGCCGGCGAGCGCGAGATGATCCACTCCGTCTTCGAGCTCGGCGACACCGTGGCGCGCGAGGTCATGGTGCCCCGCACCGACATGGTGACCATCGACGGCGAGAAGTCGCTGCGCTCGGCGATGTCGCTGTTCCTGCGGTCGGGCTTCTCGCGGATCCCGGTCGTGGGCGACGGCTCCGACGACATCCTGGGGCTGCTCTACTTCAAGGACGTCGTGCGGCGGGTCAACGCCGACCACGAGGCGGGCACGCTGCCGGTCACCGCCCAGATGCGCCCCATGCACTACGTGCCGGAGAGCAAGCCGGTCGACGACCTGCTGCGCGAGATGCAGCGCGACCAGAGCCACTTCGCCGTGGTCGTCGACGAGTACGGCGGCACCGCCGGCCTGGTGACGATCGAGGACATCATCGAGGAGATCGTGGGCGAGATCGCCGACGAGTACGACCGTGAGGCTCCCGGGGTCGAGGACCTTGGGAACGGCACCTTCCGCGTCCCCGCGACGATGGACATCGACGACCTGGCCGACCTCTTCGACGTCGACATCGAGGAGGACGAGGTCGACACCGTCGGTGGCCTCATCGGCAAGTCGATCGGCCGGGTGCCCATCGTCGGGTCCAGGTGCGAGGTCGGTGGGCTCTCGCTGACCGCCGAGCGGATGGCCGGTCGCCGCCACCGGATCGCCAGTGTCATCGTCGAGCGGGTCGCCGTGGCCGACCCCGACGGCGGCCACGCGCCGACCGACGACAGCCTCGAGCGCACTACGGTGGAGCCCGAGCGCGAGGGAGTGTCATGACTGCGAGTGGTTCGGGTGCGTCCGACGGGTACGTCGCAGGCTTCGCCTGCCTGGTCGGTCGGCCCAACGCCGGCAAGTCCACGCTGACCAACGCCCTCGTGGGTCACAAGGTCGCGATCACCTCGTCGAAGCCGCAGACCACGCGGCACACCATCCGCGGCATCGTCACGACGCCGACCTCGCAGCTCGTGCTCGTGGACACCCCGGGGCTGCACAAGCCCCGGACCCTGCTGGGCGAGCGGCTCAACGACGTCGTGCGGGAGACCCTGCTCGAGGTAGACGTCATCGGGTTCTGCCTGCCGGCGGACCAGCGGATCGGCCCGGGTGACGGGTTCATCGCCAGGGAGCTCAAGGAGATCCAGCAGGACCGGCGGCGCCCGGTCGTCGCCATCGCGACGAAGATCGACACCGTCGACCGCGAGCGGTTGGCCGAGCACCTCATCGCCATCGACCAGCTCGGCAACTGGGACGCGATCGTGCCCTGCTCGGCCGTCGACGGCCGCCAGGTGCAGGACGTCGCGCAGGTCCTGTCGACCTACCTCCCGACGTCGCCGGGCCCGCTCTACCCCGAGGGGCAGCTGACCGACGAGCCCGACGTCGTCATGATCGCCGAGCTGGTCCGCGAAGCGGCGCTCGAGGGGGTGCGCGACGAGCTGCCCCACTCCCTGGCCGTGGTGGTCGAGGAGATGGTGCAGCGGCCCGACCGTCCGGAGGACAAGCCGCTGCTCGACATCCGGGTCAACGTCTTCGTCGAACGCTCGTCCCAGAAGGCGATCATCATCGGGCGCGGAGGGTCGAGGCTCCGCGAGGTCGGCACCAACGCCCGCATCGGCATCGAGAAGCTGCTCGGCCAGAAGGTCTACCTCGACCTGCACGTGAAGATCGCCAAGGACTGGCAGCGCGACCCCAAGCAGCTGCAGCGCCTGGGTTTCTGAAGACAGCGCCTGGGTTTCTGCGGGCCCGGCGACGTTCCGCCTCGTGTGGCGAGGCTCACGCCATACCCGAATCCCTTGCGGGGCAACGAATTCGGTGACGCCGATCGCTGTCGGCCCGCTCGCGACTTGAGATCGGCGCTCGTTCTCGACAGGGTGGGCGGTCGGTTGCAATGGTATTGCATTGCAACGGTTTTGAACTGGACCGAGCTTGATACGCAACTGACGAGAACGAAGGAGCGGCGCCCGCACGCGCCAACAACACCCTGTGAGCACACTGACGAACACTGGCCCGGCCGCACCGGCTGAGGCCTCGGGCGAGCACGACGCCCTCGAGCACCTGCCCGACAACCACCACCCCGCCCTCGACCCCGTCGTGGTGGAGCACCAGGCCAACGAACCCCGGAAGGTCGACACCATCGTCTTCGGGGTCACGGCCGCCATCGCGGTCGCGTTCGTGCTGTGGGGCTTCCTCAGCACCGACACCCTCAGCTCGGCCTCGGGCGCAGGCCTCGGCTGGGTCGTCCACAACATGGGCTGGCTCTTCTCCCTGGTGGCCTCGGGCTGCGTGTTCTTCGTCATCTGGCTCGCGGCCAGCAAGTACGGACGCATTCCGCTGGGCCGCGACGACGAGCAGCCGGAGTTCAACACGGTCTCCTGGGTCGCGATGATGTTCTCGGCCGGCATGGGCATCGGCCTGATGTTCTACGGCGTCTCCGAGCCGCTCTCGCACTTCGTGACGCCGCCGCCCGGCACCGGTGCGGCCGGCAACCCGGAGGCCGTGCAGAACGCCATGGCCACGACGCTGTTCCACTGGACCCTGCACCCGTGGGCCATCTACGCCCTCGTCGGGCTGGCCATCGCCTACGGCGTCTTCCGGAGGGGCCGCTCGCTGCTCATCAGCTCGGCCTTCGCGCCGCTGCTGGGGGAGAAGCGCACCAACGGCCCGGCCGGTCGCGTCATCGACATGCTCGCGATCTTCGCGACGCTGTTCGGCTCCGCGGCCTCGCTCGGCCTCGGCGCGCTGCAGATCGGCTCCGGCTTCGAGATCGTCGCCGGCATCGGCAAGGCGGGCAACATGCTGCTCGTCGCGATCATCGCCGTGCTGACGGTCTGCTTCATCCTGTCGGCCGTCTCGGGTGTTGCCAAGGGCATCCAGTGGCTGTCCAACATCAACATGGTGCTGGCCCTCGCGCTCGCCGTCTTCGTCTTCGTCGTGGGCCCGACCGTCTTCATCCTCAACCTCGTCCCGACCGCCGTGGGCTCCTACTTCCAGGACCTCGCGATGATGTCGGCCCGCACCGACGCCGCGGGTGGCGACGCCATGAAGGAATGGCTGTCGGGCTGGACGATCTTCTACTGGGCCTGGTGGGTCAGCTGGACGCCCTTCGTCGGCATGTTCATCGCCCGCATCTCGCGGGGTCGCACCATCCGGCAGTTCGTCACCGGTGTGCTGCTCGTGCCGAGTGTCGTGTCCCTCGTGTGGTTCGCCATCTTCGGTGGTGCCGGCATCCAGATGCAGCGCAGCGGCACCGACGTGGCCGGCGCGGGATCCGCCGAGGGCACGCTCTTCGCGATGCTCTCCCACATGCCGCTGTCGACCATCACGTCGGTCGTGGTGATGCTGTTGGTCGCGATCTTCTTCGTGTCCGGTGCCGACGCCGCGTCGATCGTCATGGGCACGCTCTCCGAGCGCGGGACGCTCGTCCCGAGCCGCAAGACCGTGGTCTTCTGGGGCGCCGCCACCGGCGCCGTGGCAGCGGTGATGCTCCTCGTCGGCGGTGAGGACGCGTTGTCAGGGCTGCAGAACATCACCATCGTGGCGGCGCTGCCGTTCCTCGTCGTGATGGTCGGTCTGGCGATCGCCCTGGTCAAGGACCTCAGCAACGACCCGATGATCGTCCGCGGTGCGTATGCCATGGCGGCCGTCGAGCAGGCCGTGGTGGCCGGCGTCACCGAGCACGGCGACGACTTCACGCTCACCTTCGAGGAGTCCGCGCCCGGCGAAGGCGTGGGCGACCGAGCCATCGGTTCCGCCACATCGTGAGCCACTGAACCGGTGCACGACCGAGCCGACCTATCCTTGGTCCCATGAGAATTGGTGTCTTTGGGGCCACCGGGCAGGTCGGCTCGGTCATGCGCGCACTCCTTGCCGAGCGGGGTTTCCCGGTCGACGAGATCCGCTACTTCGCGTCGGCGCGGTCTGCCGGCACGACGCTCCCGTGGGCGGGTGGCGAGGTCACCGTCGAGGACTCGGCCACGGCTGACTTCTCCGGCATCGACATCGCGCTCTTCTCCAACGGGGGAGCCGCGTCGAAGGAGCTGGCTCCCAAGGTCGCGGCCGCGGGAGCGGTCGTGGTCGACAACTCGTCGGCCTGGCGCAAGGACCCCGACGTCCCCCTCGTCGTGAGCGAGGTCAACGCCGACGACCTCGACACCATCCCCAAGGGGATCGTCGCGAACCCCAACTGCACGACGATGGCCGCCATGCCGGTCCTGAAGCCGCTGCACGACGAGGCCGGGCTGGTCCGCCTCACCGTGGCGTCCTACCAGGCGGTGTCCGGCTCCGGGGGCAAGGGCGTGCAGGAGCTCGACGGCCAGCTCCGCGGTGGGTATGCCGCGGGCGAGCCTGCCGAGCTGGCCCTCGACGGGCGCGCGGTGCAGATCCCGGCCCCGAACGTCTACGCGGTGCCGGTGGGCTTCAACGTCATCCCGCTGGCAGGGTCGATCGTCGACGACGGGTCGCTCGAGACCGACGAGGAGCAGAAGCTGCGCAACGAGTCGCGCAAGATCCTGCACATCCCCGACCTGCTGGTGTCGGGCACCTGTGTCCGGGTGCCGGTCTTCACCGGTCACTCGCTCGCCATCCACGCCGAGTTCGCCGACGACATCACGCCCGAGCGCGCGCTGGAGCTGCTGGCCAAGGCTCCCGGCGTCGTCGTGACCGACGTGCCCAACCCGCTCGAGGCGGCCGGGCGTGACGAGGTCTACGTCGGTCGGGTGCGGGTCGACCAGGCCGCCCCGGCAGGCAAGGGCCTGGTGCTCTTCGTGGTGGGCGACAACCTGCGCAAGGGCGCCGCCCTCAACGCGGTGCAGATCGCCGAGGAGCTGCTCAAGCGCCGCTGAGGTTCGCCGCGGACCCGGGCACGGGGGTTCGGAAGGTCAGCGGACCGCCCGCCAGACCGACTCCGACTCGCTGGCGCCCGGGGACCACGGGGCGATCCACGGCCCGGTGCCCTCGCTCTGGTCGATGACCCCTTCCTCGAGCCAGGTGTAGTCGCCGGCCAGCACGCCCTTGGCGAGCCTCATGTCGGCATCGTCGCTGTTGGACCACAGGGCGGTGAACAGCCGCTCCACCCGCAGCCGGCTCTGCTGGCAGAACACGTCGGCGAGCTGGTAGGCGGAGCGTCCGCGCTCCGCGTCGTCGGTGCGCAGCATCTCTGCGCGGCTACAGGCGGCCGCGATCGCGAACAGCTCGGCCCCGATGTCGACGACCCGCCCCAGGAACGCCTGCCGGTACTCCATCTTCGCCTGCCACCGCGACATGCCGTAGAACGTCTGCCGGGCGAGCTTGCGACTGGACCGCTCCACGAACCGCAGGTGCGTGGCCAGGGCGCCGAACTCGGCATACGAGGTGGGTGCGGCACCCTTGCCGACGACGAGCTGGGGGAGCCACTTGGCGTAGAAGCCGCTGGCGCCCGCGGCGGCTCGCGCCTTGTCCTCCAGCGAGGCGTCCTTCTCCGCCAGCGCACCCGCAGCCTTGAGGTGGGCGTCGACGGCCTCGCGCGCGATGAGCAGGTGCATGATCTCGGTGGAGCCCTCGAAGATCCGGTTGATCCGCAGGTCGCGCATCATCTGCTCGGCCGGGACGGCGCGTTCGCCGCGGGCCCGGAGCGACTCGGCCGTCTCGTAGCCGCGCCCCCCGCGCACCTGGACCAGCTCGTCGGCGATCTGCCACGCCATCTCCGACGCCCAGAGCTTGGCCAGGGCCGCCTCGATCCGGATGTCCTTGCTGCCCGCGTCGGCGAGCTGGGCCGAGAGCTCAAGCACCGACTCGAGGCCGTAGGTCGTCGCCGCGATGAAGGCGATCTTCTCGGCCACCGCACCGTGCTCGCCGACCGGCCGCCCCCACTGCACGCGCTCGGCGGACCACTCGCGCGAGATCTTCAGCGCCCACTTGCCGGCCGCGGCACACATCGCCGGGATGGACAGCCGACCGGCGTTGAGGGTCGTGAGGGCGATCTTGAGGCCGTCGCCCTCCTTGCCGAGGCGGTTCTCGGCCGGCACCCGCACCTGGTGGAAGCGGGTGAGGCCGTTCTCGATCCCCTTGAGCCCCATGAACGAGTTGCGCCGCTCGACCGTGATGCCCTCGGCCGTCCCCTCGACGACGAAGGCGGTGATCCCGCCCTTCGACCCGTCGCGAGCGGGCACGCGCGCCATGACGACGAGCAGCTCGGCGACCACGCCGTTGGTGGTCCACAGCTTCACCCCGTCGAGGAGGTATGCCGTGCCGTCCTCGGTGGGGGTCGCGGTGCTGCCCATGCGGGCCGGGTCCGAGCCGACGTCGGGCTCGGTCAGGAGGAACGCCGAGATCGCGCCGGCAGCGCAGCGGGGGAGGAAGGCCTGCTTCTGCTCGGCGGTGCCGACGAGCTTTACGGGTTCGGGGACGCCGATGGACTGGTGCGCCGACAGGAGCGCGCCGAGGCTCGGGTGCGCCGAGCCCACCAGCATGAGGGCCTGGCCGTAGGCGGACATCGTGAGGCCGAGGCCGCCGTACTCGCGCGGGATCTTCATCCCGAACGCGCCGATGTCGGCCAGTCGGGCCAGCACGTCGTCGGGGATCAGTGCGTCGCGCTCGATCTGCGCGCCGTCGATGCCCTCGCACACCTCGCGCAGCCGGACGAGGAACTCCTCACCCCGGGCCTGGTCCTCGGGCGTGGCCCGCGGGTGCGGGTGCACGAGGTCCAGGTCGAAGTGCCCCAGGTAGAGCCCCTTGGCGAAGCTCGGCCGGTTCCAGTCGGACTCGCGCGCCGCCTCGGCCACGGCTCGCGACTCGCGCTCGGTCGCATCGACGGTCGGTTGGCCCTGCTCGACGTCACTGGTCATGTGATCGCCTCCTGCCGCCACGCTACTCCCGAGTAGGCTGCGCGACCACCGGGCTCAGCCGTCGGCGCTCAGAGGTCGGTCATCCAGTGCCGCCAGGTCTGGGTGACCTGCATGCCCACGTGCTCGTAGAGACCGAGGGCGCCGGTGCGTGAGTCGGTGGAGAGCTCGCTCACTGTGGCACCGTGGTCCCGCGCGCGTTCGAACGCATCCACGAGGAGCGCCCTGGCCAGGCCCAGTCCGCGCTGGTCGTTCCGCACCGCGATGGCGTCGACGTAGCCGGTGGCGCCGGCCAGGATCGTGTAGCAGACCCCGACCTCGGTGCCCTGCGGGTCGACGACGAACCGGATCTGCCACGGCTCGAAGCCGGGCCGCAGCGGCCCGCGGGGCGCCCAGTCCTCGAAGGTCGAGGGGTCCCGGTCCGGCCACTCGTTGAAGGCGTCCTCGATGAGCTGGAAGGCGACCCGGCCGTCGGCGGGACCCTCGAACTCGCGGAGCGTGTATCCCTCCGGCAGCGGCTGCGGCTCGATGGGGCGGTCTGCCGGCACCTGGAGCACCCAGGACGTCCAGCCCTCGCGGTACCCGCGAGCCTGGAAGAACCTCTCGGGGTCGGTGTCTCCGGGGACGGTCTGCCCCACGAGGTGCGATCCGCGCTGCCGGGCGCAGTCCTCGAGCCAGTCAGCGAGCCAGGTGCCGATGCCGCGACCCCGGTGGTCCGGGTGCACGGAGGCGTCGGCGCGGCGGCCCTTGAAGACCTCGCCCGAGGCCACCAGCCGGTCGCCGTCCCAGATGCCGATGCTCTCGGTGGCGAGGTCGAAGCTGCCGCGGGCCCAGTCGCCCTCGATGTCCTCGACCTCGATGGCGGCCTCACCCACGTCATGGGTCTCGGCCGCGGCGACGATCTCGTAGACGGCCTGGGCGTCGGTGGGGGACAGCGGGCGGGCCACCAGCCCGGCGGGAAGATCCATGGGCGAAAGCGTGCCGGGGTGTGGGTCCGGACGCACGTGGTTTTCCCGGTGACACCCGGAGAATATTGTGAGAGAGTCCTCTCACAATTACTTCTCAAGCACGAGTTCTCTCACAATTCCCACCACCGTCTGGAGCGGTCATGTCGGAGCAGCGCGGTGACAACCCGTACGGCGACGTCGAGCTCACCCCTCGGGCCATGCGGGCGCTCGCCCACCCCGTCCGGCTGGCGATCCTCAGCCGCCTCCAGGGCTACGGTCCGAGCACGGCGACGGCCCTCGCGCCGCTCGTCGGGGCCACTCCGTCCGTCACGAGCTGGCACCTGCGCCACCTCGCCGAGCACGGCCTGGTCCGCGACGCAGACGTGGAGTCGGACGGGCGTCAGCGGTGGTGGGAGGCCGCCGGAACGGGCTTCCGCTTCGTCCCACCCGCCGACGACGCGGGTCGGGACGCCGCGACCCTGCTGTCCCACGTCCTGTTCGACCAGGCCGAGCCGTTGCCTCGCGCCTGGACCCGGGAGACCGAGCCCCTGCTCGAGGACGACTGGCGCCGGTCGGCGGGCCTGTCTAACACCACGGTCGTCGTCACCGCCGAGGAGCTGGCTGAGGTGGAGTCGGCCATCGAGCACCTGCTTGCACCCTTCGTGCACCGCCGGGGCAACCGCCAGGCCGTGCCCGGTGGCCGCAACGTTCGGATGCTGCGCTACGTGCTTCCCGAGGCGCAGGACGGCTCCGAGGTGGACGAGACCCCATGAGCGAGTCCGCGGCAACGACGACCACCACGAAGGCCCCGCTCTGGCGGGACCGCCGGTTCGCCACGTACTGGGCGGGGCAGGGCATCTCCCAGTTCGGCGACCGGATCACCGAGCTGGCGCTCCCGCTGATCGCGGTGACCGCCCTGCACGCCAGTGCTCCCACGGTGGGCCTCCTGACGGCTGCGGTCTGGGCGCCGAACCTGCTGTCGCTGTTCGTCGGCACCTGGGTCGACCACCAGGTGCGCAAGCGCCGGCTGCTCATCGTGGCCGACCTGCTGCGGTGCGTCGTGCTGCTCAGCCTGCCCGTCGCCCACTTCCTGGGGGCGATCACGATGGGCCAGCTCTTCGCGGTGGCGCTGCTCGCGGGAGCCGGTCAGGTCCTCTACCAGACGTCCTACCCCAGCTTCTTCGTCGCGCTGGTGCGGCGTGACCAGTTCGTCGAGGCCAACAGCCTGCTCAGCGGCACGCGGTCGGCGTCGTTCGTGGCGGGGCCGGCGGTGGCCGGTGGGCTGATCCAAGCGGTCACGGCGCCGGTCGCCATGCTGGTCGACGCGGTCACCTTCGCCATCTCTGCGGTGCTCATCGGCAGGGTGCGGTTGCGCGAGCTGCCGGTCGACACCTCGAACGAGGCGGGGCTGCTCCGACGGGCGCGCGATGGCATGGGCCTGGTGCTGAAGGACCGCTACCTGCGCGCCTCGCTCGCGTGCGCCACGACCATCAACCTGTTCAACCTGATGGCCGGTGCGCTGCTGATCCTCTTCGCCAGCCGCGAGCTGGGCCTGTCGGCCGGGGTCATCGGCCTGGCCCTCGGCATCGGTGCGACCGGTGGTCTCCTCGGCACGGTGCTCGCTGGGCCGCTCACGCGTCGCATCGGGCTCGGGCGCACCATCGCGGTCGGCGCCGTGGTGTTCTCGGCTCCCTTTGCGCTGTTGCCCCTGGCGGGCGGCCCGACCTGGTCGCGGGCGGGTGTGCTGGCGCTCGTGGAGTTCATCTCCGCGTTGGGCGTCATGTGCCTCGACATCCCGCTCAACGCCCTGATGACCGCGGTGACGCCTGACGGCGTGCGAAGCCGCGTGACCGGAGCGTTCTCGACGGTGAACTACGGCATCCGTCCGCTCGGTGCGGTCCTCGGTGGTCTGGTCGGGGAGTGGATCGGGCTGGCGCCGACCATGGTCGTCGCGGCGGTCGGCGGCTCGTTGTCGGTGCTCTTCCTGCTATGGTCGCCGGTCTTCTCGACGGCCTCGATCGCGGAGCTCGACGGGGTCCAGGAGCTGAGCAGCCCTTGACCGGCCGGCCCAACTGATATGCAATATATCGCGTGCCCGTCCCCGCGCCGCAGCCTCCGGTCTCCCGTGCCCTGCTGCGCGACGACGTCTATCGCCGGGTGCGCGACGCGATCGTCGACGGCACCCTCGGCCCCGGCGAGCAGCTGCGCGACCAGGAGCTGGCGGCCTGGCTCGGCGTGAGCCGCACCCCGGTGCGCGAGGCCCTGCTGCGCCTCCAGCAGGCGGGGCTGGTCGCCGCGCTCCCGGGTCGCTCCACCACGGTGGCCTCGCTCGACACCCGGGCGGCTCGGGACGCCCAGGCGGTGGTGGCCGAGATGCACCGGCTCGCCGTCCACGACGCGGTCGGCCTGCTGACGGCCGACGACCTCGCCCGCATGCGCGCCGCGAACGCGCGCTTCCGCCTGGCTCTGGAGGCCGGCGACGCGGAGGGGGCCCTCGCCGCCGACGACGAGCTGCACGGCATACCGGTCGCGGCGGCGGGCAACGCCGCGCTCGCCGCGGTCCTCGACCAGTTCACCCCGGTGCTCCGGCGGGTGGAGCGGCTGCGGTTCAGCTCGCTGTCGGGCCGTGGCTCCGTCGCCCTGCACGCCCGGCTCATCGACCTGTGCGAGGCGGGGGACCGGGAGGCGGCCGCCCAGGTGTCCCACCAGACCTGGCAGACCCTTGCCCCCCTGCTCGACACCTGACCCGACCCGAGGAGATCCGCATGTCGATCCACGACTTCGAGCGCTACCCGCTCACCTTCGGCCCGAGCCCGGTGCACCGGCTGGCGCGTCTCACCGCGCACCTCGGTGGCGCGCAGGTCTGGGCCAAGCGCGAGGACTGCAACAGCGGGCTCGCCTTTGGTGGCAACAAGACCCGCAAGCTCGAGTACATCGTCCCCGACGCCCTCGCGCAGGGCGCGGACACGCTGGTGTCGATCGGTGGCTACCAGTCCAACCACACCCGGCAGGTCGCGGCGGTCGCGGCACACCTCGGGCTCAAGTGCCGCCTGGTGCAGGAGAAGTGGGTGGACTGGGACGACCCGGTCAACGACAAGGTCGGCAACATCCTGCTGTCGCGGATCATGGGGGCCGACGCCCGGCTCGACCCGCACGGCTTCGACATCGGGATCCGCTCGTCCTGGGAGGACGCGCTGCGCGAGGTCGAGGAGTCCGGGGGCAAGCCCTACGGCATCCCTGCCGGGGCCTCCGAGCACCGGCTGGGCGGCCTCGGGTTCGCGAACTGGGCCTACGAGGTGATCCAGCAGGAGGAGGAGCTCGGGGTCTCCTTCGACACCATCGTCGTGTGCACCGTGACCGGCTCGACCCACGCCGGCATGATCGCCGGGTTCGCAGCCCTGGAGGACGCCGGCAGTCGCCCGCGCCGGGTCCTGGGCATCGACGCCTCGGCCACGATCGACAAGACCCGCGACCAGGTCCGCCGCATCGCGCAGCACACCGCCGACCTCATCGGCCTCGACCGGCCGCTCCGCGATGACGAGGTGACCGTGCTCGACGGCTGGGCCGGCGATCTCTACGGCATCCCGGTCGACTCCACCATCGAGGCGATCCTGCTGAGCGGTCGGCTGGAGGGCATGATCATCGACCCGGTCTACGAGGGGAAGTCGATGGCTGGTCTCGTGGACCTCGTGACGTCCGGCGAGATCGCGAAGGACTCGACGGTGCTCTACGCGCATCTCGGTGGACAGCCCGCGCTCAACGCCTACTCGGGGATCTTCGACTGACCACCCTCGGCGAACGTCCACCCGCGCTCGGCCAGGGCTTCGCGCAGGAACCGGAGCGCGATCGGTCCCACCCCGTGGAGCGCCGCCAGCCCTTCCTCGCTGCGGTCCCGCACCTGCTCGAGGGTCCAGATCCCCTCGGCCCGCAGTGCCCGCGTGGCGGGGGCGCCGATGCGGGGCAGGGGAGTGCCCTCGGGGGCGGTCGGCCGGTCGAGCCGTGGAGCGCCGGACTCGGCGTCGACCACGGCCGCCCCACGGGGCGACAGCCGGTAGCCGATGTCGAGTGACTCGGTCAGCCCGAGCTCCTTGAGCTTGCGGACGTCGCGCTTGAAGCTCGGGGTGTCCCGCCCCAGCTCGGCGGCGAGCTCTGGCGCCCGGACCGTCGGGGAGCGGTCGATGATCAGCAGCGTCGCCCGCGTCCACGGGCCGATCGACGACGCGCGATCGAGCCGGTCGAGGCGCTCGCGGATCGCGGCCACCTCGTCGGCCTCGGGCACCGTGGCGCGCAGCTGCTCCCTCGGGTCGGCGCCCGCGTGGCGCAGCCCAACCCGCCAGACCGGCCGGTCGGCCTTGGCCTCCAGCATCCGGCGCAGCTCGACGACCGACTTCGCGCCCGCTCGCCGGGCCTCCTCGGCGCTGATCCGCGACGGGGCGACCTTCTCGACGGACGTCACCTCGAGCAGGCCGACGCGCGTGCGCAGCCTCGTGCCGACGACCACCCTCGGACGGTCCCAGCGCCGAAAGGCGAGATCGACGTCGCCCGCCCTGATGGCCGCGAGGGTGTCCGGTCGGATCATCATGGCGGCAACCTACCCGCCCTGCGTCCGGATGGTGGGCGAGCAGGTTCGCACGTTGGACGGATGCCGGGCGCGCGGCATACCCTCGACCCGTGCGTTCACTGCGCCTCCTCCTTCGCCGCCGCGGCGGGGCCTGACCGATCAGCCGCCCCTCGTCGCGGAGTTCGCGTTGCCGGCTGAGACCCTGAGTACGGCCAACTGCAGCGAATCGTGAGGCGAGACACCATGATCCACCCCCAACAGCCGTCGGGCATGCCGGTCGCGAAGTACGTCCCCTTCCAGGACCAGATCCCCTTCGCGCTCCCCGACCGCACCTGGCCCACCCGCGTCATCGAGCAGGCGCCGCGCTGGTGCGCCGTCGACCTGCGCGACGGCAACCAGGCCCTGATCGACCCGATGAGCCCCGACCGCAAGAAGCGGATGTTCGAGCTCCTGGTGCGGATGGGCTACAAGGAGATCGAGGTCGGGTTCCCCTCGGCGAGCCAGACCGACTTCGACTTCGTGCGGATGCTGATCGAGGACGACATGATCCCCGACGACGTCACCATCCAGGTGCTGACGCAGTGTCGCGACCACCTCGTCGAGCGCACCTTCGACTCGATCCGCGGCGCCAAGCAGGCCATCGTCCACTTCTACAACTCGACGTCCATCCTGCAGCGACGCGTGGTCTTCGGGCTCGACCAGGACGGCATCGTCGACATCGCGCTCCAGGCCGCGCGCCTGTGCCGCAAGCTCGAGGAGACCATCCCCGACACGACGGTCTACTACGAGTACAGCCCGGAGTCCTACACCGGGACCGAGCTCGAGTTCGCCGTGCGGATCTGCAACGAGGTGGCCGACGTCATCGACCCGACCCCGGACCACAAGATGATCATCAACCTGCCGGCCACGGTCGAGATGGCGACCCCGAACGTCTACGCCGACTCGATCGAGTGGATGGTCCGCCACCTGGAGCGGCGCGAGTCGATCGTCGTCAGCCTGCACCCGCACAACGACCGGGGGACCGGTGTCGCCGCGGCGGAGCTGGGCTACCTCGCCGGCGCCGACCGCATCGAGGGCTGCCTGTTCGGCAACGGCGAGCGCACCGGCAACGTCGACCTGGTCACGCTCGGCATGAACCTCTTCAGCCAGGGCATCGACCCGCAGATCGACTTCTCCAACCTCGACGAGATCCGTCGCACCGTGGAGCACTGCAACCAGCTGCCGGTGGGGGAGCGCCACCCGTGGGGCGGCGACCTCGTCTTCACGGCGTTCTCCGGCTCGCACCAGGACGCGATCAAGAAGGGCTTCGAGGACATGGAGCGCCAAGTGGCGTCCAGCGGCAAGTCCATCAACGAGCTCGTCTGGGGCGTGCCCTACCTGCCGATCGACCCGCACGACGTGGGCCGGTCCTACGAGGCCGTGGTGCGGGTCAACAGCCAGTCGGGCAAGGGTGGCGTCGCCTACCTGCTCAAGGCGGAGCACCAGCTGGACCTGCCGCGCCGGCTCCAGATCGAGTTCAGCGGCGTCGTGCAGGCCAAGACCGACAGCGAGGGCGGCGAGGTCAGCGCGGCCGAGCTGTGGTCGATCTTCCAGGACGAGTACCTGCCGGCCGTCGACGGTGCGGTCAACACCTGGGGCCGGTTCACGCCGATCAGCCACTCGCTGCTCAGCGAGCAGGGCGGCGTCGACCGGATCAGCGCGACGATGCTCGACCGTGGCGTGGAGGTCACCGTCGAGGGCACCGGCAACGGCCCCATCGCGGCGTTCATCGATGCCATGTCAACGCTGGGCGTGGACGTCCGCGTGCTCGACTACGCCGAGCACGCCCTGTCGGCCGGTGGCGACGCGAAGGCTGCGGCCTACGTCGAGTGCGCCGTCGGTGACCGCGTGCTGTGGGGTGTCGGGCTGCACTCCTCGATCGTCAAGGCGTCCCTGACCGCGGTGCTCTCCGCCGTGAACCGTGCGGAGCGGATGACCCTCGCCGAGTGACGGCGGGTATGCCGCGCCGGCTCCGGCCACCCGGCATGCCTCGCCTCAGCGGTGCGATGGTGTTCAGTCGTGCCAGTCCTCGCGGCGGACCTCGTCCAGGTAGCCACGGGGGACGTAGTCGCCGATCTCGTCCGGGCCGCCCAGGTCCTCCACGATGGTGCTCGCCATGACCCTCTGACGCCACAGGGTGATGTGGCCGGAGTCGTCGCGCAGCGTGACGTAGGCCGTGCCGTCGAACACGGCCGCGTCCACCACCACACCCTTCGGGAGATCCACGGACCTCCACCCCGAGTCGTGATGGGTCCAGACCTGTCCGCCCGTCGGCGTCTGCACGGCGAGGACGAGAGCGTCGTCGTCGGCGAACGAAGAGAGGGCAACGACGAGGACGGGCTCATCCGGGTCCACGGGGATGTCGGGTAGCTCGACGCGCTCGAACCCGCGGCGGTGCTCCGACGTCCGCAGGACCACCGCGGTGCCGTGGGAGGTCCCGGCGAGCCAGGTGTCCAGCGTGTCGCCCACTGCGTCGGTCAGCACCTCCAGTGAGGTCGCCAGCCGCTGCTCCGCCCAGGTCCAGCTGTCGGGACCAGTGCCATCACTCCAGCCAGCCCATGCGCGCACCCGATAGGGCCCGTCAGAGTCGGTCGCATCGCGCACGGAGGCGGCGACTAGAACCTGCGGGTCGGTGCCGGCGGACCGGACCACGCTGCCGGGCTCGACCACGCAGCAGCCCTGGCCGTCCGGCGGAGCCACCTTGACCAAGTGGTCCGCTTGCAGGGTCCAGACGCCCAGCCGATCGCCGCCGGCGGTGGTCGTCGTGCCCGCTGCGATGGGGAAGACGCCATCGTCGTCGATGGCGACCGACTGGACCTTGACGGCGTCGTCCATGGTGCCGTCGGCAGCCAGCCGCCGCGCGGTCGCTGGGGGGTCGTGCAGCTCGAGGGCCCACCGCACCGGAAGCTGGGTGTCAGCGCTGTACAGCTGGGGGGTCGCCGCCGGCCTCGAGCTGGCCAGCAGGGACCACTCGGCGGCGGTGTCGAAGGCCATCACGTGCTGGGAGGGCAGCCAGGCCACGCAGGCGAACCGTCGATCGAAATCCATCTCCTCGAGGCACGATCCGTCGCCGCGCCGCCCGACGAACATCATCCCGATCACGCCCACGGTGTCGATCGGCCCGGACAGCTCATCGGGCGTGGCGACGCGCGACCACCCACCGACCACTGTCGGTCCCGACCGGGGGGCCGCCGACCGGTCCGACGTGCGTGGTGCCGGGAAGCGTTCGCACCCGGAGGCCAGCAGTGTGGCCGCTGCCGCCACGAGGGCGGCGGCGAGGGTGAGAGGGCGCCGTCGCAGGCTCAAACCCGGCCGATGTCCGTCGTCGTCCTGGACATCGAGAGCCCGTGTCACCTGATCCCCCGATGGTCTCCGTGCACGGATTCCCGCGTCCGCGCGGCCCACATGCTGCCACACGCACGAGCCCACAGGGGGCGGAACGGGACTGGCCCGGGTGCCCTAGCGCACCCCGCGGGGACGGAACTGGATCGAGATCCGCGGGCCGACCGCCTTGGTCGTCTTGGGGATCGCGTGGTCCCAGGTGCGCTGGCACGAGCCGCCCATCACGACCAGGTCGCCGTGACCGAGCGAGAAGCCCATCGAGGGGCCCCCGCCCCGCGGACGCAGCATCAGGGAGCGCGCCGAGCCGACGGAGAGGATGGCCACCATGGTGTCGAGGTCCTTGGACCGGCCGATCCGGTCGCCGTGCCACGCCACCGAGTCGCGACCGTCGCGGTAGAGGCACAGTCCCGAGGTCGCGAACGGCTCGCCCAGCTCGGCGGCATAGTGGCTGCTCAGCGCCTCACGGGCCTGCGTCAAGGCGGCGTGCGGCAGGACCTCGTCCTCGTCGTAGAACTTGAGCAGCCGGGGCACATCGACCATGCGCTCGTACATCTCGCGCCGCTCGGCGTGCCATGGCACCTCGTGGTGGAGCAGCTCGAACAGCGTGTCGGCGCCGGCCAGCCAACCGGGACGGTAGTCCACCCAGGCCCCGCGGCTGAGCGGGGTGCGGTGCAGGCCGTCGGTCAGGGAGTGCAGCGCGATGTCGTCACCGGTGTCGAGCAGGGAGCCCTGGAATGCCGTGGACATGGCGGCACTCTAACCCACATTCGAACAGGTGTTCTAGTCCGACACGGCATCCAATTGGCGCGTGACGCTACCGTCGTCCCATGACCGAGCGTCGCGCCGAGGACGACGCGCTGGCCCGCGGCCTGGCCTGTGGGCTCTGGGCGGGCCTGGTCGCGCTCGTGGTCATCCTCGTCATCATCGGCCTCGCCTTCTTCGGGCTGGGGCTGCGCGGCTGACCATCGGCACGGCATACCGGCTTCCGGGACGGGACTTGCGACAATGGGGCCATGCCCCTGTACCGCGACGAGGGAATCGTCCTGCGCACCCAGAAGCTGGGTGAGGCCGATCGCATCGTCACGCTGCTCACCCGCGGTCTGGGCAAGGTGCGGGTCGTCGGCAAGGGGGTGCGCCGCACCAAGAGCCGGTTCGGGGCTCGGCTGGAGCCGGCCATGATGGTCGACGTCCAGTGCTACGAGGGCCGCAACCTCGACACCGTGACCCAGGCCGAGTCGCTCGCCTCGTGGGGTGACGTGCTGGCCCGCGACTACACGACCTACACCGCTGCGGCCGCGATGCTCGAGACGGCGGACCGGCTCACCGAGGAGCGCGAGCCCAACCTCCAGCAGTACCTCCTGCTCCAGGGCGCGTTGCGCTCGATGGCCGAGGGGCTGCACGACCCCGGCCTGGTGCTCGACGCCTACCTGCTCCGGGCGCTCGCCATCGCGGGCTGGGCGCCGAGCTTCCACGACTGCGCCCGGTGCGGCGCCGAGGGTCCGCACCGCGCGTTCAACCTCGCGGCGGGTGGCACGGTGTGCCCGGTATGCCGCCCGGTCGGCTCCGCTGCGCCGGCGCCGGAGACCTTGTCGTTGCTGGCGGCCCTGCTCGCCGGCGACTGGGTCCTCGCCGACGCGTCCCAGGGACGCCACCGCAGGGAGGGCAGCACCCTGGCCAGCGCCTTCCTCCAGTGGCACCTCGAGAAGGGTGTGCGATCGTTGCGCCTCGTGGACCGACGTGACCCCGACGCCCAGCCGAGACTCGACTCCCGCGTGACGTGGGCGCCGGCCCCTCTCAGCGTGGTGGACACGGTGGAAGAGGCGCACGCCGCCGCGCAGGCGGCCCAGGCGTGAGCATGGTCTACCCGAAGCCGTTCGCCCACCCGAGCGGAGCCCAACCTCCCTCTCTCCCAAGGGAGCTCGTGCCGCGCCACATCGCCATCGTCATGGACGGCAACGGCCGCTGGGCCAACCAGCGTGGTCTCCCGCGCACCAAGGGACACGA
Source organism: Pedococcus sp. P2_D7 (assembly GCF_056404295.1). Classification (NCBI taxonomy): domain Bacteria; kingdom Bacillati; phylum Actinomycetota; class Actinomycetes; order Micrococcales; family Intrasporangiaceae; genus Pedococcus; species Pedococcus sp. P2_D7. Next base: position 521,980 of record NZ_JBFUEH010000005.1, read on the forward strand.
GGCCGGTGAGGCGGCGCTGCTCGACGTGACGGCCGGCGCGATCGAGGCCGGGGTGACCCACCTGTCGGCCTACGCGTTCTCGACCGAGAACTGGAAGCGCAGCCCCGACGAGGTGCGCTTCCTGATGGGCTTCAACCGCGACGTGATCCGCCGGCGCCGCGACCAGCTCCACGAGTGGGGCGTGCGGATGCGCTGGGTGGGTCGGCGCCCGCGCCTCTGGGGTTCGGTCATCCAGGAGCTCGAGACCGCCCAGGAGCTCACCAAGGACAACACCGGGCTGACGCTCTACTTCTGCGTCAACTACGGCGGACGCGCCGAGATCGCCGACGCGGTGCAGCGGATCGCCGAGCAGGTGCAGCGCGGCAAGCTCAAGCCGGGATCGATCGACGAGAAGACCATCGCGCGCCACCTCCCCGAGCCGGACATGCCCGACGTCGACCTGTTCGTGCGGTCGTCGGGGGAGCAGCGCACGTCGAACTTCCTGCTGTGGCAGAGCGCCTACGCGGAGATGGTCTTCCAGGACACCCTCTGGCCCGACTACGACCGACGCCACCTGTGGGCCGCGATCCAGACCTACGCCGAGCGGGACCGACGCTACGGCGGGGCGGTCGACCGGGCCGCGACCTAGCCGCGGGTTCCAGGAACCTTTGCTAGCAAAGGTTGCTCGTTGGTGGACAGGGTGCAACCTGTCCACCTGCCAGTTTCCTTTGCTAGCAAAGGTTACTGAGTCGAGCAGGCCCCGCAGGTGCCGAAGATCTCCAGGGTGTGGTGCACGTCGGTGAACCCGTGCTCTGCGCTGACCTTGTTCGCCCAGGCCTCGACGGTCGGTCCCTCGACCTCGACGGTGCGTCCGCACACGCGGCACACGAGGTGGTGGTGGTGACCGGTCGAGCAGGCGCGGTAGACCGCTTCGCCGTCATCGGTGCGGAGCATGTCGATCTCGCCGTCGGCGGCCATTGCCTGGAGGTTGCGGTAGACGGTGGCGAGGCCGACCTTGTCTCCCGTGTCGCGCAGGATGGCGTGCAGCTCCTGGGCGGAGCGGAACTCGTCGTTCTCCGCCAGCACCGCTGCCACGGCAGCGCGCTGCCGCGTGGGGCGACGGGTGCCCTCGAGAGCGGGGCGTTCGCGGGTGCCGGTCATGGCTGGGCCGCCTCCTTGGCGTGCTGGCTCGAGTCGTGCTCGTCGTAGTGGCCCTCGTGCGGGGCGTGCCGGTGGCCGTCGTGCACGTAGTCCACGTGGTCACCGTGGGCGACCGCGGGGTGGCCGCACTCCGGGCCGTGCTCGTGGTCGTGCCGCTCGGCCCGTCGGTGCTGGTGGGCGCGGGCCCTGGCAACCGTCGCGGTCGCCGTTGCCGCCACGACGAAGAAGCCGATCGCCAGGAGCACGATCGTCCCGCCCGACGGGGTCTCCGCGTAGAACGACGCGATCACGCCCCCGACGCTGGAGACCACGCCGACGGCGACCGCCCAGCGGGTCGAGGCCCGGAAGCTGCGACCGAGCAGCTGCGCGGTGGCGTTGGGGATGATCATCAGTGCACTGATGAGCAGGAGCCCGACGACCCGCATCGAGACGACGACGGTCACGGCGGTGAGCACGGCGAGGGCGATGTTGAGCCCCGTCACGGGCAGCCCGCTGGCTCGGGCGTACTCCTCGTCGTTGGCCACCGCGAACAGCCACGGGCGCAACAGCCAGGTGCCGACGAGCACGACCAGCGCCAGCCCCGCGAAGACCCACAGGTCCTTCTGGTCGGCGGTGGTGATGGCCCCGAAGAGGTATGCCGTGAGGTTGGCCGGGCTGCTGCTCGGCGACTTGGCGATGATGACCACGCCGGCGGCGATGCCGCCGTAGAACATCACCGCGAGGGCGATGTCGCCGCTCGTGCGACCGCGCCCGCGGATCAGCTCGATGGCCACGGCGGCGGCGACCGCCGCCACCAGGGCCGTGAGGACGGGTGCCTGCCCGGTGAGGACCCCGACGGCCACGCCGGCGAGCGCCACGTGGCCCATGCCGTCGCCGATCAGGGAGAGCCGACGCTGCACCAGGAAGACCCCGACGAGTGGGGCGGCGATGCCGACCAGGACTGCGGCGATGAGGGCCTGCCGCATGAAGTCGAGGGAGAGGAGCTCGCTCATGAGTGCACCTGTCCTCGGGGGTCGAGTGGGCCGGCCGACGGGGCGCCGGGGAGCCTGGGGGAGCGCACGCGGTTCTCGTCCTCGTGGTGGTGGTGGTCGGCCGATGACACGAACTCGCCTGTCCTGGCAGCGAACTCGTCCCGTGAACCGTCGAAGACGAGGTGGCCACCCTGCACCACGACGATCCGGGTGACGATGTCTGCCAGTGCTGCGAGCTCGTGCGTGACGATGACCATCGTCGTGCCCCGGGCAGCGAGCCGGGCGAGGACGGTGGAGAGCACCTGCTGGTTGGCGGTGTCGACGCCGGCGGTCGGCTCGTCCATGAGCAGCACGTCGGGGTTGGAGGCGAGGGCGCGGGCGATGAGGACGCGGCGCTGTTGCCCACCCGACAGGGTGGCGACGTCGGCGTGGGCGCGGTCGTTGAGCCCCACGACATCGAGGGCGCGGTCGATGATCGCGGCATCCTGCGACGACCTGAGCACCGGACGCCACCACCGGTGGTGCGACAGGCGGCCGACGGCCACGATCTCCGCGACCGTGGCGCGCACCGACGCCGACAGGGTGTGTCGTTGGGGGACGTAGCCCAGCCGGGCGAAGTCGGAGAAGGACTCGCGCGGCTGGCCGAACAGCTCGACGTCCCCGCCGAGGTGGTCGTTGAGGCCGAGCAGCCCGCGCACGAGGGTGGACTTGCCCGAGCCGTTGGGCCCGAGGACCGCGACGACCTCACCGGGGTGGATCGCGAGGGTGGCCCCCGTGACCACGGCTTGGTCGGCGTAGCCGAAGGAGGCGTGCCGCAGCTCGATGATGGGCGTGGACTCGGTGGTCGTCATGAGCACTCCTGTCCCGCGCGCAGGACCTGCAGGTTGGCCCGCATCACGCTCGGGTAGTCGCGGCCGGCGGAGGCGGAGGTGATGCCCTCGATGGGGTCGAGCACGGCCAGTCTGGCACCGGTCTCCCGGGCGAGCGTGCGGGCCACGTCCTCGCTGACGAGCGTCTCCGCATACACGGTGCTCGCTCCGGTCTCGCGGATGTGTCGGGTGAGCTCGGCCATGGCGGCCGGGCTCGGTTCGGCGTCGGGGGTCAGCCCGGTGATCGCCTCCTGGTGGAAGCCGTAGGTCTGCGACAGGTAGCCGAAGGCGGCGTGCGACGTGACCAGCTCGTCGATGACACAGGTCTTCAGACCGGTGCGGAACTCGTCGTCGAGGGTCGTCATCGAGGCGCGGAAGGCCGCTGCGTTGGCCCGGTAGGCCGCGGCGTTGGCCGGGTCGCGGTCGGCCAGCCGGCTGGCGATCGCGTCGCCGACGTCGGCGTACCGCAGCGGGTCGAGCCAGAAGTGGGGGTCCCGAGCGCCGTGCGCGGCGTGTTCCTCCGCGGTCTCGGCGCCGTGCTCGTGGGCGTCCTCGACCGCGACGAGGTCCAGTCGGGCTGCGGCGGACACGTCGAGAGCGGTCTGCTTCGCCTGCTCACCGACGGCGGCGTCGACCGCCGGCTGGAAGTGGGACTCGTAGACGACGACGTCCGCCTGGGCGATCGTGGCGACCTGGCGCGGGCTCAGCTCGAGGTCGTGGGGCTCGGCCCCCGGCTTGGTCAGGCCCTGCACCGCGACGTGCGCGCCGCCGATCTGCTGCACGGCGTACTGCAGGGGGTAGAAGGCTGCGACGACCTCGAGCCGACCGTCGTCGGCGCCCCGCCCCCCGGTCGCGCCACAGGCGGAGACCACGGCGATGGACAAGAGGCCCGCGAGCAGACCGAGGGGGCGAAGCGTCATGACAATCATTCTCATCTTAAATGAGAACGATTGTCAAAGTCGTCAGCTGCGGGGCAGCGCCTGGGTGACCGTGATGGCGACGGCGATGAGCAGGACAGCGACGCGTCCTGCCCGCGCCCCCGAGTCGAGCGCGGGCCAGGCCAGGTAGAGGGTCCACGCCAGGAAGGCGACCACCACGGCCAGGAACACCCAGCCCCAGCCCGACACGAAGATCCCGGCCACCATGAGGGCGAGCACCACGAGGAAGGGGACGGCTCGCGGCAGCCGGTTCAGGGTGTTGACGAGGGGCAGGCTGGCGTCGGTGACGCGCTCACGCAGGGAGGGCACGGGCGAAACCCTATGTCGTCGGGTCGGCTGGGTCGTCAGCCGGCGCGGACCTGGTCGAGGACCGACGCGAAGTGCGGCAGGCTCGCCTCGATGGTCTCCATGGTGGCGGTCAGGCAGATCCGGAAGAACCCGGGCGTCTCGAACAGCCGCCCGGGCATCACCAGGACCCCGGCGTCGGCGAGCAGGCCCACGAACGCCTCGTCGTCGGCCACCGGCGACCTCGGGAAGAGGTAGAAGGTGCCCTCCGGGGTGGCGACGTCGTAGCCCATCTCGCGCAGGGCCACGGTCATCCGGTCGCGCTTGGCCTGCAGGTGCGCCACGTCGAGCGAGAGCGTCTCGAGGCGGGGGACGGCGTACTGCATCACGGCGTTCGGGAACAGCCAGCCGGCGGCCACCTGCAGGCTCTCGACGGCGTCGATGACCTGCTCCGCCTCGGGCAGCTGCGGCGGGAGGGCCAGGTAGCCGAGCCGCTGGCCCGGGGCCAGCAGCGTCTTGCCGTAGCTGTAGCAGAGCATCGTGTGGGGATAGAACTCTGCGGGGCTGCGAAACCGTGCGCCGTCGAAGACGATCCGGTTGTACGGCTCGTCGGAGATGAGGTAGATCCGCCGCCCGTTGCGGGCCGAGGCGGCCTCCAACAGGTCCGCCAGCGCGCGGAGCGTGGACTCCGGGTAGATCCGGCCGGTGGGGTTGTTGGGGGAGTTGACCACGACCAGCCGCGTGCGGGGTGTGATCGCGGCGGCGATCGCGTCGAGGTCGAGGTCGAAAGTCTCGGGGTCGATGCGGACCTTGACCGGCACCAAGCCGGCCTCCAGCGCGAGCGCTTCGTAGAGGAACCACGGTGGCAGGCTGTAGATGACCTCGTCGCCAGGGTCGGCCACGGCCTTCATCGACAGGGTGATCGCCCCGAACCCTCCGGTGGTCATCCGGATCCGGTCGGCGGTCCACGGCAGGTCCACCACCGTGCGCAGCGAGGCGGCGGCCGCCTCCTGCGCCTCGACGAGGCTGAACTTGTAGGCGAACCACAGCTCGTTTTGCGGTACGACCGCATCGCGCAGCGCCTCGACGTACTCCGGGATCGGCATCTCGTGCGGGTCCCCGAAGGTGAAGTCCAGCACGCCGGGCTCGAGCCGGCGCTCCTGGTAGCCCGACTTCCTGGCGAACTCGAACAACATCCGGAACGGGGCGGCGTCGCCGATGCGGAGGCTGCGTTCGGAGACGGGACGGTCGCTCACGGTGCCCCCTCGGACGGTGGGTGTGCCGTCGAGCGTAGGCCGCGCGGCATACCCCGTCGAGGGGCGAGCAGGCGCACAGTAGCCTTGCGCGCATGGCTGCACCCTCCACCGTCGACACCGTCGTCTCCCTCTGCAAGCGCCGCGGGTTCGTCTTCCCCTGCGGTGAGATCTATGGCGGCACGAGGTCCGCGTGGGACTACGGGCCGCTGGGCGTGGAGCTCAAGGAGAACATCAAGCGGCAGTGGTGGCGGACCATGGTCACCGGTCGCGACGACGTCGTGGGCCTCGACTCCTCCGTGATCCTGCCCCGCCAGACGTGGGAGGCCTCCGGCCACGTCGCCACCTTCTCCGACCCCCTGGTCGAGTGCCTGTCCTGCCACAAGCGGTTCCGGGCCGACCACCTCCAGGAGGCCGTGGCCGAGAAGAAGGGCATCGAGAACCCCGTCGACGTCAGCCTCGCCGACGTCGCCTGCACCAACTGCGGCACGCGCGGCCAGTGGACCGAGCCCCGTCAGTTCTCCGGCCTGCTCAAGACCTACCTCGGTGTCGTCGAGGACGAGTCGGGCCTGCACTACCTGCGCCCCGAGACCGCCCAGGGCATCTTCCTCAACTTCCTCAACGTGATGAACTCCGCGCGCCGCAAGCCGCCGTTCGGCATCGCCCAGACGGGCAAGAGCTTCCGCAACGAGATCACGCCCGGCAACTTCATCTTCCGCACGCGGGAGTTCGAGCAGATGGAGATGGAGTTCTTCGTCAAGCCCGGCGAGGACGAGGACTGGCACCAGTACTGGATCGACGAGCGCACCCGCTGGTACACCGACCTCGGCATCAACCCCGACAACCTGCGGCACTACGAGCACGCCCAGGAGAAGCTCAGCCACTACTCCAAGCGCACCGTCGACATCGAGTACCGCTTCGGCTTCACGGGCAGCGAGTGGGGCGAGCTCGAGGGCATCGCCAACCGCACCGACTTCGACCTCAAGACCCACAGCGAGCACTCCGGCACCGACCTCGTCTACTTCGACCAGGCCAGCGGCGAGAAGTACACCCCTTACGTCATCGAGCCCGCGGCGGGCCTCTCGCGCTCGCTCATGACCTTCCTCGTCGACGCCTACACCGAGGACGAGGCGCCCAACACCAAGGGCGGGGTCGACAAGCGCGTCGTGCTCAAGCTCGACAAGCGCCTCGCCCCGGTCAAGGCCGCGGTGCTTCCCCTGTCGCGCAACGCCGACCTGTCGCCCAAGGCCCGCGACCTCGCCGCCACCCTGCGCCAGCACTGGAACATCGACTTCGACGACGCCGGCGCGATCGGCCGCCGCTACCGTCGCCAGGACGAGATCGGCACGCCGTTCTGCATCACGGTGGACTTCGACACCCTCGAGGACCACGCCGTGACGATCCGCGAGCGTGACTCCATGGCCCAGGAGCGCGTGTCGCTCGACAAGGTCGAGGAGTACCTCGGCGGGCGCCTGCTCGGCTGCTGACCGCAGCGCCTCCTGCGCCACCCGTTGCCCGCGTATCCCGCGGGCCAACCTTTTGGCCTCGCCCGTGCGTTACTGGGGTGAGAGCCCTCGCCGGGCAGTGTCGGCGAGGCAGGTCGTCAGGCTGGAGGTGGGTATGCAGCAGGACGTGGACGAGGACTTCGCACGGTACGTGCGGGCCCGTCAGCACCGCCTCCTGCGCGCCGCGTTCCTCGTCTGCGGTGACCTGCACCTCGCGGAGGACCTCCTACAGGGCGCCCTGGCCAAGCTCGCCACGCGGTGGGAGCGGCTGCGCCACGAGAACCCGGATGCCTACGTCCGCAGGATCCTCTACCGCGACGCGGTGTCGTCGTGGCGCCGGACCAGGCGCGAGAGCCTGTCGCTCTTCCCCGAGCTCGAGCTCGAGGGGATCGAGCCGGACCGGACGTCTCGGGCAGGGGAGCGCGTCGACCTGCTGCGTGCCCTTGCGCAGCTGACCCCGAAACAACGGGCGGTCGTGGTGCTCAGGTTCTTCGAGGACCGCAGCGAGGCGGACACGGCCGAGGCGCTCGGGGTCTCCGTGGGCACGGTGAAGAGCCAGACCCACGCCGCGCTCGCCAAGCTGCGCACCCTCCTGCCGGAGTTTGCGCCGCACCTGGCCGGACCGCACCCGTCCGGACCGCACCCGTCTGCCGAGGAGCCGTCATGACCGACCGTGACCTGAGCGCCCTGCTGGAGCGGGCGGCGGAGGACGTCGTCGAGCTCGACTTCGCCGAGAACGCGTGGAACGCGGCGCTCGAAGGTCGGCGGAGCCGCCGACGCAGGTTCGTGGCCGGTGCGGGGGCCGTTGCCGCGGCCGCGCTCGCCGTGACAGCCGTCCAGCTGGGTGGGTCAGACGACCCGAAGCCCGGCCCCGCCATCTCGTCCACCACCTCGGCCACCCGGGGCGCGCTCCCGGACGGCACGGCATACGCGGTCATGCCCCCGGAGGGCAAGGAGGCGCAGCTGCCCGACTTCGACGCCGGGCTGCCCTCGACGATCGACGTCGGCGCTAGGACCGAGGCGTTCTCGCCGGCCCGGCCCCCGGCCTCGGTCGTGGCCGTCTACCTGCGTGCGGACGGCGAGCGCTTCCACCCGGTCCTCGTCACGGGCGACGGCCGCCAGCTCGAGGTCGCCGGCGTCGCCCTCGTCTGGACCACGGACTCGGGCGGCAACCAGGCCACGCCCCTCGGCCCGCGCGCGGTCGGCGGTGGTGGTCGCTACGTCGTCTTCCCGCAGCGTGACCACGTCGTGCGGCTCGACACCCAGACGGGTGCCACGGTGTCCTACCCGATCCCCTCGGAGCACGTGGAGTGGGCCGGCTGGAACGGCGCGGGGAGCCTGGTCGTCGCGCGCGACGCGGAGAACACGTGGACCGTCGACCCCTCGACGGCGGGGGCCCCGGCCGTCGCCGTGCGCGGCGGCTACGAGGGCACCTTCCGCGTCACGGCCAGCGACACGGTGCCGGCCGACGTCCGCGTCACCAGGTTCGATGCACACGGCGTGCCGCTGGGGTCCACGCCAGTGCGCAGCCCGGTGTCGGGGCTGTGGGGCGAGACGGTCAACACCGAGGAGCTGGCCGCCACCGGTGCGTTCTTCGACCAGAACATCACCTCGACGGTGATCCGCAGGGGGTTCGGCCCGATCTACCAGGGCCTGCTGGTCGTCGAGCCCTCCTCCGCGGCGGCCACGGTGCTGCTCGCGCCGGAGAACCCCGACGGGCAGACCGGGCGGTTCAAGGGCTGCTGCACGGTGCTCGGGTGGGCGGACGCCCAGACCGTCCTCTTCCAGTCGGTGGGCAGCCACGGTCGCTGGATCCTGGCCTGGAAGACGACCACGGGCGAGGTGTTCGACGTCTCGCGGATCACCACCGCGGCACCCGACGACCCGGCCACCCCGGTCGCCCTCAACGTCGGCCGGCGCGACTGACAGACGTCATGGTCGGCTCATGACGACTGTGTGAGGACCGCGACGCCCGCCCACGGCACCGTGGTCGGCATGACACAGTCGGCTGGCAGCTCACCAATGCAGACGCTGCCGGTGGCGCGCACCACTGCGGTGCCGGCCATCGAGCTGCGAGGCCTCACCAAGAGCTTCGGCCGCGTCCACGCGGTGCGGGGGATCGACCTGACCGTGCGGCCCGGCGAGATCATCGCCTTCCTCGGCCCGAACGGTGCCGGCAAGACCACGACGATCGACATGATGCTCGGCCTGTCGAGGCCGGACGGCGGCAGCGTGCAGGTCTATGGCATGGGGCCGTCCGCCGCGGTCCGCCACGGACTGATCTCGGCCGTCATGCAGACCGGCGGCCTCCTCAAGGACCTCACTGTCGCCGAGACGCTGCGCCTGACCGCGAGCCTGTTCAGCGACACCCGCCCCGTCGCGGAGGTGCTGGCCCGCGCAGGCATCTCCGACCTCGGCGACCGCCGGGTCGGCAAGTGCTCGGGCGGCCAGCAGCAACGGCTGCGCTTCGCCATGGCGCTCCTGCCGGACCCGGAGCTCCTCGTGCTCGACGAGCCCACCACCGGCATGGACGTCACGGGCCGACGGGACTTCTGGGCTGCCATCCGCGAGGACGCCGAGCAGGGGCGGACCGTGCTGTTCGCGACCCACTACCTGGAGGAGGCGGACGCCTACGCGGACCGCATCGTCCTGGTCAGCCACGGACAGGTGGTCGCCGACGGCACCGCCTCCCAGGTGAAGGCGCTGGTGTCCGGACGCACCATCCGCGCGACCCTTCCGGATGCAGATGTGCCTGCGCTGCAAGGACTTCCAGGCGTCGAGACGGTCGAGGTGCGTGGCGACTCGGTCCTCATCGCCACCACCGACAGCGACGCCGTGGCCCGTCACCTGCTGAGCGCGACCGACGCCCACGACCTCGAGATCACCTCTCGGGGACTCGAGGACGCCTTCATCTCGCTGACCGCCGAGGAGGATCAGTCATGACCACCGCCACCGGCACCGTCCCGGAGCGGGCCGTCCCACCCCTGGGTGGGTTCAACTCGACCCTGCTGCGCATCGAGCTGCGGCGCTTGCTGCGCAACCGCCGCACGGTGATCTTCTCGATCGTCCTGCCGGTGGTCTTCTTCCTGCTCTTCGGCACCGGCAAGGACTACTCCCTGAAGAACGCCGGGCACGGCAATGTCGCGAGCTACGTGATGATCTCGATGGCCCTCTACGGCGCCATGCTCTCGACCACCGCGGGAGGGGCCATGGTGTCGACCGAACGCAGCCAGGGGTGGAGCCGCCAGCTGCGGCTCACCCCGCTGACGCCGACGGCCTACATCGCGGTGAAGGTCCTCGTGGCGATGCTCCTGGGCGGCCTGTCCGTCGCGGTCGTGTACCTCGCCGGGTCGTTCACGCAGGCGCAGATGGACCACCACCTGTGGTGGGAGACGGCGCTCATCGCGTGGGTGGGGTCCCTGGTCTTCGCCGCCTTCGGGGTGTTCATGGGCTACCTGCTCCCGAGCGACAACGTCATGCAGATCCTCGGGCCGGGACTGGCCCTGCTGGCCTTCCTCGGCGGGCTCTTCACCCCGCTCGACCAGATGGGCCAGACCTTCCAGACCATCGCGAAGTTCACGCCCATGTACGGGCTCAGCGAGCTGGCCCACGCTCCCCTCACCGGCACGGCGCCCGGCTGGGGGGCAGGCGTCAACGTGGTGGCCTGGCTGGCGGTCTTCGCGGGAGGCGCGGCATGGCGGTTCCGTCGCGACACAGCGCGCGTCTGACCCTGCTGGCGGCGGTGCGCTCGTTCACCGCCGGCCCGGTCTCTGACAGGCTGGGCGGTGTGAGCGAGCGCAACGCCGAGGGAGGACGGACCACCGGTCCGCGGGCCCAGTTCTTCGGCGACACCGGCGACGACACGTGGGGCGGGAGGATCGTCGGGATCTTCTTCGCCGGCATCTGGTTGGTGTTCCTCTCCGACGCCTTCAACGCGGCCTGGCAGCAACGGCAGAACCTCCGCGCTGACGGTGGGCTGGTCGTGCTCGTCCTGTTCGGCGTCCTCTACCTGGTGCACTTCTCCCACCTCCGCGCCGCGGTGTGGGGGACGAGGGGCTCCGTCGCGTCGCGCTGGTACGTCACACCGATCGGGATCGCGTCGTGGGCAGGGTTGGCCCTGCTCGCGGCCCTGGCCACTGTCACGGTGGGCCAGAAGGGCGCGGCGACCTGGGTGTTCCTCGCGGTGTCAGGGCTGTGGACCTTCCGGGTCCGCGTGGGACTGGCCATCGGCGCCTGCTTGGTCGCCCTCTACGAGCTGCTCACCTTCCACGTCGACGGCTGGACGCACGACGTCAGCATCAGCATGTCGATGGTGCTGGCCATGCTGGCCGTGACCGGAGGCATGATCGCCTCCCAACGGCAGCGAGCGCTCGCCGAGGCCCGGGAGGAGAACGCCCGCCTCGCCATCCAGGACGAGCGCAACCGGATGGCGCGCGACGTGCACGACATCCTCGGGCACAGCCTCACCGTCATCACGGTGAAGGCCGAGCTGGCCGCCCGGTTGCTCGAGGTCAGCCCCGAACGCGCCAAGGCGGAGGTGGCCGACCTCGAGCGGCTGGCGCGAGACGCACTCGCCGACGTCCGGCAGGCGGTGGCGGGCTTCCGTGAGATGTCCTTGCCGGCCGAGCTGGCCCGGGCCCGCGCGTCCCTCGCGACGGCTGGCATCGAGGCCGACCTGCCCACTGCTGCCGACGCCGTGCCCAGCCACCTGCGCGAGCTCTGCGCGTGGACCCTGCGCGAGGGCGTCACGAACGTCATCCGGCACAGCCGTGCGACGAGCTGCCGGGTGATCCTCGACGAGCACGGGATCACCGTCACGGACGACGGCGCCGGCGTGCAGCCCGGCAGTCCCGGCACGGGGTTGCTGGGCCTCCAGGAGCGCGCCGAGGCTGCCGGCGCCCGCCTCGTGGCGGGATCGCTGGAGCCGCACGGCTACCGGCTGTCGGTCACCGCACCGTCCGACCCGCGACAGTCCGACCCCGACACCCACGAGAGGGTAGAGGCATGATGATCCGACTGCTGCTCGCCGACGACCAGGCGATGGTGCGCGGCGCCCTCGCGACGCTGCTCGGGCTCGAGCCCGACATGGAGGTCGTCGCCGAGGTGGGCAGTGGTGACGAGGTCGTCGCCGCCGCCCGAGCCAGCAAGCCGGACGTGGCGCTCGTGGACGTCGAGATGCCCGGGCTGGACGGCATCGCCGCCACCGCGGCGCTGCACGAGGCGATGCCCGGGGTGCGGGTCCTCATCGTGACCACCTTCGGACGACCGGGGTTCCTCCGTCGGGCGCTCCAGGCCGGTGCGAGCGGGTTCGTCGTCAAGGACACCCCGGCGCGACAGCTCGCCGAGGCGGTGCGCCGGGTGCACTCGGGTCTGCGGGTCGTCGACCCGGCCCTCGCTGCCGACTCGCTCGCGGGGGGCGAGTCGCCGCTGACCGCCCGCGAGACCGAGGTGCTCATCGCGGCGCGCGAGGGTGGCTCGGTCGCCGACATCGCCCGGGACGTCAGCCTCTCCGAGGGGACCGTGCGCAACCACCTGTCCTCCGCGATCGGCAAGACCATGGCGCGCAACCGCGCTGACGCCGTCCGGATCGCCGACGAGTACGGCTGGCTGTAGCCCGTCCGGCGGGAGGTCGGTCTCAGTCGCCGGTGGCGACCGGCCGGCTCGGGTCGGTGATCCACTCGCTCCACGACCCGGGATACAAGGCCGCTTCGACGCCTGCCTCCTCCAGTGCGAGCACCGTGTGCGCGGCGGTCACCCCGGAGCCGCAGTATGCCGCGACCGGACCCACCGGGCCGGGTGCGGGAACTCCCTTGCGGGAGAACAGCTCCCGCAAGACCTCGGCATCGAGGAACCGGTCGTCCGGGCCGAGGTTCTCGGTGGCGGGGGCGCTCACGGCTCCCGGGATGCGGCCGGCCACCGGATCGATGGGCTCGGTCTCGCCACGGAACCTCTCCACGGCGCGCGCGTCGAGCAGGACACCGTCGCTGGCGACTTGGGCCGCCGCGGTGGCGTCGACCACCGGCATCCCACCCGCGTGGGCCTCGAAGGTCCCGGCGCCGGGCTCGGGGAGCTCGCGGGTCACGGGTCCACCGGCGGCGCGCCACGCAGCCAGGCCTCCGTCGAGGACGCGCACGTCACTGGCCCCGAAGTAGCGCAGCACCCACCAGGCCCGCGCCGCCCCGAACGACGGACCCTGGTCGTAGACGACGATGCGCGAGTCGTTGTCGGCTCCACACCGCTGGGCGGCGGCTGCGACCGAGTGGGCCTGGGGGAGTGGGTGACGACCCCCGCGACCGGGAGGCCCGGCCAGCTCGGCGTCGAGGTCGACGTGATGGGCCCCCGGGAGGTGCGCCGCGGCATACAGGTCACGCCCCGGTGGTCCGGCCGTCGTCGTGAGGTTCCACTGGACGTCGACGAGCACGACCGAGGCCGGGTCGCGGGTGACGTCGACGAGCAGCTCGTCGGCGCTGATCAGGGCACGCATTCGGCCAGTCAAGCACCAGATGGGACACTGGTGCCGCCATGACCGCCACCACTGCCTCCCTGCTGCCGCCGCTCACCATCGGGCGCCACACCATCGAGTCGCCGGTCGTGCTGGCGCCGATGGCGGGCATCACCAACCGGGCGTTCCGCAAGCTGTGCCGTGAGTACGGCAACCAGGGGCTGGACCAGGGCGGCGCGAGCGGGGCGACCTCGCTCTACGTCAGCGAGATGATCACGTCCCGGGCGCTCGTGGAACGGACGCCGGAGTCGATGCGGCTGATCGAGCACGACCCGGAGGAGAGCCCGCGGTCGATCCAGCTCTACGGCGTGGACCCCGCCACTGTCGCGGCGGCCGTGCGGATGCTGGTCACCGAGGACCGCGCCGACCACATCGACCTCAACTTCGGCTGCCCCGTGCCCAAGGTGACCCGCAAGGGCGGCGGCGCCGCCCTGCCGTGGAAGCGCGACCTGTTCGAGGCCATCGTCCGCGGGGCGGTGCGCGAGGCGAGCCCGTATGACGTGCCGGTGACCGTGAAGATGCGCAAGGGCATCGACGACGACCACCTGACCTACCTCGAGGCGGGCCTGACCGCGGAGCGGGCCGGTGTCGCGGCCGTGGCGCTGCACGGGCGCACGGCCTCCCAGGCCTACTCCGGCGAGGCCGACTGGACCGCCATCGCGCGGCTCAAGGAGACGGTGAAGACCATCCCAGTGCTCGGCAACGGCGACATCTGGTCGGCCGAGGAGGCCGTGCGGATGACCCGTGAGACCGGCTGTGACGGCGTCGTGGTCGGCCGCGGGTGCCTGGGTCGTCCGTGGTTGTTCACCGACCTGGCCGCGGCCTTCGCCGGCGCCCCGGCGCGCGTCGAGCCGACCCTCGGCGAGGTGACCGCCACGATGCGCCGGCACACCGAGTACCTCATCGACTTCTACGACGACGAGTACAAGGCCTGCCGCGACATCCGCAAGCACATCGCCTGGTACCTCAAGGGATTCCCTGCCGGCTCCACCGTGCGCCACCACCTCGCGCTGGTCGACTCGATGGCGGCCCTGGACGAGCTGATCGCGTCGATGGACCCCGACGCGGCGTGGCCGGGTGACGCCGCCGAGGGCCAGCGTGGGCGCGCAGGTTCGCCGCGCCACGTCGCCCTGCCTGAGGGCTGGCTCGACAGCCGCGAGCTCAGCGAGGCGCACCGCGAGGCGGTCGCCGAGGCCGAGCTGTCCGTCTCCGGCGGCTGACCCGACTGAGCCACCTCGGTCCGTCAGGAATCGAGAAGATCGCCGCACGCGCCGTGGCTAGGCTTGGCCGCGCGGCGACCGGGTTGGAGAGGGAGACACGATGAGCAGGGGTACCACCACGCAGGCGACGTCGACCGGGACGCACCCGGCGGACCGCCACGACCTGATCCGCGTCCACGGTGCGCGCGAGAACAACCTCAAGGACATCAGCGTCGAGATCCCGAAGCGGCGGCTCACGGTGTTCACGGGGGTGTCCGGGTCCGGCAAGAGCTCGCTGGTCTTCAGCACCATCGCCGCCGACTCCCAGCGGATGATCAACGAGACCTACAGCGCCTTCGTGCAGGGGTTCATGCCGTCGCTGGCCCGACCCGACGTCGACCTCCTCGAGGGCCTGACGACCGCGATCATCGTCGACCAGGAGCGGATGGGCGCCAACCCGCGCTCGACCGTGGGCACCGCGACGGACGCCAACGCCATGCTGCGCATCCTGTTCAGCCGCATCGGCGACCCCCAGATCGGCCCGCCGACCGCGTTCTCGTTCAACGTCCCGACCCGCAAGGCCAGCGGGGTGATGAGCACCGAGAAGGCGGGTGGCCGGGTCGAGAAGGCCGTCGTCCAGAACCAAGTCTACCTGGGCGGGATGTGCGCGCGCTGCGAGGGCACGGGCGCGGTCTCCGACTTCGACCTGACCGCGCTGTACGACGAGACGAAGTCGCTGCGCGCGGGCGCCCTGACCGTGCCGGGCTACTCGATGGACGGCTGGTACGGCCGGCTCTTCGAGGGGATGGGGCTCCCGATGGACAAACCGATCGCCTCGTTCACCAAGAAGCAGCTCGAGACGATGCTCTACGCGGAGCCGACCAAGATCAACGTCGAGGGCGTCAACCTGACCTTCGAGGGCATCATCCCGAAGGTCCAGAAGTCGATGCTGTCCAAGGACGTCGAGGCGATGCAGCCGCACGTCCGGCGGTTCGTCGAGCGGGCCATCACCTTCCAGTCGTGTCCTGAGTGCGAGGGCACCCGGCTGAGCAAGGAGGCGCGGTCGTCGAGGATCCGGGGCAAGAACATCGCCGAGCTGTGCACCATGCAGATCAGCGACCTGGCCGGGTGGGTCCGCGACCTCGAGGAGCCCTCGGTCGCACCCCTGCTCGCCGGCCTCCAGCACGCGCTCGACTCGTTCACCGAGATCGGCCTGGGCTACCTCTCCCTCGACCGGCCGGCCGGCACGCTGTCCGGGGGAGAAGCGCAGCGCACCAAGATGATCCGCCACCTCGGCTCGTCGCTCACGGACGTCACCTACGTCTTCGACGAGCCCACGATCGGCTTGCACCCGCACGACATCGAGCAGATGAACGGGCTCCTCCTCCAGCTCCGCGACAAGGGCAACACGGTGCTGGTGGTCGAGCACAAGCCCGAGACCATCGCGATCGCCGACCACGTCATCGACCTGGGTCCCGGTGCCGGGACCGGAGGTGGCACGGTCTGCTTCGAGGGGAGCGTCGAGGGTCTGCGGGCGAGCGACACCACCACTGGTCACCACCTCGACGACCGCGCGGCGATCAAGGACTCGGTGCGCGCGTCCACCGGAGCCATGGAGGTCCGCGGCGCCTCGACGCACAACCTGCGCGACGTGAGCGTCGACATCCCGCTCGGCGTGCTGTGCGTCGTCACCGGTGTCGCCGGCTCGGGCAAGAGCTCGCTCATCCACGGCTCGGTCGCGGGTCGTGACGGGGTGGTCGTCGTCGACCAGGCCGCGATCAAGGGCTCACGCCGCAGCAACCCGGCCACCTACACCGGCCTGCTCGAGCCGATCCGCAAGGCCTTCGCGAAGGCGAACAACGTCAAGCCGGCCCTCTTCAGCTCGAACTCCGAGGGCGCCTGCCCCACGTGCAACGGCGCCGGCGTCATCTTCACCGAGCTGGGGGTGATGGCCACCGTCGAGTCGACCTGCGAGGAGTGCGAGGGCCGCCGCTTCCAGGCCGCCGTGCTCGAGTACACGTTCGGGGGCAAGAACATCGCCGACGTGCTGGACATGTCGGTCACCGAGGCGGAGGCCTTCTTCGCCGACGGTGACGCGAAGACCCCGGCCGCCCACAAGGTGCTCGACCGGCTCGCCGACGTGGGCCTGGGCTACCTCAGCCTGGGCCAGCCGCTCACCACCCTGTCCGGTGGCGAGCGCCAGCGCCTGAAGCTGGCCGCGCAGATGGCGGAGAAGGGTGACGTCTACGTCCTCGACGAGCCGACCACGGGTCTGCACCTCGCCGACGTGGCGAACCTGCTCGGCCTGCTCGACCGGCTCGTGGACTCCGGCAAGTCGGTCATCGTCATCGAGCACCACCAGGCCGTGATGGCCCACGCCGACTGGCTCATCGACCTCGGCCCCGGCGCGGGGCACGACGGTGGGCTGGTGGTGTTCGAGGGCACGCCGGCCGACCTGGTCGCGGACCGCTCGACCCTGACCGGCGAGCACCTCGCGCTCTACGTGGGTGCCTGACCCGGCGCCGGGAGGACCGACGCCAGCCGGGCGACCGCCTCGGGCACCTGCTCGACGGTGATCCGGCGGAACCCCATCGCCAGGCCGGGGCGGGGCGTGCCGCCCTGGAACCGCACCGACACGGGTTCGAGCGCGACCCCGGCCCTGGCGGCTGCCGCAGCCACCGCCACGTCGTCGACCGTGCGGTCGGTGAAGTAGGTGCACACGTGGAGGCCGGCGGCCGAGGGAAGCACCTCGAGGACGCCGTGGGGCAGCGTGGCGAGGCCATCGAGGAGGGCCTGCCGGCGCACCGCGTAGAGCTTGGTGACCTTGCGGACGTGGGCCGACAGCAACCCCTCGCCCATGAACCGGGCCAACGCTCCTTGGGTGACCGCGTCACCCTGCCAGTCGGTGAGCAGCTTGGCCTGGCGCAACGTCTCCTGGAGTGACCGAGGGGCGATCAGGTAACCGACCCGCAGCGAGGGCATGAGGGTCTTGGAGAACGAGCCGACGTAGACGACGCGACCGTCACGGTCGAGGTTCTGCAGCGGCGCGAGGGGGCGGTCCTCGAACCGGAACTCGCTGTCGTAGTCGTCCTCGACGATGACGACGTTGCGCCGAGAGGCCCACTCCAGCAAGGCGATCCGGCGTCGTAGCGACATCACCGCACCGGTCGGGAACTGGTGGGACGGCGTCACGTACACCATCCGCGCGGCGCCGGGCAGGTCGTCGACGACGAGACCTTCCTCGTCGACCCGGACCGGCCGCACCGTGGCGCCGTGCGAGGCGAAGAGCCTGGTGGCCGCCGTGTAGCCCGGGTCCTCGACCACGACGACGTCACCCGGGTCGAGCACTGCCCGCGCGACCACGTCGAGGGCCTGTTGGGCGCCGTTGGTGAGGAGCACGTCCTCGGGGCTGGCGACCACCGACCTGGCCAGACCGGCATACCTCGCGACCTCGGCCTGCAGCCCCGGGTGGCCACCGCCCTCGTAGGCGGAGGCGGCGAGCAACGACGGCCGCAGGGTCGCGGACACCAGCCGGCGCCACACGGCGAGGGGGAAGAGCGTGGTGTCAGGTCCGCCGACCGACAGGTCGAAGTCGGTGGGTGCCGCGTCAGGCACCGGTGGTGGGAGCGCCGACCACACCTCCCGGGGGCGGAGGTCGCCGACCGGTGCCCGTCGGGCCCGCCGTGGCTCGATGTCGGCGCACACGAACGTCCCGGCGCCGACGCGGGTCACCAGGAAGCCCTCGGCCGTCAGCCGGTCGTAGGCCGTGGTGACCGTGCCGCGGGCGACGCCCAGTGACGACGCGAGCTCGCGACTGGGTGGGACCCGCTCTCCGGCGGCCAGCCGGCCGTCGAGGATCGCCTCGAGCAGCTCGCGGTAGATGGTCGCGGACCGGTCGCCGGTCGTGGCGGGATCGAGGTGCAGGTCCACCTCCACAGGGTAGGGCGTAGACCGGAAATTGGCTCAATCAGTTTGCCCTCAAGTGGACCTTCTGACCGGGCCAATGAGCGGCGAGGCTGGTCCCATGACGAGCACCCCGACGACGGCGCGGTTGAGCATCCCCCAGGGCACCGCCCTGTCCATCGGTGCCGTGCTCGGCACCGGGGTCATCACACTGCCGGCCATCGCGGCCGGGATCGCCGGACCGGCCTCCCTCGTGGCCTGGGCCGCGCTGGTGGTGCTGAGCATCCCGCTCGCATCGACCTTCGCCGCGATGGGGGCCCGCTTCCCGGACAGCGGGGGAGTCTCGACCTACGTGCGGCGCGCCTTCGGTCCGCGAGCCTCGGCCGCCGTCGGCTGGTGCTTCTACTTCGCGGTCCCGGTGGGGGCCCCACCGGCGTCGCTGATGGCCGGGCACTACGTGTCCGACGCGGTGGGTGGCGGGCGGATGGTCTCCGTCGCGGTGGCCGCGAGCCTCATCGTCGGGGTCGCGCTGATGAACGCCGCCGGGCTCCGGCTGTCGGGCCGGGTCCAGCTGGGGCTGACCGCGGTGCTCGCGACCCTGATGCTGGTGACCATCGTCGCCGCCCTGCCGCACGCGTCGTGGGACAACCTGCGGCCGTTCGCGCCGCACGGCTGGGGGGCCGTGGGCTCGGCGGCGGCACTGCTGGTGTGGGGGTTCGCCGGCTGGGAGGCCGTGGCCTCCCTCGCGGGTGACTACCGGCGCCCGGCTCGGGACGTGCCCCGGGCGACCGCCATCGCGCTGGTGGTCGTCGGCACCCTGTACCTCGCGCTCGCGGCCACCAGCCTGATGGTGCTCGGGCCGGCGACCGGAACCAGTGCGGCGCCCCTGTCGGACCTGTTGGCAGCGGGCGTCGGCGGCGAGGTCCGGATCGTCACCGCCGTGGTGGCCGTCCTGCTCACGGTCGGGGCCATGAACGCCTACTACGCGGGCGGCTCGCGGCTGGGGGCTGCGTTGGCGCGCGACGGTGCCCTCCCGGCATACCTGGCGGTGGATGCGGAGAAGGGTGGCGTGCCGCGGAGCAGCCTGGCCCTCATCGCCGGGCAGTCCGTGCTCTGGTTGGTGGCCTCGGAGGTGCTGCACCTCGGGCTCACCCCGCTGATGCTGTTGGCCACGGGCTGCTTCACGCTGGTCTACGTCCTGGGGACCGCCGCGGCCGTGCGCCTCCTGGACCGCGGCTCACGAGCCTGGTGGACCGCCGTGGTCGCGCTGGTCTCGGTGCTGGGCCTGCTGGTGATGAACGGCTGGCACGTGGTGTGGGCGCTCGGTGTCGCCGCTTCGGCGGTGGCCTACCAGGTGTGGCACGACCGTCGGGGGGTCGTGGCAGGCTGCGTCCATGGGTACGACGAAGCCGATGCGGATCGGGACGCCGGGCGGGACCGCGGAGCGCCCGGCGACGTTCTTCTCGGGGCCTGAGGAGTTCGGCGCCTGGCTCGCCGCCAACCACGACACCGCCACCGAGCTCTGGATGGGTCTCTCCAAGAAGCACGTGCCCGACCGCGGTCTGACCTGGGAGCAGGCGGTCATCGAGGCGCTCTGCTGGGGCTGGATCGACTCGGTCGCCCAGCGGATCGACGAGGACACCACCCGCCAGCGCTGGACGCCCCGCAAGTCCACCAGCAACTGGAGCGCCATCAACATCGCCGCGGTCGAGCGGCTCACGGCAGAGGGGCGGATGCAGCCACCGGGGCTGGCCGCCTACGCCCTGCGCCGCGAGGACCGTTCGGGGGTCTACTCCTACGAGAGCGCGGGCCAGCTCGAGCTGCCGCCGGAGTATGCCGCGCGGCTGGCGGGCGACGCGGCCGCCAGTGCCTTCTGGGAGATCGCCACGGCGTCCTACCGGAAGCTCGCCGTGCACTGGGTGGTGACCGCCAAGCAGGAGGCCACCCGCGCGAAGCGGATGGCCCAGCTGGTCGAGGACAGCGCAGCGGGGCGGCTGATCCCCAGCCAGCGCTACGGCACCCAGCCTAAGTGGGTGGAGCGGGCCGCCGAGGCAGCGCGGGCCGCCCGGTCGTAGGCTCGCGAGCGTGGCGTACAGCGCGGTCGACCGTGAGCGGTGGGTGCGGGAAGACCCTGCCACGAAACGGGCCGACCGGGACGACTTCTCTCGCGACCGGGCCCGGCTGGTGCACTCCGCGTCGCTGCGCCGTCTGTCGGCCAAGACCCAGGTGGTGCAGCCCGGCGACGACGACTTCGTGCGCAACCGGCTCACGCACAGCCTCGAGGTCGCCCAGATCGGCCGCGAGTTCGGGCAGGCGCTCGGCTGCAGCGCCGACGTCGTCGACTCGGCCTGCCTGGCCCACGACCTCGGGCACCCACCCTTCGGCCACAACGGCGAGCGCGCCCTCGACGAGATCGCCGCCGAGATCGGTGGGTTCGAGGGCAACGCCCAGACCCTGCGGCTGCTGACCCGGCTGGAGCCCAAGCGGGTCCACCCGGACGGCCGACCAGCAGGGCTCAACCTGACCCGGGCGACCCTCGACGCCGCCACGAAGTACCCGTGGCGCCGCGGCGCGGGGGACGACGGTGCCGCGGCCAAGTTCGGTGTCTACGTCGACGACCTGCCGGTCTTCGAGTGGTTCAGAGACGGCCGGCCGGACGGGCAGCGGTGCCTCGAGGCAGACGTCATGGACTGGTCGGACGACGTCGCCTACTCCGTGCACGACGTCGAGGACGCGATCGCCTCGGGCCGCCTCGACGTGCGCCGCCTCCGCGACCGCACCGACGTCGACTCGGTGCTCGCGGTGGCCACCGGCCTGTACGCCGCGGACCTCGGGGTGGACGCCCTCGGCGCTGCGCTGGAACGCGTGCTCGCCAGCGGTGCCGTGCCCACGGCATACGACGGGTCACGGGTGGACCGGGCGGCGCTCAAGGACATGACGTCGCGGCTCATCGGCCGGTTCGTCCACGGGGTGGAGGTGGCCACCCGCGAGCGGCACGGTGACGGGCCGCTGACCCGCTACGCCGCCGACTTGGTCGTTCCGGACGAGACACGGGCCGAGTGTGCCGTGCTCAAGGCCGTGGCGGCGCACTTCGTCATGCACGCCCTGGAGCGGGTCGACGTGCTGAGCCGGCAGCGGGAGGTGGTGGCCGACCTGGTGACCGGTTACCAGCAGGACCCGGTCGGACGGCTCGACCCCGACCTGCTCGGCGACTGGAAGGCGGCCACGGACGACGCCGAGGCGTTGCGGGTCGTGGTCGACCAGGTCGCATCCCTGACCGACGTGCGCGCGGAGTACCTGCACCACGCCTGGTCCTGACCTCATGGTCGGCCACGACGAGTCATGGCCACCACCTAGACTCAACCGCGACAAGGAGGGCCAGTGGCGGGTCGGATCAAGGCCGAGGACGTCGCGCTCGTCAAGGAGCGCTCGTCCATCGAGGATGTCGTGCGCGAGCACGTGACCCTGCGACCTGCCGGCCCGGGTTCGATGAAGGGCCTGTGTCCCTTCCACGACGAGAAGACCCCCTCCTTCAACATCCGTCCCGTGGTCGGCGCGTGGCACTGCTTCGGCTGCGGCGAGGGCGGCGACGTCATCTCGTTCGTCCAGAAGGTCGAGCACCTCACCTTCAGCGAGGCCATCGAGCGGCTGGCCCAGAAGCTCGGCATGGAGCTGCACTACGAGGAGGGTGGCCGGCCCCGTGACGGCGAGACCCTCGGGCGGCGCTCGCGGCTGGTCGAGGCGCACCGGGTGGCGCAGGAGTTCTACCACCACGCCCTGCTCAACGCGCCCGAGGCCCGGGTGGGCCGCGACTTCCTGCGTGAGCGCGGGTTCGACAGCGAGGCGGCCAAGAAGTTCGGTGTGGGCTTCGCGCCCCGCGGTGGCGAGGAGCTGTCGCGCCACCTGCGCTCCAAGGGTTTCACCGACGAGGAGGTCACCCTGGCCGGTCTCTCGGGTCGGGGCAGCCGCGGGCTCTACGACCGCTTCCGGGGGCGGCTGGTCTGGCCGATCCGCGACATCACCGGCGACACGGTGGGGTTCGGCGCGCGCCGGCTGTTCGAGGACGACCGGATCGCCGCCAAGTACCTCAACACCTCCGAGACCCCCATCTACAAGAAGTCGACCGTCCTCTACGGCCTCGATGCGGCCAAGAAGTCGATCGCGGGCGACCGCAAGGCGGTCATCGTCGAGGGCTACACCGACGTGATGGCATGCCACCTGGCCGGCATCGAGGGCGCCGTGGCCACGTGCGGCACGTCGTTCGGTGTCGACCACATCAAGCTGCTGCGCCGGATCATGCGCGACGAGGCCGACCTCGCCCCAGCCCGGGTGGTCTTCACGTTCGACGGCGACGCCGCGGGGCAGAAGGCCGCCATGCGGGCGTTCGGCGAGGACCAGCGGTGGGCCTCGCAGTCGTTCGTGGCCGTGGCCGAGGGCGGGATGGACCCGTGCGAGCTGCGCATCGCCCAAGGCGACGACGCGGTGCGTCACCTCATCGACGACGCGGTGCCGATGTTCGAGTTCGCCGTCCGCACGACGATCGCCCGGTTCGACCTGACGACTGCCGAGGGCCGGGTCCAGGGGATGCGTGCCGCCGCTCCCATCGTGAACTCGATCCGGGACAGCTCGATGCGCCCCGAGTACATCCGCACGGTCGCCGGGTGGATCGGGGTCGAGGTCGAGCAGGTGCAGGCGGAGGTGTCCCGCGCCCAGCGGATGGCCGCCCGTGACGCCAAGGAGGCTGCGGAGTCCCCGGCTGGTCGCGAGGGTCGGCCCGGGCAGCACGAGCGCTCGCGCGAGGCGGTCGTCAACCGGCCCGACGCCGACACGGTGCCCGAGCCCTCCATCGAGGAGGCGCGCGCCGCGCTGCCCGCCCCCGACCTGCGCGACCCCATCGTCTTCGCCGAGCGGCAGCTGCTCCAGACGTTGCTGCAGTACCCCGACAGCTTCGCCCCCGATGACGTCGACAAGGTCTCGGCCGACGCGTTCACCGCTCCTGCCCACCGGGCGGTCTTCGACGGGGTCCGCGGAGCCGGCGGGCCACAGCGGGGGCTGTCCGTCCAGGCCTGGGCCGACCGGGTGACGCAGGCAGCGCCGCTGGCCGTGCACGGGCTCGTCGCCGAGCTGGCGGTCGCGTCACTGCCGACCAGGTTCGACAAGGCGACCGGGCTGCCGGAGCGCCGCTACATCGACGCGTTGCTCACCCGCGTCCAGGAGGTCTCCTTGACCCGCAGGATCGCCGACGCGATGTCGGCCATGCGCAGGATGGCGACCGACCCGCACACCGACCCTGCCCTCGCGCGCAGCCTGAGCGGGGAGCTCCAGGAGCTCCAGCGCGAGCTGGCGACGCTGCGCGACCAGGCCTCGTGATGGCGATCTCGCTGCGCCGCCCAGAGCGGCTGCCGGCCGAGGTGCGCTCCGCCGTGGGGCTCGCGTCGGGGGAGCGGGTGCTCAGCTGGGGTCGCGAGGAAGCCAGCGGCGCGACCGTGGTCGCCACCAACCATGCCCTGTATGCCGTCGACGCGGCCGGGGAGCGAACGCTCCACCGCCCGTGGCACGAGGTGGACGGTGGCACCTGGTCGGCCGAGCTCAGCACCCTCACGGTCACCTGGGTCGACGGCTCGCGGCCCTCGCAGTGGGTGCTGGGCGCCACGAGCCTGGTGCCGGAGACCCTGCGCGAGCGCGTCCAGGCAAGCGTGGTGCTGGCCCAGCGGATCGAGCTCGGACCTCGCCGAACGGCCAAGGTGGCCCTCCGGCAGGACCTCGCGGGCGGCGGTCTGGTCGAGCAGGTGGTGCTCGGCCGAGGGGTGCGCGCCGACGACCCCGAGCTGGTCGCCCGCACCGAGGCGGCGCTGGTCTACCTGCGCGAGCAGGTCGGGCTCTAGGGACGCTGCGGCGACCCTCCACCCGCGCCTCCACCCGTTTTCAGAACTGCGCGCATCCTTTGCTATGGTTGCGCAGCGCCGAACGCGGGGGACCGCCGACGGACTTTCCCCTGTAGCTCAATTGGCAGAGCAGCCGACTGTTAATCGGCAGGTTGTTGGTTCGAGTCCAACCGGGGGAGCCACCCCACCAACGAGGCCCCAGACCATCAGGTCCGGGGCCTTCGTCGTGCCGTCGGCGGGCGTTCAGGCGGTCGTGTCCGCCGCTGCGGGGGCAGGGACGGCTGCGGCCTCGCGGATCGTGGTCCGCCCACGACGCGAGAGCCGGCGCTGCACCCGACTCGCGATCACGGTGAGGGTGAAGTTGATGAGGATGAACAGCAGCGCCGCCACGATGTAGGCCGGCAGGGTGTTGGCGAACGCCGACCCCAGGGTCTTGGACCAGACGAGCAGCTCGCCGTAGGTGATCGAGTAGCCCAGCGCCGAGTCCTTGAGGATGACGACGAACTGGCCGATCAGGGCGGGCAGCATGGCGGTGATGGCCTGCGGCAGCTGGATCGAGCGCAGCGTCTGCGACTCCGTCAGCCCGATGGACAGGCCCGCCTCGGACTGGCCCTTCGGCAGGGAGAAGACACCGGAACGAACCAGCTCCGCGATGACGGACCCGTTGTAGAGCGTCAGCCCGGTGACGACGCCGGCGAGGGGAGCAGTCTCGCTCGAGAACACGCCGGCTCGCGAGTAGTAGCCGTAGCTGGCGATCATCATGATCAGCACCGGGACGGCGCGGAAGAACTCCACGACCACGCCGGACGCCCAGCGGATCGGCGTGATGCTCGAGAGCCGACCGATGCCGAACAGCAGCCCGAAGGCGATGGCCAGCGCGATGGAGATCACTGCGGCCTTCAGCGTGCCCCACAGGCCGATGAGGAGGTAGTCGCGCCAGACCGAGCGGTCCGTCACGAACGGCTTCCACATGTAGCCCTCGAGCTGGTTGGCCGTCTGCATCTTGCGGACGACCACGTAGCCGATCGCGAGGACGAGCAGGACGCCGACGACCGACAGGATGGCGTGCCGCCGGCGAGCACGGGGCCCTGGAGCGTCGAACAGGACGGAGGCGCTCATCGCTTCACCGCCAGGCGACGCGACAGCGAGGTGAAGAAGACTCCAAGGGGCAGCGTCAGGATGACGAAGCCGAGCGCGAAGATGAAGAAGACCGACAGCGTGCCGGTCTCGTTCTCGATGATCTTCTGCATCAGCCCGCCCGCCTCGGCCGCCACGATGACTGCGGTGACCGTCGTGTTCTTGACGAGGGCGATGAAGTTGGACCCGAGCGGGGCAACGGCGCCCCGGAAGGCCTGCGGCAGGATCACCTCACGCATGCTCTGGGAGAAGGTCAGCCCGATCGACCGGGAGGCCTCGGCCTGACCGACCGGCACGGTGTTGACTCCCGACCTGAGGGCCTCGCAGACGAACGCCGCGTGGTAGATCGACAGCATCACGGCCGACCATCGCAGCGCGTTCTGCGTGATGTCCTGCTGGTCGAGGTTGAGGCCGAGGATGTAGGTCAGGCCCAGGATGCTGAAGACCATGAGCAGGGTCAGCGGCGTGTTGCGGAAGACGTTGACGTACCACGCGCCCAGCAGCCGCAGGACGCGCACCGGCGACAGCCGCATGACTGCGACGAGGGTGCCGATGACCAGCGAGCCGATGCCCGCCACGACGGCGAGCCGGATCGTGACCCAGAACGCCTTGAGGATCTCGGAACCGTAAGTGCTCAGGATGTCGCCCATGCAGGGATGCCTTCCGTCGCTGGGGTGGTGCGGACAAGGGCCGCGGCATGCCGCGCGCTCAGCTGAGCGCGCGGCATACCCATTGCGGCGTGGGACGGGTCAGGAACAGGCGTCCTGCTTGGGCGGGTTGGTCGCACTGTCGACCTTGAAACCAGCCGGGCCGAGGTTGGCGTCGATGGCCTTCTGCCAGTCGCCGGACGAGATCATCTTGCCGATCGCCGTGTTGATCTTCTCGCAGGTGGCGGTGTCGCCCTTCTTGAGGCCGATGCCGTAGCGCTCCTCGGAGAAGGTCTTGCCGACGACCTTGAGCTTGCCCTTGTACTGCGCCTGCGAGGCGTAGCCCGCGAGGATGGTGTTGTCGGTCGTGAGGGCGTCGACGCCCTTGGAGACGAGGGCGGTCACGCATTCGGAGTAGGTGCCGAACTCCTGGAGCTGCACGCCCGGGTACTTGTCCTTGACCTTCTGGGCGGAGGTGGAGCCAGTCACCGAGCAGAGCTTCTTGCCGGTGAGGGCCTCCGGGCCGGTGATCGACGTGTCGTCGGCGCGCACCAGCAGGTCCTGGCCGGCGACGAAGTAAGGACCGGCGAAGGAGATCTTTTCCTTGCGGGCATCGGTGATCGAGTACGTCGCGACCACCATGTCCACCTGACCCGTGGAGATCAGCGTCTCGCGCTGGGCCGAGGGGGCCTGCACCCACTGGATGTCGCCCGCCTCGTGGCCGAGCTCCTTGGCGACGTAGGTCGCCACGTCGACGTCGAGGCCGGTGTACTTCGCGCCCTCCTTGAGACCGAGGCCGGGCTGGTCGAACTTGATGCCGACCTTGAACTTGCTGCCCCCGCCTCCGCCGCTGCCCCCGTCCTTGGCGCTGTCGCCGCAGGCGGCCAGGCCGAGCGCGAGGACCGATGCGGCGGTCATGGCGCCAATCTGACGAATCTTCATTCCGTTTCCTCCTGATGTGTAGCCGCTGCGCTGGCGCGCCCCGGTGTTCAGTGCAGTGCGGTCTGGATGTCGTGGTCGGTCAGTGGGTGAGGATCTTGCCGAGGAAGTCCTTGGCGCGGTCGGACTTCGGCGTGGTGAAGAAGCCCTCGGGGTCGTTCTCCTCGACGATCTGGCCGTCGGCCATGAAGACGACCCGGTTCGCAGCCTTGCGGGCGAAGCCCATCTCGTGGGTGACGACGACCATCGTCATGCCCTCCTTGGCGAGGGAGATCATGACGTCGAGGACCTCGGTGATCATCTCGGGGTCGAGGGCGGAGGTGGGCTCGTCGAAGAGCATCACCTTGGGGTCCATCGCCAGCGAACGGGCGATGGCCACGCGCTGCTGCTGACCGCCGGATAGCTGGGCGGGGAACTTCTGCGCCTGGTGCGCGACGCCCACCCGCTCGAGCAGCTCCATCGCCCGCTTCTCGGCCTCGGCCTTGGGCACCTTACGGGCCTTGATCGGGCCCAACGTGACGTTGTCGAGGATCGTCTTGTGGGCGAAGAGGTTGAAGGACTGGAACACCATGCCGACGTCGGCCCGCAGCTTGGCGAGCTCCTTGCCCTCCTCGGGCAGCGGTACACCGTCGATGGTGATCGAGCCGGTCTCGAAGGTCTCGAGCCGGTTGATGGTGCGGCACAGGGTCGACTTGCCGGACCCCGAGGGACCGATCACGACGACGACCTCGCCCTTGCCGATGGACAGGTTGATGTCCTGGAGGACGTGCAGCTCGCCGAAGTGCTTGTTGACGCCCTTGAGGACGACCAGTGGCTCCGTCATGCCCGGCAACCTACCCGTTTGACGCAGTTCCCTGCCTCCTCCGTCCCCATCTGTCACCCAAAGGCAACCTGAGGCGTCCGCGAGCTCCGCGCCGAGGCACTGGTGGGGCAGGTCGCGCTTGAACCGACGACCGACGGATCATGAGAAGTCCCGAAGGTGCAGGTCAGGCGCTATTTCTTGCCGATTTGTGCTCAGTCGGTCGTGGTCGGCTGACACCAAATCGGTCGATTCTCAAAATGGTGTGCCACTGAGGTGCCACGAGAGTCGCTGCGCTTGAGGGTCGGACCCGCAACATACGGAGCCTCCGGTGTGGCGAGGCGCATGATGGGGTCGTGGATGTGCGGCTGCTGTACTTCGATGGGTGTCCCCATTCGGCGCTTGCCGATGAGCGGTTGCGGACGGCTTTGGCCCGCGTTGGGCGTGATGTCGAGCGGATCGAGCATGTGCTGGTGGAGACGCCCGAGGATGCAGAGCGTCTGGGTTTCATCGGGTCGCCGACGATCTTGCTCGATGGCCAAGACCCATTCGCGACAGGGGACGAGCAGGCGGCTTTGGCCTGCCGGGTGTTCTCTTCCGCAGAAGGCCGAGCCGGGTCGCCCACGGTGGATCAGTTGGTGGAGGTGTTGTCATGAAGCGAGTCGTGGGACTTGCTGGGGGTCTCTACCTCGCGGCGGCCGTCGTCGGGCTGGTGCGAGAGCGCATGGGGCTGATCGCTTGTGGCTGCGCGGACGACTGCTGGTGCAAGCGACCGGGCCTGAGCGTGTTCCGTTGGGTCTTCCCACGCGGTCACATGAGCTCCTGGACCGGTGGGCCGAAATCGCCAGAGGTCGTCTGAAGCGCGGGGGTCCTGTCGGTGAGGTGAGCAGACGGAGCCACCGATCCGTTAGCAGAGCAGGGGAGCCTGCCGGAGTGGTCGGGTCAAGGCTGGCCGCAGGCCATCACACAGTGACGCGCAGCGGCCTTGAGGCGTCCCGGAGGCGGGTGGACAGTGGAGCGTCGGGTCGGCGGCGGAAGGTGAGTGTCGCCGGGACGGGGCCACGGGGACCTCGGTCGGGGGATACAGCGGTGGCTGTACTATGACGGTCATGCAAATGGCGACCCCAAGCGATGTACTGGCCCGGTTCGGGCATGCCCTCTCGGATCCCACCCGGGCCCGGCTCCTTCTGGCCTTGCGAGAGGGTTCGTCGTATCCGAGTGACTTGGCTGACCTGGTGGGTGCCTCCAGGCAAGGCGTTTCGAACCACTTGGCGTGCTTGCGTGGGTGCGGTCTGGTGGTGGCTGTTCCGGAAGGGCGTCGCACTCGGTACGAGTTGGCGGACCGAAACATCGGACACGCGCTGGGTGACTT
This sequence comes from Pedococcus sp. P2_D7, assembly GCF_056404295.1. NCBI lineage: Bacteria > Bacillati > Actinomycetota > Actinomycetes > Micrococcales > Intrasporangiaceae > Pedococcus > Pedococcus sp. P2_D7. The sequence goes on from NZ_JBFUEH010000005.1 coordinate 551,324, forward strand.
GCTGAGCTTGGTGCTGGCCGTGGACCCTGCGTGCTCGCCGGTCGATGTGTGCGACAAGGTCGGGTCGACGGCGTGACCTCGCTGCAGCTGACCACACCCTCGGTCGTGGCCCGTCGCGCAGTGCTGTCGCGTCGCATCCGGCTGCTGGTGGCCGCGACGATCACCTACAACGTCATCGAGGCTGTCATCGCGCTTTGGGCTGGGCGTGCGGCGTCGTCGACCGCTCTGGTCGGCTTCGGGCTGGACTCGGTCATTGAGGTGTCCTCGGCGGCCGCGGTGGCGTGGCAGTTCTCAGGGAAGGACCCGGAGTCGCGGGAAAGGGTTGCCCTGCGGGTGATCGCCTGCTCGTTCTTCGCCTTGGCGGCCTACGTGAGCTTCGAGGCTGTCCGCTCTCTGCTCGGGTCGGGACGGGCCGAGCACTCCACCGTCGGGTTGGCCTTGGCGGCCGTGAGTCTCATGGTGATGCCGGGGCTGTCGTACGCCCAACGACACGCGGGGCGGGAACTGGGCTCGAGGTCGGCGGTCGCGGACTCCAAGCAGACGTTGCTGTGCACGTACCTGTCGGCGGTGCTGTTGGTCGGGCTGGCCGTGAACTCGATGTTTGGGTGGACCTGGGCCGACCCGCTGGCCGCGTTGGTGATCGCCGGCGTGGCGTTGAAGGAGGGTCTTGAGGCGTGGAAGGGCGACAGCTGCTGTGCCCCGAACGCGGTCTTGCACGAGTCGAGGCAGACGGGCTCGGTCGCGGCCTGCGCGGACGGCTGCTGCAAGGACTGACAGCCCCACGAGAGCGGCGCCCGGGTGACTGAGAACCGGGACGCCGCTCTTCTGCTGTTCAGGCGTGGGGTGCGGTGGGGTGCGCGTGGCGCGAAGCGCCTAAGCGCGGGGCCCCATCGCGGGGCCCCGCGCCTCGCGGCGGAGCCGCGCTTGAGCCAGTATGGAAAGTCCTCACCGCGAGCATTGTGGGCAAGCATGTGTGTTCACGTGTGCTGTCCCGGTAGGTGCTTGACGGTCGTGCCTACGGGCCGAGATCCGGGAACGCCAGCGGCACCGGGAGCGGATCGCCAAGCTCGCGGCCGGCGACAGCCGGGCGCTGCCGTCCGAGCCGGTCTTGTACCTCACTCGGCTGGGCGAATCCGCGAGCGTCTGGTCGAGGTCGAGCGCGACAGCTGGATTCGCAGCCCAGATGCCGAGCGAAGTACGAGCACGAACGTGGGACACACTGTCCGCATGCTGCATCTGCGCATCTCCTCACCGGCCGCCCAGACCGAACGAATCGTGGCCCTGTTGGAAAGCGGACACCAGCGTGAGTGCCTTGTCCGTGGTCCGCGACGCATCCCTCCGCCCGGCGGGCGACTTGGTCCTGACCGATGTAGCCCGTGAGGGCGCGAACGCGGTCATCGACGGCTTGCGCGATCTGGGTGTCCACCAGGGCGGGTCGCTGCACATCGAGACGGTGACCACATGGCTCTCGAAGGATGGCTACCAAGCCGAGCGGCGAACACCGGGCAGCAGTGCCGACTCCGTGGTGTGGGCCGACGTGACCCAGCGGGCGTACGAGGATTCCGAGCTGAACTGGACGTACAGCACGTTCATGACGCTGGCGACGCTCATTGCGACCATCGCGATCGTCCTGGACTCTCAGATCCTGGTCATCGGGGCCATGGTCCTCGGTCCGGAGTTCGGCGCTGTCGCCGCTCTTGGGGTGGCGCTCGTCCGCCGCCGATACACACTGCTGCGCAGCGCCATCGTCACCCTCGTTGCCGGGTTCGGCGCCGCGATTGCGCTGACTACGTTGCTCGCGTTGGTAGGAAAGGCGCTGGGCTGGCTCGCTCTGGCTGACGTCACTGGGCCTCGTCCCGGCACCGACTTCATCTACTTCCCGGACACGTGGTCGTTCATCGTGGCCGTCATCGCGGGCGCGGCCGGTGTCTTGTCGGTGACCTCCGCCCGTACCGGTGGCCTGTCCGGGGTGTTCATCTCCGTAACCACCGTCCCCGCTGCCGGGAACATCGCCCTCGGGTTGGCGTTTGGCGTCGGTCACGAGGTTTGGGGCAGCACCCTGCAACTGGCGCTGAACCTGTCAGGGATGGCGTTGGCGGGGTGGGCGACCCTGGCCGTGCAGCAGACCGTCTGGGCACGCGTGTCCGCTAGACGAGCCCGCATCAGCGGCCGACTGAGGCGCCGGAGCCCCGACTGGCCGAGATAACCCGCACGCGCTCGACGCTAAGGGAGTATCAAGATTGGTACCTCGCCCGCTAAGGACGCGTCAAGAGCCACAGTCCTATAGCGGCAGTGGTGCTTCAGTCGGGCGGTGACCGAACTGCTGCGCATGCCCAAGCGTCTCCTTGTGGGCCGACCTCTACTGAGCTCGCAGATGGGCGAAACCCTGCTGCCGAAGAAGCTCGCCTTGCCGGTGTTCTGCAGCGACCCACTGTCATCCAACGCGTACGCCACCGAGGAGATTCTGCTGGTGCTAAGCCTGGGCGGCCTGACGCTGCTGCACCTCACACCGCTCGTCGCTGCCGGGGTCGTGCTCTTGCTTGTCGTTGTCGTGTTGTCCTACCGCCAGACCTGTTATGCCTACCCCAACGGTGGCGGGGCGTATGCCGTCAGTCGGGCCAACCTGGGGCGCGGCGCCGCCCTGGTCGCGGCCAGCGCGCTGCTCGTCGACTACGTCCTGACGGTGGCGGTGTCGGTGGCGGCAGGGGTGGCCAACATCGTCTCCGCCGTCCCGGAGCTGGCGCCCCACGCCCTCACGCTCTCGGTGGGGCTGGTGGCTTTGCTCGCCGTCATCAACCTGCGCGGAATCAAGGAGTCGGGAGCGGCGTTCGCGATCCCTACGTACGGGTTCGTCGCCTGTGTCTTGGTCATGCTCGCCCTCGGGCTGTACCGGACCGCGACGGGGGCGGCGCCGGTCGCCGAGTCAGCGCCGCTTGGGATTCGGGCCGAAAGTCACGTCTCCGGGTTGCTCGTGCTTGCCCTCGCCCTTCGGGCCTTTGCCTCGGGATGTACCGCGCTGACCGGGGTGGAAGCGGTGAGCAACGGAGTGCCCAACTTCAAACGACCCAAGAGCCGCAATGCCGCAGACACGTTGGCAATCATGGGTGTTCTGACCATCGTTATGTTTGTCGGGCTCACAGCGTTGGCCCTGATCGCCAAGGTCCACGTCGCACATGACCCATCCATGCTCATCGGGGCCCCGGACGGGTACACGCAGAAGACGGTGATCGCCCAGGTCGCGGGCGCCATCTTCGGTGGGGGCAGCATCGGCTTCTATGCGGTGCAGGGCTTTACGGCAGCCATCCTCGTCCTGGCGGCGAACACCGCGTTCAACGGCTTCCCGATCCTCGCGTCCTTGCTGGGGGAGGACGGATACCTGCCGCGACAGTTCGCTCGCCGTGGAGACCGACTTGTGTTCTCCAACGGCATCGTGATCCTGGCGCTGCTGGCGATCGGATTGCTGTGGGCGTTCGACGCGAACACGACCCGACTGATCCAGCTGTACATCATCGGCGTGTTCGTCTCGTTCACCCTCAGCCAGGTCGGGATGGTGCGGCACTGGCAGCAGTTGCTGGTCACACCCGCAGCAGCACGCGACCGGGCAAGCATCAGGCGCAAGCTGGCTGTCAACGCCGTGGGCGCCGCCGTGACCGGGTTGGTGCTGGTCATCGTCCTGGTCACCAAGTTCACCCACGGTGCTTGGCTGGTCGTGGTGGCCATGCCTCTGCTCATCGCTCTTATGACGCTCATCCGCAAGCACTACCGGACGGTGGCCCGAGCCCTTCGGCCGGCCGTCGGTGGGGTAGTTCTGCCAGCCCGGATCCACACCCTGGTGCTGGTGTCGACGCTGCATGCACCCACACTGCGGGCGCTGGCATTCGCCAGAGCGACCAGGCCCGCCAGCCTCCGGGCCGTCACGGTGCGCACCAGCGCGGGGGCCACCGAACGACTGACCGCGCAGTGGATCGAGCGGGACATCCCGGTGGAGCTGACCGTTCTGGACTCGCCGTTCCGCGACATGACCCGGCCGGTGATCGAGCACGTACGCGAGCTCCTGCGGGACCACCCCCGCGATGTCGTTTCCGTGTTCATCCCCGAGTACGTAGTTCGTCGGTGGTGGGAGCATTTGCTACACAACCAGAGCGCACTACGTCTGAAGGCCCGGCTGCTTTTCGAGCCCGGCGTGATGGTGACGTCGGTGCCTTGGCAGCTGTCCGTGGACCCGGGCGTCACTACAGATGGCTCGGACGGGGACGGGCCGAGCGGGAGGGTGGCCGTCCCTTCTGCGGACTTGTCCGGCCGTCCCGAAGGTCTTGGTGTGGCACGCTGAGGTCATGCAGCCGGCCGCACCGCGAGCGGAGCCCGCAGCGGGGCTGTTCCCTACCGGGGCGATGTCACCCGGGGCCACCGGGCTTTCTAGACGGCGCCTGCTGACAGGCTTGGGGCTGTGCGTCGTGGGCATGCCTTTGCTCACGTGGACGATGGTGGGCCTGCAGCCGTTGGGGCCTGGCGAGAGTGTGTTACTCGTCTACTTGCTGGCGGTTGTGGTGGTCGCTGTCGTAGGCGGGGTCCTGCCTGGCCTCCTGGCCGCGGTCGGAGGATTTCTTCTGGCGAACTGGTTCCTCACCCCGCCCTACCACACGCTCAGTGTCGGCGAGCCGGACGCGCTGACCGACCTCGTGGTGTTTGTCCTGGCGGCTGCCATTGTCAGCATTACGGTCGAGGTTGGCGCAAGGAACCGAGCCAAGGCAGAAAGAAACCGGCTCCAAACCCGCATGGTTGCCACCTTGAGCAGTGCGGAGATGCGCGGGGTAACCGTGCAGCAGGTTCTTGACCAGGTGCGCGAGCTGTACAGCATGGACACCGTTACCCTGGCCCCAAACGCAGAGCCGGAGCATCCGGTGGCATGGACCGGCCCCACAGCCGAGGGGCCAGCGGTGCTGTGCGTGCCGGCGTCGGGCACTTTGAGCTTGCTTGGGTACGGCCGCCCGCTGTTCGCCGAAGACAGAGTCCTACTGGAAGCCCTCGCCGGGACGGCCGGGCGGGCGTGGGAAACCGCGCGACTCGCTCAGGAAGCAGCTCGGGCGGAACAGCTCGCCCAGACCGACCGGGTCCGCTCGGCGTTGCTGACGGCCGTCGGGCACGACCTTCGCACCCCCTTGGCAGGCATCAAGACCGCCGCATCTGGGCTGCGGCAGCCCGACGTGACGTGGGAGCCGGGCGAGCAGGACGAGCTCCTGGCCACGATTGAGGAAGGCGCCGACAGGCTCACCGGCCTGGTCAACAACCTCCTGGCGATGAGCCGCATCCAAGCGGGCGCCCTGTCGGTGCACACCCACCCCGTGGACGTCGAGGAGATCGCCTCCCGGGCCCTGCTTACCCTCGATGCGCGCGGCGTCGTCCTCAAAATCGCGGAGGGACTGCCATCTGTCATGGCCGACGACGGCCTGCTCGAGCGCGTCCTGGCGAACCTCATCGACAATGCGCTCCGATACACCCCCGAAGGGCGCAAGGTCAGCATCGCCGCCACACCTTTGCCGACATCGCATGCCGCGTATATCCAGATCCAGGTCGCCGACCAAGGGCCAGGCGCCCACCCCGGCGGCTGGGAAGAGATGTTCGTTCCCTTCCAGCGCCTTGGTGACACCACACCCGGCGGGGTCGGGCTCGGGCTGGCCATCGCCCGAGGCTTCACCGAGGCCATGGGCGGCAGCATCAGTCCATCCACCACCCCTGGCGGTGGCCTGACCATGACCATCCGACTCCCGGCGGCGCCGCAATGACCAAAGTACTTATCGTCGAAGACGATCCCCAGCTTCGCCGAGCCTTGGCCATCAACCTGCGCGCCCGCCGGTACGACGTGCACGCCGTCGGCGACGGAACCACCGCCCTGGCGGCAGCAGCAGCGGACCTGCCCGACATCGTCATCCTCGACCTCGGGCTCCCCGACATCGACGGGGTCGACGTGGTCAGCGGTTTGCGCGGCTGGACCGACGTGCCCATCATCGTGCTCTCTGCACGGGACGCCCAAGGCGCCAAGGTCGACGCCCTCGACGCGGGCGCCGACGACTACGTCACCAAGCCCTTCGGCATGGATGAGCTCCTTGCCCGGTTGCGGGCCAGCCTGCGCCGAGCGGCCCCAGGAGGTGACGTGCCGACCCTTGCGGCAGGCACCTTGGTCATCGACCGACGCGCCAAGCGCGTCACCCGCGCAGGTCAGGACGTCCGCCTGACACCGACCGAGTGGCACCTGCTCGAGGTCCTGGTGCGCGACCCAGGCAGGCTCATCCCCGGCAGGCAGCTCCTCCAAGAGGTGTGGGGCCCCACCTACGGCGACGAGAGCAACTACCTGCGCGTGTACATGGCCACCCTGCGACGCAAGCTCGAGGAGAACCCATCCACCCCGCACCACCTCATCACCGAACCCGGGCTCGGTTACCGCTTCGAGCTCTGACTCAATCCTGCCGCACCCTGATGGGAGCCCTTTACATGGACAAGGCGATGGTGAGGTACACCGCGAGCAACACCACACCGACGCCGACGGACATCGGCAGCGACATCCGGTGGTTCTCCTCACGGTTGGCAACCGCCCTGCCGATGGCGAGGGTTCCTGCCGCTGCAGCAACAGCCAGGACGACGCGGACCGCGGTGTTCATCGTCGCCTCACGCTCGCCTCATGGCTTGGACGTAGCAGCGGGGTGGCGCAGCGTGGGCGTGGCACGGGTGGGGAGGGTCAAGGCCTGCCGCCATAGGGTGGCTCCGCCCCAACGTTCCCGCTACAGAGAGACGAAATGAACGCTCCTGACCCTTTGGTCATGCCCGCCCGAGTGCCGAGTCCCGCGACCCGCACCGAGTCCACGCGGCCTGGAGCCAAGTGGCTGCTCGAGCACCGCGTCCAGCCGGTCGGTCCTGAGTCGGGGGAGGAGCACGCGGAGCCTCACGCCTGGTGGAAGGTGATGACCCTGACCGGGGTCGACTACTTCTCCACCCTCGCGTACTTGCCCGGCATCGCCGCTTTGGCCGCCGGCGCCCTGTCCCCGTTGGCGACCCTGCTCATCGTGCTGCTGACCCTGCTGGGAATGTTGCCGATGTACTCCCGCGTCGCCAGGGAGAGCCCGCACGGGCAAGGGTCGGTCGCCATGCTGGAGGACCTGCTGCCCTTCTGGCGCGGCAAGGTGTTCGTCCTTGTCCTGCTTGGTTTTGTCGCCACGTCGTGGATCATCACCATCACCCTGTCCGCGGCGGACGCGTCCGTGCACGTGCTGGAGTCCCCGTTCTTCCCCGACGCCCTGCACGGGCACGCGGTGGCCATCACGGTGTTCCTGCTGCTCGTGCTGTGCGGGGTGTTCCTACTCGGCTTCAGCGAGGCCGTCAGGGTCGCCATCCCGCTCGTGGCCGTCTTCCTGGCGCTGAACGCCGTCGTCGTCGTCAAGGGACTGATGGAGGTGTTCAGCACCGACGGCGCCCTGTCCGCCTGGACGTCCGCCCTGGCCGACAGCGGCGGTCTGGGTGGGGCTATCGGCCCGGCGGTGATCGCGTTCCCGCTGCTGGTGCTCGGCCTGTCCGGGTTTGAGACCGGGGTGTCGATGATGCCGCTGGTCGCCGCCGACGGTGAGAGCGCGAAGGAGAAGCTCGCTTCCCGCATCCGGAACACCCGCAAGCTCCTGGCCGGCGCGGCGCTCATCATGTCGGTGTACCTGCTGTCCACCAGCTTCGTCACCACCGTGCTCATCCCCGCGCAGGAGTTCAAGACCGGCGGGGAGGCCAACGGCCGCGCCCTGGCCTACCTGGCGCATGAGATGTTTGGCGACGGGTTCGGCACCATCTACGACATCAGCACCATCCTCATCCTGTGGTTCGCGGGCGCCTCGGCGATGGCCGGCCTGATCAACATCGTGCCCCGCTACCTACCCGCCTACGGGATGGCCCCCGAGTGGGGCCGCGCGGTGCGCCCGGTCGTACTCGTCTACACCGTCATCTGCATCATCATCACCATCGCGTTTGGTGCCGACGTCAACGCCCAAGCGGGTGCCTACGCGACCGGCATCCTGGCCATGATGGTCTCGGGTGCGGTGGCCGTCACCATCTCCGCATACCGGCACCGGCAGAAGGTCGCCGCGGGAGGGTTCGCGGTCCTGACCCTCATCCTGCTGTACGCCCTGGTGGAGAACATCCGCGAGAAGCCCGACGGCATTGCCATCTCCGGGCTGTTCATCCTCGGCATCGTGGTCGTCTCCCTCATCTCCCGCATCAGTCGAACCACCGAGCTGCGAGTTGAACATATCGAGTTCGACGAGGACGCCCGCCGGTTCATCGAGGAGTCCGTCGCCCACGACGGGCTGCTGAACATCATCGCGAACAAGCGACAGGCCGGCGACGAGGCCGAGTACGTGGCCAAGGAGGCCGAGCAGCGCTCCATGAACCCGGTTCCGGGCCGTTCGGACGTGCTGTTCCTCGAGGTCGACATCGACGACCCCTCCGACTTCGCCGACGTCCTGCGCGTGCACGGCGTCGAGGTGGGCGGGTACCGCATCCTGCGGTTGGCCAGCCCGGCCGCACCCAACGCCATGGCCGCCGTCCTGCTTGCCCTGCGGGACGCGACCGGGCTGCACCCGCACTGCCACTTCGAGTGGTCCGAAGGCTCCCCGGTTGCCCACCTGCTGCGGTACCTGCTCCTGGGCCGCGGCGACACCCCTCCCGTTGTCCGGGAGATCATTCGCAAGGTCGAACCCGACCCGTCCCGGCGACCTAGCATCCACGTCAGCTGACCCTCGCCGACGGCGAAGGTCCCGCCCGCGGTTAAGGAATTGGTCAAGGATCGTTGGCCGTCCGGGGAAGGTGGACTGGTGTCGGTGGTCGGCGCCACCCTCGAAGCAGCGGACAATTCCACATAAAACATGCAACCGCCGCATCTCCAGCACCGCGACCTCCAGCTCGGGGTCCAACTGATGCGGGCACGTCTCGGGCCGGTGAGACCGGTCGGTCAACGCCTCCAACCCGCCCTGCTCGTACCGGGCCAGCCAGTCGTGCAGGGTTTGCCGCGACACTGACCACGCGGCCGCGACCTCCTTGACCGTGCGGCCATCGCTGATGACCGCCAGCACCGCCTTGTACCGCTGCTCAAGCCACGCTCATCTCCCTCATCAAGGGAGTGTCAAGGATCAGCCGAAGTAACTGTCAACCATCAACCGAAACACTGTCAGGCATCAACCGAAGCCCAAACGTCAAGCATCAGGCGAACTCATACAAGGCACTGGTGGGGCTGAAGTCCCTCGGTTGATGGGTGACAGTTCTACTCCGGTTGATCGGTGACACTCTCGAGATGCGGGAGATGAGTGTGGCTGAGCAGCGGTATCAGGCGGTGTTGGCGGTGATCGGTGAGGGCGCGACCGTCACCGAAGTGGCGGCCCGGTTCGGGGTTGCACGCAAGACCCTTCATGAGTGGCTGTCGCGGTACGAGGGTGGCGGGCTGGAGAACCTGGGTGACCGGTCTCATCGGCCACGGTCGTGT